>JALWQH010000057.1 GCA_027083135.1 Desulfurococcales archaeon | reverse complement strand
CTTACAACGATAATAGGCTTGCCCCTAGCCTTCTTCACAGCCGTCCTAGCAGTCGAGTATCCTGGAAGCATAGTATCGAAGGCCACGAGCCTGATTACAAGGTCGTTCATAGAGATACCAACCATACTTGTAAGCATGCTTGTCTACACGCTGATGGTTATACCTATGAGGAGCTTCTCAGCCCTTGCAGGAGCCCTTGCCCTAGCAATAGTATCCCTCCCATACATATATACGCATGTTGAGAACGCGCTTGCCTCTATTCCATGGACTTATAGGGAGGCTGCCTTCAGCCTCGGAATGACTAGGCTTGAAGCACTCTTCAACGTCTTCGTGGGAATAGCTAGGAGGGGGATAATTGCAGGTGTGCTTATAGGCCTGGCGAAAGCCAGCGGTGAGACTGCCCCCCTCCTCTTCACTATAGGTGGTAGTAGGCACACATATTATCGGGGCCTGAATAAACCCATAGATGCTGTCCCCCTCCTAATATATCAGTTCGCCCTAACCCCCTACAAGGTATACCATGAGGTTGCATGGGGGGCATCACTAATACTGCTAGCCATATATATTGCCGTATTCACTGCGCTTAGATCACTTGTAAAGGAGGTGGAACTCTGATGAACGCTGTGGAGGCTGAGTGTCTAACAGTTCATCTGAGAGGCAGGAAAATACTGGATTGCGTGAGCTTTAATGCTCCCAGCAACTCTGTCTTCACAATTATGGGTCCAAGCGGCTCGGGTAAGAGCACACTGCTCAGAGCCATTAACAGGCTCATAGATCTAGTACCTTATGCTAGGGTTGAGGGGAAGGTTAGGATATTCGGCGAAGACGTGTATAGTAGTGACCCATACGTTATACGTAGGAGCATAGGCATGGTGTTCCAAGAGCCGAACCCATTCCCACATCTAAGCATATATGACAATGTGGCTATAGGGGCTAGGCTTAACGGGATCGCGAGGAGCAGAGAGGAGCTGGACAAGATCGTGGAGTGGGCTTTGAGGAAAGCCATGCTGTGGGATGAGGTTAAAGATAGGCTGCATGACCCTCCATCAAAGCTTAGCGGAGGCCAGAAGCAGAGGCTATGCCTGGCCAGAGCACTTGCAGTCAAGCCTAAACTACTATTGCTCGACGAGCCTACAGCCAACATAGACCCCTCTAATACCCGCAGAATAGAGGAGTCCCTTAGATCCCTGAAAGAAGAAGTATCAATAATCCTCGTCACACATTCTCCAAGCCAGGCTGCACGCGTGTCAGACTACATAGCCTTCCTATATATGGGTAGAGTAGTGGAGTGGGGAAGCGCCTCAAAGATGCTTGAAAGCCCTGAGAACAGCCTCACAGAGAGGTTCCTCAAGGGAGAGATGTAGCATTAAGGAGGCCAGGCATCCATGCATCCATAGGGTCTTACTCCTGCTAGCGTTCATAGTATCCTAGCAGCACGCCGTAGGCTACTACATGCCCCTTAGCTGCCTTGAGAACACTGGTTGCAGATGCCCCTGACGGTAGGTTGAGCTTGGAGTCAAGGGCTACTACGAGTATATAGTAGCGGTGCCTACTGCCAGGCGGTGGGCAGGGCCCCCTGTAACCAATGGTTCCGAAGCCATTCTTCCCCTGCACTCCATACCTGGTCATAGGGCTTAATGGTAATCCTTCGGGCAGTGTCACAGTGGTGTTTGCCTGTATATTGTAGATAATCCAGTGGTAGAAGATTCCCCGAGGGGCGTCTGGATCATACATTATTAGGGCTAGTGTCCTAGCGTTTCCAGGCACATTCTCCACTATTATGGGGGGCGAGACATCCATGCCGCTACAAGTGTACCTGGGAGGTATTATTGAGGCGTTAGCATAGGCTTTGCTTCGGACAATCAATGTAGGCGGGACTCCTGAAACCAGGCTGCCAGGCTTGATGGTTCTTCTACCGCCAACATAATAGTATGCAAGGCCTGTCACAACAATTATTATAACTGCAACCACTATGGCTGTGGAGTGTCTCACTCCTCCCAGCACCGTGACTCCTACTGCCATGAACAGCTATTAATGCTGTGCTGAACCCTGGCTCCCAGTGCAGCCTTGATTACTTTAAGGCCTACTGATCATTGATACTTGGAGGAGCAGCGCTGTGAAAGGTGAGACTAAGAGGTGGCTGGAGGAGGCTTTGTGGGACTATGAGACAGCTGAACTCCTGCTACGGGAGAAGAGGTATAATGCGGCGGCATTCTATGCCCACCAGGCGGGTGAGAAGGCTGCAAAAGCGCTTCTCTATAGTGTTAATGAGGCTCCATGGGGGCACAGCGTAAGAATCCTGATCGAGAGATATGCTGAAAAGACAGGAGTAGCTGTGGATGAAAGGCTGCTGGCAAGTGCTAGGGAGCTTGACAGACACTACATACCGTCAAGATACCCCAATGCTCATCCCTCAGGTACACCGCATGAAGCGTACGATGAGGTGGCTGCAAGGAGGGCTCTTAAGGCTGCCAGAAGAATAGTAGAGTATGTTGAGGGTATGATTAGAAATGAAGGCTAAAGGCATGGAAGCGCTGAGAAGAGCTGTGGAGATCTTATCAAGCAAGCTGAGCCTTAGAGCAGTCGTACTCTTCGGCTCTAGGGCTAGAGGAGACTGGGGGCCCTGGAGCGACTACGACCTCCTAATAATAGCAGACTTCAAGGAAGACTACATGGAGAGGATAGGGAGAATACTTAGCCTTCTCAAAGAAATAGACATCCCCATTGAGCCTCACCCATATACTTTACGCGAGGCGGAGAAACTTCTAAGGAAGGGGAACCCAATAATAATAGATGCCTTGGAGGAGGGGGTAATTCTTTACGGTGAGGAAAACCTGCATAGCCTCAGGGAGATATACGCGGAGCTTAAGAGAAGAGGCTTAAGGAAAACCAAGACTAGTGTAATACTTCCATCCTAGCCGCCCGCAGTACTGGTGAAAAGATCCGTATATTTTCCTTAATCTCTCACTGTGCCTAGTGGGCTGAATACGTGGAGGCTTTATGGTGGAATAAGGTGGATGTACTCTCCATTAATGCAGACCAAATAGTTTTCGCCGATAAATACGTATTATTTCGGGGGATCATGTTGGGTGGAGTCAGGTTCGGCGTCTATGTTCCAGAGGATCTACTTGGCAAGCTAGATCAATGTGCTAGGAGCCTAGGTATTGGAAGCAGGTCTAGGCTTGTCCAGGAGGCTCTACGCCTCCTCGTCTCAGAGTATGGGTGGAGGGGGAGTGGGAGAAGCACAGGCATTATAGGCGTGGTTTATAATCATGAGGTTGAAGGGGTGGATGAGGCTCTCACAGATGTGCAGCACGGATTCCTAGATGTAATAGTGGCTGTGCTACATGTGCATCTTGACAGGGAGAAGTGCCTGCTAGCCATAGTTGTGAAGGGTGATTCCTCTAGGATTAAGAGGCTTCTCTCAAAGCTTCTAGGACTTAAGGGAGTGCTCACAGCCCGCCCACTGCTCCTCGAGGCTCAGCCTCCCTGAATGGAATTCCCCTGTAATCCTGCCCTCCTCCAGACATATAATCCTATGCGTGATTCCTAAGTAGTGCTTCGCATCATGGCTGGCTATAATTATTCCTCCGCCATGCTTGAGATGCTCTCTGAGCACCGCCTTAATCCTCTCAGTATATCTTGGATGCAGGTTTGTGAAGGGTTCGTCTAGTAGGAGTATTCTGGGCTTATAGGAGATTATGGATGCTAGGGCCACCAGCTTCTTCTCCCCATAGCTGAGCGCGTAGGTTGGACGGCCTAGAAGTCTTCCAGAGAGCCCCAGGATCCCTGCAGCCTCTGCCGCCAGTCTGGTAGCCTTCTCAGGGGGGGCTAGCTGACGCGGCACGTATGCGATCTCATCCAGCACCGTCGGGTTAAAGAGCATGGATTCGGGGTTCTGGAATAAGAGGCCTATGTTTTTCCTAGCCTCTGGAAGCTGCCCCCAAATAGATCTCCCCATCAGTAACACGTCTCCCCTAAGGGGTTTTAGGAGGCCTGCAGCTACGAGGAGCAGGGTGGTTTTACCGGCCCCATTCGGCCCTGTGAGCAGCAGTGCCTCTCCTTCACTCAAGCTTAGATCCACTTCTCGGAGAGCACATTCATCCATGCCTGGATATCTGTACCATACATCCTTTAGTTCTAGTAGCAATGCTCGGCCACCACCCATCCAACCAGTATTACAAGCCATGCCGCAAGATACAAGGCGTCTAGGAGGCTGGGATTCCTGCAGTGAGTCTTAACTGAAGCTATGCTTCTAGCCTCTACTGCCAGCATGAGGGTTGAGGAGTAAGAGTTAACACCTGCCAACATGTCTCCCGCAGCGCTTGCCAGGATCCTCCACTCCTCCCATATGCGTGGCTTAATCAGCCTGGCCTCCCTCGCTGCTAGGAGGCTTGAAACATGCCTGGCCAGCCTGGGGATAAGCATGGGTACGAGTCGTAGGGAACCAGGCTTAACATCTCTCTCCAGGGGCACTAGTGATCGCACCAGTAAGGGCCATCCCAGGTATAGTGCAGCTACAGCCATAGGTGAGGCCGCCGCCACTACTCTGAGTGTAAGAGAGGATGCTACAACCAGCCCCTTCATATGTACGTGTACGTCCAGATCGCCCAGCCCGTTCACGAGGCCTGTGCTTGAGAATAGGAGTGGGATTGATGGAGCAGCGCCTAGCAGTAGGGATAAGGCTAGGATCGATGCTAAAGGCTTTGCCTCAACTCCTAGGAGGGCTGCTAACGTCAGGGTGAAGATCAACGCTAGTAGGGGGCCTTGAAGCGTGTGAGAGAAGGCTGCTAGTATTGTTAGCGCCGTGAGGCTCCATGCAAGGAGCTGTGGATTCAGCTTTGGAGACAGGTTAATCCTGCCCAGATCATCCATGACTCCTGCAAGCTCTTTAAGCAGACTTGAGAGGAGGCTTCTCAACTCTTCCTCCCCGCAGCGAGCCTGCGTAGCAGTGACCCTACTCCGAGTATGAGTGCAACTCCTATGAAGCCTGAGGCCATGTAGCCTGGAATGGGGGGCAGGCCTGGCACCTGGTAGTCTTCAAGCGGCGTCCAGTTAAGCTCAGCTGTCCTATCCTTTAAGCCAAGCTTCTCCGCCGCGACATCTAGGGGCTCATGGTAGCCAACCATATTTGCAAGCACTATTCCGAAGAGCGGGCTCACCACGATCATCACCACTATGATGAACATCACACGCCTGCTCACAGCCTATCACCCCTCCACCATTCCCTCCTGCTCAATACATGCTGGGCTACAAGACCTGTCACCGCACCTTCTATAAGGCCTAGGACAGCGTGCCAACCAGCCATGACAGGCACTGTTACTTCTACTCCGTAGGGGAACTGAGGGGATAACCCTATCTCAACACCGCATGCAAGGCCTGCAGCAACTATGCCGAGCCAGCCTGCAAGAAACCCTGCTAGGAATACACGCTTACCTCCGGCTCCTCCTAGCCCTGCAACCGCTTTAAATACGGCGTAGCCTACTAGGACGTCTATTATAGCCATGTTAAGCAGGTTTGCGCCTAGAGTAGTTATACCTCCATCGTGGAAGACGAGGCACTGAGTAGTAACCACTATTCCGAGGCAGAGAGAACCTGCCCAGGGGCCCAGGAGAATAGCCGCCAATGCCCCTCCAACAAAGTGCAGGCTCGTTCCTCCAGGCAGAGGCCAGTTAAGCATCTGTGCAACAAAGATGCCTGCAGCAAGCACAGTGATCCTCGACATAAACTCAGGATTCAATCCTGCCTTCAGCCTCCTATAAGCCGCCGCGAAGTAGGAGGCTGAAGCAGCATAAGTCGCTGCGCACCACACAGGGCTCAGAAACCCATCAGGAATATGCATAGCCGGTGCACCAATTAACATTTCATAGTGCACCAAAATAAACATTATTATTAATAAAATACATAAAACTATAAAAACCCTCTTCAGGCAGTATGTGAATGCTGAGCAGGATTTTACAGGTTTCTCATAGTTTCTACCGCCTATATAGTTCTTTTAGGAGGGGTATTGATTCGAGTTTCTCCCTGTCTAAGAGTTTCCAGTATATTCCCTGAGGCCTGGGTGCAGGATTCTCCACGTATATGAGTCTTCTCGGCGTGGCTATGATGTCCAGTGAGAGGTCATGAGGCTCGAAAGGTATGTGATCTACTAGCTGGGCTTCATGGATAGTGGTGGCTATTGGCGTGCCTTCCCTTAGGAGCCCTATCTCCTTAAGTATCCCGTATTCGAGTTCAGCGTACCCTCCCCCTTTGCCAAGCCTCTCCCCATGTCTGGGGGAGACAGCCACACATCCTGTCACCATGAGATCTATTTCCTGCAGCCTCCTGAGCTCAGCAGAGGTGCTGAGAATTCTTCCAAGCTTAAAGGCACCCTTAATAGTGGATGCAGCGTCATGCAGCCTTACAGGGATCCGTGATGGGTCTAGCAGAATGAATCCCCGCCTAAGCCTAGGTGTAGCCATGAGCAGCATCTTACCCTGCCTTAACGCCAGCCTCCTAATAGGCCTCTGAGGACTATCGGGGTTAACCTTGATCAAATCTGCTCTCATAAACTCCCTGGCAGAGGCTAGTCTGCGGGCAGCCTCCTCGGCCCCCTTGAAGTTAGGTATACGGCCATACACGGGGCGGGGAAACCTTGCAATACCTCTCTCCTCTAAGAGCCTCCACACCCTCATCCTAATCTCATTCTTCAGCTTCTTCACCGCATCAGCCATGATTGCAGCCCGCTTCCTCTAACCACACCACTCTGCTTCTTCCTGGTTTCATTGTGGTGCGGTTTTCATCAGTTCCCTCCTCGCCCATAGGGATCTGGATATCCCTGTGGGTTCATGGGTGACTGTCGAGCCCAGCGGCACCGGGCCTCCCATCTAGGATTCGCCTAGCTGGGCTTGGAGCATGGCTCCCATCGCCCAGCCGGGCCCAGAAAATATTGTAGCCGGCGATGCATATAAACCCCACGAGCCATAAAAGACACGAATCGATGCGGAAAGCCATAATCTAATGTTTCAGCCCTTGGGCTCCCTGGGGCGGAAGTCTTGGATTAGGCCTCATGCAGCTCGGTGCTGGAACGCTTGGTCATCGCCCACCATTAGTGGGAGAATGCTCATAGGTAAATAAAGGGTACCCGTGCCTTCAAGGCGCCTCTATTATAATGTATTTATGCTGCTGGTGTTTGGATCCTGCTTCTCCATTCCAGGTATTCTATGAGGTCTGTTATCATAGTCTTAGCTGTCCTCCATGCAGGTCCTACAGGCCCGCTCAACAGCACTTCTCCCCCTTCTTCCAGGCTGAAGATTATTGTGTTCTCATTGGACTCTGTGCGGGCTAAGGGGTTGTCTGCTTCTAGGAGGGTGGGATATACTTTAAGCTCCTTTTCTGCTGGACGGGCTTCGGCAATGTATTTTGCCCTGAATCCTCTTCCAGCAGCTTCTCTGATCTCCTTCTCGCCGAGTTCTGTTAGAGGCCTTCTATCCACATCCCTTATGCTTGCCTCGTAGCCTAGGGTTGATGAGAGTATGGCTATCTTTGCAGCAGCATCCCATCCCTCAATATCTATTCTTGGATCAGGCTCGGCGAGCCTCTCCTCCACTGCTCTCATAATAGCCTCGCTGAGGCTCAGCCCCTTCTCCACGAATCCCAGGATGTAATTGATGGTTGCGTTGAGCACCGCCCTCACCTCCCTGATCCTTCTGCCTCTAAGCCCTCGAGCAGCATCTATTGCAGGTATACCTGCAGCCACTGTGGCCCTGTAGCCGATGTAAGCCTTCATCCTCTCAGCCAGGCCTATGAGGGTAGAGTAGCGTAGGGCTAGGCCAGTCTTATCAGCAGTTATAATGCTTACACCGCTCTCCAGCAGCTCGGAGTACATGGTTAGATTAGGCTCCCCCTCAGCATAGCTGGGCGGAATGGCTATGAATGCCAGCTCAACATCCTCTAAAATATCCCTGTATCCTAAGCCCTCCATGAACTCTGAGTGATTGTCAAGCTTCTCATCCCTTCCAGCAAGCCTGAGAGCCTCATCCAATCCTCCTCTAACACCACCCCTAGACGACAAAATGTAGCCTACCTCTACCCTCCCCCTAACCAGGGGGTGAGAGTAGAGTTCTAGGAGGAGACGCCTACCCACGGAGCCGAAGCCTATGAGCCCCGCCCTCACAGCCCTCATAACCGCTCATCCCCAAGCCCCAGGGATCCCTGCATGCAATATATGGTGAGCGCCATGCATGCTGGGATGCCGGCCTGGTCGGAGGGATGGCTTCAAGCATCAGCTGCATTATTTCCCAACCACCTAGTGGTTTGAGAGATGTTTCCTCAGCCTCCTCATGTCTTCTAGGGCATGCATCCTCACCACAGCGGCTATGCCTGGACTCCTCTCCACTATGACTCTCCCCTCACATAGCACGTGGTATGTGAAGGCTGGAGGAGCATCGTTTAGGAGCTGGAGATCCACGCCTATGCCTACAGCCTCTTCAAGCTTATCCCTGAGCTCCTCAACGTAGGCTAGGAGATCCTCGCCGGCCTCCCATCCCCTAAGCATCACCGCTACATCCACATCCCTGAAGACCTTGGAGTGCAGGAAGCCTCCATAAACAACAGCCAGCTCCACGTAGCGCTCCTCTCCCAGGATCCCCTGTATGGCTTCCAGGATCCTCTCCCTCTCCTCCATGGGCATGGTTCTAGGCTTCCTCCTCTCCTCTTCAAGGATCCTCAGCTTCGACATATTCCCCACCTCCGAGATGAATTTCCTGAGGGCTTCAATGCCTTCCCCAGCCTCCCTATATATTCTAATATCATCTATGATCCAGTACCTGTGTACTATGAGGTTTCTGAAGCCTACTAATCTAACCAGAGATTCAGCAGTATCTGCGTTTATAATGCCTTTCTCAGCAAGCTTTATGAAGACCTCCCTATAAGAGCTCACAGCCTCACCGAAATCCTTCTCCAAGATCACTGTGGCTAGATCAGCCAGCGCCTCTACTGCCATTATTATAGAGTATCTCAGGCTGAATCTAGCCTGCCTAGAGGAGAGGAACCCGCTTAGCTTCATGGAGGAGGCCTCCCTGATCCCATCCAACGCTTCTCCAGCTTCGCTTAGCATCCTGCCAGCAACATCCCTGCTGATCCTAGTCAAGATCCCCCACCACTCGGCTCTAAGTACTGCTTCCCGAATAACCATCTGTTAAATCTTCCCATAATGTGTGAACCCGTTCTCCACACTCGATTACAGCCTCAGCAGCACCAAGGCACAGCCTATAAGACCTGTAATGAGGATAAGCGTTTTCCCTAGCTGAGAGAATGGTGGGGCCGCCGGGATTTGAACCCGGGACCACCAGCGGTCCAGGCGCCCCCAGTAGCTGCGGGGATTGCTCCCCAGGCTGGCATCCTAGCCAAGCTAGACGACGGCCCCTCCCACTCACGGTTCTATGATATCTCTCGAAGCCTTATATTTTTCGGGCCTGCCTCCATAGTTACTGCAAGGATCAGTGATAGAAGGATTAATGAGGCTCCCAGGATTTGAGGTGAAGCCATGTATTCGTGCAGCGCTGCGGCATCGAGGATTGCGGCTGAGACTGGTTCTAAGAGGAATATTATGCCTGCTACTGCAGGCTTGATGAACCGCTGCCCGTAGAATTGGAGAGCGTAGGCAGCGTCACTGCATATTAGGCCTAGGTAGATTAAGGCTAATACTGCATCTCTTCCCGGAGGCCTCCACCCTAATCCTCCTGTAAGCAGGCTCGGCGCTACGAAGAGCAGTGCAGGCATGTTCTCAGCGAAGGCTAGTACTAATGGATTCTCCCCACTATACTTGTCGACAAGCAGTATCTGCGCCGCCCAGAACAATGCTCCTAGGAGGACCAGCATGTCACCGAAGCCTAATCCTCCCCCAGGCTCCGAGAGGAGGTAGAGACCCAGTACAGCTGAGACCAGCATTAATGCAAGCC
>JALWQH010000056.1 GCA_027083135.1 Desulfurococcales archaeon | reverse complement strand
TCGACGCTAAGGCTTACCTCAGCCAGAGCGCTCAGCTCTACCTGGAGGTACTGATATACTCCCTGGATAAGGTGTGGTCACTTACCCCGAGCTTCAGAGCCGAGAAGTCTAGGACTAGGAGGCATCTAGCAGAGTACTGGCACCTGGAGCTTGAGGCTGCATGGATGGATATGTGGGATATGATGAGGGTTACAGAGGAGCTTACAAAACACATGGTGTCCAGGATTCTTGAAAGAGGCAGTGAAGAACTCTCAAGGCTCGGTAGAAACACCGGGATGCTTGAGAGAAGCATTGAGGAAAAATATCCTGCAATAACCTACGATGAGGCAATAAGCATACTTCAAGGAAAAGGCGTGAATATAAGTTGGGGAGAGGATCTCGGAGCCGATGAGGAGCGTGCCCTTACAGAGGAGTTTGAAACACCGTTCTTTGTGACCCATTTCCCCAAGCATATAAAAGCGTTCTACATGAAGCTGGATGAGAAGAGGCCTGACGTGGTCCTGGGATTCGACCTGCTGGCACCTGAAGGCTACGGCGAAATAGTTGGAGGAAGCCAGAGGGAAGACGATTACAATAAGCTTCTAAGCCGCATAATGGAGGAAGGCCTGGATCCAAGCGACTATACATGGTACCTTGATCTAAGACGCTATGGCAGCATACCACACTCAGGCTTCGGACTTGGAACAGAGAGAATGCTGATGTGGATAGCAGGCCTAGATCACATTAGAGACACCATGCCCATGCCCCGCTACAGGGGCAGGATAAAGCCATAGCACAGCATCACATATTTACCGCCGGCCCCGAGATTCTATAAGCCTGTGAGGATAGAACCCCTGAGCTGACAGCGGTGAAGAGCCTTCAGCGGTGCTGAGGCCATACCTATAAGGCTGTTCCCTGTTTAACGGTGTCTTAACTGGTTTTAGGCGTTGATCGGAGCTACGGGTGGATGGACTTGACGGCCCGCTCGAGACGGGGAATATTCTGATAGAGGCTCGTGGCGTTGGCTTCAACCTAGCCCATGCAGTGTAGGCGAAGCCTGTGATCCCGCCTAAAAGCCAATCCCACCCGCAAAACAAAACAGTGGAAAACCAACCGAAAACACTGTGAGAGGGGAAACGCTACTTTGCCTCCTCCACTACTACTCCCTTGGCACCCAGCGAGGCCTCTATAACTGAGGCTCCGCCAGCCTTTATGCTCCTGGCAACCTGCATGGCATCATCCCTGCTGCGGCATAGGGCTATGAAGGCTCCTCCACCACCAGCACCTGTGAGCTTTGCTCCAAGGGCTCCAGAACTCCTAGCAAGGTTTACAAGCTCATCCAGCCTAGGAGTAGATACTCCGAGAACACTTAGAAGCTCGTGGTTCATATTCATGAGGAGGCCTAAGGATTCGAGATCCCCCTGCAGTAAGGCTTTTACAGCCTCCCTCGTTATCTCCGCTATGGTTTCCATAACCATGTCTACTATGCTTTCATACCTATCCCTAAGCCTCCTAACATTGGCTACTAGCTCGCCTGTAGTAGCTGAGCGGGCTATGTAGCCTATTATTACCGGGAGCCCTGGGCTAGCTGTTCTGAGAGGCTTGTAGGGCGGATTAGCCCAGGGCTCCACGAGCAGCATGCCTCCATGAGATGCTGCAGCAGTATCCATGGGGCTTGCAGCACCCTGCACCGTTTTCTCAACCATGTATCCGAGCCTAGCCACCTCTTCTCTCATAGGCTCGTATCCTAGGAGCTTCATGTAGGCAGCTATTGTTGCAACAGATACTGAGGCACTTGTACCCAGCCCAGCGCTGACAGGCATGTCAGAGGATATTGAGACTCTGAGGCCATCAGCCCTCGTACCTAGCTTCTCCTCCACCATTCTAAGAGCCGTTGAAACATAGCTTAGAAGACGCGCGGCATGCTCCGCGTGTACCCGGGCCTCCACGCTCCCTCTCCCCATGACAACCTCCACGCCCCTTACCGTCAGGTCGCCTGATGAGATAATGATTCCTTCCATCCTCCTCTCAACAGAGACCCTTATTCTACGGGAGATCGCTGTGACTATGGCGGGTTTTCCATAGACTACTGCATGCTCCCCGAACAATGTTATTTTACCTGGAGCGGATGCAACAACCCTCCTATACACTGCATTTGCCCGCGTATTCTTCAATCATGCTCCCGCATTAAGTCTCCGCATTCCAGAATATATAATGATATTAGGGGAAACACTGATCAACCTTCTCAGAAATGGATGGTGTGAGGTTTGACCAAGGTAATTGCAATTAAGCTTCCAGACGACGTGTATGAGGAGCTGGAGAAGAGGGCTAAGAGCGAGGGCTACACGTTTGTCGCAGAGTATGCTAAGAGCCTGCTGGTAGGCTTCGTGAAAGGCAAGGTTGAGAAGCCTGTACCAGAGGACCTGGCAAGCACAGTGGAGAGAATGGTGAGAGAGATGCTTTCAAAGGAGACGCTGGTCGACTTGAACAGCATAGCTGAACAAGTGTCCGCGAGAATTGAGAGGAAACTGCAGGACGAGATAATTAACCCATACACGGCTAAAATAGACTCCCTAGCGCAAAGACTGGGAGAGATACAGGCTAGGCTTGAATTAGTGGAGGAGAAGATCACGTCAGAGCAGCCTGCCCGGAGAGCCCCTGCCCCGCAGCCCGTTTCGAAGCCCAGGATCACGCGTAGAGCTACCCGCCAGCCTGCAAGGCTTCAAGCCTCAGGAATATCTAGGAGGAAGACAGCCAGCGAGAGGCTCAGAGAGCAGGGAGCAGTATATGAGGAGGATGTTGGATGGCTGAGAAACAAGGATGCGTTCTTCGACAAGCTGGCGAGGGAGGGAGCAATAGTGCTAAGCCTCCCGACAGGCAGAATAGCCGTAGACCCGGACTTCTGGGCCAGATTCCTGGACAAGCTGGGTGAAATAGCATCGCCCAGGGATGAGGAGGTTAAGGTTATACTTGAGCCACGCCAGTATAAATTGTTTGCAAAGCTACGATCAGCGGGTAAAGTGTATTTTGATGAGACAGCCGGCTCATGGCGCGTGGCTGAAAGCTCCCCTTAGAAAAGGTGCCAGAGGCCCCTCCACCAGCCATACAGCAATACCAGCCGCGCCTATGAGGTAGCCTAGAATAGAGGCTAGGGGGTCATCGTATCTGAGCTTAAGCAGCCTAAACCTGTGGTTCGAGAAGGGCCATAGGGCTCTCACCCCACCCCTAGTCAACACATCTCCGAATATGTGGGAAGCCCATGCAGCGGCAAAGCCTAGCGTGTAGGTTCTAGCAGTAGTAGGAGAGGCGCCGAGATAAATCGCCGCCATGAACATGAAGGCTGAGAATAGGAGCAGGGAGAACACGTTGTGCAGAAGCTTCCTATGCTTATAGATAACATCAAGGTCAGGTATAACCGCTCCCAGAGCACCCAGAATGAGCACCATGATAACGCTGTCCTCATTGTAGCCTGCTGCGGCGAGGGCCAGGCTTACACCCATGACTACGTGTACCTTACGCCGCACATCAGCATCACAGCAGGAATATTTCCCTCCATCCCCTATAAAACAGGGGTCCAGGCATGCTTGCCTATAAGGATGGAAGGCTGGTTAAGGCTAGTCTAGGAGACATAGCTGAGGCTGCCTACATGTTGATCCAACTCGTACCTCCAGGCAGGGTTACAACGTATGGCTCTATTGCAAGGCTTCTAGGAGTAAGCCCTAGGCTCATAGGGAGAATACTGGCCTCTAATAAGAGGCCTATAATTATACCGTGCCACAGGGTGGTTAAGAGTGATGGATCTCTGGGAGGCTATAGCATGAAGGGTGGAGTGGGGTTCAAGGAGAGGCTGCTGAGGCTTGAGGGAGTAAGGCTAACTAGGAATAAGAGGATCCCGCGTGAAAACATCATTGATCTCTGCGAAGAACTATGCGGCGGGAAGAATTAAAGCAGGACGCCATGATATCAGTAATAATGGGGGATCGTGTTGCCTGAGGAGGAGCATAGAATATTGATTATTACTGGAAGGGAGTTTGAAGATATAGAGTTGCTTTATCCTTACTATAGGCTGCGTGAAGCAGGATATAGCGTCGTGGTTGCGGGGCCTTCCCAGGAGACACTTGTCGGGAAACACGGGTATAGCGTTAAGCCTGACACTATTTTCCATGACGTTATAGTAGACCAGTATGCAGGACTGGTGATACCGGGTGGTAGGGCTCCTGAGAGAATAAGGCTTGATGAAGATGCGCTTAGAATAGTTAGGGGATTCTTCGAGGCTGAGAAGCCTGTAGCAGTAATATGTCATGGGCCCCAGCTGCTCATATCGGCAGGGCTAGTGAGGGGGAGGAGGCTTACAAGCTGGCCTGGCATAAAGGATGACGTGATTGCAGCAGGGGGTATATGGCTTGACGAGCCTGTTGTAGTGGACGGCCTCCTAGTATCGTCAAGGATGCCCAGCGACATTCCATACTGGATGCGCAGCTACCTATCCATACTGGAGGGGAAGGCCTAGTTCTTTTCTCCCCCAGGGCATCCAACCACTATTACAGCCATGCTTTTAAGATTAGTATGCGTGGGCCCTGTTACTATGAGTCCTCCAATCTCCCTGAAGAAGGAGTAGGAGTCATTGTTATCGAGATACTCGTAGGGATTCATACCCCTGGATAACGCCTCCTCTATGCTCCAAGGCCCGGCTACAGCTCCAGCAGCATCGGTAACCCCGTCTATGCCGTCAGTATCAAAGGCGGCTATGGCTAAGCATCTATGACCCCTCACACTTATGGCGAAGCTTAATGCAAGCTCCATGTTTCTGCCTCCACGCCCCCTACCTCTCACCTTCACATAAGTCTCCCCTCCCAGCAGAATGGCTGCAGGAGGCTTAAGGGGTATCCCTCTCTCAAGAGCCTCCAACGCTATGCTTGCAAGGGCTTTCCCAACCTCCCTGCTCTCTCCCTCCAGCCTCGTGGTTAAGATCAGTGTCCTAAGCCCCATGCTCGACACATAGTTGGAGAGCCTTCTAAGAGCGTCAAGGCTGGTAGCCACTAGCAGGTTCCGCACCCTTTCGAAGATAGGTGAGCCTGGCTTAGGTGTCTCAGGGTAAGCTCCTCTAACCCCTCCCTCCAAAACCTCCCTCACGCTTCCGGGGACACGGTTCTTCAAACCATATCTCTGGAGAATGCTCAGCGCGTCATTATAGGTTGTCGGGTCAGGTACTGTTGGCCCCGAAGCTATTACGTCGAGCCTGTCACCAGGCACATCACTTATAATTAGGCTTAGAACGCTGGCAGGCCATGCAGCCTCAGCAAGCCTCCCACCCTTAATGCCTGACACATGTTTTCTAACAGTATTTATCTCATGTATAGTGGCCCCAGACTTGAGCATAAGATCATTGAGTACGCGGAGATCCTCCAATCCCACGGTGCCTAGGGGATGCTCCATGAGCGCTGAGCCTCCCCCGGAGATAAGCGTTAGGAGTAGATCCCCCTCCCCTAAGCTTCTCGCAGCACCCAGTATTCTGCGGCCTGCTTCAAGGCTGCCATCATTTGGAAGAGGATGCCCTCCACCTATTACGTCAACTCTTCTCAGAGAATACTTTGAGGCTACTCTTTGAGGCACGCTTATAACGCCATGATCTATGAGATCGCCCAGTATGCTCTCAGCAACCTCGGCCATCCTGCCCGTAGCCTTACCTGCCCCTACAAGCAGTACTCTGCCCTTAGGACACATCCTTGTACCTGCAGCAACTATGCAATTCCCCCTACGCTTCAGAGCTGAGCGGAGATTCTCCTCAACCTTCGAGTACTCTATTGCCTTTAGAGCGAGGTTTAATGCAAGCCTACCCGCCTCATCCATGGCTAGGCAGTCCTCTAAGATACTAGGCATTCCCAGGGTAAAATAATACTGATGCCTCCAGTTAGAGAAGCATGGATGCCTGCATCCACGCCTTCTCCGCTATGCGGCGTGCAGCATGCTCGTACTCTGAGCCTGGAGCTATTCTAGATATGGTTGAAGCATATTCTTCTATAAGGCTGAGCAGCCTGAAGACCCGTGGCCCAAAACCCTGATCCATGTAGGGTTTAATCCTAGTATAATGTATGAGCTCCTCTAACAGGAGGGCATTAGCCCTAGTATACGGCTTAACCCTTATCCCCCCCGAATAATAGCATGCCTCAGGCTTGAGGAAAACCCTCGTCAACAGATCCTCCTCCCTTAAACCCGATACTCTGAGAAGCACTAGTAAACCGGGATCAAGAGGTGCAGGCAGACCTCCAGGCCCCAAGCATGTTTTAGCCTTCCCCTCAAGTACATCATAATATACAAGCGCATCATCGGTGAATGACGCTGAGATAGTGCTGTTGACCCCCATCTCACCGAGCAGGGAGGAAGGGTGATAGATTCTGGCTTGAAACACTCCCCCCATGTTTCTGAGGCCTAGAGGCCTCACTAACCCGTTGGAGGAGCCCACTATGGCTTCATATATTACATCCTCTTCGAAGAATCCGAGGCACAGACCTACAGGGATTTCCTGTAGGCCACTAGTACAAGCCTTCCCTTCCACTCCGAAACCTCCACCTCTATTTTTTCGCCATCCCTCCATCTAAGGGACTCCACTAGTTCTTCTGGAAGCCTTATGAAGTAGCCTTCACTCCTCTTCTCCAAGCGGGTCTCCAACCACACCCACCCTGGTCGAAGATAATATGCTAGGGCATCCTTAAAACTATCCCTGGAAACCCTGATACTGGTGATATTATGCCTTGGAAGCCAAGCCGCCAGGAGTATGAGAGGGTTATGAGGCTTAAATGCCTGGCTAGGACAGGGTGGATGCAGAGAGGTGTGCCGCCAAGCATGGCTGAAACCGTGGCTGCCCATTCATTCGAGGCAGCGTTACTCGCATATATTATAGCAGTGAGGATCGGGGTGAGCGACCCGTATAAGGCATCCCTAGCAGCGCTTCTACACGATGCTGCGGAAACCCTTGTAGGCGATATACCTTTATGGAGCTCTGAGAAGATGAAGGAGCTTAAAGATCTGCTTGAAGAGCAGGCATTCTCACAGCTAGGCATGGGTGAGGAGGCTGCATGGCTTCTAGAGGATCCTTTGAAAACCATTGTCAGGGTAGCTGACCTGCTAGCCACAGCGCTGCAGGCTAGAAGATACGTTGCATCAGGGTACAGCGAGGTAGAGGAGATTTACCGTTCATCCAAGCAGATGGCATGCACGCTGGTTGAAGAGAAGCTTAGGAAGGCTGGTGGGCTGGTGGAAGAGCTGCTGGGTGAGCCTTGTTAGGGGATTAGTTTCAGCAGCATGCTCTCAACCACTATTGGAGCATACTTGGCTGCGAGATCCATAGCCTCGCTTAGCCTTCCCTTAGACCCCGAGTATATTGTGATCAGAGGGTCTCCCTTACGAACCCTGTAGCCAGTCTTCGCGTGAAGGTATATTCCAGCAGTCTTATCCTCAGGTGCCCCAGCAGCCTTCGCTATGAGCGTTAACGCGGCATTATCAACATGTGTAACGGCTCCATCGGTATGCGAGGTCATAGTGAACTTATATTTCCCTACCGGTATGTCTTCGGGCTTCACTTCCGGGTCTCCTCCCTGAGCCTCTATTATCTCCCTGAACTTCTCATAGGCCTTGCCGCTTCGAAGCAACTGATATGCGAGGTCTCTTCCAGAGCCCTGAGGCGTCTTGCCAGCCATCTCTAAGACCAGGCCGGCTATAGTTGTAGCCTTCTCGATCAGGCTTAGGGAGCCTTTGCCAGCTATATGTGTCTCCAACGCCTCCCTAGCTTCAAGCGCAGGCCCTATGGTATGGCCTATAGGCTGCCCGCCGTAAGTCATGGCAACCTTTATGTTCATTGAAAGCCTCCCACCCTGTGTTATGAACATTGCTGCAAGCCGTTCAGCCGCACTTATGCTCTCTATCTTGGCTCCCTTTCCTACAGGTATGTCTATGACCAGCCTGGATACACCCATGGCCACCTTCTTAGACAATATGCTTGCAACCATCTGAGGGTAGGGGTCTATGTGAAGCTTCCTCTCAACCTGAACCAATATGTCGTCGGCAGGCGCTAGGTTGAGCCTCCCACCCCATACCAGCGTCCCCCTAACCCTCCTAGCTATCTCTTTAAGCTCCTCAGGCTCGAACTCCACCTTAGCCAGGACCTCCATGGTGTCAGCTGTCCCTGCAGGACTGGTGATGGCACGGCTACTCGTCTTGGGTATGAGGAGGCCTGTAGAGGCAACTATGGGTACTGCTAGAAGCGCCACCTTACTGTTTCCTGGCACTCCTCCTATACTATGCTCATCGTATACCAGTTCTTCGAAGGCCAGGGTCTCCCCTGTCTCAACCATGGCTTTCACAAGTGCTGTGAGTTCCTCCTCGCTCAACCCGTATACCAGCTGCGATACGAGGAAGGCCGCGATCCCCGCCTCATCGTAGGAGCCTTCAACTATGTCTGTTATAATTGACTTTATCTCAAGCTCTGATAATCTCTCCCCTCTAAGCCTTCTATGAAGATATGGGAGGCTGTCTGGAGGAGGCATGGGCGTTATCCTAACCCTATCCCCATCCTCCACGCCTAGTCTTCCAGCAGCCTCAGGGCTGAGCCCCACGTAGCCCTGCCCAACCATCGTCCCTGAAACATACACTGTAGCCGGCACAGGCCTAGTGGAGTCAAATATCTTAACCTGTGTGCCTGGAATCACGCCTAGACGCTTAGCGTCAGCCTCGTTGACAACTATTATTGGCCTGCGGCATTTAAGGTCAAGTATCCTGGCCTTGAGGGTCATGGTGATTCTCTCCCCACTGCGATGGGGAGTAATAATAGTATGAGCGGCTTTATATAAAGAATACCCTCCAGCCTATTTTCCAGCCCTCCTATCAGCAATCCTCCTAGCTATTTTGGTAATCAGCGATGCAAGGCGGATTGAATCAACCCCAGCCACATATATGATGGGTTCTATTCCATGGCCTCCTAGGTGAGCTACCGCCCAGGCACTTCTACCGAAAGCCTCAGCTATATTTCTCTCCGACGCTTCTCCAGATATGGTTGCTATGGCTACGCCCTCTTCAACCAGCATCCTCTCAGCCTCCTCCGAGAACCTTATGTTTATCAAGGATCTGATCTCAGGGCGTCTTGAATGCACCTCTAGAAGTATTTTCGCCAAATGCCTGCTGGCACCGTAGGATGGCCTAGCATAAGCTGCTGGTTTACGTCCAATCCTCGTTATACGTCCAGGCACGCCTACAACCTCATATATGCTGCGGGCCCCCGGCCTACACTCCACAATGTTTGAATGCACCTCTGGTATAAGCTCCGCGAAAGCAGGCTCTCCCAACAGTGTTTCAAGGGCTTTTTCAACCCCCTCGACCACTGGGTCTTTGAGCATAGTATAGGAGAACTCCATGCACACCCTGCAGCCCTTAGGCACATCCTCATCCACAATTCTATGAAGCCTGCATAACCTGCCCTGAGTCAGCCAGGCATTAACAGCTACCATGAGTAATCTGAGATACTCTTCAGGTCTACCGTCAGCCAGATAGTATGCCAGGGAGTCTGCGAGAGCCCCCACCTCTCCCTCCCCGAGCCCAGCATCCATAAGCTGGCGGAGGGCGTCATCCCTCATAGACAAGTACTTGTTAACCGCTGCCTGGGAGACGCCGAGCAGCTTCGCAGCCCTATGTTGGCTTACACCCAGCTCTACAAGCCTGCAGGCCACCAGTATTCTGAGGGGACGCACCACATACCTTGAAACAAGCTCGTAGGGTGTATGCATGCCTACCATGTTACACTTAGAATCCATGTGTCTCATTAAACTTAGGGTTCAGCGGCACATGGATAAGCATTATTCCCGCAGGTTCTGCATTTATTATGTCTTAAAACCATGTAACATGCTTGATGAGCCATGGGGAATAAGGGTCGTGTTGTGGTTTTGGATAATGTTCGTGTGTTTGATGGTTTGGGGAGGGTTTATGAGAGGGGTGTTGTGGTTGTAGGGGCTGATGGGAGGATAAGGTATGCTGGGAGCAGGGGTGGGG
>JALWQH010000055.1 GCA_027083135.1 Desulfurococcales archaeon | reverse complement strand
CTGGGAGAATACTGCTAATATCCTCGGGGGGCAGGATGCAGGAGCTAGCATTTGAAAGGAACCTACCCTTAATCAAGATAACCCCCAACCTTCTTCCAAGAGCAGCATTAGCAGAGCTACTATACGCTGTAATAGGCTATCTGAGATCAATAGGCCTAGAGCTCGCATCATCATGCGAGGTGGAGGAATCCATAGATGTTTTGAGGAAAGGTGTCGGAGAGGATGCTGCTAAGAGCATAGCGGAACTACTATACAATAAGCTTCCAGTAGTAGCATCCACCTCCACCCTACAGGCACTAGCTGTAAGGTGGAAGAACGAGCTGAACGAGAATGCGAAGATCCCGGCTAAGGTGGAGCTCATCCCTGAGTGGGGGCACAACGATGTTGTTGGATGGGAGGAACCCGTGAACGCTCCATACGCCTTCATAATAATAGATGATCCAGGGAGCCCCGAGTATAAGCCACTCCTAGACTTCGCTGCTGAATGGTATGAGCGTCTAGGACCTGTAGCCAGAGTAGAGTTGAAGGGCGAGGGAATGCTTGCAAAACTAATGTACGGCTCGCTTCTAGCAGGCCTAGTCTCACTGGAACTCGCATCCATGAGGGGAGTAGACCCTACTGTGACTAGGGGCATAGCGTTATATAAGGAGGCCTATAAGTCATCCTCCCAAACCGATAAAGACTAGGCTGGGAAAGGTTTTTCGGATATGGTTTATCCGGTTAGCCAGGGGTACTACTATTGGATAAATGTATTGGAATAGTGGGTCTAGGTAGAATGGGCTCATCTATGGCTAGGTGGCTTCAGAGCAAGGGGTATAGGATAGTTGTATGGGACCGTACTCCAGGTAAGATGAAGCTTATACGTGGAGCCGAGCCCGCGGATTCTCCCCGCAGCGTCGCTGAGAAGTGCGGGGAGGTTCACATAGCGGTTTCCGACGATGAGGCTTCTAGAAGCGTTCTCAGGGGGAGTAGAGGCATATTCAGGGCTAAGCGTAGAGACCTGCTCGTAGTCAACCACTCCACTGTCACCCCTATGCATAGCTTGGAGGCTTCAAGCTACGCTTACAATGAGCTTGGAGCAGACTATCTGGAAGCCCCTGTTATAGGGGGG
The DNA here is from genome assembly GCA_027083135.1 of Desulfurococcales archaeon. Classification (GTDB taxonomy): domain Archaea; phylum Thermoproteota; class Thermoprotei_A; order Sulfolobales; family WAQK01; genus JALWQH01. The sequence continues at coordinate 9,215 of JALWQH010000055.1, read as the reverse complement.
CCCAAGGAGGCTAGGATAGGCAAGCTGCTAATACTGGCTGGAGGGCCTAGGAAGACCTATGAGAGAGCCTGGAACGTTCTGAACGACATGGCTAGGGAGGTGGTCTACCTGGGAGACATACCGACAGCCTCCATAATCAAGCTGGCCATAAACTCCATGTTCTTCGTCTCAGCCCAGGTTCTCTCGGAATCCATAGCCCTCGTGAAATCCTGGGGCATAGATCCATCGGTCTTCGCCGACATAGCCTCTAAGACATGGCTTAAACCAATCATAGACCACTACTATGAACGAATACTCGGCCCCGAAACACCCGTGGGATTCACCCTCAGGCTAGCCACGAAGGACCTGCTATACGCTGAGCTAAGCGGATACGCCAAGGATACTCCACTACCACTCATAACCATGACCATGCAGACCTACATGAATGCTGTTAGAGCAGGCTACGCTGAGCACGACTACTCAAGGGTGGGAACATATATCATGGAGAAACACCTAGATGAGGAGCAGTGATGAACACCTCAGACCGCTGAGCCTAGGCGCTGTGAGGAAGCGGTGGCTGTCTGAGCCGCCTAAAGGCAACCAGCCCTCCCAGCATCTCCTCCAGGAGCCGCTTGATCGGGGAGAATAGGTTATTGCGCAGTATATCCTCCATCTACAACTATGCATGTACCAGTAATATAGGAGGAGTCATCCGAGGCTAGGAAGAGCGCTGTCCTAGCGATCTCCTCGGGCGTGGCAGGTCTCCCCATAGGTGAAACCTTAGCGAACACTCCTGAGAGTTCGGGGAACTTCTCGAGGCTTGACTTTATACGCCTAGTCATAGGTGTCTCAACTGTCCCAGGAGCTATGCAGTTAATCCTCACGTTGCGTTCAGCATACTCTACGGCGACAGCCCTTGTTAGAGCTATGACTCCCCCCTTAGATGCACAGTAGGCGCTCATCCCAGGATAGCCTACTATCCCCGTTATGGATGCCATGTTTATTATGGAGCCTCCTCCCCGCCTAGCCATGATAGGAGCAGCATACTTTACCCCCAGCCAAACCCCCTTCAAGTTGACAGCTATAACCCTGTCAAACTGTTCTTCAGGGTAGTCGGCTATCCCGGATACAACTCCCTCAACCCCTGCATTATTGAACAGTATGTCAAGCCCACCGTATCTTTCCACAGCCTCCTCAACCATGCTTTTCACATCCTCAGCTACGCTGACATCAACATGCTTGAAGACTGCTCTCCCCCCAGAACTCCTTATAGCCCCCTCAACCATCCTGCCAGCCTCATCATCAATATCTGCAAGCACTAGGGATGCACCCTCAGAGGCGAAGAGCTGGGCAGTAGCCCTGCCAATACCTGAAGCAGCACCTGTGATCACAGCTACTTTTCCTTCAAGTCTTCCCACAGCCAGCCCACCTAGAATCAGTGTTACATGGGGGCTGAAATCTATTGCCCTACCAGCCTTGGATAGACCTCAGATAGGGCTGCTAGAGGAGGATCTCATGCATACCATGCTAAGCCGTATAGGTTTAGTAGGTTCCAGGGAACATTCATGCATAGTTTGCAGCATTTCATCCGAGAGCCTAAGCGTCACTAGTATTTTATCTTGTTAGGAACCCTAATTTTAAACTAGTTCTCAGTGCTGGAGCGTGTGGGCCATGAGCGGGGGAAGCCAGGTGCTTGCAGCAGGGCTTATAGCTGCCGTTGTGCTGGCAGGCCTCCAGGTAGGCGTGTCTGCCTCTAATAACAGGTGGGATATGGAAGTCAAGCTTTTATGGTCTACGCCGAGCCTCGACTCATGGATTTTCGGGCTTGATTGGAGCCCTGATGGAAGCATGATAGCTGTCAGCACTGATGACGGGCACCTCTACGTGTATAATGCTAGTAGTGGTGAGATGCTGTGGGGCCTGGCTTTAAAAGGTGTTCTCAGAGCGGCTGCATGGAGTCCCGACGGGAGCCTCATAGCTGTAACAGGCTATAGGAGTGGGACACTATATGTCGTTAACACTTCTACCCGCAGGGTAGCTTGGAATAAGACTTTCACCACATACGCTTATGGTGTTGCGTGGAGCCCTGATGGAAGCAGGCTTGCAGTAGGCACGGACTACGGCATCCTGGTTTACAGTAGGAATGGGAGTAGAGAGTGGGCGTCTAAGCCTTTCACAGCAACATGGACTACCTGGAGCATAGAGTGGAGTCGTAATGGAGCCATGCTGGCCTTCGCTGCTCCAGGAGGAGTAGAAGTGTATAGTGCTAATGGCACCCTGCTATGGGAGTATAATGCAGGGAGCAACGTATACAGCATTGATTGGAGCCCTGGAGACAGGTATCTTGCAGCAGGCTGCAGGGATAATAGGACAATAGTCCTCTACGCTAATGGCACCCTCGCCTGGCTGAAAAACCTGGATAACCCTGTCTTCAATGTTGCATGGAGCCGTAACAGCAGCCTAGCGGTATCAGGGTTCTTCGGGACAATGCTCTACGATGAGCAGGGGCACAGGCTGTGGGCTAACAGCACTGCTGAGACAGGGTGGTCGACATATGCTCACGGAGCTGCGGCTTGGAGCGGAGGATTACTAGCTGTTGGAAGCTACTATCACTCAAGGCTCTTCATAATAGGCTTGAGCGGAGAGTCGGCGGAGTCAATGCTGCTAGGCGGCCCCAGCATCAGGGTTGCATGGAGCCCCATGGGAGGTGTAGTAGCCGTCGTAGGGCTCTACGAGAAGCTATACGTCTTCAAAGTAGAATATGAGGGGAGCCCCACACCCACCACTACTAGCAGCACCTCAACCACAACACCATGTAATGAAACCAGGATCACTACAAGTACTGTAACCATTACAACCACGATCACTGAGACAAGCATTCTCACCACCACAAGCATTATCCCAACAACTACTACAAGCACAGTGTGGCGGACAACTACATCAACCGCTACTGAGACCAGTACAGCTACACTAACCTTTACAAGCACAGCCACAATCACCAGAATAATAGCCTCCCCCATAACCACTACGAAAACAGTAACTGTGACAAGCCGTGAACAACCCACAACGATTACAAGCCTAACCACAGAGGAGAAAACACTCACCATCACGAGCACAGCCTACATACCTACAACCATAACCACAACAACCACCTTGCATAATCCAGGCAAGGCAAACAGCTCCTCCACAGTAACAGTAGTACAGCCCCCCTCAACAATAGCCTCAATGCTCGCAGCAGTAGCCATAATTTCAGCTATAACTATGATAGTGGCATATTATAAGAGGCCCAAGTAAAAACCACATATACCTCATAGCAGAAGCATGCCTCCACTATTAAACGGGCTATCTGCAAAGCCTGTCTTTCCATCACCTAGAATCATTGCATTAATCCTAGCTAAGTTCAGGAAGAAGCCTGAAGAGAGTAATTATTGATAGGGGTGAGGTAACGCTCTACGGCTTGGATGAAGGCTTGTAGAGAAGATGCTTAGAATCCCCTGAATGCAGCACGCATGTTGATTTAGAGAACCTATACAATAGGAAATCCTAGAAGAACTGAGCGTAACGTATCTTCAGCATAGCTGTGTAGGCTTAGATTATGGGGGAGGGGCTTTAGAAATAGCCTGCTACCCTGCTGCTATACTGGAATGGTATTGGTGTCCCGCCTGAGTGTATGAAGATAACCCTGCTATTCTTCTCCACGTATCCTTTCCCAGCAAGATCTACTAGGCCGTGCATGGCTTTACCCGTGTATACTGGGTCTAGTATTAGGGCCTCGGTCCGCGCTGCAAGCTTCATGGTTTCCACGACTTCTCCGACTATGGAGCCGTAGCTTCCATATATGTAGTCATCGAAAACCACTATGTCGCTGCTTCTCACAGGGTTTTCCACTCTCAGCAGCTGTGAGGCTTGTTCAATGAGCCCTGCTATCCTCTGGGATGCTGTATGCCTGTCTCTGCTGACGCTTATGCCCACGACCTCCACGTCATCGGCTCCCAGCAGCCTGAGGCCTAGGAGGAGGCCTGCATGCATGGCGCATGTACCGTCAGCCATGAACACGTAGCTCGGCTTCCACCCCTGCCTCTCAGCCTGCTCCATGATCTCCAGGGCCGCGGCCACGTATCCCAGCACGCCTACAGGCGATGCTCCTCCAGCAGGGATTACGTAGGGCTTCCTGCCCTCCTCCCTCAGCCTTGCTGCAAGATCCTCCATAGCCCTGGCAGCATCCCTCTCAGCCTCCATGATCCTTGCCCCAAGCATCTTGTCCAGCAGGAGGTTTCCCTGAGGCTCAGGCGTTCCTGGAGGAGTGAGGACAAGGTAGACGTCGAGCCCTGCCTTAACCCCCGCCGCAGCCGTTAGCCTAGCATGATTGGAGTGGTAGGCCCCCGTGGTTATCAGGGTGTCAGCCCCTCTAGCCAGGGCATCACCTAGGAGGAACTCAAGCTTCCTAACCTTATTTCCACCCAGGGCGAGCTCCATGACATCATCCCGCTTAACGTAGAGTTTTAAGCCAAGCCTCTCGCCGAGGCGCGGGGCGCTTTCAAGCGGTGTTGGGAAAGAGGCCAGCCTGAATCGGGGAAACCTGAAGACACTCCAGAAACCCGGCACAGGATCCACCGCTGCATAATATGCGTCTCCTAAATAATAAACACACATAGCCAGCATCAATATATTCCATGACTTGTGGGCCTGATGATAATTATTAATGGTTCCACAGTAGCTTATAATATGGGTGCCACAGCATTTCGAGGAAGCTTACAGGAGAGTGGGCTGAGAAGGCTAGGATAATGCTCGAGGAGGCTAGGCGATGCCTAGGAGAGAGGCATTACTGGCTGTCATGCTTCATGGCCCAGCAGGCGGCGGAATTCTATCTGAAGGCACTGCTCATATCTATGGCAGGCGTATACCCATTCACCCACGACCTAGTAGTGCTGCTGGACGCTCTCAAAGAGCTTGGAATAGATATACCCGGCGAGCTATACACTATTGCTGATGCCCTAACCCCACATTACACTATGGCTAGGTATCCGGGCAGGAAGCCCGTGAAATATGATAAAGGATTAGGGGAGAGGTGTGTAAGATATGCGGAGAGAATCGCAGGATGGGTTGAGGGCCAGGCTTCTCAGGAGGATGGCTGAGGCTATGCGTAGGGCTCCCAACCTCCTAGAGGAATACGTGGCTAGGATAGCCTCGGCTGAGCCTGAGGCCACAGTGCTGCTCTTCGGCTCCCGTTCAAGGGGGGAAGGTGAGCCTTACAGCGACTATGATGTAGCCGTGGTGCTTAGAGGAGCAGTGGATAAGCTTGAAGCCGTCCTGAGGCTTAGGAAGCTTAAGCCTCGGGCACTAAGCCTGGACCTCGTAGTCCTCCTCCCAGAAGACCTTGAAGACCCCCTGATACGGAACATGCTGAGAGGAGCGGTAGTGCTCCACGATGGCGGTGCCCTGCCCAGAAGCCTTGCAGAGAGCCTGAATCTCCGCTTCCAGAAGCGTGATGCTAGCCTGCCTTCCCAGTCCTCCTCCTAATATGCATATACTCGCCTACAGCTTCCATCCAGAGGGGAGCTATTAGGAGTACTGTGAGAACTATTACTGTTACATCAGGCTCTGCGAACACTATGTATGCTGCGGCGAGAACCGTGGAGTACACGGCGTATACTAGTATTCTTGGAAGCATTCTGCCAGCCACCACAAGCTTCCCCACAAGCTCTAAGGGTGGATCCCTCACTATGATGTATTTTCCCTCCCCACTCCTCTCAGCCAGCCCCATCCTGACAAGCCTGTTGAGCAGCCGCTGAGCCTTGCCTGGACTGCTCAGCCCCAGTATTCTCTGAGTCTCCCTGACACCTAGGGGGTGACCTATTCTCCGAAGCCTCAGCCAGTACTCCAGCTCGTCTCCAGCCATAGACCTCTCCACCCCATGCTACCGCCAGCGCTGGATGATAAGCCATGCTGCCAGTGCTGCAGCTAACGCTATGATCAAGGCTGCTGCTAAGGATTGCAGGCTGCCTCCACTCCTAGTGACAGTTATGGTTCTGGTGACCGTGGAGAGGCTGGGCGGGACAGTGCTCGACGCTGCAGTGGTTTTCGTACCAGCCGTTGTAGCAGGAGTTGTCAGCATGGTTGAGCATGTTAGATGAGTCGAGGTTATATGTGGATGAGTGGTCGTCACATGGGGGTACTTCAAATCAATGGGGTAGGGGGCTGGATTAGGCGTCAGCCTGAGGGGATCTATTCCGAGATGCTGTTTCAGCCTATATGCGGTCTCACCATCGTACATCAGGGTGGTGTCAGTATCGTTGAAGCTGAGATGCTGCTTTAAGTCTTCAAGCCCTCCGCTGCACTTCAAGGCTCCTATTCGGCTGAGATATGTTAGCTCTACTCCGAGCACGTATGCCAGCTGTGAAGCCAGCTTTCTTGGCTCAGGCAGGGCTCCGGGTTTCCTCACCCATTTAGGCGTCTTATTGATCCCTAATGCCTCTAGGAGCCTCTGAGCTATCTGCTCTCCCTCCTCGGCTTTACTAGGATTCCCCGCTGTTATGCGGAAGTCTATGATTGTGGTGTTCTCCCCGCCACCCGTGTTATAGGTGTTTGAAATTATCATGGCCTCTATTCCCAGGCCCTCCTCTCTTCTAACTAGGAGCGCCCTCAAGGCATGCCCTATCACCCTATGCTGCGTAGCAGTGGTGCTGCCCGGCATGTTTGCAGTCCTGGTTGTCGTGGATCCCGTGTAGCCTGTGATCGTGACGAGGGTTGTGATGCTGGAACTCGTGATCGTGATTGTGCTTACAGCTACTACTGTACCTGACGTGCATGTCGTGCATGCAGTAATGTTGTATTCCTTTATCTCGTTGACTTTCCACCCCAGCTTCCCCGCTGCTTCGAGAACATCATCTTTCCCTAGAGTGACATCCTTGAGTTCCACGGAGCCAAACAGCCCGGGCTGCCTGTAGAGGGCATATATGTCTATGATCCATGCCTCTGAGCCGTTGACCACTGCTCTGCTTATCTCGGCTACATACATCCTGCTATATATTGTCCTATAGACTATGAACATGGATCCATTGACCCGGTAGCTATAGTTCTCAGGGCCCATGTTGAGGCCCTTAGTAAGCATTGATATCCTGTCCAGTATCTTCGTCTCATTGAGGCTGCAGGCCTTCTGAGGCAGGACCAGCTCAACGTAGCCTAGAGTAGTCTCCCAGGATTCTGCGCCGCTAAGCATAGATGTTGAGGTGAGGAGTATTAGGGCTAGGAGGATGAGGCTGACAGCAGGCCTCCAATACCGGGTAATGCTTCCCATACCCATTCACCTCCACCACGTTATATTGGCTCCGTACCTGATATCTCGAAGCCATAGAACACTGTGTCCGCCTCCAAGGACACTGCTTCGAATCCTCTGGTACCCCTATGAACCTTATTTCCACATGGTTCACCTAATATATGTCGGGTTCATCTAAAATACCTGGTAGGGGCTTGGAGTGTTGGGTCATAGGGATGAGGTGGAGCTTATCAGGGGGAGAGCGTTGAGAATGCTTGCCCATGCAGAGTCCTGCCTGCGGGAAGGAGACTACGATCTAGCTGTATTTCTGGCGGAGCAGGCTGCACAGCTCTACGTGAAGCAGGCTATATTAAAGTTGACAGGCGAGGTTCCGCGAACCCATAGTATACGCCAGCTACTCCACATGCTGGGCGGAATCCTGGGTGACGCGGGAAGAGAGGGTGTGGCGAGATTTGCCTCTGAGAATAGGATGGGTCTAGCCGGCCTTGAGGACGCTTATATAGCATCCAGGTATCTCTACAGGATATATGAGGGGGGAGGCGGAGCAGCTCCTAGAGGCTGCTAGGGAAGTGATCAGGCTTGTCAGGGATCTTGAAGTCGAGGCTGGAGATGGCTAGGATGGCCAGAGAGTGGAGGCTGTGGGCCTCCAGGATAGCAGGCGCGGCTGAGAGGCTTATTGGTGGATGCGAGGTATATGTCTTTGGAAGCGTGGCTGAGGGCAGGGAGACAGGGGAAGCGATGTAGACGTGCTCATAATATGCGGCAGGCTGCCTGGAAGAACCCTGGAGAGATGGAGGCTGCTGGCGAGAATAGAGGAGGCAGGGCTACCCGCTTCCTCTAACCGTACCACTCTGTATCTTTCTGTTTTCATCGTGGCTTGGTTTTCATTGGTTCCAGCCTCGCCCACACCTCCTCTCTTTCATCGGGGCATAGGGTCATGGGTGGCTGTCGAGCCCAGCGGCACCGGGCCTCCCATCTAAGCTTAGCCGGGGGCTCGGAGCAAAGCCCCCATCACCCAGGAGCTTCGGAGGAAATACTAGCCAACACCACATGTAAATCCCAGCCAAGACACAGAAAGAAACGAACAGACACAAAACTGCAATCCAATGTTTCTACCCATTTCATCCTTTCCAAATACACTTGGTAAGCAGGGAGGAAGCATCACGTCTAAAATACATGTTAAAGGGGATGAAAATAAGGGTCAAGTAAAATACAGCCAGGCTTGAGACACTCCCTTGGTTTATTAAGAATGCTGGTATCACCGCTGGAGATGCAGTATCGATAAAGCCAGGATTATCTAAGAGTAGTTGGGCCTAAATGATTTGATGAGCGGTGGCGGGAGGGGAGTTAGAGTGTGCTCGGAGATGCAGCGTAGGCTGGGGCTAGGCCTCGATATTGGGGGAACTCATACCCGCGGAATCCTAGTAGACCTAGACTCGGGCAGCGTTCTGAGGAGGCTTGAAGCCCCAGGTGTCAATCCCGCGGTGGTTGGAATAGAGAAGGCATCACGCATGGTGGCTGAATTTGTTGACCATCTCCTCAGAGACGTTGAGGGAAGAGTAATCTGCGTAGGCGTGGGCTCTGCGGGCGTGGGGAGGGGGCCGTGGGCAGGAGCCCTAGCTAGAGCCGTGGCTTCCAGGGGCATTGAACCATCCGCGGTAAGGGTTTACGAGGACTTCAGGATCATGCATGCAGCCTGCTTTGAAGAGGGGGACGGCGTAGTATTCATATCAGGTACGGGAAGCGTGCTTTACGCTAGGTGCAGGGGGGAGGAGTTCAGGATCGGCGGGTGGGGGCATCTGCTGGATGATGGGGGAAGCGCCTACCAGGTAGGCCGGGACGGTATGAGAGAGGCCTTGAAAGCGCTGGATGGGAGGAGAGGGTACACTATGCTAGCCCAGGAGTTCCTAGAATACCTGGGGGTAAGGGATCCAGTGGAATCCATACCCCTAATCTACGG
>JALWQH010000054.1 GCA_027083135.1 Desulfurococcales archaeon | reverse complement strand
GGCCTGGGGGCAGGCTTCAGCTCGGAGAGGCTGCGAGCTACGAGAGCCTTAACCCCCAGCACTTCTTCGACCTCGCCTAGGATCTCCAGGTAGGTATCCATGGCTTCACGCTTACTGCACTTCGCCCGCACTTCATCGGGGCAATAGTAGGAGAGGGGTAATCCAGTAAGACTGGATAAGGCTATGTGATAGTATGTTAGGGATGGGTAGCAGTCTGCTTCGAAGGGTATTAGAGGCATGGCGGGCTTCCATCCAGGATTAGAGTCCAGGTCCTCGTAGAGTTTAGCCCTAGTGGCTGGGCATAAGGCGAGTATGGAGGCTGAGCCCCCCTGGGCTGAAAGGCTCCTGAGGAAGGAGTAGTAGCCGTTTAGGCTTGCCTGCGGGCTTCTTATAAGCCCCATGGGACAGGAGTTGGTGCATAGCCCGCATTCCAGGCACCTGTCGGGATCGATTGCTGGGGGTTTTCCTGAGAGGGCATTGTAGGGGCAGGAGCCCGCACATTCCCCGCAGTAGGTATACCTGGAGGCACAGCTATCTGAGTCTACCAGCGGTATAGAGGTATACTCTGCGAGCGCTGTGAGAGGCCTCCTTAAAAGATCCCTCCTTGATACAGGCTTCGATAAGCTCTGCTTGGAGACGGGTCTACGGGCTTCACCAGCGGATATTAGGTAGGTTTTCAACGCCTCCTCAAGGATTCTTAGCTCAAGTCCTCCCAGCAGCCTAGCATCCCTGTCAGCATCTATGTACCTGGCTGTAAGCCAGTTTCCCCCTCTACGCCTAATCCTCCCCAGAAGCTTTGCCCAGTAGTCTGGAGGAGCATTCCTAGCCTCTATGATCACTCCTCCCTCCAGCATTCCTAGAATCTCCTCCGCAGCATCCTCGACGCTCTGCTTGGAGGCATCAATCACAAGCACGCGTGGATAAGAGCTTATGCCTCGTCCCCCAGTCAACTAAGAGCATAGCAGTATTTTAATGTGGAGGAATCCTAGAGTCTGCGGAACTAATATTTAGGGGATCTGGTTGATAGTGTTGTGAGGGAAGCCTGAAATGTCCTTCCTAGGATTTCAGGGGGCTGAATGGATAATCATACTTGTTATTATTCTAATAATCTTCGGTCCCTCAAAGCTACCGCAACTGGCGAAAGGGCTTGGCCAGGCTATAAGGGAGTTCAGGAAGGCTAGTGCCGGACTATATGATGAGGAGCTGCTAAGAGAAGAAGAAGAGGAAAGAAGGAGGAGCGGAAGGGAGGAAAGGAGAGGCGAGTCAAGGATCGATGACGAGACCCTCCGCAGATTGGCTGAGAAGCTGGGAGTAGAGCCTGAAGGTAAAAGCAGGGATGAGCTGCTCGACGAGGTTATAAGGAAGGCTAAGGAGAAAGGCCTGATCTAATTTCTTAAGCTACGGGGAGCACTAGTGGTTGCTTATGAGCGGAGAGGAGAAGCCGCTTCTCAAGCATGCCGAGGAGCTTGTATACAGGCTTAGAAGAATACTTATGGCAGTAGGCCTCGCAGCAGTAATCCTCTCCGCCATACCCATGGAGACCCAGAGCTATATGCCTCTCATATCAGCCTTCCCATCAATGCTTCTCAACCACGTTGTCCCAAAGAAGGTTTCATTCCTAGGCATACATTACAATGTGACTCTATGCCAGTACAAGCCCTTCAGCGGCTTCGACATACTGATAAAGACTGCTGTGCTCCTAGGAGTGCTGGGAGCCTCACCTATCATAGTCCACGAGATCTATGCCTTCATAGCCCCCGCTCTCTATCCCCATGAGGCGAAAGCCCTTAAGAAGCTATCAATAGCAGGCTTCCTCCTATTCCTCCTAGGAGTATTGATAGCATACTATCTAGTTATACCTGTAGCCATAAAAATGATGTTCATACTCATAGTTGCCTCATCTCCCCCCTCAGTACCTCTCACATGCTTCTCCGATGTGAGGGAGATATACAACATGGTGCTTGCGCTTCTAGGGGCAGTAGGCATTTCCTTTGAGGTGCCTCTAGTAGTATACTACCTTGTAGCCTACGGTGTTGTAAGCCCAGAGAGGCTTAAGGGGGAGAACATGAAGTATGCCTTCCTCATCATAATGATTATTGCAGCCATAATATCCCCCGACCCCACAGGTATAACCATGCTCCTACTAGCCATACCCTACTTCGCTCTATACGTTGCGGCGGTTAAGCTGGGGGAGAGGGCTTGTCTCAATAAGGGTACATGTAAGCCTGAAGCTAAGGCCTCCTAGCCTATAAGCCCCAGCCCCAATGCTATTCTACGAGCCTTCTCCAACGCCTCATCCCTGCTTGCAGCCGACACGTTTATCACTATGCTGCTACCCTTCACGGCAAACCTATACCTAGTCTCATCCACAGCCCTATACTCCTCTATGAGTTCCAGCTCCCTCATAGCCGCCCTCGAGTTACATTTAACCGTAGAGTATTAATTAGTCGCTCCCCCAGCATTTTCTCGGTGTTGCTTGGTGAGCAGCCTTAACCTTGAGGAACTCTACAGAGGGGCTCCCTTGATCAGGGTTGAGCCTCCTGGGCCCAGAGCTAAGGAGATCATAGAACGCGACCACAGGCTTCTAATGCAGTCCTTTGGGAGGTGGTATCCCCTCGTAGCTTCGAGGGGTTACGGTGCACTAGTGGAGGATGTTGACGGCAACATTTACATTGATTTCAACTCGGGGCTCGCGGTTATGAATGTGGGGCATTCTCATCCGAGAGTGGTTGAAGCCATAAAGAAGCAGGCTGAGAAGCTACTACACTACTCTATAACCGACTTCTACTATAGCCCTGCAGTAGAACTAGCTGAGAAGCTTATGAGTATAGCTCCTATCAGCAGTAATAAGAAGGTGTATTACGGTAATAGCGGGGCTGAGGCTATAGAAGCATCCATGAAGATATCCAGAGGGCATTTTAGGAATGCTAGGCCCTACATCATAGCATTCATAGGAGCATTTCATGGCAGGACCTTTGGAGCCATGAGCCTGACGGCAAGCAAGCCTGTCCAGAGGGCAGGGTTCTCACCCCTCGTACCCAACGTGGTTCATATACCATACCCCTATCCTTATAGATGTCCCTTTAAGGCTGAGGAGCCTGAGGAGTGCGGTGATGCTGTAATAGGATTCATGGAGGACTGGGTGTTCGGGAAATACGTGCCCCCCGAGGAGACAGCTGCAATAGTCTTCGAGCCTATTCAGGGAGAGGGAGGCTATGTTGTGCCCCCCGACAACTTTCTGCCCAAGCTACGGCGCCTAGCAGACAAGTATGGCATACTCCTAGTCGACGATGAGGTTCAGGCAGGTATGGGTAGAACGGGCAGATGGTTCGCCATCCAGCATTGGGGAGTGGAGCCTGACCTAGTAGCCATAGCTAAGGGGATAGCCTCAGGCATGCCTCTAAGCGCTGTAGTCGGCAGGGCTGAGATCATGGATCTGCCTAGGGGAAGCCATGCAAGCACTTTCGGCGGCAACCCCGTCTCAGCCGCTGCTGCCAGCGCAGTAATAGATGTAATACGGGAGGAGAGGCTGCTGGAGAATGCCGAGAAGGTGGGTGGACACCTGTTGAAGAGGTTTAAGGAGATGATGGATACAATCGATCTTATAGGCGATGTTAGGGGTAAGGGCCTCATGATAGGAGTAGAGCTGGTCAAGGATCGTAGAACTAAGGAGCCTGCAAAGAAGGAAATAGCAGCCCTACTTGAAAGATGCTTTAAGAGAGGAGTCCTAGTAATATCGGCAGGCCTATCAGTGCTGAGAATAGCTCCCCCACTAGTAATACCCCTAGAAGTCGCTGATAAGGCTGTAGACATCATTGAAGAGGAGCTTAAGAAGATATGGAGCGAAGCAAAGCACCAGTCCTCTACTTCCTGAAGCCTCGGGTAAACCCTGCCCTCCTCATACCCGCCCATCGGTGATCGAGGGCGTCCTCATAGGCTCCACTCAACTATTAATACTCTCAGGCCTTTATTAACAACCATGAGGACGCCATCATGGTTGACGCGGAGCAGATGATCCTGGAGCTGCTTGGCAAGCCCCTATCTTCAACCAGTATAGTTGAAGAGCTAGGGAGGAGGGGTGTGGATCCACGTGAAGCTAGAAAGGCTCTGGCCAGGCTCTTAGAGAAGGGGCTGGTGGTTAAGAGGGCCTCCTATGGGGAAAGAATCTTTGTTTTTATGAGGAAGCAAGGCTAGGAGCATCCTCTAAGGCTAAGTGCAGTATATTACGCTATGAATCACTGGCCTCAGCCCTAATTGCATGATGTATGCCTCCCCGCCACGGCTTCACTTTTAATACATCCTATGAAGCCTAAACCAATGTTACGGGGGAGAAGCTTGGAGGGCTTAGAGGAGGCTGCTAGAAAGCTTGCTGGAATACTGGACCATGTTATAAGCCTTATGCTCTCAGGGGAGCTTGAGAGAATGCTTGCACAGATAGCCTTAGATCTCGAGGATCAGAGTAGGGGTGTGCGTGATGCGCGTAGAGCACAGCTACATGAGGCTGCAACAAGGCTTGAACTGCTGGCCCAGTATACCCATGCACTCCGCCTCAGATACCAGAGATATGGGGCGAGAAATATCTACAGAGAGGCTGACTATGTGAGCAGCGTGATAATGGAGGTAGTTGAACTCCTAAGAAGAGTTGAGGCTACCAGCAAGGCAGGCGGAGTAAGAGGGGCTGAGAGGTAGCAGGAAATGGATGCAGTAATTCTGGCTGCAGGGAGGGCTACGAGGTTTAAGAGGGCAGGGCTGCCTCATAAGCTCTCCGTGAAGATATGGGGCATTCCCCTAGCATCCTACCCCCTCGTAAGCCTAGCCCTCATAGGAGTCGTAAGGCTGATAATTGTTTCAAACAAGGAGACACTAAGCATAGTGGAGGAAGCTTTAAAGACTGCTGAGAAGATTCTGGGAAGCCTGCCTGAAACACTGTTCATCGTCAACGAGGAGCCTGAGAGGGGGAATGGCTACAGCTTCCTTCTAGCCGTCGAGGAGGCAGGGCTGAGAGGATGTATACTTGTATCAATGGCTGATCACATCTACCCTCCTTCAATACCTGAGGCGCTTCTAGAGAGCATAGGCCCCTCAATAGGCGCAGACTCTAAGCCCCTCTACATAGATCTCAGCGAAGCCACAAGGATAAGGGTTGAGGAGGAGAGGATCAGGGGGATCGGCAAGCACCTGGAGAACTACACACATGTAGACATAGGCGTGCATAAAATGCCTGCCGAAGCCGCCTATGCTTGCAGCTTCCAGGAGAAGCTGGGATTCTCAGATATAATTACATGTGCCGCTAGATCCATGGATATCAATGTAATCGATGTGAGGGGGAAGCCTTGGACAGAGATAGATACCCCCACTGATCTCCGCGAAGCCCTAGAGGGACGTAGGAGGAAGGTTGTCGAAGAGGTGGTTAGAGAGTGGAGGGGCAGAGGAGCGAGGCTGAGATAAGGGGAAAGCCCCTCGACGGCCCCGTGTCAAAATACATTAACAGGAAAGTGTCGAGATATATAACACGCTTCATCCTGAAACACAATGTTCCTCTAACACCTAACCAGGTATCCCTTATAGCCTTCCTCCTAGCCGTATCTTGCCTCCCAGTGCTGGCATGGGGGTACCTGTGGATCGGCGGGATACTAGCCCAGGCCTCCTCCATAATAGACGGCGTGGATGGGGAGCTTGCCAGGGCTAGGGGCGTAGCCTCGAGGAGCGGGGGCTTCGTTGACTCCATACTGGATCGCTATGCTGATGTAGCGGTGATGCTTGGACTCGCGTCATATGCCTACAGCCTGAACCCATCGCCTACGACAATGATCATAGCTATGGCTGCCCTCGCCGGAGACATAATGGTCAGCTACCTGCATGCGAGGAGCCTTCATGATCTAGGCCTCCACCCAATAATGGTTTCAAAGCTTGGGGGGGCTGCTGGGAGGGATGTAAGGTTATTTATAATATTCATTGGATGCCTCGTATACAGGCCGTTGGAGACCCTGGTAACCCTGGCTATCCTAACCCACAGTTACGTAGTATACATGGCTGCAGTACTCTACTTTAAGGCTTGAGCAACGGCTTTCCCAGCGTCGTGCTGCTCTGCCCCGCCCCCTCTAAGCAGTGCCCTAGCATCCCTTACAAGCTCAGCTACATCTATTCCTGTGGGACACTCGTAGAGGCATGCATGGCATAGAAGACAGGTGTAAAGTGACTCCAACACAGCTTTGGTTGTCGAGCCTCCCCGCGCCACACGCTCCACCGCGGCTACGCGTCCCCTAGGACTATAATGCCTCCGCCTAACTATGCTGTAGGTTGGGCATACGTGCTCGCAGAAGCCGCAGAAACCGCACATACGGGTTATTCTCACCAGATCATCTGCATCCATATGGATGCGCCTCTAAACAACCTTGCCTGGATTCAGAATGCCCTTAGGATCAAAGATCTCCTTTATCCTCCTCATGAGTTCAAGGGCCTTTAAACCGCCTATAGCTTCCAGCTCCATTCTAAGCCCCTCTTTCTTAGATGAACCTATGCCATGCTCCGAGCTAACAGTCCCCCCTAGCTCCACGGCTATCCTCATTATCTCCCCAACCCATCTCTCCACCCTCTCCTTAGACTCTGGGTCCCCCGTGTCAAACCATGTAACAGGATGTATGTTGCCGTCTCCCGCATGGCCTGCGAGGCTTAGGGGAATATTCATCTCATCTGAGGTTCTCCTTATTCTCCTGATGGCTTCGGCAAGCCTTGATGGGGGTACAGCTATGTCCTCCACATATACCAGTATCCTGCCCTTACTATGCCTGGATGCCTCCGCAGCGAGTTTCACCGTGGCTGGGTGGAACCCCCTCCTAATGTCAAATAATCCTAGCTTTTCCGCCTGATCGGTGTTTTCAGCTACATGTATCTGGGAGGCATTGTTGGATTCCATAATGCTCCTAAGGATCCCAGCATAGCGTGAGGAGGCTTCAGGTGGAACATCAAGGCTGACTATTAATGCGTGTCCCTCGCCCTTTATCCTTGAGCCTCCAGCCTTAATTGTTATGTCAACTGTTTCAGCGTCTATGAACTCCATTATGTAGGGTGAAAGCCTGTTCTCCTTCACCCCTACAACAGTGTTAACTAGATCCTCCAGCTCCTCGTAGAATCCGAGAAGCGTAACCGTGTTTTCAGGGATAGGCGTTATTCTGAGAGTCGTCTCTGTGACCAGGGCTAGTGTCCCCTCACTACCCACAATGAGTCTCACCAGGTCGTATCCCTGCCTGCATTTAGCTGTCCTACACCCTATCCTCATAACTGTTCCCTCCTCGTCGGGCAGCACTACTTGAAGCCCCATAACCCATTCACGCATGGTGCCGTACTTGGCCCCCCTCATCCCCCCGGCACCAGTATTGACAGCACCCCCCACGGTGGCAGCCCTTATGCTCGCCGGATCCACTGGGAACATGTATCCATGCTGGGAGAGATGAGAGTCAAGCTCCCTTAGAATAACTCCAGGCTCAGCCACAACGTATCCATCTACAACGCTTGTCTCCTTTATCCTATTCATGTTCTGGAAGCTTACAACCAAGCCTCCCTCAGAGGGAATGGAGGATCCTGTAAGCTCTGTAGCAGAGCCCTGCGGATATAGGGATATGTTCTCATTATACGCTAGGCGGACAATGCTTGAAACCTGCTCCACGCTGCTTGGAAACACTACTGCCAGGGCATTGGAGGACATGCCTGCAGCGTTCCTCGAATATATGCTCACAATATATTCATCATCAAGCACGTTCTCCGAGCCCAGGATCTTCCTAAGCCTCTTCAACAATTTTCTCCGAGAAGCCTCATCCACCTCTGCATCACCCTGCATTCACATGAAGATAGGCTCCCCCGCTCTTTATAACATAGTGCGTCAAACCATGTGCTACTGAGGCCTAAGCACTTATAGAGGCCTGCTGGAAATATGCCTCGTGTGGAGTGATGTTAACCTCCGACTCTGAGCGCTAGCCATGATGTAGCCCTGCGTTACTGAATCCCTGGGGTGCAGAAACTTCTTCCCTGGGATGGTGGCTTCGGAGTTCGAGGGCACGGAGCTATCCGTTTAGGTAGATTAATCCGCACTGTTTGCGTTTTATTACCAGCAGGTTGTTCCCATGCCTCAAAGCATTCCTCCATAGGCATGATCTTCGAGATTCCAGCCTTACCTACCATGCCTCTCTTCCACTAGGGCTTGGACCACAGGCAGACGCTAAGCCTAACAAACAAGGCCTTCACTACTCCGCTAGACCTAGTAGAACAGCCTCGTTATTTCAAATACAATGCAACTAAGACACGCTGATATGAGGAAATGATAGTTCGGTTTCTTTAGCCTCGAACAATATACAGCATGCCCCTAAGCCTAGGAAAGGCTTTATAGCTGTACTTCTCTTGAGGCATAGTTGATGATTAGTCTTGGATTATAAGGTCAGGGATCTCGGGTTAGCATCTAAGGGTAGGAGCCAGATATCCTGGGCTGAAAAACACATGCCTGTACTGGTTATGCTTAGGGAGAAGGCTTTGGAGGAGAAGCCTCTTAGAGGGGCCCGTATAGGAGCTGTGCTTCATGTAACTAAGGAGACGGCTGTCCTCATGAAGACGCTTAGGGCTGCAGGCGCTGAGATAGCTTTGGCTGGAAGCAATCCTCTCTCCACGCAGGATGATGTTGCAGCAGCACTTGTAGAGGAGGGAATACATGTCTATGCTTGGAGAGGTGAAACAGAGGAGGAGTATTATTGGGCTATATCCAAGGTGGCTGAATTCAAGCCTCACGTGGTGTTGGACGATGGTGCCGACCTACACGCATATCTTCATTCAGAGGCCCTGGATGTAGCTGAGAAGGTTAGGGGTGGAACGGAGGAGACGACAACAGGTGTGGTGAGGCTGCACGCCCTTGAGAGGGAGGGGCTGTTAAAATACCCTGTAATAGCTGTGAATGATGCTTACACCAAGCATTTATTCGATAATAGGTATGGGACCGGGCAGAGCAGCATAGACGGCCTTCTCAGAGCCACCAACATACTGCTAGCTGGGAAGAACTTCGTGGTTGCAGGATATGGATGGTGTGGCAGGGGAATAGCTATGAGGGCTAGGGGGATGGGCGCCCGCGTAATAGTAACGGAGGTTGACCCCATAAGAGCCCTTGAAGCCTACATGGATGGATACACCGTTATGCCTATGATAAAGGCAGCTGAGATAGGGGACATATTCATAACAGCCACAGGGAACCGCGATGTCATTAGACGGGAACACATAGAGAGGATGAAGGATGGAGTCATCCTAGCCAATTCAGGCCACTTCAACGTCGAGGTAAGCGTGAAGGACCTTGAGGAAATGGCCGTTGAGAAGAGGAGGATAAGACCCCACCTCGACGAATATAAGCTTCCTGATGGAAGACGCATATATCTGGCGGCAGAGGGAAGGCTAGTTAACCTGGTGGCTGCTGAGGGCCATCCAAGCGAAGTCATGGATATGAGCTTTGCCAACCAGTATCTCTCAGCAGTATACCTTTACAGGGAGGGAGGCCTTAAGCCAGGGGTTCATAGAGTCCCCTTGGAGCAGGATAGACTCGTAGCGAGCCTTAAGCTCAAGGCTATGGGAGTTGAGATAGACAGCCTCACAGAGGAGCAGCGCAGATACCTGGAATCCTGGAAGCTGGGAACCTAGCAGAAAACTCTTTAAATGCACTGATAAACACACTGAAACCGGGGCCCGTAGCTCAGCCAGGTAGAGCGCCCGGCTCATAACCGGGCGGTCCGGGGTTCGAATCCCCGCGGGCCCACCAAGCCCGCCAAGCCGCTAGAGCCTTATATCCATGCAGGTCCATTCACGATGTGGGATGAAATGAAACTGCAGTTAGTATCTTTACGACGCTTTCATTAGCGCAATCTCCAACTATACGGGGGTCCGTGAATAGCGGAGTCCGCCGGTTTTTATTTTCCGCTACGCCTTTAATGATCTACGAGTTGATGGGGCGTGGAGAAGGCTAAGCGGGCCGCAGGTTATAGGGCTGCAGATATGATACTCGATGAGGATAGGATCATAGGTGTGGGTACAGGATCCACCGTTGCATTTTTCATCGAGGCTCTTAGGGAGAAGAACCTCATGCATGGAAGAATGTTTGTTGCCTCCTCCCTGGATACAGCCCTAAAGCTCAGAGAGATGGAGGCCAGGCTGCTGGATCTATCCACGGTGGATCACGTGGACGTATACATTGATGGTGCTGACGAGGTTGACGCTGAGGGAAACATGATCAAGGGGCGTGGCGGAGCCCATGTGAGGGAGAAGATGCTTGCATATATTTCGAGGAGAAATATATTTGTGGTCGATGAGTCTAAGCTCGTGGGGAAGCTGGGAGGCAAGCCTCTGCCAATAGAGGTTCTACCCAATGCTGTAAGCCATGTTTTAAAAGCGCTTAGAAGCATGGGTTTAAACGCCTCTATACGGAGCAGCAGATGCAAGGATGGGCCATGCATAAGCGATAACGGTGGCGTTATTATAGATTTGCAGGTAGGAGTCATAGAGGATCCTGAAGGACTTGAAGCCAGGCTGCTACGCATACCTGGAGTAGTGGATACGGGGCTGTTCATAGGATACGTGGATCGACTAGTAGTGGGGATGAGGAGTGGCGAGGCCGTGGTCAAGGAGTTTAAGAGGAGGAGAGGCCTCCTATAGGATCCTGGACTTAGAAGCCCAGCTATCATCCCAGGAGTTCCTGTCAGCCTACAGGCACTCTAAGCTAGCCTCAGCCCTAAAGGATAAAAGGCTCGTCCTCATCTCCAGAAACCCTGAACTATGGGTTTATATGGGTAGAACCCGTGACTACCTCGTGATTCCTCGAACCTATTGTTCCTGCAGGGACTTCCTCGTGAACACTGTGGGTAGAATGAAGCCTAGGCCATGCTACCACCTTGTAGCACAGGTCCTAGCAGAGAAGAACAATCTCTACAGGGATCTCACATGGATGCAGAATGTATGGATGGTGGTGGAGGAGATACTGGATCACGAGTTCAGCAGGACTCTCCGCAAAGCTGTTGCAAGAATGCCTCAAAACAGGCTGGAAGACAATAACCCTAAATTATGAGCAATTGACTCTAGGCTCCTAGAGGATGAGCAGCATGGGGCGGAGGAGAAAGAAGCGGAGAAAAGTAGTGCGGGTAAGGAGGACGATTCCATCGATCTTCCAGTGCCCTCACTGTGGAGCCCAGGCTTTAACCATAAGTATCAACAGGGTTAAGGGGAAAGCCACAGCTAGGTGCGGACACTGCGGCTTCTATGCTGAGCTAGACGTACCCCCGATATACCAGGCTGTCGATGTCTATGGATTAATAGTGGATTTATATAACTCTGGGAGACTGAACTACAGGATCATTCCCGTAGAGGAGGAAGAGCATGAAGTGGAGGGGGAGAGTTAAGGAATACATTGAGGGGAAACTGAGCTCAGGGAAGCCTCTACACTTCACCCTGCTGGATCCAGACGAAATAACTAATCCTAAGGCTACCCTAAGCGTCGCTGAGAAAATGGCAGATGCTGGGACAGATGTGTTCCTGCTGGGTGGAAGCCTAGGAGTCACCGAGCATGATCTAGATGCAGTAATAGATGTTCTGGAGCCCCTAGGCCTACCGATAGTGCTGTTTCCAGGCAATATTAACGGGATAAGTATGAAGGCTGACGCCATACTCTTCATGTCCCTGCTTAACAGCGATGATCCCTACTATATTATAGGAGCCCAGGTGCAAGGAGCCCCCATAATACGCAGATATAGGCTTGAGGCTCTTCCAACAGCATACCTAATTGTAGGCCATGGAGGAGCAGCAGGATATGTGGGGAAAGCACGGCCTCTACCCTTAGATAAGCCTGAAATCACTGTAGCCTACGCTACGGCTGCAGAGATGCTTGGAATGAGGTACATATATTTAGAGGCAGGGTCAGGCGCTCCAACCCCCGTCCCCTCCAAGATAGTGAGGGCTGTTAAGGAGGCAGTCTCTGATGCGAGGATCCTGGTGGGGGGAGGCATACGAAGCCCTGAAGACGCAGTTAAAGCTGCTAGGGCTGGAGCGGACATAATAGTTACAGGCACAGTGGTTGAGGAGGATCCTGGAAGGGCTGTAAGCATAGTTAGAGCGATTAAGACTATATGATTAAACCTATTCATCCAGCATGTATTTAGCTTTCACAGCGTTCTCCACATCTACTCCTAGAAGATTCGCTACTGAGAGAAGCCATGCCAGGACATCAGCCACCTCCTCCTCTACTCCCTTTCCCTCTCTTATCGCTTTAGCAAGCTCTCCAACCTCCTCCACGAGCCATGTAAACGTTGCATGCAGCCCTCTACCACGATCCCGCTCATAGTATTTCTCCCTCATAATGTTTTGAAGCCTCCTCAGCTCCACTTCCTACCCCTCACATAGCTTGAAGCCCATGGCATATAGGCATAGCTGGTGGAAACCTATATATGAGGCCTGCCGCCTATGAGGGATATGGTGGTATAGTGCCCAGCAAGAAGAAGAAAAAGAAGGATAAGAACCCTGTTACCATGAGTGCTGCAGGCCTAATGTCGTTCTACGAGGACTTTGACGCCGTAGTTAAGCTGGGTCCTGTGGCGGTTGTAGCTATAGCAGTCATATTTGCAGTGGCTGTCCTCATAGTGGAGATGGTTGCACCTATGTAGCCTTGGATCCCAGGGTTTTCTCCATGTTTAAGTATAGCTTCCATCTCTCCTCAATATAGGCTTCAAGCACCTTTACATCATCTTCTCCCAGATGCCTGAACCTCCCCTGCAGCTTTAAGTACTCTTTAAGCGGCTTCCTACGCTCCTTCTTGGCGTAGGGCCTGCTTAGAGGACTTATTCTGAACACGCCGCCCCTATACTCGTAGAGTACCCAGATGCCTGTCTGGACTGCTAGTTTAGCTACCTCCACTGTCTTGGACGGATCGAAGCGCCATCCTACAGGGCATGGCGCGTGTAGATGAATGTATTTTAAGCCCTTGATGCTGGCTGCTCTCCTAAGCTTCTCTATGAAGTCTGTCGGAAAACCTACGCTTGCCGTGGCTACATATGGTGCGCCGTGGGCTATCATGATTAAGGGTACATCCTTCTTATGCTCCTTCTTACCGGTCCACGTGGTGGTTGTCCATGCACCATAGGGTGTGAGGCTGCTCCTCTGAATGCCTGTGTTCATGTAGGCCTCATTGTCGACGCATATGTATATGATGTTCTCATTACGCTCAGCCGCGCCGCTTAGGGCTTGTATCCCTATATCCCCTGTTCCACCATCCCCTGCCCATACTACTACCTGGGCGTCTTCAAGGCCACGTATCTTATAGGCTCTTGCAAGCCCTGAGGCTGCCGAGGCTGCCGCGGCGAAGACTATGTTGAGTATGGGGAACCCTATTCCGCTCTTAGGATATATTCCCTGAATAACCGAGGAGCACCCGGCGGGTATTACTAGGACGGCCTTATCTCCCAGAGCCATGCTGACGTAGCGTAGTCCAAGGGTTTCAGGACATCCAGGGCAGGCTGCATTGCCTGGCATGAGGAGGGTTTTAGAGGGTAGTTCCTTTATGTTAACCATTATTTACACCCCGTACCAGTATTCATCGATGTATACGTGGCCCCTCTCCTCCACTTTTCCAATAAACTTTTCAACGAGGCTTGAAATATCATCTACACCTACATCTACTCCTCCAACACCCGCTATTACGCTCATCATGGATGGCTTCGACCTAAGGGCTTCAGCAACCTCTAAGAACAGAGGGCCTCCTCTACCCATAGAGACTGATCGATCCATCACCATTACACCCTTCATACCTCCGAGCTTCTCTCTGAGAAGCATTGAGGGGAAAGGCCTTATGTAGCGTATTCTGGCCACTCCTACAGGGTAACCCTTCTCCCTCAGCCTATCCGCAGCTTCCTTAGCGTTTCCAGCCCAAGTCCCCATCAATACCACCGCATACTTAGCGTCGCTACACCTATAGCATTCCAGCAGCCCCCCGTATCTGCGGCCAGTAAGCTTGTAGTATTCTTCTTCAACCTCCATTATCACGCGCTCTGCGTTCCTCATGGCTGTCTGCATGGCTTTCCGCATTCTCATGTAGTCCTCATCGGGGGGGATGTTGCCCATAATCACTCCGCTGCCAGGCTCAATAACATAGGGGCCTGGACTCCTAGGAGGGAGCCAGGAGTCAACCTCCTCCTGGCTTGGAACATCTACAGGCATTGTTGTATGGCTGAGTATGAAGCCGTCTAAACCCACCATTGCAGGGAGATAGACTCTTGGATCCTCGCTTATCCTGAAGGCCTGTAATGTCAGGTCGAGGACCTCCTGGTTATCCTCGGCTATGGAGATTATCCAGCCTGTATCCCGCTGATCCATTATGTCCTCGTGGCTTACATGTATGTTCCATGGGGGACCTATAGCCCTTGTAACAATTGCCATTACTAGGGGGATCCTTGAACCCGCAACCCACCATACAACCTCATGCATGTAGAGGAGGCCTTGACTAGAAGTAGCTGTGAACGCTCTAACTCCCCCTGCTGCAGCCCCATATGCTGCTGCTAGTGCTGAATGCTCGCTCTCAACATGTATCATCTCGGCATCCATCTCGCCGTGCTCTATCATCTCAGCTATCTTCTCAACAATGGTGGTTTGAGGTGTTATGGGGAAAGCCGCTACAACCTTCACTCTAGCAAGCCTTGCTGCCTCGGCTACAGTGTAGTTTCCTGTGAGCAGCTTCACAGTCACTGCTCCTCACCTTCTGGAACCATTTTTATAGCGTTTACCGGGCACTCGTTCGCACACACACCGCACCCCTTACAGTAATCATAGTCTACTGAGACGCTGTTATCCTCATGGCGTATTATTGTGCCTTCAGGGCAGAAGAGCCAGCAGAGAAGGCATTTGATGCATTTCTCCTGATCTATGACGGGCTTAAAGTTTCTCCAGTACCCTGTAGGCCCCATTGCCCCTGGAGACGGGTGGGAGACGGGTAGAACCAAATGGTCTTCCTCCTGCTCACTCAACCTTCTTCACCCTGCTATAGGCCAGCTCGGCGGCCCGGGCGTTCGCCTCACCTATCCTTCCAGGCCAATACTCCTTTATCTCTCGCATCACTGATTCTATGCTGACGAGGCCTGTGGCTTTAGCTAGGGCGCCTAGCATAGATGTGTTTACAACAGGCCATCCAGCCACTATTAAGCCGAGTTCCAGGGCTATTCCCGTAGCATCCACAAAGTAGGCTCTATAGCCGTTAAATAACACTGGGGTCTTCGAGTTTATCACAATGACTCCATTGTTCTTAAGGCCCCGGGTTACGTCAACCAGTTTAGGGAGATCAGGGTCAAGCACCACTACAATGTCTGGTCTACGCACCTCCTCGTGTATTCTTATAGGCCTGTCGGATATTCTTGCATAGGCCCTTACAGGTGCTCCACGCCTCTCAGCGCCGAAGTGCGGGAATGCCTGTCCTTCAAGTCCTTCCCTATGGACAGCGCCCACCAATAATCTAGCCGCAGTTACTGCGCCCTGGCCGCCTCTTCCGTGAAACACCAGTTCAACCAACAAGACGCTATGGCCACCAACATAATATCTATGATATCTAAAATAATAAATGTTTATCATTTTGGAGAGAGCTTATTTATAGAAATTATCAATGCAGCCATGTTAATCCCTCTAAAATCAAATTAACCCACAGGTACTATATGATTAGGGGAGAGATGAGCGTCCTAACAGAGATACTGAGGTTCCCTCAGCGGCTGAGGGAACTCAGACTTAAGGCAGGCTTAACTCAGAAGGAACTTGCCATGAGAGCAGGGGTCAGCCAGGCCCTTATAGCGCGGATTGAAAGTGGAGCTGTAAATCCTAGGCTTTCAACCCTTCAAAGAATAGTCAAGGTTCTTGAGGAGGCTCTAGGCCCATCCATGAAGGCAGAAGATATTATGCATCAACCCGTAATCACACTGCATCCCGACGATGATGTAAATAAGGCTGTAGAACTCATGGAGCAATACGGCATCTCCCAGATCCCTATAGTTGACTATGAAGGAAGAATACTTGGAACAATACATGAAACAAGCATTCTAAAAGCCCTCTCAGCTACTCCTAAGCCATCCATGCTTAAAGTAGGTGACATTATGGAGGAACCACTACCAATAGTAGCCCCTTCAACACCAGTAGACCTGGTAGTAGAGATGCTCACAGAATATCCCGCAGTACTAGTAGTTGAAAAAGGACTAGTCAAGGGAATCATAGCAAAGATAGATGTCATTAAGAGTAGAATACTGTCACCTGAAGCATCAAAGCAATAATACAGGTAATACGTATTACCGTATCAGCAACCACGTCTAGGAGAAGACTTATTAGGAGGATGAGTGGGCTCCACAGGAAACCATGGGGTTTAAAAGGCGTGCTTCTCTGACCCCATGGCTTCGTGTGGAGCCCACTATAATGAGCCCCCTCCCCTCTCTTCTTGTGGAAGACGCTCAGATAAGGCTATTACATAACATCATGAGATCTGCATGGCTAATACAGCAGAGATCATAATATGTTATTTGATGATATTGAATGAGTATTTAGATCAGCTGATCTAAAATAGTTTATACAAACCCCTTCTCATACAATTTTCATGATATATTAGATATCCAGAGTTCCATAGGAAGCCGAGGGGTGGGGGGGACTTGATGGGACAAGTCCTCATAGTATATAAGTTTTTGTATGCCTGTCATTTGTATGCCTCTTGGAGTGGAAGTAGTGGGCTCCATACGCATTGAAGGTGTTTTGCATGGCATGCAACATTAACGTATGTTTATATATTCTGCTGCAGCCCCTATATTTGATGGTGGCTGTACGTGGATGCTAGGCTGACTGCCCTCGGCTTTATACTTGTGTTTGCCGGCTTGCTTTTAGTTATAGTGGGGCTTATAAGTGAGGCTTGGAGTAGGGGGGGCAAGGTTGAAGGGGGAGCTGTTATAATTATAGGTCCTTTCCCAATAGTTATTGGCAGCAGTCCTGGGGCAGCTAAGATTCTCACCATTCTTGGAGTAGTGTTAACCATAGTTGTAGTTGCTGCGTATCTTATCTTATTCAAGAGTACTGGTATTAACCGCTTCCTCTGACCGTACCGCTCTGTTTCTTCCTGGTTTCATTGTGGTGCGGTTTTCACTGGTTCTCTCCTCGCTCCTGGGGGCTCTCCACTAAGGCTCATCCCTTGGTTTATGGGGCCTAGAAGCCCAGCGGCACCCGGGCCCCGCATCTACTCTTAGCCGGGGGCTCGAAGCAAAGCCCCCATCACCCAGCCGGGCCCGGAAAGTATTGTAGCCGACGATGCATATGAATCCTCCCCACCCGTAAAAAGGATACAAATCAATATAAAAGAAGCTATAATCTAATGTTTCTGCCCTAATCAATCTGTAATGCTAAATACTTGCTTCTGCTCATCTATCTTCTATGCGCTAATCCTACGGCTTCCTTGATGGATGCTAGTCCCATCTCCTTAAGCCATTTCCTCATTCCATCTGTGATCTCTTTAACTAGTATGCGTTCTCTGCCTAGAATCATACTGCCTATTCCAACGGCTTTCGCCCCTGCAAGGATCAGCTCTACAGCGCTTCTCCAATCGTATACTCCTCCAACCCCAATGATATCTGCGCCCGTCTCCCTGTACGCCATGTAGACGGAGGCTACGGCAACAGGGTGTACTGGCGGGCCTCCCAACCCACCGATGCCGTGTGTGAGGACAGGTCTCCCCGTATACACGTCTATATACATGGCCTTCAAAACGTTTATCAGTGTGACTGCCGAGGCCCCTGAGCTAAGCGCTGTGCTGACTGCTGATACTAGCTGTGGACTCCAGCCAAGCTTAGCTGACACAGGTATCGATATGGTGGAGGCTACTGCTCCAACTATTCTTCTAATCATATCTATGGTTGACGCTGTGTCTGCCCCATACCCCTCTGTGTGAGGGCAGCTCAGATTGATCTCCACTGCACTGGCTCCAGCCTCCTCAGCCCTGCCTGCAACAGCCGCGTATTCCTCAGGGGTTCTACCCCCAACGCTCACTATTACAGGCACATCTCTATCTCTAATTCTTGAGAGCAGCTCATCTAATGCATTCATCCCGGGATTAGCTAGGCCAACAGCGTTAAGCACTCCTCCACTAGGTAGGGCTAAGATTATGGGGGGATCATAGCCTCTACGCGGCTCGGGAGTTATGGTTTTCGAAACAACGGCTCCTAATCCCGAGTCAGCCAGCCTCTCCAATAATTCTCCCTTATCTCCGAGGATCCCGCTGGCGTTCATTAGCGGGTTTCTGAGTCTAAGACCCATAACCTGCGTCTCAAGGAACATGTCCACTCACCTAGAGGCACGGGTAACCTGTTCTCAGGGATTAATTCTCCATCCAGGTATATGGGGAGGCCGTTCACAATGGTTGCCTCTATATCTCCCCTATGCCTATACCCCTCGAAGGGGGAGTACTTAGCCTTACTGTAGAAGAGGCAGGGCCTTATCACGCCTCCCTTTTTAATATTTATTATAGTGTAATTAGCCCTGCATCCGTTTTCAATGCATCCATATCTCCTAATACCCAGTATTCTTGCAGGCCCCGTTGACATGAGCTTCACCATAAGCTCCAGCCTAATCAGCCCTCTTAGGGCGAGGTCTAACATTATCCTCGAGTATGCTTCAAGCCCAGTCATGCCTGCAGGGCATATGTCGAAGCCCATGTTCTTCTCCTCCACAGTGTGGGGTGCATGGTCGCTCACCAGGGCATCAACCCCCCCGTCGACGACAAGCTCCAGCATTTTATCAGCAATGCTCCTCGGCCTCAGCGGAGGGTTAACCTTGCCTAAGCATCCAAGCTTCCTCTCATCATCTGATGAAAGCATGAAGTAGTGGGGACAGGTGTCAACCGTGAAGCCCAGGCTTCTAGCACCATACACGAGTTCAGGGGATGTTGCATGGGTTACGTGAACATGGGCTTGAGGATCAATAAGCCTCTGCACCTCCCTTAAACAGAGCTTCTCGGCTTCCAGGCCCCTGCATATCCATCTCTCACCCGCCCTACACCCCTCCCTTATGGCGGCGGGATGCTCGCAATGAACTATAACAGGCTTACCCAGCATTCCTGCAGCTCTAGAAGCTTCTCTCACAGACTCGGCATTATATAAGTCGTAGGGATATATTTTAAGCCCCATAACCACAGGGCTTCTAAGCAGCTCGTAAGCTCTCTCCACGGGAACACCCACATGGATCCCATAGTTTACCAGCGCCTTATCCTCATAGGCTTTAACCTTAGATCTAAGTGTGCTTAAAGTATTGATCTTCGGATAAGTGTTAGGCATATCGACTACTCCAGTATAGCCTCCAGCCGCAGCCGCTGCTGTCCCCGTATACTCGTCTTCCTTATAGCTTTGATTAAGCCCTCTGAGATGTACGTGTAGATCTATGAGTCCAGGTAGGAGAACTAAGCCTTCACGGGTGAACGAGAATTTCTCGTAGCCTGGGGGACAGGAATTCCCGAACCACGATTCGATCACAACACCGTTCTCTATGACCAGAGTTACAGGCATAACTCTGCCTCTCAGCAGGGCTCTTGCCTCTACGCAGACGCTCATCTCCTATCACCCCCTATAAGCAGGGATGCCCGCAGCCCAGGTCCTTCCACGCATGCTAGAAGGCCTGTCCCCTCTATCAAACAGCTTCCACAGAGGCCTAGGCCGCATTTAACCTGCGTGTCAGCGATCATCAATGGATCTACGCCGTTAGCAATGAATACTTCTGCCATTTTCCTCAGGTATCCTACGCTGCCTGCCACTACGAACTCGTCAACCCCTCCTCCACCTATAATCTCATCAACCTCTCCGGGCTTAGGGGCGAATACTACCATGTGGTCTCGGCTCCTCCTAGAGAATGGTGCAAGCCATACAACCTGCTTCTTAGACTCAGCTATTAGTGCGATTCTCCCCTCATTGAAAGATACGCGTCGCCCTAAGGGGAGCTTGAGAAGTATGTAAGCGTCAGACAGCTGCTCGGCGCATACGCTATTCATGCTAACAGCTATGAGCACCCTATTGTTACCTGCCTCTAATATGGGAGCCTTATCCTCGCATAATCCTGGAGAGGCAAGCAGCGCGAATTGCGGAGGCCCCTCCCAACCCTCTATTAATTCACTAAGGCTAACAGCCTCTACTTCAAGGAAACCCGCCTCTCCCAGGCTCTCCTCCCTAATACTTGTAATCTTAAAGGGTCGTGGAATCCCGTGGAGAAGGCGCGGAGGCCTAGTATAATCCCTTGCTTCAGGCTCCCTCGCATCTACTCCTGAATCCAAAAGCCCGACCTTGATGAGTGGGGAGCAGGCTTATTAGCTTTTCCCTCCCTCTCCAAGGCTCCCAGGATTTACGCCTAGTATCCTAAGAATATTGGGAGCCTTGGCTAAGCTATATAGCTTCACACCCATTTTGCCTAGAAGCTCTTCTGCCCCCTCCTCTCTATCAATAATTACTGCTGCTCCACGAACCATCCCACCGCTTTTCCTCACCTTCTCCACTGCTTCAGCTATGCTTCTGCCAGTGGTGGCAACATCATCTACCACGATGATGCTGCGCCCCTCCACCACGCCTTCCACGAAACGTCCTCCACCATGGCTCTTCCGCTCTATCCTCACATATCCCATGGACAGGCCTTTAAGCCAAGCCGTCATGGCTGCTAGAGGTATGCCTGCGGTAGCCACTCCTATAAGCATGTCGGGGCACCCGTTGAGGCATACGAGGTCTCCGAAGGCCTCTATAATACGCCTATATATGTCGGGGTAGCTGTACATTCTTCTCAGGTCGAAGTAATAGGTGCTGTAGCCTCCTGAGGAAAGCTTAAATCTGCCTAGAAGCAGCATTGATTTCCCATACAGTTCTTTGGCAAGCCATTCTTCTAGGCCCTGCATTCAGCCATCGCCTCCCTCTGCGCCTCCACTATTTTCCTAGCTGCTTCCCCTGGATTAGGGCTACCTGTTATGCTTCTCCCAACTATCTCGTAGTCTGCTCCGCTGCAAAGCGCTGTGCCAGGTTTTGCCCCCTGAACCCCTATTCCGGGTGATAGGATGGTTAATCCCCTCTTCTTCCCAAAGCCTATTAGCTTAGGCCTTGTTGCAGGCATGACTACGCCCCATGCACCCGCCCTGATAGATACGTCTAGCAGGTCTTCTACAACTTTATCCATAATCTCCTCTGATCCCTTATGACTCATGGCCGCCACGGTGATTAGCTTGCCGCGGCCTCTTAGAGTAGCTGATAGATTTTCCAGTGCATCCTTGTAGCCTGTGAAGGCATGGGCTATTACCGCGTTAAACCCCATGTTTAACAACTCGTCGGCTACTAGGCTCATAATATACCCTATGTCAGCAAGCTTGAGGTCAGCGATCATTAGCTCGGCGTGGCAACTGCTGGTTACCTCTTTAAGCCTCTCCACACCTATTTTTAGGAGGGCTGGCAGCCCTATCTTAAAGCCTGCCGCATAGGGTTTAACTTCAGTGCATATTCTTCTAGCCCACTCATAGGCCCGGCTTCCCTCCACGCCAGGCCCTGGATCCAAGGCTACTATTAGGGTCAAGAAAGCCCGCCGCCGTTATGGCGGCGAAGGGCTATAAATAAGTTTGGTTAGCGGGGCCGCTTACCTTCAACGAACTCCTCGAACCAGAGCCTAGCCTCTTCGTCGCTGCTGGCCTGTACGGGTGGATGCTTGAACAGGTATGCTGACACGCTAGGCACGGGTCCTGCTACCCCTCTATCTAGGGCTATCTTGGCTCCTCTTATAGCGTCGATCATTGCTCCAGCGAACATGCTTTTATCGTCTACTGTTAGCTTTGCCTCCACGGTTATCGGGAAGTCGCCGAAGCTTTTCCCCTCAACATATATGTAGGCTATCTTCGTGTTCCCTAGGAAGGGAACATAGTCGCTTGGCCCTATTCTAACCATTTTATTCGCCTCAAGCTCATCACCGTATGGTAGTATGCTTGTAACAGCTCTTGTCTTGCTTATCCTCTTGCTTTTAAGCCTCTCCTCCACAGTCATGTTAAGGAAATCTGTATTGCCTCCTATGTTCAGCTGATATGTCTTAACTACTTTTACTCCGCGGGAGTGGAATAGCCTTACAAGGGTTCTATGAAGGATTGTGGCTCCCACCTGCCCCTTAATATCATCGCCTATGAGGGGGAGGCCTGCCTCCTCGTATTTCGACGGCCATTCCCCTGTAGGGTCACTGGCTATGAATACAGGCATGCCGTTAATGAAGGCTACTCCCGCCCTCCTAGCAGCCTCAGCGTAGAAGCGTGTTGCCTCCTCGCTGCCCACGGGCAGCAGGTTTACAAGTATGTCGGCCTTAGATTCTCTCAGAACATCTACTACGTCATCCATTGATACATCATCGTCGTGGGGTTTGAAAACCCCCTGCATGTGAGGTGCCACTCCATCAAGCACAGGCCCTGGACTCACCTCTACTCCCAGCTTCTCGGGAATGTCTGCGAAGCGGGGTGTTATGTTGGGTTCAGCGAATATTGCTTCAGCTAGGTCTCTTCCTATTTTATTCTCAGATACATCGAATGCTGCAACCCATTCTATATCAGAAACATGGTATCCTCCCAGCCTCGGATGCATTAAGCCTGGAATAAAGGAGTCGTCGTCTACCTCTCTGTAGTAGAATGTG
Source organism: Desulfurococcales archaeon (assembly GCA_027083135.1). Lineage (GTDB taxonomy): Archaea > Thermoproteota > Thermoprotei_A > Sulfolobales > WAQK01 > JALWQH01. The sequence goes on along the minus strand of JALWQH010000054.1, from coordinate 82,031 downwards.
CCCTGCACCAGTGCGGAGGCACAGTTCCCAACACCCGCCAATGCTACACGTATCCTACCCATATTTCCACCACCATATTATATGGTCATAAATATTTATAAATATAAATATGCCGATCATTACATATACCATGAATGCAGGCATTTATAATTGGGCCATGAGGGTAGGGAGTTGGAAACACAGGCTGTAGATAGGCTTAAACGCAAGGTAACTGTTGAGAATCTCTGGATCTATATTATACGGATTCTAGCAGAAGAACCTCTTCACGCCTATGGTGTTAAGGCGAGGCTTAGAGACAGGTACGGCATAAAGGTTGCAACTGTTACAGTGTATGCCGTGCTATACAAGATGGTGAGGGAAGGTCTGCTTAGAGTTGAGAAGAGAGGGGAGACTAAGATCTATGTGCCCACAGAGCTGGGGTTGGAAGCACTCTCCGAGGCTAGGAGGATATTGGAGGGAGTGCTTAACGACATAGGGCTTAACAATAGGGATGGTGGACCGGCCGGGATTTGAACCCGGGACCTCCCGGGTGCAAACCGGGTGCTCTTCCAGGCTGAGCTACCGGCCCGGGATAAGTAGTCGGTAATGAGGCCCTATTAATATTTTATTACTTCTCCTCGGCTCTTCTCCCCGAAGCCTCGTGCTCCGCTTTAAGCCTCATCAAGGCGTAACACGAGGCTGCAGCTATTGGCGGAGTTATGAGTATGCGTGTAGCAACATCTCTGGCCTCATACATCCATGTGGAGGGGGGGAGCAGCATATCGGCTGACGCTACTAGTGCTAGAAGCGCTGAGGCCATGATTACTACTGCTAGGTCACTGTGAATGCCTCCTACTAGGCCTAGGGGGATCAGCATGATAACCACTAATGCAAATAGGATGACTGCCAGTATGGCTTGAATGCAGGCTGATGAAGCATTGGCGGGGGAATGCGTTATTGAGGATAATGCTAGGAGCACTGCCCCCACACCCCGGCTCTCCCTAGGTTTAAGCAGATATGCTGCTACGCCTAGCAGGCCTAGCAGCACCATCATCCAGGAGTAGCCTAGGATTAGGAGTACTGCCAGGTAAAGAGCTGCTGCAAGGCTTATGGCTGCTCTCCCATCATATATTGGCTCCACGGCTATCCCCTTGCAAGCCAGCCAAGTATTTTGAGCATTATGCTGCCCACACTCATTGAGGGAGGCATAGAATATACTGGATACCCAATGCTCCATGCAACCCTCTTATTGTCAAGATAGCCTCTTGAGAATATTCTGATGGCCTGCTCCGCTCCCTTGAGATCAATATGGCTGAGCGAGCGGAGTTCGAATAGTGGTGAGACAGGTGCAACCATGATTAGCTCATGCCTCCTGCTTTTAAGCACAGATAATATGTTTTCAAGGTATAGGCGGAATGATGTTGGATTCGAGACTACTGGGAGATCAGTTATCAGCAGTATTCTCATCCTACGGGGATTCAGGACAACGGCCTCTCTCAGAACTCTTAGGAGCTGTATGTGCTTTACATCGCTTCTAGCCTTCTCCCAGACGTCAGCATATCTGCTGTACAGGTCTTCCCTTGGAGCAGGATAGATCTCGGCTAGAAGTATTGGAATAAGCCTGGGATCCCTTGCAATCCAGATCTGCTCCTCATTATACGCTCCTAGCATTGTCCTGGATCCCCTGCTCCTCGAGTACTCGTATAGGCTTAGGGCTAGCGAGAGAGATGTGTCCAGGGCTGATCTGTCTGGAGGGCCTAGCATCATGCTCCTAGTGGCATCTACCACTATGAGTGAGAGGGCCTCCTCTTCAAGCTCATGCATCTTTACTGCAAGCCTTCTAAGCCTAGCGAAGACTTTCCAGTCTATGAGCCTTGCATCATCGCCAGGCTGATAGTCCCTATGCCCTGCGAAGATGACGCCGTAGCCCATTCTCCTAGTCTGCAGGCCTGAGCCGTGAAGCCTTAGGGCTGATCGATACGCATGGTAGGCTGTCTCTATGACCTCTATTCTAGGCATAACCAGCATTTCTAGAGGTTCATTGAGAGGGGTGAAGAAGCCTGAGGCAACTGCTACTCCCAGGACATCCGAGATCCTCACCGCTATTTTTTCTAACAGGTATCTTCCCCGTTTAAGCCCCTCTAATGTTAGGAGCTTTTCAGCAGTGCTTAAAGGCCTGAGTATAACGACTTCCTCCAAGACATTGGGCTTGAAGCCATAGTCCCTGTAAAACGCGTTATAAGGGCTTTCAACTCTTACACGAACTATAAGGGGGAGGCGCGAGGAATTATGCAGCCTCAGCGTTAGCCTAAGGGTTCTCCCAGCATGTATTCTGGAGGGCGCAGCCTCTACATACATTTCCACCATGCCTACACTTCTGCTAAACAATGCCCAGAGTCCTGTGATCAGGGATAGAATCATGGTTAAGGCTAGAAGTGAAAGCAGGCTTTCATAGAAGAGTGAACCCGCCATAAGTATTGCTACCACTATGCTGAGGCTTAGGACTCCTGGCCCCAGGCCTATGCGCTGCAAACTCATATTATACTTCTTCAATCCATAACGCCTCTAAGCGGGATCTACGCTTCTCGTCGAGTTCAACGTGGCCTGAAGGCAGGATTCCCCAGGAATACTTCTCCCTCCACACGCCTCTTGTCTTAGAGGATTTAAGCTTAGGCTTGGATGTAAGGCCTGCAAGCACCGTGGCTGCAGAGAGGTAGGTGAATGATAATAGGAGTATGCCATACCTATGCACCATAATATAGGCCGCGGCTAGGAGCATTATTGCTGAGGGGCGGGGCTGTTTTGAAAGGTCAACGTATATCGTTGAGTTTCCCCCATATCTTCTAAGCAGGCCTAGAAGCATCTCGTTCCATCCTTCACCAGCATCTCTTAGGGGGTGTGGTGTTGGAGCCGATACTGCTACAACTACTCCTTCATTAATCTTAGCCGCCATTGCCACTGCATGCATTCCAAGATTCTCTCCAGGATCATATATGCCGTTATCATTATAGTCGATCCAGGAGTAGGGGGATGATGCTAATACCGATGCATTGCCACTGTGCGTTGAGATCGAATATAAGGGAGGGGTCCTTATCCGCATGTCATCATAGTATACAAGCATGCCCTGCACACCATATTGGCGGAGAGGCCTTGTAGACACCGTATACCCTAGCGCCTCGGCCACTATTCTCTCAAACCCTGGTCCGCAGAGGATTACGATAATCCAGCCTGAAGATGCAAGCTCCTTTATTCTCAGCACCTCCTCCTGGGAGTAAGGGGTGAATGCAGGGGGTATTAGGAGGACTCCTTTCTCCCTTTCCCCCAGGATCATGGGGCCTCCTCCAACCATTAATACGTGAGGCGCCGCCCTGAGGAGTATGCTGTATTCTTTTTCAATATTAGGCAGTCCTACTGGTAGTAGAAGTGATGCCAGCACTGCGGCTATTAGTAGGGCTACTGCAACCTTACCTGCCTGTGAGCCTGTATACAAGCTTCTCCGCCTCCTTTAACCATTTCTCAACCTCTTTTCTCCCAGCCTCCTTACCCCCATAAACCACGCGTTCCAGTATCTCCAACAAGGAGTACGGGAAACCTGTCCCCATCAGGCTTCTAAGCTTATCCAGCAGTATTTCCCTAGCTGTGTCTGACGGCTGTATGGATACATGTTTCTCTAGGGATGCTCTTATAGCCCTATATGCTTCTATCAATGCATCCCTGTACATACTGTTTGCAAGCATTCTCCAGGCATTTCTAAGAGTGTCGATGGGACTATAGGCTGAACGTATTTCAGCTTCTACTAGGGCTTCCTCCTCTCTCCGCATGTGCTCGGAGACTAGTAGGAGTACGGCGCCTATGATGACTAGCAGTATAATCCATGATTCAGCTACGCTCTCCCCGCTATGCCTAGGTGTAGGTGACTTCGATGTTCTCGGCGGAGAATGCGGGGTGCTTTGATTGGTGTGTGCTGAGCCGTTTACCCATGGTGTTGATATGTTTTCAAGTGCTGGAATATTACCTACAGTGGTTCTCATAGATGTTGAGCCCTGGGAGCTGCTGCCCACAGGTGCTTCGCCCTGCCCACTTACTCCACCTTGCGCTTCCGAGCCACTGGAGCTAGCGTTGCCCGTAGGGCTTCCTGCAGCCCAGCCTCCTCCACCTCTCCTACGAGGAGGCGTAGGGTCGAATTGAACCCACCTACTCTCCATGTATATTTCAACCCACATGTGGAGATTCCTAGCCGTTATCTTAGCCTCGTATCCTCCGCTAACCTCGCGGTACGCTGACACGTAGTAGCCTGTGACAGGGCGTGCAGGTATGCCTAGGTATCTAAGCATGTCTGTTAGGGCGAGGGATGCTAGGAAGCAGTCTCCCTTCCCTTCTAGGAGAAGGCTTCTAGCAGGGGATTCAGGGTTAAATGATGTTCTCTCATAATATGTGTTTGCCTCTATGTATCCTAGTAGTTTTTCCACAACCCTATTCAAGCTCATGTTTTCCGGAGCACTAGTCCCTATAATATATTTCATCCACCATGAGAGAAACACTTCGTCCTGGTGGGGAATACTAGTGTACATATAATATAATTCTCCTAGTTTCGCTTCAGCCTCTTTAACGTAGGATTTCAGGGGTATGGATGGCAGCTTGCCTCCGAGACTCAGAGGCTTCACATATATTGATGCTCTGCTACAATTGGCATATATTATTCGCTGCTCCACGTGTCCGTGAACAGTATCCTCTGTAAGGGAGATCATATAGGTGCATGGTCCTTCAACGCCTTCCACGCTGCCTGCATACACGTAGAAATCGCTGAGAGGCTTTATTACAAGCACGTTGTTTTCTCCCTGCCTACCTGTAGAGAGGTGTTTTATCGCCTTCTCCTCGCTTACAATGATGCTTGGCGGGTAGCTGTAAATCCAGGCTGGAATATATGCGGGTTCATCTTTGTGGGTGATTAGCACGGCCAGCGTGGCATTCAAGCTGGATGTAGGGATGCTGGGAAACCTGGAGTCTGCTCCTAGGGTAGGGGCTTCAAGCATGGGGCCTATGCTGGACGATGTTCTCCTTAGGCTTGCAGGACTCGCCATACTATAATCTACATAGACTACTGATACTGCCACCAGTATTAGCAGCAGGGCTGCAGCCCAGAGCTTTCCTCTCATGGCTCTACACCGGCCGGCCCCGGCTATAACCCGCCTTCTGTACTTCGGCGGCATTAGGCTTAGCGGTCCCCCACGTCTTCACGCGGCGCCTCATCGGCGTGGGCCTTGCTCCCCGGGGGATGGCCGTTTCAACGCTTCCACCCATGTTCTCAGCGGGTTGCTGCAGGCCTGTCGCCAGGCCTGCCTCTCCGCCTCATAGCCATTCATGGGTGGCCGTGTCGTTTCTGTGCCATTGCCGCGGGTGTTACCCGCGCCCCTTGCGGGGCCCCGGTGCCGCGGGGAGGGCGGAGTTTCCTCAGGTCCCTGTAGGACCCGTGGCCGCCAGCCGGGGCCGGCCGGTAGAAATCTGATGCATTAAGGCTAATATTAGGTAGGGGTGTATAGAGACTCTATCCTCCTTATTTGGTCAGCATCCGCGGCCCTGGAGTATTCTTCTAGTGGCTCCCTGTTAAGCTCTATGAAATGATGGGTCCACTTGTAGAGACCTGAGACTCTGAGAGCATCGCTCCTGTATCCGAGAATGTATAGGGAGGCTATAACAGCCTCTATGCTGCTCAAAGCTCTTGGGACACCATAGTTTACGGGATTAGTTGCTACGAGGTATGGGAGGCTTCTAGGCTCGCCTCTCCTAATTATCCGTTTAAATTTATTGGGGGTGAGTTTACGCCAAGATGCGTCAACCACTACTATGCCTCCCTTCTCTGCAAGCATTCTATCCTTCGGGGAAATCCTGGTGGCAGAGTAGGGGTTAAGGACTATTGCCCTAGGATGTATTTTTGAAGCCCTAATCCTACGTGCCTCTCCTACCCGCAGCATTTTCTCAGCAGTGCATTTCGAGGGATCGTCCTCGGATAATGCTACCACATATATTCGCGGCACATTACCCCCATAGAAGGCTTTAATTATATGGCCCAATATATAATGTGAGTGGTGGCAGCATAATGCCCATGGCAATAATTCTCATAAATACAGAGATAGGTGGAGAGCAGGAAGTATTCGACGAGCTCTCAAGAATAGAGAGCGTTAAAGAGGCTTACATAGTCTACGGCGTCTACGACATAGTCGTTAAGCTGGAGTCAGACACCATGGATAAGCTTAAGGAAATAGTAGCCAGCAGGATTAGGAAGCTTCCGAAGGTTAGGTCAACGCTCACAATGATCGTCGTTGAGGGAAAGGAGTTTAAATCATGAGCGATGCTGTCGAGATACACGTAGCCTTCGATGACCACGACTCTCCGCGAGGGGGATGCACCACACATCTTGTATCTTTATTTATTTATATTTTATTGAAAGAAACATCAATTAATCCCCTTTTCCTCGACTACCCTCTTCTCATAAGGCTTAATCCAGGTGTTCCTTGGAAGACTAGGGGTAATGGAGCGGTTGTCCTCAGATTATCTGTTCCTAGGGGCAGGGAGAAAGACCTAGTTGAGCTGGCTGTTCAGACGAGCATAGAATATTCATCAGCCTTCAAAAGCAGGACAAGCAGCCCAGGCTTAGCTGTGCTTATGGGAGGAAAAGCTGAGAGAATGCGTCCTCTATATCTAAAGGCGCTCACCGATGTTGTTACCCCGGATATAGCTATACGATATGCTGAGAAGCATAGCATACTTATTCCCAAGGAGGTGCGGGGGAGGGGGGTGATAGGAGCCTTAGCTGCTCTTGGAGGCCTCATTAGCGGCGAGGACTACACATATGAGCTCCTAGCATATAGGGTTCCCGACATGTGGGGCGAGCCGCGGAGAATTTCAGGTGGAAGTGTGAGGAGGATGGCTTTGGCCACAGAGCCCCTCACATTCAGCAACTATGATTTCATCAAGGAGAAGCCCCTCATAGCTCCGCGAGGCCCTGACCCTGTACTGCTTGGAATCAGGGGGAATTACCCATGGATCCTCAGGAAATCGCTGGAGATGCTGGAGATCGAGGAACCCATAGATGCATGGATCATTTATAGAAGCAACCAGGGAACGGACGCTCACTGCATTTTAAGAAAGCTCTCAGAACTCAGGCCCTATCAAACAGCATGCATTAGAGGAGTAGTGTCAGGCAAACCTAGGATCATTAGGGGAGGACACGTATGCTTCAACATTAAAGATCAGGGAGGAGAACATCAGGCATGCATATACGAGCCTGCAAAGCCTTTAACACTAATAGGAGAGAAGCTGTGGCCGGGGGACGAGATCATTGTTCAGGGAGTAGTACGTCCTCCCTCACTCCACGAGCCTCAGACAATAAACGTCGAGAAGATAGAGGTCCTTAAATTAGCCCCTAAGATAGTGTACAGAAATCCAACATGCCCTAGATGCGGACATACGATGAAGTCTGCTGGAAGAGGTAAGGGCTTTAAGTGCCCTAAATGCGGATACAGGGTTAAAAACGCGTCGAAGATTGCTGTGAGGATCCCCCGCAGGCTGAAGCTAGGGGTTTTCACAGCACCCCCAAGAGCATCAGGCCATCTTCTAAAACCCCTCTCAAGGATAGGCTGGGAGAAGAAGAGGCCTCCTCCGCCACCCGAGAAATGGTTCTATTATAGCTGAGATCCAAATACTTTCAGCCGCCTCCCTCGGATTTAAATAGTATCCCTGTATGGGTGGGAGCAGCTGTGAAGCACCATGAATATAGGGATAGACAGGTGATGCTGGTTAAGGTTGATATATCCAGGCTTGCCGCCAGCCTCTCGCGGAATGGTAGGAGGTATCTTAGAGTTAAGGATGTAGCGCTAATGCTCGGAGTATCTAGACGCACAGCCGGGAAGATACTAGCCTCTATGGAAAGAATGGGCTTAGCTGTGAGGTGGAGCAGCAGTGTTTATAGGCTTTCCCACTGACACTGCGGGAAATACGGCTTGAGCTATGCAAGGCGTTGGATCAAGATAATCCTCGGATAAACATTAATAATCGCTGTTCTCCCCATCCTCCATGAGTAGTGCTCAGAGTTGGGCGGAGAAATATCAATTGCTATAACAGGGATTATGGGGTTCATAGGCCATAATATAGCTGAGCACCTAGCATCCACGGGCTACCATGTCGTCGGAATAGATAACTTCTCGCGTCCCTCGCCTAGGGCTAAAAGCATTATTGAGAAGCTGGGCATACCTGTATACAAGGCTGATGTGAGGCATATAGATGAGGTCTCCAGAATACTAGGAGATGTCGACACAGTTATCCATACTGCTGCCCTGGTGAGCGTCTCCGAATCCATGAGGAATCCATTACTGTATGCATCTAACAATGTTGACGGGACTGTCGCTGTGCTTCATGCCTCCCTTAAAGCCGGGGTGAAGAGGATCATCTACCTGAGCTCGGCATCTGTTTACGGAGAGCCTGAGCATCTACCAATCCATGAGGATCATCCCCTTAGACCCCTCTCCCCCTATGGGGCAAGCAAGCTCGCAGGCGAAGTATATGTAGAGGCTTTTAGGAGAGCTTATGGCAGGCCAAACTACATTATTCTCAGATTGTTTAACGTGTATGGGCCTGGCCAGGATCCCTCCAGCCCTTATAGCGGCGTGATAAGCAGGTTTGTCTTCAATGTATGCAGGGGGGAGGCCCCCATAATATATGGTGATGGAAAGCAGACCAGGGACTTCATACATGTAAGAGATGTTGCAAGGGCCATTGAGCTGGCTGTTAATACAAGCATGGTTGATGAAACCTATAATATAGGCTCGGGAACCCCTACATCCATAGAGAAGCTGGCATACATTATACTGAGATTAGCTGGGATCGATGCTGAGCCCCAGTACTCTTTACCAAGGCCTGGAGACATTAGGGATAGCTATGCTAATATTGAAAAGGCTTCAAGGCTTCTCGGCTTTAAGCCTGCGGTGAGGCTGGAAGAGGGGCTTGCAGGATTGCTTCAAGACTGTTGCGTCAACGCTAGGAGTCTTTCCCCATAAGCCTTCTAAGAGACTCAGTGTAGGGAGGCTTAGCTACACCCTTCTCTGTAATTATGCCTGTTATCAGTTCGGGCGGCGTTATATCGAAGGCTGGGTTATACACTTCTACTTCTGGCACAGTGATGAGCATTCTTCCCAGAATGGTTCTAACCTCGTCGGGACTCCTCTCCTCTATCACCATGCTGCCTGGATCGCCTGATGGATCTATGGTGGAAGTCGGAGCCACAACGTAGAATGGTATTCTATGCCTCTCGGCTAGGACGGCCAGCATATATGTCCCAATCTTATTGGCTACATGGCCTGTTACAAGAATTCTATCAGCCCCTACAAGCACCTTGGACACCATGTTCTTCGACATTACGTAGCCTGCCATACTATCAGTTATTAGTCTCACAGGGATCCCCTCCTTCACAAGCTCCCATACTGTGAGCCTTGCGCCTTGGAGGAGAGGCCTGGTCTCAGTTGCAATAACTTGTATATGTTTCCCCTCACTCCACGCCGCCCTTATCACCCCTAATGCCGTCCCATATCCTGCAGTGGCTAATGCCCCTGTGTTACAGTGTGTAAGCACGATATCTCCATCCTCTATGAGTTCAGCCCCTATGCGTCCCATACGCATATTTGTCTCAATATCTTCCCGCATTATACGCAGCGCCTCCTCTACAAGCATATCAACCATCTCCTCAGGACCCGCAGCATCTCTTCCAAGTATTCCCAGCATTCTATCTATAGCCCAGAATAGATTGTAGGCGGTAGGCCTCGTCCTCCTAAGCCTTTCAGCAGCGTTAAGCACTGTTCTCCTAAGCTCCTCTAGGCTTGAGGCATTAGAATTGTAGGCAGCCATGGCTATGCCGAGCGCTGCAGCTACTCCTATGGCTGGAGCTCCCCTGATCTCCATGGACTCTATGGCTCTGGCCAGTCTCTCCACGCTTCTAGTCTCCCTCCAAACCTCCTCCCACGGTAGCCTGGACACATCTATCCATCTGACAACTCCATTATCCCATTGAATAGGCTTTATCTTAAGCCCATACTCGTGAGCCATGCTATACACCGCGACAAGATATTAAGGCGTAAGCCTGGCTATAAAGCGTTGGTACTAGATATGGGTGAGAACAAGGCTTTCAAGGCTAGGCTGACGGATAGCGGGGTAATAGTGGTTAATCCCTCTCACGCCAGCATGCTTCTACGCGAGGGATACGGCGTGCAGTCGGGTGGAGGTTTGATGTTGAGGCCTCTTGAAGCATTGTATCTAGCCTATAGGGGGAGGATTATCGTTGAGTTAAAGGGCTCCGCGCTATCATTCAAGGATCTCATGGCCTTCTTCTCCAGGAGGGATGAGATGCTGTGGGTTAAGTTCACAGTGTACCATGATCTCAGGAACAGGGGGAGACGTGTCTCACCGGGTCCTAGGGATAACAGCCTAGTTTACCTTAGCCCCAATGGTAGGAGGATAGAAGTATATGTGCTTGAAGAAAGCCGTATGACGAGTCTTTCAGAGATAGCTGAATACATGGATTCCTCTCTGAGGAACGATAGACTGCCTGTGCTGGCCATAGTTGACAGGCACGGTGATGTAACATATTATAGCATCAGCAAATTCCAGGTTGAGGGTGGTTGAATGGAGCTTAAGCCTCTTAGAGGTATGAGAGACATAGTTGATCCGGAATCAGCCGAGCTAGCGGCACTAGCATCCTCTTTCAGGAGGGTTGCAAGCCTATACGGCTACAAGGAGGTTATACCGCCCACCCTCGAGCGATTCGAGCTCTTCGCCCTCAAGTCGGGTGAAGAGATTAGGAGGACAATGTATGTATTCGCTGATAAGGCTGGAAGAGAAGTGGCGCTGCGCCCAGAGGTTACAGCCAGCGTGGCGAGAATATATTTGAGGCTTCTTAGAGGGAGGGCTAAGCCTGTAAGACTAATATATGTAGCTAATTGTTTTAGGTATGATGAGCCGCAGCGTGGAAGATATAGGGAGTTCTTTCAAGCTGGAGCCGAGCTAATAGGCTCGGATGATCCTGAATCAGATGTAGAGCTTATAATGATGCTTAATGAATACTACGATACCATAGGGCTAGGGGAACGCCGAATCAAGATCGATGATGTGGGTATACATAGATCCATCATGCGTGAGGCAGGAGTGCCTGAACAAGAACAGGATAGAATCCTACACTTAATGGACAAGGAGCTGCATGATGAGGCTTTAAGGGAGGCTAGGAGGAGGGCCTCCAACCCCTCAGCGTTAGGAAAGCTTGAATACCTTGTCAACAATAGGCATGGCGGGTACAGGGTGCTCAACGAGTTCGCAGAAAACAGTGGGGGAAGCATTGCTGCAGCTGCTTCAAGGCTGCGCATGATAGCTGATATTTTAGGGGGGATTATAGGTAGAGATAGAATAATCATAGATCTAGGATTTGCCCGGGGCCTGGCATATTATACTGGCCTAATATACGAAGTTATGGTGCCGAGTCTCGGGCTAAGCATAGCTGGCGGCGGACGATACGATAATTTGATAGAGCTGTACGGAGGGGAACACACTCCAGCCACAGGCTTTGCTATAGGCCTGGATAGAACACTCCTAGCGCTTAAAGCCGAGGGGAAAAGCCTCGTCGGGAAGCCCTGTGCAAGAGTACTTGTTGTTCCTCTCGCCAGGGACTTCCTAGTCCAGGCTCTTACGGCTCTTAGAACAGTGCATAGTATGGGAGCGGTGGCTGAGCTATATCATGGTAGAACACGTAAGCTTAGGAAAATACTCTCCTTCGCATCTGAACAGGGGTATAGTCATGTCATACTAATCGGTAAAAAGGAGGCTGAGGAGGAGGCTGTAACATTGAGGGACATGACTTCAAGAACGCAGGAAACCATAGGATTGGGAGAGCTTGCTGGGAAATTACCTTGCAGATAGGCGTCATGTCATCCCATTAATATCAGGCCTGAAACACCCAGTGTGAGAAGTGCTATTCCTTTACGTAGAGGCTGCCATCCCACACCTGTCACTAGTTTCTCTACCACTGCTCCGTGTGACAGCAGTGATGGTAGGAGGACGAGTAAGATGAGGCTGGGCTCCAGCGTCATCTCGGGTGCTGTGAGACCCAGGGTTCCTGACATACCTGCTGTAAGCCCTTTAGACGCATTTACAAGGGCTTTTAAGGCGTAGAGAACCATGGGTGCAAACGCATATAATATTATTTCATGCATGTGTAGTCTGCTGGCAACTTTAGCCTTAGCATAAATGGCTTCCCCTATGAAGCTTGCAAGGGCTTCAAGAGCTTTCGGTGGAGTCAGCATTGTTTTAGAAAGGCTGTGAAGCATTTTGAAAACATATCGTGCATGACCTGGCAGGTTTTCAAGCATGCTGCGGGGCAGTTTTTCCCCAGAGTCAATTATGTTTTTGAGAATATTGAGTGTCCGCTTTATCCAGGCATCCTCCTCTTCCTCCGCAATCCTGGCAAGCGACTTGCTTAAAGGGTATCCTAGCCTAGTGTAGTCCGAAACTCCTCTTATAATTGCAGGTAGAGCTGCCTCCATGCCTCTAATCCTAGAAAGCGTCGTAGCCTCGAATACTGCTCCTACAATTATCATAGGTGTTGATGCAAGTATGAGTGTAGTCCATGGTTCCCTGAAGATAATGTATGAGGCTAGGCCTAATATTAGGGCGGCGATGTATGAGAGTTTAACCCATACTGGTACCTTCACCCAGCCCTCCATTCCAGGGGATTGCTGATCCACGTAGAGGTAAATGAGCCCGGAGAGCAGGGGTATTAGAAGCATGGTTCCCATGATCATGGCCATAGTGTACCCGCTTATCACTCCGTAGAGAAGCACCATGAATACTCCAAGCACATTGATGAGTGAGAGGGCTTCACCCGCCTCTCCAGCTATGTCTGCGAACCTTGTCCACGAGTCTCTAACCCTTCTTATAGCCTCCTCCACTCTAACCTCGAAGAACGACTCAAGCCCCGTGCCGCTTCTAAGAGCACCTATATAGCTTCTCAACAGCCTTGAGAAGCCTCTTGATAGAGAGGTGTCTGCAAGCCTGGCAAGGGCTTCATAGGGATCCTGGATCACACGAGCTATTCTCTTATATCTGGCTGCCTCCTTGCTGTGGGCTGGAAGCATGCCTTCGTCGAGGCTTTCAAGCGCTATGTGGAGAGGCATTCCCGAGGAGTGCATGGAGAGAGAGTATACTAGGAAGTAGGGTTCCTCTCTTTCCAAGCCTCTACGATGCGAGTCTAGGGATGCCTGTTTATACATGTATGCTGCAAGTATTGGCGCAGGGATCATTAGTAGAAATAACGCTCCTTTAAGCCCGCATAGTATTATGCATGCTGATGAAGCTACAGTGGAGCTTAGAACTGTAGCGTATAGTATGAATGATGCGGCATAGCTGTTCCACATGCACTTAGCTGTTCTAATACATACCTCTTCGAAGGGCCTTCTCACAGCGCTAATATATGCTGATGTTAGTCCTGCTAGGATCCCCATGCTCCACCCCTCATATAGTATCCTGCTACGGCTCTCGCCACATCCCTGTAGTCTGAAGCCCCTCCCCTGACAAGTATTTCCAGGAATTCTTTTCTGCGGGCCAGCTCTTCAACTACGTCTTGCTCAGATACTCCTAGAAGACCTGCAACCATTCTGAGCCTATAACTCCTTTTAACCACGTCTTCGGGCTCCTCGGGGATATGCTTATCCTCGCTGGGCATCCATGAGAATATGTTTCTTGTTTTAACCTCCGGTGTCACCTCATCTATGGATGAGGCTCTGCGGGCCATCCCTCTATCCTTCACACGCGCCCTTCTCATAGTTATGACGCTCCATATCAGTGATAGGAATGCTTCGCCCAGCCCTATTGGATGGGATGATAGTCTAACTATAGCTGACTCAACGCTATCTGCATGGAAAGTGCAGTTATGCGTTATTAGTAGGGATTCATGTATGAAGAGGTGGTTCTCCTCCACCTCTATGTCGAATGCAGGCTCAGCTGATATGCTTGGATTAATGCTTAACACGGTGTCGATGCTGTAGGCTCCCTCAGCCCACCCATTTTTAACAGCTCTGCCTACATCATGCTTTCCCGCGGATAGTACGTGGGTTCCTTCAACTATGTTTGAGGCTCTTGTAAGCCTTATCTTCCCGGAATCTTCAACGGGTATGAGGTGGTCAGGTGTTACTTTGAGTCTCCTCCCACTTGTAAGTTTAAGCTCGATCCAGCGGTTAGGGCCGGGGACAATAAGGAACCTCTTAATAGGCTTCCATGAGTATCTCCCACCACTATATGTAAGCACCTCAGGCCTAACTCCTTTTAGTACAATATCTCTTACCATCATGCCTATAGGCATGGCCGCGGCTCTGCCTTTGATCCTAACTAGGATCCGCTCATCGTAAGGGAGGCACATTGACCCCTGACCAGTGGCAGCGGCTTGTGCAAGTATTCTCGCCTCTGATCCCCTGACCTCCCCTATGATCAGGTATTCTGAGCGTCGTCTCAACGCGAATTTTGCCAGCTGTTCTAATCCTATGTTGAGGGACGTCTCCCTTGTGTAGCTGAACCTAGTTATCAGGGGATCCCAGTGTCTATGAGGCAGGTTGAGTTCAGGAGTGTCTTCTAGGGTAACCACCCTTTCATTCGGAGGTATCAGGGTGGCTATGGCTTGAAGCATCGATGTATTGTGGACGAATATGCCGTTAGCCTCGAAATTCTGGGTTTCCGGCACTTCTATATCGTATACGTACCCATCATATTCAACTTCCCCTATTTCTTCAACTCTATCAAACCCTACACCTCTCGGTATAAGGTCATAGAGTTTTCCGCCGAGACCCTGCTTCATCCTATAGAATGATGTATTCTTGTCCTTGTAGCTGTAAGGCCTTGCATCCCAATCATTTTTTATATTTCTTCCATGCTCTTTTCTCTTTAACAAGGAGCTGATAGCATATGCTACATCAGGGGGGATAACATCAGTCTCGGAATGATGGCCCCTACTCTTCTCCATAGCCTCCTCAATTTGCTTACGCTTGGCATCAGACAGATGCTTTATAATTCTCCTCAAACCATCCCTGTTAATACTGATCGGGATAAGCACATGGTAGTACACTCTATTCGGATACTTCTTGATCCTCCTCTCACGAATGTATGCATGAACACCTACAGAAGCGAATGCGTAGAGAAAACCATAGGCAAGCTCCCTGCTGGTCGTAGCAATCTTAATAATATACCTGCCACCATCAACTCTACCATCGCCGTCAATAACACCGGCAAGAAAAGCGTAACGAGACTCCTCATCCATGCTCCAAAAGACGTCTGGTATTCTCTTCCCGCAGCCCCACTTCCCCGCTTCTAGCATTTTAATGAGTTTTCCAGATGATGGGTTAATCATAACACGTACTACGTGTAGTTTTCCTTTATCGTAGGGAGTCACGGTATGAGGAATCCCGTGTTTCTCTAGTATTCCCAGTACTTTCTCTAGGATCGCGTCCTTACCTTGCTCGAAGACATAGCTTCCGCATGGTGCCTCAGCTACCAGGAAGCCTGCCAGATACCCTAGATCGGGGGATGCAAGCCAGGCGTCAATGGCGGTTCTTTTGTTTTCGATGCTCAGCTTCCTTAAATACGGGAGGTAGTGTTGTTTTGTTTTTAGTTCTAATGGTCTTATTGTCCGTACAGTTACCTTGAATTTGTCTCCATTTTCTCCGACACTCCATACTAGAAGGCTATGGTCTCTGGTAACATGTATTTCTCTGCCTGTCCTTGTCTTAATTCTATATAGTTTTTCTCTCACTTTGTGCCTGATTAAGTATTTGGGTTTCACCCACCTAACTGCTTCCGGTGTCAGTGTTAATACCTCAAGATCTGTAGAGCCGACCTCAATATACTCCATGTTACCTAGCTCCTGTATTTTGCGGCCTCTTCTAGCTAGCTCGTTCCACAGATGCTCAATTGTTAGAAGCCTGCTTGCTCTATTAATTTTTACTAGAACTAGTTCACTACCTATTAGACTCTTTCCTGAAGCCATTCCCCCTATTATGAGGATGAATGCCTTGTTTTCCACTAGTACCCAGAGATATGCTGCTTCGAGGGCTGAGATAGTGTTTGCTCTGATCAGGTCGATTATGGTGAATGGTTTTTGAGGATACTTTCTAAGCACTATGCTGCTTCCCCTCCTTGAGACTTCCCGCGAGAAGGTTAGGGCTGCTCTATGACCCTCTGGGGTTAGGCCTTCGGCGAAGGGTGTAGCTATGCTTAGATGCCTTCCAATCTTCCTTGCAATAGACTGTACAAGGGAGTCTAGTTCCCCCTCGTTCAGCGTGAGGTTTGTATCCATCCACCCGCCCCCCCTTATCCTATGGAAGACTGCTACAGGTATGCCTGGCCCCTCAACCGCTACCTCCTCTATCAGGCTGTCCTGCAGTAGCGGGTAGAATGGTCCATACCCGCTTAGAGCCCTCCTCAAATAATATATTGCTGAACCCATCTCCTTTTCCAACAGCCTCTCTAGGTGCGGGTCCTCTGAAGCCCTCTCAACAAGCATTTCCTCAGGGCTTCTCTCCTCTAATGGCCCGAGAATCATGGCTGAGAGAACATCTACCAGGAGCCTTCTAACATCATCGGATAGAGGGGGCTCATCAATGAAGTATCTATACTCCCCGCTACCTATGTTGACAGCTATGTGAATGGAGGCGGGGCCTATATTATAGCTTTTAACCACGCTCCACTCATCCTTCCTATCCCATGATATTCTTCTAAGCCCTAGTTCCTCCCAGATCCTTATGATCCCGGTAGTAGGTGTCATCGTCTCTTCACCACTAGAAGTAGAGGGAAAAAGAGGGGTCTAGTCTAGGGGGATATAGTTATCTGTACAGGGCTTGTTGTTGACTGTTTTCCATTAACTGTGTATTCAGCGTATACTGCGTATGTTTCACCTGGACTCAGCGGAGATGATAAGACTATGTTGCCGGAGCTCTTCTCCCCTCCTCTGATCAGTATGGGGGTTATGCTGACATGCGTTTCCTTACCCGTATCATCGACTATGACTATGCCTGTAATGTTTGCAGGCTGCGTGCCCGTGTTCCAGAACTCGTAGTGCAGCACCGTGGTTGAGCCAACGTTCATCGCTGTGAAATCAGATATCAGGGAGTTCACCTTGTTCACGCTGCCCATAGTAGTGCTGAAATAGTTGTATA
This sequence comes from Desulfurococcales archaeon, assembly GCA_027083135.1. Lineage (GTDB taxonomy): Archaea > Thermoproteota > Thermoprotei_A > Sulfolobales > WAQK01 > JALWQH01. Next base: position 64,818 of record JALWQH010000054.1, on the reverse strand, counting down.
GCATCATTCCTCCAACTACTGCTGCCGATATTAGTATGGCTGTTGCTATGAGTGGTGAGAGAGCCCTTCTATTCTTCAACGCTATCCTCCGGCTAATTCTTTAGGATTAGGGGGCAATTGATGTTTGAACTATGAAATGCTTTTATAATGCGTATAATCCATGCCTGCCTTCTCCTTAGCGAGGATGCATCTATGGTGGGGAGTATCAGGCTTAGGGGGAACGCTGGCTCCCTCATATCTCAGGGCATCCTAACAGTATACTCCAAGTGGGTTAGCAGGGCTGATGCAAGGCCGGGCGAAGCTGTGAACATCTATCTGGGGGATGAGTGCATTGCCACGGGCTTATATGAAGGCGTGGGCGCTGTGGCGGTGAGGATCATTGGATGGGAATGCGGCCTTGATCCATCTGAAACAGTACTTGAAAATCTTCGAGAAGCATATAAGCTTCGCTCAGCATTGCCTCTTAGAAGCAATGCCTACAGGCTTGTGAACTCTGAGGGCGATATGCTTCCGGGTCTAATAGTAGACGTGTATAACGATATAGCGGTTGTTCAGAGCGGGAGCCTCGGGATGGACCGCATGCTCAGTGTAGTGGCCGACGGCTTAGAGGAGCTGCTGCATCCCCGCCTAATCTATGGGCGGCATGATCAGCGTTCAAGGAGGAGGGTCGGGCTGCCTGTAAGTAGAGGCGTTATGAGAGGCTCAGGCCCTCCTCGAACAACTATAAGGGAGGGTGAAGCAGTGTTCAGAGTTGATGTTGAGAGAGGGCAGAAAACCGGCCTCTTCCTTGATCAAAGGGATAATAGGCTCATGCTTGCCTCCCTGATTAGGGGTGGTGAACGGGTTCTAGACCTATACTCCTATACAGGGGGTTTCGGGATCCACGCGCTGCTGAGCGGTGCTTCCTCAGCCACAATGGTTGAGGAATCTGAATGGGCTGTAGGGGAGGCTGAGCGAAACCTCAGTTTAAACGGGCTTGAAGGGAAGGCCAGGATTATTAACATGAGGGTTGAGGACTTCTTATCTCAGGCGGGGGAAAACTATGATGTCGTCGTGGTTGATCCGCCAGCCCTCATACCATCCAAAGATCTCAGAGCTAAGGGATTGAAGACGTATAGGAAGCTATATTGTTCAGCCCTCCCCTATGTGCGTAGGGGAGGGCTTCTAGTAGCATCTTCCTGCAGCTACTTCCTCAGCCTGGATGACATGCTGGCCATACTCTCGGAATGTACGGGTAGGCTCGGCGTGCAGGCAAGGATACTGCGTGTGGCTGAAGCATCAATAGATCACGTGTGGAGGCCTGCTGACAAGCATTTAAGATACCTTAAAACAATATTTGCCCGCGTCTTCTAGTCTCTGCGCAGCGGAATAACCGCATTCATGCTAGAACATATTATGCTTCGCCCACCTTAATAGCAGGGGCATTAGTCATGGGTGAAAAGCTGGGAGAACCTGTAGTGGATGTCGAAGTATCCCCCAGGATGGATGTGGAGAGCCTTATAGAGGCCTATAGATCCATGCATGGCTTCATGGCAGGGCATCTGGCGAGGGCTGTAGATGTGCTTAGGGAGGGAGCTTCATCCGAGCTCAGATTCCTATCATTTACAGCTAACCTCGTGGCTACAGGCCTCCGCGGAGTATTAGCCCAGGCTATTAGGGAGAAATTATTCAACGTCATTATAACTACAGGCGGGGCAGTTGATCACGATGTTGCGAGGAGCATGGGAGGCAAATATTATCGCGGGTTCTTCGAGGCTGATGACCCGGTGTTGGCTGAGGAGAACATACATAGGCTTGGAAACATATTCATACCCCTCGAGAATTATGGCCCGCTCATAGAGAAGACTGTTTTCAGCATCATGAACGAGCTAAGGGGATCCAGGGAAACATGGAGTGTAAGCGAGCTGCTCTGGGAGTTCGGGAGGAGGATTAGGGATGAGCACTCCATACTGCGGGCAGCCTATGAGACGAGAACCCCTATATTCGTACCTGGAATTGTTGACGGCAGCTTCGGCACAGCTCTCTTCATGTATGCTCAGAGAGGGGGCTTCAAGCTGGATATACTTGCAGATATGAAGAGCCTTGCAGACCTAGTGTTCCCTGCTAAGACAAGCATGGCATTAATCATAGGTGGCGGTATAAGCAAGCATCACACCATATGGTGGAACCAGTTTAAGGGAGGGCTCGACTACGTGGTATATGTGACCACCGCGGTGGAGTATGATGGAAGCCTGAGCGGCGCTCATCCCAGGGAGGCTATAACTTGGGGCAAGGTTAAGCCTAAGGGTAAACGGGTAATAGTGTATGGGGATGCAACGATCATTGTACCCATAATTATTGCAGGCCTCCTCCGGGACAGGATGCAAACATAAATTAAGGGTTGCTTGAAAAGCCATTCCGAATTTAAGTGTAACTGCCCAAATATCAAGCTATGGGGGGTAGGGGTGGCCAGCGTGTCTGCTAGTCCTGAAGGCTTCAGAAGCCTCAGCGCGGCTGAGTTCTTCTACCGTAACAGGGAGATCGCGGGATTCTCTAATCCGACGAGAGCCTTATATCAGACTGTACGGGAACTCGTGGAGAACGCCCTCGACGCTGCCGATACTCATGGAATACTCCCCGTAGTTAAGGTTTATGTGGAGAGGGTTAGGGGGGACGTGGGCTACTACAGGGTGACGGTGGAGGATAATGGTATAGGGATCCCCCCACAGTATGTGCCTCAGGCTTTCGGCCAGGTATTATTCAGCTCTAAATACGTGTTACGCCAGTCTAGGGGGATGTTCGGCCTAGGGGCGAAAATGGCTATACTCTACGGGCAGATGACCACAGGGCTGCCCGTAGAAGTCGTATCCTCCCCTGCAAGGCATTACAGGATACATTACTATAAGATCCTGATAGATGTTAAGGAGAATAAGCCCATAATACTGGAGCATAAGAGTTGGAGGAAGAGTGGCTCCTGGCATGGCACCATAGTTTCAACCACTGTTGAAGGAGACTGGAGCAGGGCTAGAAGCTACATATACGATTATATTCGCGGCACAGCTGTGGTGGCACCTTATGCCGACATATTCTTCCAGGATCCTGACGGCAACATAGTTAGGTTTCCCCGAAGCATCTCCAAGATGCCTCCGCCTCCAAGGAAGGTTAAGCCGCATCCCCATGGAGTCGACATAGAGCAGCTTAAGATGCTTATATCGGCTTCCAAGGCGACGAACCTTTACGACTTCCTCGTCGAGTCGTTTCAGGCTATAGGCCCTAAGTCTGCTCGAAGCTTCCTAGAATGGGCGGGCCTAGTGGATCCTGAGAACCCTGATGATAAAGGCATAGATCCACATAAGATGAAGAGAGGGGAGTTGGAGTACCTTGCAAGGAAGCTTAAAGAGTATTCTGGCTTTAAGGCTCCTCGAACCGACCCCCTATCCCCCCTAGGCGAGGAAATAATAGTTGCTGGCTTGAAGAAGGTATATGAGCCCGACTTTGTGGCAGCTGTTACTAGGAGGCCTAGGGCCTACTCAGGCCACCCCTTCATAGTTGAAGCTGCGGTAGCCTATGGGGGCAGAATAAAGTCCAGCGATGAGCCCATGCTGATAAGGTATGCTAACAAGATACCGCTGCTCATGGATATGAAGTCCGATGTCTCGTGGAAGGTGGTGGATCCCAAGAGGTTTGACTGGAGGAACTATCTTGTCTCCTTCCCAGCCCCTCTGCTAGTACTCGTACATGTCTGCAGCACTAAGGTTCCGTTCAGAGGGGTTGGCAAGGAGAGCATTGCCGATGTACCTGAACTTGAATCCGAGATAAGGAATGCTGTGAGAGAGGTTGCGAGGAGGCTTAGACGTTTCTTATCCCGTAAGCGTAGGGAGGAGGAGCTTAAGCAGAGGATAGACACGTTTCTGAAATACGTGCCTGAAGTTGCGAGGAGCCTCTCAGTGATAATGGGTGGAGACGGGGAGAAGGAGCTTAGGAGAATGCTCCTAGAAGTCATACGTAGGCATGTAGGGCTTCCCGAGCATGAGGCGAGGAGCCTTGAGGAGAAGTTGGGGAGATTGGGGGATAAGCGTTGAGGCAGATGGATGTTGAGGCTAGGAGAAGGGCTGCAGCAACTATTAGGGAGAGGTTTCTCGAGATAGTTGAGCAGATGCGTCGCGGGGAGAAGCCCGTACTAGTTATGCCTAAGCGTACGTTAAGCAACACTATCTATGATGTTAGGAGGAGGATGCTGCTCCTAGGTCCAGATAAGATCAAGAGGAGCTTCCTGGATCTAGGCGAGGCTAGAAGGTTCATGCAAACGCTTCTCATGGCGTCAATAATATATGAGGCCCTAGTAAACGACGAGTACCCTACTATTAGAGACCTATACTACAGGGGGAAGCATACCCTTAGGGGACGTGAGAACACTTGGGACACGCAGAGGGAGTCTGACGCAGCAATAAGGGATGTGGAATCATATACTGGGCTTCTCCGAGAGGAGATGCTGATTCTAAGCAAGGAGAAGGGTAAGGTTGTTGGGAGGATGAGGATTAGAAGCGGCGGCGATGTAATTGATCTCAGTAGAATGGGGCATGGAGCATACTCTATAGAGCCGACGCCTGATCAAATAGAGTTCCTGGACATTGATGCTGAATACGTGCTTGTAATAGAGAAGGATGCCGTCTTCCAGCAGCTGCATAGGATAAAATTCTGGGATAAGCATAAGGCCCTCCTCATAACAAGTGCAGGGCAGCCTGACAGGGCGACGAGAAGGTTTGTCCGCAGGCTAAGCGACGAGCTAGGGCTACCTGTCTATATTCTAACTGATAGTGATCCCTACGGCTTCTACATTTACAGCGTGTTTAAGATAGGCTCGGTTACCCTGAGCTATGAGAGCGAGAGGCTGGCCACCCCTGATGCCAAGTTCATAGGAGTCATGCCCAGCGACATATTTGGAGACGAGGTCCTAGAGAAGTATGCTGATGCCTTCGCAAAGCTTCTGGGGAAGAGAGGGTTAAGGAAGATTCTGACAGGGAAGAAGCCTGTCCTCAGCGCCGGGGAGAGGAGGAACTATATTATTAGGGCTAAGCCAAGCGACGTGATGAGGGCTATAGAGCTTGTAGGAGTGGATACCTATGCCCCCTTCAGAAAATACGTGGAATCAAAGCTTAGGGTGGGGGGCAAGGAGCTCCGAGAGCTGCGCCGCAAGGAGCATGCAGGGTACGATTGGTTCAAGACTCCTGAATGGATACGTGAGATCGGCATATTCTTCGCCACTCTCTCGAAGCTTGAGATAGAGGCTCTGACCAGCAGGGGGCTGAGATTCCTAGCCCATAAATACATCCCTGAGAAAATAGAGACGGGTGACTGGATAGAGTGAGAGGCCTCGGAGAATATGTCAGGAGCCTCGTAGAAAGGATCAGCTCGGAGGATCTCGCAGCAAGCATAGAGCATACGCTTCTAAGACCTGGCTCGACCGCCAGAGATCTCGCGGGACTCGTGGAGGAGGCTGAGCATCACGGCTTCCACTGCATAGTAGTTCCACCCATTCTTGTAAGAGAAGCCTCAAGCATCACGAGGCTGCCCGTATGCACAGTGGTTGGATTTCCCAACGGGTACGGGACTATTCGAGTGAAGCTTGTGGAGGTGGAGGAAGCTCTCTCCGACGGCGCCTCAGGGATAGATGCAGTGTGGAATATATCAGCGTACAAGTCGAGGCGCTTAGACTACGTGGAGAAGGAGCTTAAAAGCATAGTAAATGCTGTTAAGCAGAGGGGGGCGGAGGTTAAAATCATTGTTGAGACAAGCCTCCTCACACCCAGCGAGATAGTAGAGGCTGCAAGACTTGTCAAGGAATCCGGCGCTGATTTCATTAAGACGAACACGGGCTTCGGGCCGCGTGGCGTAAGCCTAGCAGATGTAGTGTTCATAAGAACAGCTGTCGGAGGATCTCTGAGAATAAAGGCTGCGGGAGGCATTAGGGATGCCCTTACAGCCCTCCTACTACTGGATGCAGGGGCTGAGAGGCTTGGAGCCAGCCACAGCGTCCAGATAATGCAGAGCTATGAGGAGCTTAAGCAACAGGTAAAATAGTCCTGGCAGCACCTAAGGTATCCAGGATGAAGATGCAACGGGGGCTGAGGGGAAACCCGATGCAGACACCTGTCTCAGCCGACGCTTCTCTACGGATTAATTCTTCCTTCCCAGGCTGACTTCCTCTACATGGAGCTTTAACCTCATAGTAGGGCTGAGAATTATGGGTGTGGAGGCTAGGGTGTGGGCAGCGCTCAGTATTGCCTTGTTCTCCATCTCCTGGGCAGCAGTACTAGTATTGCTTGCAGGTGCTCCCGCCTCTGTGTGTGCTTTATGGAGGCTTGTAATATCCTCGTTCATACTAGCTGTGGCTATGCTGATCAGGGGTGAGGAAGCATATTTCGGCTGGCCTGTCATTGTGGGAGGTGTTGCACTAGGCGCTCATTTCGTGGTATGGATGAAAAGCCTCTTCCTGATCCCCGTAGCTGTGAGCACTACTATTGTAGTAATGTATCCTCTCTTCGCAGCTCTGGCTGATGCTCTCGTGATGGGGGAGAAGCCTACGGGGATCCAGTTTTCAGGCCTGCTCTCAGCATTTACGGGAATAGTGTTGCTGTACATTGGGCCTAGGATGCAGGGTTTAGAGATCAATGCTCTCGGAGTTCTATACGCGTTGGCTGGAGCCCTAGCCGCCGCTGTTTACTTTGAAGTAGGCAGATACACGCGTAGAAGCGGGATCTCAACCCTCAGTTATACTACCCCTGTATACAGTGTTGCTTCAGCCACTGTTCTCACATATATTATTATAGCAGGTGTGGATCCCCTGCACTATGGCTTGAAGACTTGGTTCTACCTCCTCATGCTGGCACTCGTCCCCATGATTGGGGGGCATACCCTCATGAACTATACTCTTCGCTACGTTAAGGCTAGTACAACTACTTCCATAGCTCTAGGAGAACCTATAGGGGCAAGCCTGCTAGCATACCTTATTCTAGGGGAACCCCTTAACCCATGGTATGCTCCAGCCATGGCGATGAGTATTCTCGGCGTGCTTGCAGTAATCTGGCAGGAGGAGCAGCTACTATAAGCCTAGCCACACTCCTATCCCAGGATTCTTGAGGAATAAGGAAAACACATCTCTGCGTTAAGCTCGAAAAGCATTATGACGTTATATGGAAGCTGCCGGAGAAAATAAGCTATGCTCATGAAACTCTGGGGAGTTTTAGGCGTTATGGTGGGCGTAGAGCCTTCCGGCTTCACCTGCAGAACCTGGAGTTCGGTAGACGGTGATTTACAGATGCTACAGGCTTGTAGGGAGGCTACGAATCGCTGGACGCTTCAAACCGTTGAGCAGAAGCGGGCACCAGCCATAAGGCCACAGGTTCCTAGAAGCATATATCCAACCGTAAAAGATTTACAGCAGGGAATAATGCCTTATGGCGGGGCCCGTCGTCTAGCCTGGTTAGGACGCCGCCCTTACAGGAGCCTAGAAGCTCTAGGAGAGGCGGAGGTCCGGGGTTCAAGTCCCCGCGGGCCCACCATTCCCCGGAAACATTCTTCATGCGGGATTATGTAGGAGAGCATCGCTGTGGGTGCTGTGGTAAAAGAATTTGCCTAGGGGCTTGGAAAATAATTGTGTTATTTGGCTGCTACTCCTTGTCTTCCATGCATCCCTCAGTGCTCTGCTATTCTGCTAGGAAGAAGAGGGCGATTATCGCTACGCTTACTATGGTTGCTCCCAGTATTGCTGCCAGCAGCTTGCCGTATAGTTTTTCCTCTGTTTCTCCCTTATAGGCGCCGTAGCTTATTCCTGTAGCTATGATGAATGTCAGGACTACTAGGATTCCATGGCCTATCCAGTGGTGGCCGAAAGTGTTGACCAGCCAGCCCTCCACGCCCTCATGTGTTTCCTTGAGTATCACTAGCAGGGAGTTGAACAGCGCTGCAACGACATAGCCTGCCACGGAGGCTACCAGTAGCCTCGGATTGGATTCGGACTCAGCCATGCCTCCTCACCCCGCCTTCATGCTCCAGGCAAGCTTCGCCGACAAGCTGATCCAGGCTCCCAGGGCATCCATCACTATGAAGCCTATGATCAGGGTGGCTGCTAACCACCCCATCAGTTTCCTGGCTCCAGGTTTATCCAGGTTCAACGTATACGCCCCTATAGGTACGAGCAGCGAGAGGATCAGGCCTGTGTAGAATATGTGCTCCTTGGTCTCCATCCCCAGCGAGTGCGCGTTCCTTGTCTCCGAGAAGCTTTTGATGACAGCCTTATCCGCACCATACTCGTTAACGTAAACCGGGGCCACTGCGATCCAAGTTATCCATACCAGGACGGCGAAGGCCACTGCGATCCTTCTAACCATCTTCTTGTTGGGCGAGGAGCTGTACAACAGTCCCAGCATCAGCACTGCTGACAGCCCTGATAGCAGAGCGGTGAAAACATGTACTCCGGTCTCCATTCCAGGAACAGTCATTTTAACACCCGGAATCATTAACAACTGTTAATGCAAACACTTAAATATTTATCGATTATTTACCAAAACTATGTATAATAGTAAAATAATATTATCTGCATCACGGCTTGGCATCCTTCCCCCACCTCATCCGTGTTGAGCGGAGCCTGCACCCTTATCCATATTGGATCTCTGGGATTACCCCGGTTATCCCCTATGGCTGGCTATGTAGTCCGCCAGCTCCTCCCTGCTGAGCCTGTAGGGTTTGACCGGCCTGCCTACAGGCATTATGTAGAGGGGCTTCTCCCTAGGCGAGGCGCCGATGATCCTGGCTACCTGGTCGTCATGGAATGCCCCCACAGCCACTGTTCCCAGGCCCAGTGCAGTGGCCTGTAGGTAGACGTTCTGGCCTGCGTGCCCCACCTCCATGTGAACATATCTTACTCCCCGGGAACCATAGTAGTCGGTGGTGCGCTCGTAGATCGCCGTGAACACAAGGTTGAGGGGGGCATCCCTTATCCACTCCTGCCTGAGCCCCGCCTCGTAGAGATCCCCTGATAAATCCCCTCTCCTCACTAAGCCAAGGCTATGAGTATGGGGGTCATAGCGGTAGGATCCGGAGGCCAGGTAGCCTCCGGGGACAGCTACTCCGCGGGGGGCTAGAACAGCGTATACTATGAGAGGATAGGTGGCCCCTGCGCTGGGAGTTGTCTTAAAGCCCCACCTGATCTCGGTTATGCCGTAGGCAGCCCATAGGAGCTGGCTCAGCTCCTCCAGGGTTATAGGTTCGTCCAGGTATTCGCGCAGGGATCTGCGGTTGGCCATGGCTTCCTCCAGGCTTATCTCTCCTTTCAGCGTGGGTGGGGGAAGCAGTATTCTCCCATTCTCCACGACTGTTTCCCCGGTAGGCTTCCTAAGCTTCCTCCGAGACTCGTAGTAGTCTGCTGCAAGGATCCATGGTAGCGTCAGGCCTACCGCCAGTGAGGCCAGTATAGCTCTTATAGCAGTCCGCCTAGACACTCTAACCAGGATTAATCCCTCCGGGAACAGATACTTCATGTTAAGGGTGATAAGTGATGCGCTACACACAAGTGTTGATACTTTTATCAGAGGTTACAGGTATTCTATCAGCTCCGCTGGGATATTTCATCCTGCTCACCGGATTCTGCATAGCGAGGCCTGAGGCTACTGGGAGGCTTACCTTCGGGTTGCTTAGAGACTATGCTCTCTGCAGCCATGTACATATGGGTCTAGGCTCATTGCTGCTCGGCCTCCTACTAGTGATCCACGGAGTCTCAGCGACACTAGTGGTCATCGATAAATATGCTTCGAGAAGCCTTGCCCTCCTCCTCTACCCTCTGGTCACAGTGCTCGGCGCTTTGATTGGATGGCAGATCATATTGCTTTGGCTTGCCTAGCGTCATCTCAGGATTCTTTTAAGAGCTACAAGATAAGTGATAACCTCCAGTCTGCCTAGAGTCATTGCTGCTATGAGTATGAGCTTTGCTCCCAGGGGGGCGTGGGCTGCGCTTATGCCTACACTTAGCCCCACATTCCCCATAGCGCTTGCCACCTCGAAGGCCGAGTCTGCAAGACTATACATTGTTGGGTAAAGTCCTGCCAGCATCATTGTCAGAATGTTATGCGTAGCTATTATGGCTGTGATCACTGCCAGGGTCCTCCTGATGAGGGGCTCATCTAAAACATATTTTCCAAGCTTCCGTGACGGCACGTATCCAGGCGGATTTATGACTGAGCCTGTCTCCATGGAGAGGGATTTAACTGCTATCAGTATTCTCAATACCTTTATTCCACCGGCCGTTGAGAATGCGCTTCCACCTATTAGGGCGAGGGTTGTGAGCAGCAGCTTGTAGGAATCGTTGGCTAGCTTTAGGTCTCCTACCTGGAAGCCTGCTGTAGCCGAGCTTGACACCACGTGGAATACTATTTGCAGCGGCGAGAACAACCTATGCATGCCTGGATCGCTGTGCCAGAGGTATAGGGCGAAGAGCGAGGATACTCCTATTAATACTAGCTGGGCGTGAAGCTCTATGCTATACTTAAGCTTGCCCAGTCTCAGTGATAATACGTTGTCATGGGTTGCGAAGCTTACGGCACCCATGAACATGACGATCATTGCTGCCACTAGGACAGCCGGCTTATCGATATAGTAGCCCAGGCTACTAGTATGGACTGAGAAGCCTGCAGTAGCTATGCCTGTCATGGCATGGTGAACAGCGTCTGGAAGACTCATGCCTGCAAAGTATAGTAGGGATATGGATATTATTGTGAGGACCACGTAGATTAAACCCATTTTAAAGGCGCTTCTCCGAATGCTCGCCTCAAGCCTCTCGAACTTACCCTCAGCCATGTATAGTATCGCGGCTGATACTCCAGGCCTCGTAAGGAAGGCTACCGTGAATACAACTATGCCTAGGCCTCCAACCCACTGCATGATTGTTCTCCACGCCTGGAGTGTTAGTGGAAGCTCCTCCACGTGCGGTACATATACTCCTCCAGAGCTGCTGGGTTCTCCTGAAAGAATGGTCAGCCCTGTGGTGGTCCACCCGCTGACGGCTTCGAATAAGGCGTCGGCATAGGGTATACCTGCCGCCGTCATGAAGGGGACTGCTGCTAGGAGAGGCACGGTTATCCATACGAAAGCCGTCATAACTACGGCGTCCCCCGTCCTTATACTCCCTCTCTCCATCTCGGAGAGAAATAACCCTATGGACAGGAGGAGGACACCGTAGCCCAGCATTATGGATGCGGGCCTAAGCTCCCATGGAACGCCTGCGTATAGGAGGTATGCGAAGCCCACAATCCCTGAGGCTATGAGTGGAAGGCTGCTGGTGATGAGTACAAGCCCTATGTATGCTAGGAGACTAGTATACCTGCTTCCCCCATGTCCTCCAGCCAGGCTCATAACCAGGTGATCACGCCTTAGAACATTATCCCAGCCCTACATAAATAAACCCTGGCTAGGCGGGATGCCTGAATCAAGCCTAGATGCCCAGCATGCTGGGCGGCAGGAGTTTAAATGGATTCGTGGAGCCGCCGCCGGGGTTTGAACCCGGGACCTCCGCCTCTCAGGCGGCTCCGCTACCAGGGCGGCGCTCTGCCGAGCTGAGCTACGGCGGCCCAGGAATATTGGTTTCACCCTCTCTTTATAAGTTCTGTGGGAATGGAGAGCTATATTAGCCTTGGCCTCTCAGCTCCTGTGGGAGGGTGTCTCCGCTTGCAGCTAGCTACATGGAGGATGCTGGCAAGGATTGTGAGGCGTGCAGATCTAGTGTTGGAAGTACTTGATGCTAGGGAGCCTCTGCGTACGAGGAGCCGCCGCCTCGAACGCATGGCTGAGGCTCTTGGCAAGAATCTGATGCTCATCATCAATAAGAGCGATCTGATTCCACGCGAGGTGGCTGAGAAGTGGAAGAGGATCTTCGAGGATGAGGGGTTCCCGACACTTTACATGGCGGCGCGCAGTCATCTTGGTACAGGGATGCTCCGCTCAGCTATCAGGAAACATATGGAGGAACCCCCAATAATCGTGGCTGTCACAGGGTATCCTAAGGTGGGGAAGTCCACCATTATAAATGCGCTTAAAGGGAGGCACAGCGCCTCCACGAGCCCCATACCTGGAAGCCATGGCTACACTAGGCACCCGCAGCTCTACAGGGTGGATGAAGACATATACATGATTGACTCTCCAGGCACTATTCCCATAGAGGGAGGCCTCCTGGAAAGAATAATACGTGGAACAAGCCCTGAAACACTGGAGGACCCTGTCCCAGCAGCAGCCATGCTTATACGCCATGTGCTCCGCTTCAACCCTGCGGCCTTCAGGCAAGCATACAGTATAAGCTCCCTCGACCCCTACAGGATAATGGAGCAACTTGCTCTTAGGAGGGGATGGCGCTACAAGAAGACGGGTGAACCCCTAATAGAGGAGGCTGCGAGAACCATTATAAGAGACTATCACAAGGCGAAAATACCATTCTATGAGCCTCCAGCCCCCTCGCTTACTAGATAAAGGCGTGGAAAACTACAAAAGATCCAGCGAGTATAACCATCTAGATGGGGCAGCCATATGGATAAGCCTACTCTAGAAGACTATGACAAGTATATTCCCAAGGATCTCCTAGAAGAAATCATGGAGGCTACAAGGCAGGCCTCCAAGCATAAGCGCAAAGCCCAGTATCCTTCAAGCAGAGACATAGTTGAGGCAGTCATAGAGGCCGCACACATGGGGAGAAGCATGCATCCCAATGATTTCCCCGAAGTAGTGATCACCATTCTGAGGTCAAGGGGTTTCGATACCAGGCATGTAACAGAGAAGAGGATATGGAGGACATATGAGAACCTTGTGAGAAGAGGAGTAATAAGCGACTCTCTTGGAGTACTAATATAACTATGTTTAAACCAGTATAGGTATTACTATATTCTATTCGATAATACCCTGGGTATTACCATTAGTCACATGTCACCGCTACCATGTTGCATTATTATATGATGCCGTGGTCCCTCAGCTCTCCCTCCACAACTAGGCTTAGTATGAGGGCTTGATCCTCAAGTATTGAGAGATGCTTCTCTAATACTTCCTTCACGTCTCTTTTCACGGAGTATTTCAGCGCCTCCTTGGTCCGTATGAGCGCGTATAGTGTTGCTTCGAGGGTGTCAAGGGATGCTTCAAGGTCTAGGGGTATGCTCTCCTTCTTCTCCGCTATTATTTTCCTAATGCATTCTATGTGGGCGTAGTTTTCGCCTATTTGTGCGAATCTTTGCCCCTCTACTACTTCTTTCCCGCATATGGGGCATTTCCATTTCTCCATTTTGTCACCCTTTTTCTGCTCCGCATTGGCGCTTATTGTAGGTTTTCAGGGCTGAAGGGTAGGCTTTAAGCCTGGCGGATGCTACTTGGTGTTGGGATGCATTATGGGGGATCCTGGCAGGGCGGAGAGGATAGTGGTTAAGATTTCTGGGAAGCTTATATCGCCTGATCACCCTGAACTCGTGGAGGATTATGCCGCTATTCTTGGAAGGCTTGAGGAGGAGGGCTACAGGGTGGCTGTCGTTGTTGGGGGAGGCCATGTTGCTAGGAGGTATATTAATGCTGCTAGGAGGCTTGGCAGCAATGAGGCTATACTGGACCTTATAGGTATAGCTGCCTCCCGTATGAATGCTTATCTCCTGGCACTGGCTTTAGGGGGGAAAGCTTATCCCCTTGTGGCTAGGGGCTTGGAGGAGTTCATGGCGTTCTGGTCTACGGGTAAGATAGTGGTTGCAGGCGGCTTTCAGCCTGGGCAGAGCACTAATGCCGTGTCAGCGATCCTGGCGGAGGCTATAGGCTCGAAGCTGATAATCAATTGTAGCACGGTGGACGGGGTCTACGATAAGGATCCCAGGATTCATCCTGATGCAAGGATGCTGCCCAGGGTTACGGTCTCAGAGCTCGTGAAGATTCTGAGCAGGACGCAGAGCCATAAGGCAGGCAAGTATGAGCTCCTAGACCCCATAGCCATGAGGATAATGCTTAGAAGCAGGATAAGGCTGGCGGTTATCAACGGCTTCAACCCTGAAAACCTTGCCAGGCTGCTGGGCGGGGAGAGTGTTGGAAGCATGGTGGAGCCCGAGTAGCCTCCACTCATGCTAGCACTAGCATATCAGCCTCCCCCCATTTATCCCTATAGTCTGCCCTGTTATGAAGGATGAGGCGGGGCTTGCCAAGAAGTATACTAGCTCAGCCACATCCTCAGGCCTACATATTCTTCTAAGGGGGTGTAGCTCCTCAACCCTCCTCCTCTTCTCAGGAGTATTAATGAACTCTGAAACCATATCTGTCTCAACGAAGCTGGGAGCCACGGCGTTAACCCTTATCCTAGGGGCCAGCTCTAATGCCAGCTTCCTTGTAAGCCCTATGACCCCTGCCTTAGCTGCATGGTACGCTATCCCAGCAACCCCTGCAGTCTGGCCTGCAAGGCTTGAGACGTTAACTATGACTGGATCCACACCCTTCTCAAGCAGGGGTAGGAAGGCCTTAGTGACAAGGAATACTCCCGTGAGATCTATTCTCAACACCCTCTCCCACTCCTCCAGGCTTGTCTCCCTAAGGCCGCTGAGGCTGAGTATTCCTGCATTGTTAACCAGCACGTCTAGCCTGGGGTAATGCTCGGATATGATCCTGTAGGCCTCCCCTATGCTTTCAGGATCACCTACATCCATCTCCACCACCATGGGGTCAGCCCCCCTCTCCCTAGCCAGCCTTGCAGTCTCCTCAGCCTCCCTGAACTTCGAGTGATAGGTGAAGGCAACCCTCACTCCAGGCTCGGAGAATCTGAGCACAACTGCCCTTCCAATCCCCCTCGAACCACCTGTCACGAAGACGTATCTCTCCACAGTGATCCCCCCTGAAATAATATGGTGATCTAGGAATAATGTTTTGAGCCTTCATGCACCATGAGTATTTTGGAGGTTCACGGCCGTGGCGGTGAATATCGGTGGGAAGGCCCCAGAATTCGAGCTGCCAGCCCATGACGGCTCAAGGCTCAGATTATCTGATCTGAGGGGGCGGATAGTGGTTTTATACTTCTATCCCAGGGCCTTCACATCAGGCTGTACCAGGGAGGCTGAGAGGTTCAATGAGCTGCTGGACAGGTTCAATAGTCTGGGTGCAGTGGTGGTAGGTGTGAGCAGGGATCCTGTATCCAGGATAGCCAGATTCAGGGAGAAGCTGGACCTCCGCTTCACACTCCTATCAGACTCTGAGGGGAGGGTATCCGAGACGTACGGTGTGCTTAGGGCTAGGGGGAAGCGTGTAGGAGTAGAGAGGACGACGTTCATCATAGATGGGGAGGATGTGGTTAGAGCTGTTCTAAGGAAGATTAGGCCTGCTGAGAAGCATGCCGACCTGGCGTTAGAGCATGTGGAGAGGCTTGCAGGCCAACCGCATCTACGATGATGTTTTAGCCCAGGCTTTCATCATAATATGATGGTGGAACATAATGGTCAAACTACGCGTAGAAATGGCTATAGAGCTGCCCGACGAGCTGCTTAAACTACTGCTCCCAGTGTCCGATAAACTGGGGCCCGAGGAGATGTCCAAGGTGCTGCCACGCGTGCTTGAATTAGAGCTGCATAATGTGAGCGGTAAGGCTGTCCTCAGAGTCCTCCCTCAGAGCGGGGCCACATCCTAGGCTGAGCGAGATGAAGGACTCGGAGCCCATCACTGCTAAAGCATGGATCAATGAGGAGGCTGTGCCCCTAAGCCTGGACTACGAGTTCAGGGCAACTCTAAGAGCCCAAGGCCTCACGCTAGACGTGGAGGTCACTCCTGAAGGCATGGAGATAGCCGTTAGAGGAGGACCCATAAGCCCTGCTCAGATGCTCCGCCTACTAGCAGCACTACACGAGACAGGTAAGACCAGTGATCTCCTAGAATTGATGGCCAAGTATCCCGTGAGGATCAAGCTGCTCGGAGTCTCCCTTAGGCTCCACCACTCATAGGGCCGTGAAGCAACCCTTATCTCCCCCCACCACTACAGGCTGATCCACGGCAGGCGGCGCCCGCTCACCCTCCAACACCGCCGAAGCAGCGGGTAGTATGAGGAGGGTGGTTCTACCGCCTGCCACAGTGAAAGCTAACTATAACCTGCACAGGGATCCTCCAAGTAATTCTTAGATTAATCCCAGTCGTCCGGCAAGCTCCCCCAGCTTCTCCTTCCCGCGGCCTATGATGGGTCTCCCATGACATGGCATAAGATTCTCAAAGTCGAGTTCGAGGAGCCTTGCCATCGATCTCCTATTACTCTCAGGATCCACCGAGTATTTCTCAGGGATCTCGTAGAGATCTCCATCCTGCTTATATACTAGGTCGCCTGTGAACAGCGATCTAGTCTCATAGTCTAGGAGGGCTATGTGGCCCGGAGTGTGGCCAGGCGTGTGGATCACCTTTAATCCATGAAACATGTCTCCATCCCTCAGCTTCACATCCACCTCCACGCCGGCCTCAGATCTGATCAGCTCGGCCTCATTCACATGGGCTGCTACCCTTGCCCCAGAGGCCTCGGCAATCCTCCTAAGGCTGCCTACATGATCCCTGTGATGATGGGTTAGAATAACCGCTGATATGTCCTGCATGGAGAGGCCCAGCGATGATAAAAGCTCCTCGATAAGCCTCCACGTGGACTCCAAGCCTGTGTCAATAAGTATGACTCCACCGGCCCTCACAATAATGTACGCGTTGACGAACTCGTCTGTAACCATGTATATATCCCTATATGCCACCCCCATTCCTCATCGCCGAGACAGTGTTGGGGAACACCCCTATAAACATCCCGGCATGCCTGTCATTCCCACCTCGCCTAAAGACTAGGCCTCACGTCTTTGCTGAAAGCCTCCCGCATGCATATAGAGAACCTGTATCCCCATAATTACCATGCATATATGCCGTGTACTATTGTAGAATTCGAGTGTGGCATGCATGCTTTTTGTTTTATTTATATGACTATAGTAACAGTATTGCATCTATGCGCTTAGATGTCAGCTTGCATTATTATTTTTTAGAAAGCCTTTTTAGATTAGCTTCTTCATACTGCCTTAGGGTCGATGAGGCTGAGGGGAGGAGCGGTTGACTGAATGCGGGGGATGTGCAGTATCTGTTGAGGGTTTGACTAAGATTTATGATGGAACTCTTGCCGTGGATCACATATCATTCTGTGTGAGGAGGGGGGAGATATTCGGCTTCCTGGGCCCCAATGGGGCTGGGAAGACTACTACTGTCAGAATGCTGGTCGGGCTTACGAGGATTACTAGTGGGAGTGCACGGATATGCGGCTATGATGTGGTCAGAGATTATAAGCGTGCCAGAGCTTTGTTCGGCGTTGTCCCAGACGTCTCTAACCTGTACTTCGAGCTGACATGTTATCAGAACCTCTTATTCTCAGCTAAAATGTACGGAGTTCCGGGAAGCATTGCGCGTAGGCGTGTTGAGGATGTTTTGAAGTTCTTCGGGCTCTGGGAGATAAGGAATAGGAAGTTTAAGGCATTGTCAAAGGGTTTGAAGAGGAGGCTGGCAATAGCTGCCGCACTCGTGCATGATCCTAAAGTATTGTTCCTAGACGAGCCTACCTCGGGTTTAGATGTGATGAGCCGCCGGATGCTCTGGTCCAAGCTGAGGGAGCTGAACAAGTCTGGCGTAACAATATTCCTCACAACGCATAATGTTTACGAGGCCTTCCACATATCCAGCAGGATAGCGGTGATCAATAAGGGGAGGATAACGGCTATAGGCTCTCCAGGAGAGCTGAGCAGGAAGTTCAGCGTCCAGGAGGTTATTGAGGCCGGCTTCCATCCCCGCAACCCTAGTGAAGAGGAGATTCTAGGCAATGTTAAGGGGGTTCTAGAAGTGAGGGTTAGGGGGGATCACCTGGAGATCATAGCCTCGGACCCCACGGTAGCCTTAGAGGATTTGGCTCGGTATGCTAGGCTCCGCGGCCTCAGCATATCCATGCTCAGGCTTAGGGGAGCGGATGCTGAGGAACTATTCCTCAAGATAATTGGTGAGGCGGAATGATCGAGGAGTTCGCAAGGTCGTTTTACATAGCTCTGAAAGATCTCAGAGAATACTATATGAAGCCTGGATCCATAAGCTGGGGCATACTGTTCCCATTCGTATTTGCACTAGCCTTCATGGCTAAGCGGGGGGGATTGACGGAGTGGCTGGCTCCTGGAATGATAGCGCTGGCATTATTCTTCGGCTCAACATCGATGTCAGCCATGTCCATAGTCTTTGAGAGGAGGATGGGGTCTTTTGAAAGACTACTATTATTCCCGGTAACATATGTGTGCATAGCCCTAGGCAAGTCTCTGAGCAGCTTCCTCCTAGGAGTAATATCCGTTGTACCCGTCTTCCTCCTATCGCTGGCAGTGCTCCGCGTACCGCCTGCGCATCCATTGCTCCTAGTAGTCGCAGCCGTGCTGGCAGCATTCGCTTCCTCCACCTTCGGAGTACTCCTATCATTCCTGGTGAAAGAGCCTGAGCAAGTAATGGTTGTATTCAACCTGGTGAGATTCCCAATGATGTTTCTCTCAGACATAATCATACCAGTATCATCCATGCCCCACTACCTGATCCCAGTAGTACTCGTACAGCCTCTAACCTACCTGACAGAGACGGTGAGATACGCCTATACGGGGACCTACGATATACTCCCACCAACCCTATCATTCACAATATCACTAATACTAGGCATAGCATTCCTACTACTAGCAAGCGACACCATTAGGAGAAGCAAGCCTTAAAGCACAGCACCATAACAGCGCTCAAACCACCATACATGCAGCAAGCATGGAGAACGTCAAACACCATCAGATATGCATGGGGATTACTCCGTATCTTAGACTAGCTTTAAGAGAGCTAGGCTAGTCGATTAATCCTGGGAGTTAGGTTTGAAGGGGAAGTTCAAATGGATTGAGATAGATCCAAATGTCTGCCACGGTAAACCTGTTTTTAGGGGTACTAGGGTCCTGGTAGCTGATGTACTTGAAATGATTGCATCCGGTACGAGTATTGATGAGATTTTAGAGGAGTATCCTCAGCTGAATAGGGAGATGATTCTCGAGGCAATAGCGCTTGCAGCAGAGCTCCTTAGGAGGGAGAGGCGTGTCATACCAATTCCTGCTTGACGAAAACGTCCCTAGAACGATGTCATTCTAGCTCCCTAAGGACATCCTCCAAATCAACTAGCTCTACCTTTCCCTTCTTTTTCTCGTCCTCATACTCTCTTATCGCTTCAGCTTCGTCTGGTAGGGGTTCCTCGATACCGATAAGCCGCTCTTCCAATAAGGCCTCAATACGCTCTAATATACTCCTCAGCTCACATAGCTCCCTGTATAATAACTCCTCTTTGCCTACAGCCAACGGCAGTTCCCCTCCTCTAGGGTTAGATAGTGCTCGAGGCTCTTAACCATTTATCGCCTTAGGCAACTGTCGAAGAGAATATGTATTCTTGCATATCAGTGATATGCATGTACTCCATAGAAGATAATAGTAATAGGTATATTTGAAGCGATATCATTTACCATCAAATATGCATGTCAACTGGTTACTGTGATAAGCTAGGTTTAAGTGAGCTAAGCCTACTAGATATAACTAGGGTAGGCACTGATGTCTAATGTTGATGGAAGGATAGTTGTTAACCCGAAAATTATGGGTGGTAAGCCTGTCATAAAAGGAACGAGGATTCCGGTTTACTTCATATTGGAGCTTATTGCTAATGGGTGGACTATCGATGATATACTAAAGGAATACCCTCACCTCACACGGGAGGATGTGTTAGCAGCGGTAAAGTATGCTGCAAGGGTGCTGAGGGAGGAAGTTGTCGTCAAAGCCTAAAATCCTGGCAGACGAGAACATTCCAAGAACCACCATTCAGTCCCTCCGAAGCTCCGGTTATGACGTAGTATCCGTCTGAGAAATAAATCCCGGGCTAAGTGATGAGCAGGTAGTACGACTCTCGATAAGGGACCAGAGGATAATTATAACATTTGACAAGGACTTCGGGAGAATCGCCCTCACTAACCCCAACATACCGGGCGTAATGTTAATGCGAATCCCACCAGTGAACCCGGAGTACATCACGAACCGAATAATCTCGGCTCTCGAAGCCATAGAGAATCCCTATGGCAAATTAATCGTAGTCCGCAGAAATACCGTAAGAGTAATTCCGTTAAGATAGGCTTGGTGGGCCCGCGGGGACTTGAACCCCGGACCTCCGCCGTGTGAGGGCGGCGTCCTAACCAGGCTAGACGACGGGCCCCGTTTTCCCATTCGTGATATGCGATTGCCAGATCGATTAAATCTTTCGCGGTGAGCATGCTTAGTATCCGCTCGAGTAACTCGTTGCTTACGCCTCGCCGCCTGTTTTTGATCATGTTGCCCATGGCTGGGGTTATGCCTAGCTGCTTGTAGCGTATGCCTTTCACCTTGGTGGCGTAGATGAATAGTAGCCAGCGTGTCGAGGGGTTCACAGTATCACCGAGCCTGATTGTTATATTTTCATGGATAATTCTAGGTAGGCTTGTTATATGAAGCTGCTCGCTCATGGCTTATCCCCCCAGTACCTCCCTTAAGCGCTCCCTGTTCCATGTGGCCCACGCCGTTATGGGGATCTTCACCACCAAGAATAATTGTAGGTATGTTATGGTCCATGCTGGCTTGCCTCGCAGGTATAGTGTTTTCCAGGGCCTGTCCAGCCCCAATAACATGAGCATGATTAAGAATAGGTCTGCTAGCATTAGTGTGAGTATGAATGCTCTTGAGGGGCCCACGGTCTGCAGGCTCTTTATGAATATGTAGGATATTGAGAGCATGAAGCCGAGCGCCGCTACTGCCAATACTAGCTGCTGCATTCTAGCCACCCCTAGGCGTGGTTGTTCTACCTGGTATTGGCGGCTTGGCTGGAGTTATGCTGGTGGTGGCTGGGCTGGTTGGTGGTGTCGGCATTGTGGGCGGGCTGGGTAGAATGCTTGTAGTGGTAGTGATCATTGTTGCTGTTGTATTTGTAGGTGCATGTAGGCTTGGCTGCAGCCACACTACTCCCAGTATGATTATGCCTATGATTGCCAGCAACGCCAGGACACCTGCATACTTGCTGAGGAATCCTCGAGGAAGCCTCTCTTCAGAGAGTTGGTAGCGTGCTCTGGCGGCCACGCTGATGTCGTAGCGGTCTTGTAGGAGTAGGCCTACTGATCTGCGCCACGCCTCGTAGACCTGTCCCAGCAGTGCTAGGACCGATGCTGTTAGATGCGACGAGCTGATCTGCTCGTAGAGCTTGTCCCAGAACGTCTGCTTAGCCTCACGCTCCCTCTCATCCACATATGTGAACACTGGCTGAGGCACCTCTATCCTCGGCTCCCTGCTGATAGCCCGCAGCAGCCTGGCTGGCGGGTAACCGCTATACACGTCTAGGCCTGGGCTGGCCTCAATATACTCGCCGCTCATCCCAGTAGCCGATAAGCCTACGACCAGTGTCTGAGGGCTAAGCGCTCTTACAAGGATCGCTATTAGCCATGCACTCACTATTACTAGCGCTGCGAATGCCAATAGGTCGACAGTAGTATATGTGACTGGGCCTATGAGCCTAGCATACTTCATATAGGGATCATAGGTAGTGTAGAAGGTATTGACGAAGCTGATTGCCACTAGGGCTACAAGCATGTAGACGCTGATCAATTGTCTGACGAAGAGGCCGAAGGGCGAGGGAACTCCTGGCGGCCCCCTGGCATCAACCAGTGAAAGAGGCTCAGCATAGGCGTCTGGATCCTCATTGGTCTTAATCAAGTATGGGCCTGCCTGCACGAGGTAGCCGTCCCCGCTCTTAACCGTCCTATAATCGTAGACAAGCACCCTGTCCCCCACCAAGTCCTTGAAAATCAGCATCTTCTCGGGACCCCTGGGAGCAAAGAAAAACGACAATGCGTCAAGCAGAGTAGTGGCATGCGCCCTATGCCTACTCCAAAGCAGCAGGAAAATAAAGAGGGCTAGCAGCGGAGCACCCAATATCCAGTAGAGATACTGCTGCTCGCCAGCAACATGCCGCTGCCACAGGTACTGTAGCAGCTGCTTCAACAGCTCCTCGTTCACATTCGGGGGATTCACTGCTCCTCCCCCTCCACTCCGTATTCTTCCAAGTCTTGAGGAGTAGCTATGACGAATGCTGAGGGAGCCTCTTCAACCCTTGCAGGTTTCTCTTGCTTCTCGCAGATAACGTAGCCGTCGGCAAGCACTCTGATCTCGCCGCCATCGCTATAGCAGTCTCTGAGCTTCCCCTGGCGGAAAGCGTTCCACAGGCCTCGCATCATGCTGTTCTTGACGGCTGCATCCTTCAACAATAATTCATAGTGCCGCCGCTGCTTTTCCAACATGTCTTTAAGCTCGCCTACACGCTGCTCCCATGCCTTACAATCATTGCTGCTGAACAATTCTTTGAGCATGGCGAGCAGGACGATTGTTATGACTGCTATTGCTAGGTAGAATAACAGGGCTAAGGCTTCAATCAATGCTTACCACCTCGTATGAAACTATGAGCAAGTTATGCCTCCTCAAAAACGAGTCTAGCTCACGTTCAATGAAATCCTCCAGGCCTACAGGCCTATGCTTAGGCCTAACAATAAGGTAGAGGCCCAGCAGCCTACCTCCTCTTCTTGCGGGATACAACCGCTGCACCGAGGCCCACCCCAACTAGAATAATAATAGTGTCAGTCACCACGTTGGTGACTGCTCCAGCCACAGCCCCAGCCAATGCAGGATTACTATTCATGTCTGGCAGCAGCCCAGACGAGCCGAGCTCATACGACACGCCAGCCTGGCTGAGCACAGCCTTAATGTTCTCAACATCGCTGGCGAAATACAGTGTGCCAGCCTTCCCCTCGAGAGCGAAGCTGACAAGCCCTATTACATTGCCAGATGAGTCTAATACAGGCCCGCCTGAATTGCCAGCGTCGGTTATGCCGCCTATCTCGAATATGTGGCTATAGGGATCCCTCCAGGTTAAAGCGCTGCTTAGGACCCTTGGATTCTCACTCATCTTCTCTACGCTCCCCATGATCTGGAGTAATTCGCTTGGATACCCTATCGTGTAAATAGTTTCACCATAGTCTGGGAGCTGCCTAGCCAGCCTCAACACATGCTTAGCGATCTTATCCGAGTTCGCTACTTGGATCACGGCCACGTCTCTCTGCTGATCCGCTGCCACCACTGTGCCTGAGAGCCTGATCGAGCCACGCACAATCGTGACTGCTACATTAGACTGATAGTTCACAACATGCGCTGCAGTAACAATGTATGATGGATTCACCCACCAGCCCGTGCCGTACTGCGATTGATACACCACCACGACGGTGCTCTTAAGCCAGTCCTCATCGAATCCGTAGAGCCTCTGAGTGGTCGTGGTGCTGTTGGATGACCCGTTTGTTTGGGCTAGGGCTGGGGCTGTTATAATCATGATCAAAAAAATAAAGAGAATGAAAAAAATGTGTTTGGTTTTCATCTTCTACGCCCCCCTCTGCTGATTAGCAGTATCCCTGCAATCAGTGCGAAGACTATGAGCAGCAGCGCTATCGCTGTTCTATGACTGCTCGATGTAGGCGCTGGGGCTGCCAGCGTGTTCTGCTGTGCAGGCGGGCTGTAGACAGTGCTCCCAGTATAGATGGTGCCGTCGTTGAGGGCGTAGGCCTCGATTGTGATGGGTGCGTCTGGAGTGATGCCGCTTATCTCTGCAAATCCATTGGCATCCGTTGTGGCGGATGCAGCTAGATTGTTCTTCTTAGCGATCACAACAGCATTAGAGATAGCCACTCCGCTGCTTGAATTATAGACCTGTACTTTGAGGCCACTGCCCTCGCTGTACACGCTTATGCCTAGCTTGTCATCCTGCTTGGCGGAAGCTAGGAGTTCCACTGTAGCCTGGTCATCTACAGGGACATCCACGTAGCCTGTGCTGGGGACAGTATACTCCTGCGAATAGCTTGATAAGTCGACTTTCACCGTGAAGCCTGGGGGAGCATAGATTCTCGCCTTAGATGCTGGTATAACTGCCTCAACGTTAACACCGCTGAGGATATCCATGCCTAGATCTACCGCATAGTCTTCCACGAGGCCAGCTGCATTCACATCCGTGCTGGGGACAGTGTATTCCCTGATAACGTTTCCATTAGAGTCAATGATCTTGATCACGGTGCCTGGCGGGAAATATTTGAGGTGCAGCTTGTTGTCGCTGGCTAGGGATTTGACTAGGAAAAGGAATGGGTTCTCTGATGGTACTCTGGTTACACCGCCGTACGGTGCACCTACAACGCCATTTACAAGGTCGAAGTAGTGGGTTCCGTTGTAGAATGTTGCTGATAACAGTAGGTATGGGTTCTCGATTACCTGCCAGTTGTTGGGTAGACTGTTTCTATCCGCTATGCATATGTGTGATACCCTGCCCTTCAGCGTCGAGGCCGATGTCGTGTCGAGTGTCCCCACCTTCATATTTGTGAGCCAGTGTATGGGACCATCCTCTAGCGGTGTGTACGTGTATTCTACGCCATTCACATATGCCACGATGCTTGTGCTCGTATGCACTATTTGGATATGCTGGTAGCCGCCTACCTGCCCAAAGGTCCATCCCGATATTCTTCCTTCTGTTGTACTAGTGGACGTCGAGTTCCACACCTCATACCAGAACTGCCCGCCACTAGTTATGCCAAAATATATGCTTGGGCCATTGCCTGGCACATATGATATGAATATTTTGCTATTTTTCACCTCAGCATTCACAGATGCATCCACGTATGCACTAGTCATGTTAGGAACACTGAACCCACTGAAGAGTATATAGTCGTCCATACCGTCAAAGTACCAGTCCCACAGTATCGGCGCTATAACATCATTAACGCTCAAATCAACGCTGCTCAGCGATAGCTTCTCGATGAGCCTCGTGTTCTGCTTAGCTGCAAACGCCCATCCCGACTGTGTCCATGTCAAAGAATAGACGTAGCCCGCCTGCACAGAGCCCCTAGCCAACTCGATCTTACCGCTCTCTTCCTCAGCCAGCGGCAGACGCAGCAGTGGGCTCTCACTGATCCTGTGCACCGTGTATGCCGCAATACCGACTATGAACAACACCAGCAGAAGGACGGCTATTATTGGAAGATAGTTTCCGCCACGCCTCATGGCTGCACCACCTGCACGGTTATCTTCACCCTAGCCAAGGTGTGAGGGGCAGGATAATCACCGCTCAACACCACGTAGTACTCGCTGATCAACGAGCTGCTGTCAGGCTGGAAGCTGAGGGTGGTTGTTACGCCTTTCTCAACACTTGTAATGCTCTTCTCTGTGATCAGCTTGCCGTCCTCAGGGTAGTGCTCTATTATTTTCACTGAGCCTGGCCCAGAGTAGCCGCTCACACTTATGATCCACAAGTCCACCTCTACGCTGCTGCCCTGCTCAATGTAGGCGGAGTACTTGAAGCCGATGCACGCAGACCCATACATGGGTACTCCTGGCCCGCCGCAGCCACACGCAGAGCCGCCCACCCAGCCGTTCCCAACAGGCCTACGCACAGCAGTCGTAGACGTGCTCTGACTCTGCGAGCCAGTAGAGCCGCTTGAACCAATACTGGTGCTTGAAGCAGCCAGTCCCACACCACCGATTCCATTAATCAAGCCTGCATGATGAGCCGCTACGGCTCCGACAACTAATACTCCTACAATGATTGCCAGCACCAGTATTGGCACTATGGCTCTACGAGTCATCCCTGCCACACCTCCACCGTTAGCTCATGGTAGCCACAGATCTGCAGGACGAGGTCGCCGAGATAGGTGCTTGTAGAGGGATCCCACTCCATCTGCGTCTCACCGATAAACGATCCATCGCTATCGTAGACCTTCATCACCAGGCTGGAGCTAAGGGAAGTGCTGAGACGCTCAGTGGCATACTCTACATCCGCTGTGAGGGTCTTCTCGGCAACATTGTACTTGGCTATAAGGTGGGGGACGCCTACACCGCAGTCAATGTAGCCGTAAACAGTCGTCTTGGCTAGAGGACCGCTACTAGTCGTAGTAGTGGTGGTTGTGGGATTACCTGTGCCTCCACCGCTGCTCGAAGTACTGCCTGGAGGAGTGATCGGCACACTCGTAGTTATCACGGTGTTATCAGTCGTGATCACCGTGGTGGTGTACCTGGATGTAGGGGCACCTGGAATTGAGAGGTGATTCATAGTTGCCGCTGCACCCAGCACCAGCACTCCCAGCACAATGCTGCCGAGCAGCAATAGTGCCAGTGCAGAGCTCTGCACAAGCTTGTGGCGCTTAGCCTGCTTGAAGGCTATCAGGATGATTAGGCCTGCTAATCCAAGCATCACCAGCGTGAAGCCGACGACGGTTGCGGTGCTCAACCCATGGGCAAGACCGCTGAGAACGCTTCTACCAGGCCCGCCAGGCCCAGGAGGCAAGGTGGCTGTGGAGCCTCCTCCACCATTACAGCCATAGCTCTTGGTCGTTACTATGTCTGCATGACCATCGCCCCAAGTGTAGATGGGAGTAGCATCCTGAAGTATGAAGCCAGCTACAACCTTATTGTCATCAGCGTATATCAGCCTACCCTGCCCCTTACAATCGATATCGATTGTGAAGTGATACTCCTTAGTTCCCTTGCCGCCAAAATCAATATCCCATGTATCAGTCTTACTCCACTTCTTAACACCATCAATATACACTGTCAGCTTGAAGCCCATGCCGCCGAGAGTCGCGGCAGGCATGATGTCGATGCGCATAGGTCCAGCAACAAACTCCGCCTCATCAGCATATACCCATCCAGGCAGACGAGTCCAATCCATCTCGAAAGAAACACTATACACATAGCCTGGCACAAGATCATAACCGCTATACTCCAATGGAATAGTCGTGGTGCTGGTGTCAGCTAGGGCTGCTGGAGCCGCTAGGAATAGCAGCATTACTGGCAGTAGCAGGAGTGCTGTGCGCTTCACTGCCCCCACCCCGCTCCAAGGGGGCTCAGCGCCTACGGCCAGCCAGCAGCCATATCAGCCCCAGGAACACTATGAGCAGCACAACGATGGTGGCAACATTCGTGTGATGCCCCATGATGTCTACATCTGCAGCTAATATGTTGCTTGAACCGCTTGGCTGCGGAACAGTGGCAGTACTAGTCGTAGTGGTCTCACTAGTGCTGGGCTGAGAGACGCTGACAGAGACATCCCACTGTCCCTGATAGGTGCTGATGTAGATTATCACGGCCTGCACATCCTTATCCACAGTGAAGGTGTAGGTCTTGCTTCCCCAGATGCCAGCGAGATCAGGAGTCACGCTGGCAGGCCAGTCGCTATCAGCGGCTGCCGCATCCTCGTGGTAAGAGCCAGGAGTCATCAGCTTATACGTACCATCGCTGTACTCTAAGACTATGCCGATGGCGCGGGCATAGGGATCACCATTCGGGCTGACGCTCACCTTAATCGTGCTGCCAGTAGGCGCTGATACTGGTATGCGCACCACCTTATCCGACGGCGTTATAGTTGCCTGGCCAGTCGAGCTCGCAGTCTGAATAATGTCGTTGAAGGTTAAGTTGGCGGGGGCAGTGGCGGAGGCGTCGACGCTCACAGTCAGGATCAGGGGCACAGAGGCGTTGTATGTGAACTCTGTCCCGCTGAGAGTCATGTACGGCACAGTCTCATTATCCTCGTTAACATAGCTCAGCTGGAAGGTCACCTGCTCGTCGCTCGTAACATTCACGTACATGAAGGTCACATTGTATGATTCACCTGGATTCACGCTCACAACATCTGCATGGGCTATGCCCAGGCTCAGCAGGGGGGCTACAAGTACCGCTAGTGCTAGCAGGGCATAGACACGCTTATCCACCCACTATCACCCCTTTGCAGAGATGCTCGCAGCCATTGCAATTAGATGTGAGCATGGATAACCATGTTGAATCAATTATGAAAACGCGGCTCACCGTAATCTAGCATTACCGCCACATGGATTACGGTGATAGTATGAGTGCTCCGAGCCGAGACTTTGAGAGAGGAGTGCTGCTGGGCTCTGGGAGCGTCGACCTGCTTTCAGCCGTGCTCAGGAGGAGCGTGGGGGAGTGGGGCAGGATAGCACCCTACGTCGAGCAGCTCCCATGCAGAGGCGAGATAGAGCTCGTAGCAGCCATAGACTACACGTTGGGCAGAGACCTCCAGCTGACACCCACGATTCAAGTCTGCATAGCAGATGCTGTCGCCAGGAGCGGGAAAGGCGTGCTTGTAAGCATAGCCGAGCTCCTAGGAGCAAGAGGAGGTGTAAGCCATGCCGAGGAGAAGGAGGTCAGGAGGCAGGAGTAAGGGCGGGAGGAGGGGGCTCTTCGCCCCAGCCCGCTACAAGTACCTTGCAGACATTATATCATTCAGGGATCCAGATCAGGCCAGGGGAGCAGCAAAAGAGGTTCTCAGATCAATAAGGCAGAGCAAGAGGCGTGACAAGGCTTTGAGAGAGGCCAGGGCGCTGCAGATGGCTGCTAACAGGGCTAGGGCCAGCGCTAAGCGCAGAAACCTGTCCTCGAGGGAGCGCAGAGAGCTCAGAGAAATAGCCAAGATCTACGATGAAGCCGCGGATGAAGCGTGGGAGATATACCGCGAGAAGTTCTCGAGGGATTAACGGTGAGCTGGGAGCAGAGGTACAGGCAGAGCCTCGACTACCCCTACCTGATCCTCGAGGCTTTGAGGGATGTTAGGAGGAGGAGGGCGGGTATAGGCGTAATCGTGTTCAGAGACCAGCTAGCCGAGCTCAGAGCAGCGCTGCAGGCACTGGTCGACATCCTGCCCTCAAAGGTGAGGGGGAGGCTTGGAGCAGTCCCAGAGAGCCTCGGCGAAATAGACGACTACATACAGGTAATAGTCGACGAGCTCCACAGGACCCCAGGCCTGCTGCCAACCAAGAAGATACTGACTGGAGGCGAGCTCGAGGATGAGCAGCCTTGAGATCTTCAACAGCCTGGATGCTGAGACGAGGGCCAGGCTACTCGGGCTCTGGGACAAGATAGAGGAGCTGAACGAGGAGCCACAGCTGGGATGCAGGGCTACAGGCTACTCGATCCACGTCTTCTATAGAGAGACAATCAACGATGATGAGTTTCTAGGCGTGATCATCTATGGCAAGAAGGGCGGGGGCAAAAGCACATACGCCATAAAAACACTGGCAGCATACCTCATGAGATACGAGGGCCTGGAATGCGGCGACGCTTACCGCGAAGCCCTCAGCAGCCTAGCCTTCACTGCCGCAGACCTGCTCGCAAAGATAGATGAAGGCAGAGAGATCATAATATGGGATGACGCAGGACTATGGGGATCAACATACATGTGGTTCGACGAGCAGCGCCGCCCATACCTCGAAGCCCTACTAGACTGGTACGACGTCGTCCGCACAGACGTCAACATACTCCTAATGACCACGCCCAGCAAGAAGAAACTCCCACCCAGAATAAGAGAAGACCCAGACGCACTAATAATCAAGGTGGCGAAATACGGGCACAAAGAATACAGAGGCAGAAGAATAAAAATATCAACCGCAACCGCTGCACGCAACACCGAGAGCCTCTACAACGACAAAACATACAGAACAGAACTCTTCAGAGACTACTACATGGTATACCTACCAGACCCAGTCTACCAATACTACCAAATACTCAGAAAACAATACAGCAAATACGCCCGCAACCGCCTAAAAACAACCCTACAACAAACAGAAGAATACAATAACCCCAACACCACACCAAGAAAAACCACCACTAAACAATAATAACAGCACGCCCACCCCCACCACCATTACCCAAATCCTTAACCTTATTCCAATGATCAACATCCACAACAACCACCACAACCCTCAACACAACACCACGCTTCCTCAACCTACGCAAAGCACGCAAAGCCTCACCATAATCATCAAAACTCAACACATACCTACGCAAAACCAACACCCCCCACACAACCACCAACAGCAGAAGAACCAGAACCAGAGCCAAGCTTGGACACACCGCGCCACCCCGTACCCTGGACACTTTGTCCCACTGCTCCAAGCCTCCTCAGGATGCTTGTTATGGCTTGGGAGCCCATCATCAGTGTCTCAACGTATAGTTTAAGCCACTCGCTCCTATAAGCTGTCCGCAGAGGGTAGGCGGGGTTATAGTATGCTGCCTCAACCTTCAATGCGTTCTCATACGTGTTATAGTAGATTTTGACTAGGCGCCATCCCAGGCGGCGGAGCCTCAAAGCCCATTCCCTGAGGCGCTTATCGGGGACTGGCATCCAGAGCTCTATTCGCTCCGTGGATGTGGCATTCAGCTGCTCAGCCATGGCTACCACGCTTGAGAACATGGCTGCATGGCCTCTCTCTTTCTTGCTGTGCAGGGGTACTGGGAGCTCGCTTACATGCACGTTCTCAGCCAGTAGGTCGTGGTAGTAGAGGCCTGTAGCCAGGGCGTAGAAGCCCCTACGGGTGCGCCAAGCTATGCCCCGTCTCTCGAGGCGCCAGAGAGCAGAGTATATGGATCGCAGGGATTTGGTGAGCCCCTGCTCCTCGAGGTAAGCCTTGATCATTGAGGGCGTGGCTTCCTCGAGTATGTTCAATGCATCGTAGATCAGCCTCTCAGTAGGCCCGAGCCTAGGCTCACTACTAGTAACCTTCTCGGATAGTGGGGCAGACTTCTCGGGTTTCTGTCCAAAAATGTCCAAATCTGCAGACTGGCGAGGCGAGAATTTCGCCCCGATCCTCGAGAGAAGACGCTGAATCCTCTTCGTAGCAGCATCGAGGCTGATGCGATTACCGAAAACAAGCTTGGCGATCCTTCTGGCGCCTAACCCACGCCTACGCAGCCGCAGTATTTCCTCAACAATGGCGTGAGGATCATCATATTCGAGGAGCCACCTGCTATGCATGGCTCTCACCTCTGAGAAAAGGATACACTAATGCTACAACCCAGAGGATGAGCATCCATGCAGCGAGGCCTGCAAGCAGCCTAAACCACCTAGCCACCACTCCCAACCACCTTCTCACGCTCCTTGATCACATCGTAGAAGCGCTGGGTGGGACAGTAGATGGTCCTGCTCCCCCTAGCTCTCATGTGCTTGATGTAAATTCTCTTGAGGTAGCCGAGCTCCACCAGTTTCCTAATGTTCCTCGTTAATGTGTGGTACTCTATCGTGTCCCAGAGCTTGTTCCTAGTCCAGTAGGCCCTTATGCCGCGGTAGGTGAAGCATCTGCGCGGCTGCTCGCCGCTATTAAGATAATCATTGATGACTATGAGTGTCTGGTAAAGCGAGGGCCTGTGGCTAAGCCATTCAAGAGCCACTATTATGCCACCTCTTCAATTCTTCTAGGAGTTCTTGGGCTAGGCGTCTGAGGCTCTCAGCATCGGCTTCACCCTCGTGGAGCTTCTTGGAGCCGTATTCAGCGTACTCGGTGATCAGCCTCTGCCCTACCTCAGCATCACTCTTCTTCACGGCTACCATCCCTCAGAGAATGGATTATCTTGCCGACTAGGTCGATGAGGTATTCGCGGAGCTCCAGCTTCTCGGTTGCGTGGAACTCGACACCATCATAGTACTTGCCATTCTTCTCAACGATCACCACTATCTCATCATCTATCTCATCATCGCTGAACCGCTTCCACAGCTTGACAACCCACTCCGTCATGCTGGCACCCACTCCTCATCCTCGATGCTTCGAGGAGTGTAGTGGAAGGCCAGGTAGAGGCCTATGGCATCCCTGATGATCTGTGAGATACTGGTGTGCCGCCTACGGGCATGCTTCTCAAGCGCAGAGTAGATTTCCTCTGGGAGCTTGAAGGTGATGATACGCATGGGCATGGCTACCTGCCCCGCTATTCGACGTATATTGTGGGCCTGGTGAACTCGGCGTACACCTCGCCGTCACCATATACACGTATACTTATCTCGCCGTACGGCAGGTAGACGGTGTACTCCGTCCACCTATGCGCCCCGTTGCTCCGCTCCACGGACTCTATCCAGACCGCGTCCCGTGCAACCCTATCCAGGTTCACATAGAAGCCGCCGCGCTCAGCAGCCCTCTCAAGCAGCTCCCACACCCTTCTCTCAACTCCGAGGCCTGCCTTACCCGCACCATTCCCCATCCTAGCCTGCTCCACAGCCATGGCTACCATCACCCTTCCTGTTTTTCAACGATGTAGACTGATCTCAGCTTGTCGAAGACGCGCTTAGTGTCCTCTAAGTTTGGTGAAGACACCTGGACGAAGACGTCGAACCCTATCTTCACCTCAACATCGTTTGCCAGCATGAGGCGCATCTGGTGGCGCTGGACAACCATCCCCTCTAGCTCAGGTGCAACCGCCTTGACGAGAGCGGCGAGCTCATCTGGCTTGAAGCTTACCCGCTCCTTATCATCCCAGTAGATTTGATAATAAAGCCTAGCCACGCCTACCACCCCTCGGCTCTACGCCTCAGCATCTCGGCTGTGCTGAGGGCTAGCTCCGCCCCATCACGATCACCGTGCTGCAGGAGCCACCAGGCATAACGCTCCTCACGCTCAGCGGCCCTCTCAAGCCTCTCACGCTCATACTCCTCGATCCAGCTCACGGCTACTCGCCTCTCAGGGCCTTGTGGAGCTCTGCTAGGTAGTCTAGGAGCTCGGGGTCCCTGGCTTGTAGGAGCTCGCCTAGGTCGTCGGGCACTCCCCACTCAGCCACCACTACCATTAGTCTGAGGGCATGCTCGATCAGGCTCTGCTTAGTCACATCGGCCCTGGCAGCCATGATCTCTATCCTCATATCAAGGGAGGCTGGGATCAGGGTACCCAGCTTCTTCTTATGATCCGAGAGCACGGATACAGACACAGACTTTCACCCCACAGGTTTCTAGAAATCTGTATAGCTGTAATCCTAATTAAGCTTTACTGTCCTTCATAACTCTAGAACTCTATAGCACCAGATATATGGTTATATCAAGCATAATACACCAGAAGTGACAACTGGTGCCCATAGTGATCAACGGGCTGGGAAAACTCCTAGTAGCCCTGCTAGACGAAGACGAGATCGACGTCTCAAGCCTTAAGAAGAAGCTAGGCGTCTCGCTCAACACCCTATACAACTACCTGAGAGAAGCCGAGCACCTAGGCCTAATAGAAAGCAGATACGAGAGACGCCCACCCAACAGAAGATTCCTAAAACTAACAGAGAAAGGACGGAAAGTAGCTACGCATCTCGATGAAATCTACCGCATCCTAGAGGCTTAGGGAAGAATGTTATACCCGTAGAACCCTACTTCCTTAAGGAGCAGCTTGAAACGCTTAAGGAAGCAATCCTTAATCTCTTCCATCGAGGCTGATGAGGGAAGACGGCAGAGAACCTGGGGGAGCGTAGCCCCCCTCTTAGGCCTCAGGAAAACTACATCTATCTCTACATAATCGCCCTGCCCTACTAGATCCCTAGTCCTCACATAATCAACTAATGGATAGCCTCGAAGCCATGAAGCAAATCTATAGACCTCTCGAGTAGCCCTGCCTTTCAGCACCACCATCCTCTTAACAAATCTCTTCCTATACATGTGTCACCCTAGGATAAGGTAACAATTGAATTCCTTCTTATAGAAGTTAGCATAATGAAGCCCTGCGTAACATCCAAATAATACTTTTTAAACCCCCTAGAGGCCTAGCTCCTCTACAAGCTGGTCGAAGGCCACTTCCTGCAGCCTGGCCCTAAGCCCCAGAACCCTGCGGTAAGCCTCCTCAGCGCTCCTGGAATCCCTAATCAAGCCCAACACATAGTCAATAAGCACCAAGACCTGAGCCCTCGTACAGCTCACAGCCAATGCCCCAATAATCAAGCCTAACCCACGGCAAATAAGCATTTGAATAATCAAATGTTTTTAAAGAGAGGAAAAAGAGACTGGGGTTTAGGATTATTCTCCGTGTAACCTGTGTTTGAAGAATGATGCTAGTTCTGCTAGTGGTTTTCCAAGCATCTTGGCTATGTCTTCGAGGGTGACGACCTCTACGGCTGTTTCCCTTGACTCGGTGTATAGTTTCCATAGCTTCTCGAAGTCCTTCTTGATGGCCTGTATTTCCTCGGGCTTGTCGAAGACGACTATGTGCTCGATGTTGCTCCACATGCCGTTCTGGGTTAGGTTGGCTGACCCTACGACTGCCAGCTTGTCGTCGTAGATGTACATCTTGACGTGCAGGTATCTCTGCTCGACTACTCCTAGCTCCATGTTGGGGGGCTCCCAGTCCCTCCTCCTCAGGAGGAACCTGCCAGGCTTCAATGCCTTCCTAAGCCTCTTCAACGCCTCCTGGTGATGCTTCTCGGGATCATTGCTCGTGATCACCTTGACGGCTACTCCCTCCCTAGCCCTGCTGATCAGCCTGTCAGCATATTCGGGGCTGATCCACCTGCTCACCACGTAGATGTAGCTCTCAGCCAACAACATGTCGTCCAGGAAATGAGCACCCACGCCTCTGCCAGCATAGCTCTTCAAGCCTCCCTCCCCTCACTCCTCTCGACAACTACTCTTAGAACCTGCTCCCTGATCCTCCTATGCAGCCTCTTTATAGCAGTCCCATCCCTCAGCTTAACAGTTCTTCTAAGCGTATGTATTTTAAGCAGATACCTGTTGTTCCAGCCGTACCACGCTAATCCTATGCCTACTAGAAGCCAGAATATAATCATGGCTGGCTCAATGCAAAAGCCCTCATTACAGTTGCTTGAAAACGCCATCAACAAGCTGATGAACAATATGATCAAGCCCAGGCTAAACATCCACCAAGACTCCTTAACCTCAATGCTCTCAACATGAACCAACGATATATCAATAGTCCTAGAGGGATCCTTCACGATAAGGCTCCGATCAGTCACAGCAACCTCCTTATCCTTGATCTTGGCACGGTAAACCACACGGGGCTCACTCAAACTAATATACCATGAATAAAGCTCTGGCAGCGATATTTAAAGCTAAAGCATTAAAAGAAGCCGTGCATTAAGGCTGCCATGAGCTGGAATGCTTGAAGCAATAGCCGCTATTGCAGGCATCCTTGCTACAATATTCGGCTACCTGGCATGGAGGGCTGCCGCTACACCTAAGATCACGGAACTCGAGAGCAGCCTGAATCAAGAGTTCAGTGCGTTTCTTAGTGGGCTAGGCTGGGAATTCACACGAAGCTATATGCTTGCTGAAAAAGCGGGGGCACAGAAGCGTCTTGAGATTCGTGCAAGATTCGTGCCGCCAATCATTCTGAGTGAAGCTAAAACCTTGAGATACAGACTAGCTAAAACTTTGGGAATCTCTAAAATTCAGGGAACACTGAACTTCGCGCTAGACGTATGGCCCCGCATTAATCCCTTGAAACACGATGTATTCCAAGCCTTAAGCAAGCGTCTATCATTAGAGGAAGAGATCATGAAGATGCACAGCAAGTTCTATATGAAGGACAATGAACCTCATATTCGCCTAGGTATAGCAACTCGCTTCAAAGGAGTATCAGCATCATCAGAACTGGCAAATTTAGCTATTACGTATTCCGAAGCACTACTTGACATGCTGGAAAAACAGCTAACATTTATCCTCAACAGTAAGGGCTACTCTGTTCAACGGATCGCCTAAAAGCTAGCCCAAGCCTTACTGGCAAATCAAGAGACTTGCCCAAGGATCGCCTCCAGCTGACTGTCCACGTGTTCTAGGGCCTCGTTATGTTTACTGAGCACGTCTAGGAGCATCTCTACAAGGGACATCTGCTTATCCAGGTAGAAGCGCCTCAACACGGATTCGGGGGCCCAGCCGTGCAGGTACTTGACCACGCTCTCAGGGATCCCAGCCCTAACCAGCAGGGCTGCGTTCAGCGCTCTGAGCTCGTAGGGTCTGAAATGCGGCAGCTCCTCCCTAATTCTTTTCAGTACATGGTACTCTGTCTCACGCCTATAGTGAACCACCCGCTCGCCACGCCTACTCTTAACCAGCAGCATGTAGAGCCTAGGAGTGATGAAGGCGTGATAGGCGCGCTTAAGCCTCGACTGCTTCTCTATCTTGAATATCTGGGGCTCCACCAGCATCCCCCACCTAAGCAGCCTAGCCTCATGCGGCCTCAAACCAGAAACAAGCAATACTGAGAGGTACAATGCATAATCCATGCTCATATCCGCGGCCATGCCTATAGCAGACAATGCATCCTCAAGACTAACAGCGGATTCAAGCTTTAATTCACGGGAAGGCCTCTGCCAACCACCCCTAACCCTATCAAGCAGATCACCCCTACCACTATACTGCAGGAAGAGCCTAAGAGCCTTCAAGAAATGCTCCCTGGCCCCTGGAGCCTGCCTAGCCAGAAA
Organism: Desulfurococcales archaeon; assembly: GCA_027083135.1. Classification (GTDB taxonomy): domain Archaea; phylum Thermoproteota; class Thermoprotei_A; order Sulfolobales; family WAQK01; genus JALWQH01. The sequence continues at coordinate 28,470 of JALWQH010000054.1, read as the reverse complement.
CCCATACAACTCGTCCAATTCAACCCTGTGGCCAAGCTCATTTACCAGACGATGAAGATAGGCGAGCCTACCCCTAACCGTCCTAGGAGCCCTGCCCTGGCTGCGGAGCCAGGCCTCAAAGCCCGTGAGGTCGCTGGGGAAGACTATAACACCATTACTCATACCTAGCTCCTTACTACTCGATATGAAGCCATATAACAAGTCCATGAAGCGATCCGCCGTGTGAGGGCGGCGTCCTAACCAGGCTAGACGACGGGCCCTCCATGCCTTCATGTTCCGGGCTTGTTTAGATTGGGGTGTGGTGTTTTATTTTTTGCTTTGTTTATTCTGGTATTCCTAGCTGTCGTTGTAGTTTTGCTAGTAGTCCTTTCCTCCTCTTGATCTGCTTGATTGTTCTTTTAACTGTCTTGTAGTATTCTACTAGTTCTCTGACTTCCTCTGGGCTTGTCCCTGAGCCTATGGCTATTCTCCTCATTCTTGAGCGGTCTATGATTTCAGGTTTGTCGAGTTCCTCGTAGGTCATTGATTCTATTATGTGGAGCCATTTCCTCATTTTTTCCTCCGTTATTCTCAGCTTCTCATCGTCTGTGGGTAGGGATAGGCTTAGCCCTGGTATCATTTGGAGGACTTTTCTGAGGGGGCCTAGCTTGCTTATCTGCTGTATTTGCTCGTAGATCATCCTCATGTTTATTCTTCCTGAAAGCATCTCCCCCATGGTTTTCTGCAGCTTCTCTGTGTGTTCTAGGGCTTCTAGGCGTTCTAGGAGGGCTTCCAGGTCGCCCATTCCTAGGAGGCGGCCTACGAAGCTCTTAGGCCTGAATGGCTCGAGCTCCTCTATCTTCTCACCTGTCCCTATGAACTTTATGGTGGCTCCTGTTGCTGCTACTGCGCTTAGGGCTCCTCCACCCTTAGCCGTCCCGTCAAGCTTGGTTACTATTATTGATCCTATGGGGGTTGCCTCGTGGAACCTTCTGGCAAGATCATATGCCTTTTGCCCCATGGCTGCATCTATTACTAATACTACTTCGTCAGGCTTCACTGCTCCAGCTATATCCCTCATCTCCTTGAGCAGGGCCTCCTCCCCACCGTAGCCGTGGCGGCCTGCAGTATCTATTATTATGATGTCTGCTCTCCCCTGAAGGTCTCTCAGCCCCCTCCTAGCTATCTTCACGGGATCCTTCTCCCCAGGCTCTCCGTAGAATGAGGCTCCAACCTGCTCTGCCAGCTGGCGTAGCTGGTCGTAGGCTCCAGGCCTATAAGTATCCGCGGCTACTAGTCCTACTCTCAGCCCCTTCTTCTTATAATAGTATGCCAGCTTGGCCGCCGTCGTCGTCTTACCGCTTCCCTGAACCCCTACGAGCATTATGGTGTAGGGTTTGCGGGGCGGCATGAGCTCGGGCTCCCCGCCCCCGCCGAACAGCTTCGCCAGCTCCTCGTACACTATTTTAACCAGCCACTCCCTGCGCCCTGCTCCGGGTGGAGGCTTCTCCTTGAGGGCTCTCTCCCTAATCCTCTTTGAAAGCTCGAAGACCAGCTTAACGTTAACGTCGCTGCTTATCAGGGCTCTCTGAATATCCCTTATGAAGGAGTCCACAGCCTTCTCATAGGTTCCAGAGGAGCGGAGGAACCTTCTAACAGCCTCTCTCAGCGATTCTAGTCCAGGCATCCTCGGCTTACCTTACCCTCATTATGATCCTCTTACCCATAACCTCCCAGTACTCAACCTCAACGCCTGGCTGGATCTTGGAGGCTAGGTCAGGGTCGCTGGGCTTCTCAACCTCGAATGTCTCATAGGTCTCCATATCCATGAGTTGGAGGGCGCTGCCAGTGTCAGCCAGCACCTGTGCAACCCTCTTATCAATAATAGGTATCTCCACGCTCTGGCTCACAGGTCCTACAAGGGTTCTCTTAGTGCCTGTGAACAAGCCTATAGCCACCACATGGGCCTTAGCGCTGCCATGCTTCCCAGTCTTAGCCTTAGTTATCTCGACAACCCTGCAGGGCTCCCCCGAGATCATTACATAGCTCCCCTTCTTAAGCTCCCCTAAACTACCATACGTCTTACTCATACTATCAGCCTCACACACCATCATCGAGAAGCCCACTAATATAAGTTAAGGGCCACGAGGCCTCAAAGCAATAATACCTTAAACCTTAAAAACTGGGAGCAAAGACTTTAACCCGCGCAGAGGGTGCCGCGGTAGTATAGCCCGGCTTAGTATGCGGGCCTGTCAAGCCCGTGACCCGGGTTCAAATCCCGGCCGCGGCGCCAAGCTCTTCTAGCATTGATCCCTGCTTCTCATGTTATGTCTAGGATGATATTGGGATTGAATGTCCTTGTATGTGTGTTTGCTCGGGTTGTCTCCCCCCTTTATCCTTGGATTATCCTAGAGGGGGTTTAGAAACAGAGGGACATAGCCGCGATGAACCTAACTGTGCCAGACACAAATGCTATAAACCGATACATGAAGGCATGGCTAAAGCGAACGGTTATTCTTCCTCTGGTTCCTCCTCTATGCTTTCTTCTTCCTCTATTTCTTCTCCGTATAGGTATTCTTCAGACGTGTAGTGTCTTGTATTGTTTTTCCTAGGGTTTCTGCTGGGCTCTGGGTGTTCGGCTGTTTTTATGTGGGCTTTTATGCTTAGGAAGTTTAGTACTGCGACGTTGATTAGTAGTGTGAGGCCTGCTACTATGAGGCTGGAAGCCTCATAGTATGTGGTTATCCCTCTGTTAAGCTTGGCTGCTACTAGTTTTCCAGGCGCGGCTATGCTGTGGGTGTTTGCGAGGGCTGCTCCTAGGCCTAGGAGGCCTATCGCTGCTAGGAGGGTGAATATCATGGCTAGGGTTATCCAGATGGATCTCGACTTATATAGCTCTAACACGTATCCCTCGAGGCTTCTTACAAGGGCTCTGCTGCCGGGGAAGTCGAGCTTTGTTCTCAGGAAGCGGAGTACGGATGCGTAGATTAGGCCTGCTATTAGTCCTCCAAGCCCTGCTGCCAATACCTTTACACTGGACCCAGTGTATAGTAGGTATGCTCCATATGCTGTGGCGCCTAGGGCTAGCAGGATGAACAGTATGGTGAGAGCGTAGGCTAGTGTTATCCAGATGCTGGTCTTCACCCTGACCTCCACGACCCCCCCGTTAATGGTGGGCAGCTCGGCATGATCCACATCCATGTCCCCCTTCCTCCTAAGATGGTTGAAGACGAACGTGTAGATTAGGGGGAGGATGCTGGCTGCCAGCAATACTGATCCCTTAGCCTCCGCTCCCCTTAGGAGGATCATTGATCCCCCTGCCGCTGCGGCGAGGAATGTCAGCGCTGATAATGCTGCCGCGATTGTTAGTAGGAGGGATGTCTTCTCGTAGAGATGTACTACTCTGCCTTTGGAATCTCTTACTGAGTACTTCTCCATGCATCGTGCACCTTTAGGCCACATGTATAGCCCGCGATATATAAGTGCCGGCTAATGTTGAGAGTGTCTAGTAGGGTTTCTCAGCCGGATAATTAGTTTGGGGAAAATAGGTGTGGGTGCTTAGAAGTCCATGGCGTTCATTATGTGTTGTGGGAGGCCTGGGCAGTTCTTTTTAAGCCAGTATTTGCTCTCCTCGATCTGTGCTTTGAGGAGTGCTACAAACTCCTCTCTCGGTAGATGGGTTGTTGGGTCTAGTTCTCTGAGCCTCTCCTGACTTAGGCCTGGAACATCTGCTGGAACCAGGACCTTCTCCCCCCACACTGGGTGTGGCTTGTATTTCACTGCGCCTCTAGCGGCTTGGAGTAGGAATAGCTCTGTCTCCTCTATAGAGGGCCTTGTACCGCCTATGGCTCTAGGTATCCCGTTCTTCTCGACTAGTATGGGTTCGGGTGCCTTTATGGTCTTGGAGCCCAGTTTCTTCTCAACCCACTTGTACTTGGCCACTATTCTGCCAGTGGTGTTGAACTGGTATACCTCTATGGGGCTTCCCTTCTCAAGTCTTTTAACCATGTATTCGTAGAACCTAACTACGTGGGCTGTGCTGGGGACACCCATGGTGAATGGCTGCGCGTATCTGGCGACATACCTCACCCTGCCTACAACCTCCTTAGCCTGGGCTGGATGCCCTATGGTCCTCCCGTCTGCTAGGACCTTGGCTGCTAATGCTGGATCCTTTATCTTGATCCAGGCGTAGTCTGTGAAGTAGCCTGGCGTGAGGAATACAGCCGTGTTTAGGGGGCCGCTGGACGCTACATCTCCGTCAAAATACCCCGTATCCTCGAGGAATATGACGCTCCTAGAGTTCCTGTTAGGGGCTCCGAAGTACTGGTATAGTTCTCCCTTGAAGCTCGGGTTACCCTCCTCGTCGAACTCGGTGTTCTCATGCAGTGCTCTGGGACTGGTGGCGGCTCTCCACATGGTCTCCTGCTCGGGGTTCAGGTCCTCGGTCTTCGTCCACGCGTTGCGCTCGGAGCCTATGACTCTATCCTCACATATGGCCACTATGTCGTCATTCTTTATCGCCTGGTCTCTAACATATTCGAGGGGATTTACGCCGAACTTCTCCTGATAGAGCTTGGCGTTGCGGGGGGTCCACACGTATAATCCATGGGTGCTCTTACCCGTGCCTGTTAGGCCCCAGACAGCCATTATGATCCTCCTCCACTCATTCTCCACCGTCTTCACGCTGAACTCCCTTAGAGCAGCATGCTCTCCTGTGCATCCCTGCCTGTATGCGTGGAGTATCCAGTGGGTTAGCACGGCTTTCTTAACCTCCCCCTGATAGGAGGATACGGTTATGATTGTTAGGCCGTGGTTGGGGAACCTCATAACCATGAGCATCCTATCCGTCCCAGGTATCTTCGGGTTGCCTAAATAGTGGGGTACAACGAATACCTCGGCGTCTGGATCCTCGTCTGGAGGGGCTGGGAACACTAGTTGCTTCCACCTATACGCTATGTCGGGGAACTGGGGGTCAACGTAAACGCGTGCATGCATCTGAACCCTCGTCCCAGGCTTACCAGCGTATCCATCCACCTTTATGAAGGGGCCCTGAGCCAATATGTGCTCCAACACCCTCATGAGCAGCAGCTTATGCTCGGTCCTCAGATCCTCATCTCTATCCACAACCACGGTGTTGCTTGCAGACCTGCTCCAAATGTTTGAAGCCCATCCCCAGGACCCGTTACGGTAGTGAGTCCCGTAAAGCTTAGCCCTCTCCAACAAGTCGTCGGGATTGTCTAGTAGGGGTGTCAGCCCCGCCTTCTCCTTGACCTCAAGGATCCTGCGGAAAGCCTCCCTGAACTTCTCGGGGTCAAGCTCCTCTAAGGGCGGGATAACTCTACGCGTCAATCCTTGATCACCCGTATAGCACACCTCTCCCCCTGACACCCAGCCTAAATATAGGTTTCCACCAGGCAGGCTCAAATCTTATAACATATAAGCTGCGAACACTAGTCCGGGCAGGCGGGGCCCGTAGCTCAGCCAGGACAGAGGGCTGGAGCCGCCAGGCCCAGCCTGTTAGGCGCCGGCCTCCTAAAGGAACCGCTGAAGGCCCCGGCATCCGGGGATGCCGGTGGTCGGGGGTTCAAATCCCCCCGGGCCCGCCACAAGCCCTTTACGGGCCCCCATCAACCATTATTCTAGGGGGAGGAAGAGCCTATAATCCCTCACAGCATCAGGTTACAAATAGATGTGCGGGGGTGCCCGAGCCAGGACTAAGGGGGCGGACTTAAGACCCTCTAGGGGAGATATCCGCTGGCGTAGGCCTGCGTGGGTTCAAATCCCACCCCCCGCACCATGAATACTGCTAGGAGGCTGGTTCTCCTACCCTCATCTTGGCGTTAAGGCGGTTTTAGGCCTGCTTTCCTTCACGCAGCTCCTCCAGTATTTTCTTGAGGTATGGTGCTTCCTCGGAGCCTCTCATAGCCTCTATTATGGTATCGTAGACTTTCTCAGGGTGGGGTATTGCGAAGAGCATGTAGTAGCTTCTCGTCCGGGGCACGCTGACCATTCTCCCCCCGGCTACCGCTACTCCTCCTCCAATGCCTTTGCCTGCCCCTACTCCCGCCATCACGCCTGACATGTCCTCGCCTGTGCCCAGCCCTGAGCCTGTCACAGGTATTATGTTGCCGAACTTGAAGATCCTTCCAAGCCAGCCTCTCTCCAAGACTATGTCGGTTATCCGTGAGTATAGTATTTCCCTCCTGGAGCTTTTAAGCCCCCTATACTCCAGTATGATGCTCCGCTCCGTCACCAGGAATCTATGAGCCCTCCTATGAAGCTCTGCTGCCAGTATGCCGAGGATCCCTGCAGCCACTCCAATATAATATGTGTCTGGGTAGAGCCTGCCTGTAAAATATTTGAGCAGGACTGGCAGAACCAGGCCTATCAGGATCACTATGCCAGTATACCTCCATGAAATCCTAGCCACGGAGTATATGAGCGCAGGTATTAGGAGTAGGAGGAACCAGACGGTTATGGGGATGTAGGTGGAGGCTAGGCCTCCTATGAGAGGTATGCTTGAAGCCTTGGATTCGAGGATGCCCTGATACCTCCACACGCCTAGGCTTACAATTATAACGTAGAGCCAGAACACATACATCCCTGCAAATGCTAGGGGATGGGGCCTAAGCCTCATCAATACTTTATTCTCGCTGCTCAAGGATTATCTCCCCGTCAATAGGGATCAAGGTGCATTATAAGTGAAGCCCTTACTAGGAGGGCTTGAATGAGGGCTCGCCTATGCTTCCCTCTTATTCGTAACTATTACTAGGAGGGCGTCATTCCCTCTGAGCCTCAGGCTGCTGGGAGGGTTTATTAGAAGCCTATTATCCCTCTTAACAGCAACTATTATTGCGTTCTCCTCCTCCTTGGCTTTGAGGAGAGCCTCCCTGAACTCGAGGCCAGCATACCTGTCTGCAGGCCTCTCAACAAGGTCTGCGTAGCCTTCCACGGAGCTTGCAACATCTATTATGAAGTCAGGCACCCCTGGCTCGAAGACAGCGCTTGCAAGCAGCATTCCCCCCAGCTCCCCTGTAAGCACAACACTGTCTGCACCCGCCTGTCTAAGCAGGCTTATGTTTCTACCCCTATATGCTTCAGCCACTATTCTGAGATTGGGATTAATGGTCCTGGCCCTCAGCACCGTGAGGAGGTTCTTCGAATCATCGCCTGTGCATACTATTAGGTGGGAGGCAGTCTTCAACGATGCTTTGAGGAGGGCCTCCTCGTCCGACGGATCCCCTCTAATACTTCTAACATTATCCTCCTGTATTATGGGTCCATCCTCGTTGACAAGCACTATGGTTGCCTCAGGCATGTTGGCCCTAAGCTCATTTAACACTGCCTTGGCGCTCTCCCCCCAGCCAGCTATAACTATATGCCTCTTCTCCTTCACTGGGAGCTCCCCTCTAAGCTTCTTCGAAGTCCTGGTAATAATGTAATCTGCTATTAATGAAACCATGGCTGTGAAGGAGGCTATTCCTGAAACCGCTACGATGACTGCAACTACCCTCCCAGCAGTGGTGGTGGGGTATATGTCCCCGTACCCTATAGTCGTCATAGTTATGAAGGCCCAGTACATGCTCTCCCCAAGGCTCCTATGCTCGGTTAGACTAAAGGCCAGGGCCCCGAAAACCAGTACGAGTATAACTGCTACTGCAACATATGTTATCCTAGCCTTAGAGGCTATTCTAAGCTTCCTGGCAATATTGTAGACGAATACTATTATGCTCATTCCCTGACCCCGCCAGCGGATGCCAGGATCTCGAGGAGCTCTTCAGGCGTCACTGAGACCTGCTTGTTCTCTGAGCGGATTCTCACGTTGATTGTCCCTGTCTCCTCCTCCCTGTCCCCTATTACGGCTATGAGGGGAATCCACTCTACGCCAGCCCTCCTAATCCTCCTTCCCAGGCCTCCACCAGCATCAACATCTACTCTCACACCCCTCGCCCTAAGCATTGATGCTATTCTTCCAGCATACTCCATATTCCTCTCTGAGACCGGTATTATTCTAACCTGGATGGGGCTGAGCCATAGGGGTAGGCTGGGAGTCCTGCCCTCAGCCTCATCCAATGCTGCTCGAAGCATATGCAGGTAGAATAGGTCTTCAAGGCTTCTAGGGATGCTTACAAGCAGGTCGACGTTCCCCCCTGCAGGCCTTATGACCGCTGATAGTATGGAGGCTAGCAGACCCTCCTCACCTAGGAATACATCAACCGATACTTTCCTCCCGCATCTCCCGCTCCAAGCCCTTATAACCCCCTGTAACCCCAGGGCTTCTGCAATGCCCTCAGCCATGTTTAGGTTTCCCTCATCAGCGTCGATCAGCAATGTTGTGCTGCTGTTCTTTAGGGATGGCAGGTTCTCCTCGGAGATTCTAAGGGCCTCTGCGATAAGCCTGTAAGCCTCCTCCATGCTTCCAACACTCATCCTAGCGGCAATGCTTCTCATAGGTCTGACAGCTCCCTGGCTCCTGCATTCCCCGCGTCCCGCGTACCCTATGCTCATTATGAGGGGCCTATTATCTGCGGCTGGGAGTTCTTCGAGGGGGGTGAGGCACCCCATGCACCCGTTCTCCACGCATCTTACGCTGACCTTATCGGCCCTGCCTACAAGCTTCTCCAAAAGCTTCACTGCCTTCTCCTCTGCGAGCCTCATGATCTCCTCGGCTCTCCCCTTAAGGATCCATGGATCCATTGGGTCTAACCCAAACTTCCTGGAGAACTCTGCAGCCCTGCTTGAAGCCCTGCTCTCCACTTTCTTAAGGGGCTTCCTCCCACTAAGAGGTTTAACACCCTCTCCAGGCACGTATAGGTGGTATGCGGGCTTAACCTCCTCCCCGATCCTTATGCTACGGCTAAGCTCGCTGAGGGGATGGCCGTAGCACTCTATGAGGAAGCCCTTATACCATCCGAATGGGGCTCTATGCACCTTCACATTCCTTTCAGCCAATGTATCTTCAAGTCTTCTCAGAACCTCTACTGCTGTTTCAGGGGATGATAGGCTGCTTGAGAGGTGGGCGTAGGGGTATAGTATTATGGAGCCTGCCTTAACCTTACCGTAGATTCCGAGTATCTCGCTGGATGCCTTCTCAATGAGCAGTGGAATATTAGCCTCATCTTGCTTTTCAACGGTGATGAATGCTACCAGAGTGTTCTCCGCTTCAAATCTGCCTTTATCATCACCCAGCTTCTCAGCGCTTCTAATGGCTTTTTTAACCACGTGATATTCGAATCGCCTGGCATGTATCAGCAGCATGCGCAAAGCTTATCACGCCTACATGGTTATGGTGGGCCCCATGCCCCCCTTCTGCTTGGGCTGCCCTGGCAGGGGGACGCTTATGGGTGGCGGTACTCCTAGATCCCTGAATATTAGCACTGCCTCGGCTAGACTATAGTGGAGCGCGGCCTGCACTACTGGTAGGGGCACCCTCTTCTTAAATATCTCCTCCCTTATCTCCCCTAGCTCCTTCTCAGAGCCCTGTATTACTGCCATGCCTCTCAGCGTGAAGGTGGCTATGGGTGGAGCAGCATTTATGGTGAATGTGAATGGAAGCGTTATTGCATCATCCCTGTAGAGGGGCTCGCCGCTCGGCAGGGCGAGTTGCGTCTGATAGTTTATCTGGCCCGCCACAGTGTCGCTCAGCCTCTCAGCCGACAGGCTCTTAAGCCTTATAGCTATTCCAGGCACGGTTCCAGCCTTGTTACACTGCACTGTAATCCGGGCTAAAGGTGTTACGCAGGGGAGTCCTGCTGGGAAGCCTAATACTTTCAGGCATGTGTAGATATAAACCCTGTTTTGAATCAACTTATCCCTGGGAGAAAAGTATGCCTGAAGATAAGCCTAAAACGCTCACCGATCTGCCTGGAGTCACCCCTAGTGCGGCTAACAAGCTTGTTGAAGCAGGGTTCGCTACACTTGAAGCCGTCGCTGTAGCCACCCCCCAGGAGCTGAGCGCCATAGCAGGCATACCCCTCACAACGGCTCAGAAGATAATCAGGGCTGCTAGAGACGCCCTGGACATAAGGTTCAAGACAGCCCTCGACCTCAAGAAGGAGAGGATGAATGTTAGGAAGATAACAACAGGCAGTAGAAACCTCGACGAGCTGCTGGGCGGAGGAATAGAGACAAGGATTATAACAGAGTTCTACGGGCCCTTCGGCAGCGGTAAATGCGTGTCCAAGGATACACCCATACTATACATGAATCCCGATAAGGTTGGTTTGAAGAACATAGCTGAACTCTACGAGAAGTATGCTGAGATCTACGGTGAGGAGCGCGTGGATGAGGGATTCGCGGTTAAGGCTCCAGCACTAAAGGTCCTGGCCTTCGACGGCAGTGGATTCAGGTTTGCCAGAGCCCCCCTAATCTACCGTGAACGAGTGAGAAGGATCCTAGAGATCGAGACAGACAGGGGTACTAGGATCAAGCTGACCAGGCAGCATCCCCTGCTAATACTTAATCGTACGGGGGTGTCATGGGTTAAGGCAGGCGGCATAGAGCCAGGCGACTATATTGCCAGGCCCCGTGAACTCCCCTTAGACCATGTTTCAGTTGAGGAGGTATCCGAGGATGACGCCTACTTCATAGGACTCTTCCTCGCAGGAGGAGTAGATGATCCTCCATCCATATTAGTGGGGGATGAAGGGATCATCAGGTGGCTTAAATCCTACCTGAATAAGAGGTTCGGTTTTAAGCCCAGAATACAGCGCAACCCCTCTGAAAGACGTCTCACCAGGGTCTTTTTGGAGAAGCCTGCAGTAGAGTTCCTCGAACCACTGGTACACGCCAAGCCTGGTGAACGATCCATACCTGAAGAGATCCTCAGGGCTCCTAGGAGGATCATAGAGCACTTCCTCGCAGGCTACCTGGAGGGGAAAGGAGGATGCGCCGGATCAACTGCCGTGGAGATCGTCGCCGAGAATAGTAGGCTTGCAGCAGGACTCGCCTACCTCATGGCCAGGTTAGGGGTAAAGGCAGTTCTGAGAGACAAGTATGCTGGAGGTAAGTCCTACCATAGGATAATAGTATCAGGCGTAGATAGGAGGATTATGGCAAGCCTGCCCTTCAAGTCTAGGAAGCCTAGAATGCAGGGTGCAGTGGAGGATGGCGAGGAGGTTCCAGGCATAGTGGTTCAGCATCTTAGGGAGGCGTATAGAAAGGCTTTCAGAGGGGCTTGGAGGCGTCAGGCAAGGCTCTCCGAGAATAAGGCGGGGAGAGCATACAGGCTGCTGGTAGGGCCATATATACATGGATGCAGGTACATCTCCATGAACCTGCTGAGCGAGATGGAAGGTGTGTTTAGAAGAGGCTTAGAGGAGTTGGAGAAGGCTAGAAGCATGGTTGAATTAGATGAGGATAGGTTCCCTGAAGCATATATGAGGCTTCCCTTCCCACTCAGACGCGTCTTGGCGGAGAAGCTGGGCGTATCGCCCAGCACTATTGGAAACTACCTGGTAAGAGGCCTGCCTAAGAGCAGGGAGAAGAGGAGGAGAATTGTGAAAGCACTGGTAGAGGAGCTTGAGAAGCGCTCCGAGATCATTAGGGAAGCCCTCAGCCTCATCAATACTGTGAAGAAGCTTGGCTGGGAGAGAGTGGTCTCCGTAAGGGAGGTTGACTACAATGACTACGTCTACGATGTGGTTGTCCCAGGCTACCACACCTTTGTCGGCGGAGAGGCGCCCATCATAATGCATAACACGCAGCTATGCCATCAGCTCTCAGTCAACGTCCAGCTACCCCCCGAGAAGGGCGGCCTGCAGGCTAAGGCGGCGTACGTTGACGCTGAGGGTACTTTCCGCTGGGAGCGTATAGAGGCTATGGCTAGGGGCGTCGGACTAGATCCCGATAAGGCTATGGAGAACATACTGTATGTTAGGGCTGTTAACAGCGACCACCAGATGGCTGTGGTTGACGAGCTTATGTCAAGGATACCTGAGGAGGGAATAAAACTGGTAGTGGTGGATTCAATAACAGGCCACTTCAGAGCAGAGTATCCTGGAAGGGAGAATCTCGCCAGCAGGCAGCAGAAGCTTAACAGGCATCTACACCAGTTGATGAAGATGGCGGAGATCTATGATGTCGCAGTAGTCATAACTAATCAGGTTATGGCTAGGCCAGATGTCTTCTACGGCGATCCCACCCAGGCTGTTGGAGGACACGTGTTGTACCATGCCCCCGGAGTCAGGGTTCAGCTTAGGAGAAGTAAGGGTAACAAGAGGATTGCAAGAATGGTGGATGCACCCCACCTGCCGGAGGGTGAGACAATATTCGTCATAACGGAGCAGGGCATCAGGGATCCTGAGGAAGAATAAGATGGCAGAAATCTCCTATGCTCTCCAGACGCCTGGGGGCTCCTCCGCCTCGAAGAATACATGAACATAGATCAACAATCCTCTCCCATGATGCAGGCGTAGCCTCATAGTACCCTCTCCTCCACGAAACCCTCCACACAGCCGTGCCGCCTACCATGCATTCAGCCTCCGCTAGCCTCAGCTTAAGCCCGCTTAGCGGATCATATCTCCACCTCCTCTTCCACCTAACCTCATAGGTGTTCCTGGAGGCTAGAACCAGTAGTATGCGGCCGCCCTCCTCGACAAGCCACATGTATTTTGATCCAATGATCCCAGGCCTCAGATTCCAGACTATTCTGCTGGGGTTTCTCCCCCTTAAGGGGAGGTGTATGAGCCTTAGATTCTCCGCCTCAACGCCGCATTTTTCGGCGAGTATATATACTGCCTGCTCGAAGCTTGAAGGCGGAGCATCATGGCTTTCCAGGAGGTTTTTGAGGCATGTGGTTAGCAATGCATCCCAGCGTCTTCAGGGCTGCCGAGCTACTTAAAATTACGGTGGCCTTATCGGTGATGATCTATGCCTCCTGGCTTGATTTTAAGACGAGGGAGGTTGAGCCACGCCTATGGCTTTATGCTTCAACACCCCTAGCCGTGGTCTCGGCTCTGGAGGCACCGTACGTATTGTCGACTCGGGGCGCAGGCTACGTTGCGGCGGGTCTTGCTGGAAGCCTCCTGGCATTAGGCTTGGTTGGAGCATTATACTATGTTGGAATGATGGGCGGGGGGGATTTATTCGCCTCAGCCATGATGATCGCTGCTCATCCCTGGCCCCCCATGCTTAGGTCGCTTATGCCTTTCCTCCTCGACATCCTAGTATACTCTGCTGCAGCGTTCCTCATAGCGGTTCCAGCCGTTATGCTCTACAACCTGGCTCTCCATAGAGGGGAGCTCAGGAGGATTAGAAGCCTGAAGCTCAGACTAGTTGCTGCGGCTACAGCTATACCCATGAAGATCAAGAGGTATGTTGAAAGCGATGCCTGGCTATTCCCCCTAGAGGACTATAGGTCAGGTGAACCCAGATTTAGATCCTCCTTCGACATAGATGAGGATCCAGGCGAGCATAAGAGGATTCTTAGAAGCCTCATGGAGAGAGGAGCGGTGAGCGGCGAGCAGGTGATCTGGGTTACCTATGGCGTCCCCTTCCTCATACCCATGACGGCAGGGTATATTGCAGGGCTTATGGCTGGAGACAGGCTCCTCATAATGCTTCTACAAGCCTTAAGGATAATCTAGCCTGAGGAGAGGAAATTTTTCCCTCCAAGCCACCCACCTTCCCGGTGAAACGCCGCCGTGAAGAGGCTCTGGGCTCCTTGGAGGATGAAGTATGTGGAGGAGGCTGACAGGATAAGGGAATGCATATTCTGCACTGCTCCTAGGAGGAGGGATGAGGAGGCCCTCATAATCTACAGGGCGAGGCTCTCATACATAATGATGAACAAGTACCCGTATAATACGGGCCACGTAATGGTGGCTCCCTACAGACATGTAGCCAGCCTAGCTGATCTCAGCAGAGACGAGGTGGTTGAGATAGGGGTGCTTGTACAGGCCTCTATTAAGGGCCTGGAGAAGGCTCTAAGCCCCGATGGCTTCAACGTGGGCGTGAATATTGGCAGGGTGGCTGGAGCAGGGTTCGCTGAACACGTGCATGTGCACATTGTGCCGCGGTGGCTCGGCGACACCAACTTTATGCCTGTGATAAGCGATACGAGGGTCATCCCCCAAGCCTTGGAGGATACTTATAGGAGTATAAGGGGCTTCATAGCAGGCGAGGCTGACGCCATGCTTAAGGAGGGCTAGCCTCCCCTCTTCTCCCCGCTCTCCTCCACCCTTATCACAATGCTCCTCGGATTCTCTGGGACGCCCTTAAGAGTCGATACCAGTGCTCTCGCCATGCTTCTAAACACGCTTCTCACATATGGGTTTAAGGGTACTCTCACCCCATCTACAACCACCTCGACGCCTGTGATTAGAGGGCAGTCAGCCAATGTTTTCTCACCTTTAGCTACATGCTCGGCGAACATCCTGCATGTAGGGTATCCGCAGTACCCGCAGTCTGCTCCTGGAAGCATTTTAAGAGCCTCCTCCACAGCATCACCTGCTATTCTGCCTGCTATTGCTTCTATGTCCTCAGGCCTGCTTGCAGCGCATCCCTTCTCCTCAGCCCTGCCTATAACCTCGGGGTTGTCGGAGACCACTAGCAGCGTGTCGCGCGGACTGCATCTAAGCTCCTCTAATTCCCCAGGCTCCTCGGCAACTATGATCTTCTTCCCCCTCTTACTATGCCTGAAGCCTTCTACAAGCACTATGAATATGGAGGATGGTATGAGGGGTGCCAGGAGATCCGGGTCCTCCATACCTTCGGGAAGCATGATCATTGTCTCTGAGGGCGAGGATGCCACGATGATCCTTGCCCCTGCTTCCGCATATCTCCTAGTATCCTTGCCCTCCACATCCAGGCCTTTTGAAGCATGCTTCACCACGGCTACCTTGTAGCCTCTAGCGGAGAGCTCTTTCACGAGGCCTACGCCTAGGCTGGTCTTACCCTTCCCGCTGCCTGTAGCTACTATCCGGTAAACTGCTTTCCCGAGAGCCACGGCACTCGCCTCTAACGAGTAGTTCGTTTATCACCCCCCTATATTTGCGGCACGCCTCCTCCGCGGCTTCTAGGAGGCCCTTATACGCCTCTAACAGCCTCTCACCGCAGGGTGTGAGGGATGAGCCTCCATGCCTGTATCCCCCCCTCCTCGTCTCCAGGATCCTTACGCCTAGGCTTCCCTCAAGCCTCCTAATATAGGTCCAGACAAACTTGTACGACATGCCCAACTCCTCCGAGGCTGCTTTAAGCGAGCCTCTCCTCTCCACGGCCTCCAGGATCTCCAGGCCTCCAGGGCCGAGGATAAAGCCCTCCTCAGTCTCCAGCCAGACCTTGCATCTAGGTATAAGCCTCAACCCTGCCACTCGGGTAACAATTATATGGTGTGGGATTTATTGCCTTCCCAGCATGGGGAAGCGGCTTGTGGAGCAGTTATGCTAGGATTAGGCCTGGCGAGACCTTTAAGTTCAGGTGCATAGGATGCGACTACTGCTGCGGCACAGGGCCTAACGTATCCCTCACGGTATTTGATGTCATAAGGATTGCTAGGTACTTGAAGATGCATTGGAGGCAGGTTTTGGAGAGTTTTGTTAAGGTGATAATAGCCGATATCCTCCCATTCATGTCTCTCAGGGATACGGGGAACGGGGAATGCGTCTTCATGGAGAGGGTCTCGGAGAATAAAGCTAGGTGCAGGATCTATGAGGCCAGACCCCTTAAATGCAGGCTGTACCCCCTCATTCTCCCCTCTCCAAGCGTGGATCACCTCTACCTTGATACAAAGTGTCCTGGAGTAGGTGAGGATAGTGTGGCGAGAGTGCCTGTGAAGCTTGTTCAACACTACTCCTGGGAGCTCAAGGAGCATTACAGGAGGGTTGCGGGGCTTGTATTGGAGGAGGGCTTAGAGCCTCTGGAAGCGTTATACAGGGTTCTAGACGAGCTTTGGGCTGAAGCATGGTCGGTGAATCCCAGGTGGGCTGACCTGAAATACATAGAGTCGCTGGGATACACCTAGGATTTTCCTGATGCAGGCACGTAGATCGGGGATCTGCGTCCAGGAGAGTATAGTTTAAGAACGCCGCGCTTCTCCAATTCCCTAAGTATTCTCCTAGCAGTAGTCATGCTTACCCCATACTTGCTGTGGATGAGGTAGGGGGTAAGGTAGGATGCGCTTTTAGCCTCCCTCTCAACTCTTCTCACAAGCTCCTCTGGGAGGCCTACATCATAGTAGGCTTGCTGAACTATTCCACGCTGCCCCTTCTCCGCGTATGCCTCCTTCCTACCTTTCCTCTGCTTAGGCAAAGCCCTTAATCCCCTTCGAGCATGGTTAAGAGGACCCTATATAAGCGTTTGCGCTTTGAAGCACATGCATTTAGAGCAGGCGTGTTTAGAGGGCCTGTAGCCTTCGGAGGCAGATGCAATAACATTCCCCCGAGTCAGGGATTCCGCTCTATAGGTGTAGTAGGATTAGGCTAGAAATAAATGCGGCTTTAATGCGAAGTATTATTGGTGGTTAAGCTGATGTGGCTTGCGGCAGCGCTCCTCGCATTGTTGTTGTGGGGTGCCTGGGGAGTAGCCTTGAAGTATGCTTCTGTAGGGGTGACGTGGTATCAGCTGTACTTCTATAGTAATCTAGCCATACTGGCCGTTATGCTGGTCATGCTGGCTGTGTTTAGGGGGAGTCTGGCTGTGTCGAGGGTGAACGTAGGGTATGCCTTCGCTGCCGGTCTTATGGGTACTCTCGGCTACATATTCCTTGTGATAGCTGTTCAGCATGGAAGGGTATCCATAGTTGTGCCTATGACGGCAATGTATCCCGCTGTAACAGTGATTCTCTCAGTGCTTCTCCTGGGAGAAAATATTACTCTACGCCATGCTCTGGGAATAGCTTTAGCCCTGGTTTCAGTCCTGCTGCTCTCGCTGTGAGCTTAGGAACTGGTCCCAGCCTCCCTTCTCAATAGGCTTCGAATCCATATAGACTCCCCCTCCCTCCTCAATCCTCCCCACGACATGTGCTTTAGATGGAGGCCTGCAAGCCTCATCTATGACCACTATGACCTCATACTCCTCCCCACCATATAATGCTAGTTGAAGGGGATCTAAGCCGTGTTTCTCAGCGTACAGCCTAGCCTCCTGATGGATGGGCACGTCCTCCAAGACTATTCTCACACCGCTAGCCTCTGCTAGCAGGTGGAGTGATGCTGCAAGCCCGTCGCTCACATCTATGGCTGCATGTATGCATTCATTCATCCTCTCTCCATAGTCGAGGAGCCATAAGGGTAGGGAGGGCCTGCTGGTGGCCTCCCTTATTCCAGGCCACTCCCTCAGATCTACGCCCTCCCTGTAGGCATGGAAGCCTGCGCCTGTGAGGCCGAAGCTCCCGGATACCGCCACTATGTCTCCAGGCCTAGCCCCCTTCCTAGGCACAGGCCTCCTAGAATAACCCACGGCAGCCACGTCTATCCACCTGGCCTCGGATGAATTAGTGTCTCCTCCTAGAAGCATGGCTCCGTGACGCCTAGCAGCATCCCTCACACCCCTCACAGCCTCCAACACAACCATGCTGTCATCATCAGGCCTGAACCCCATGCTAACCATCAACCCCAGAGGCCTGGCATTCTTGGCTACGAGGTCACTCATAGAGGCTACAGCAGCCTTCCATCCAATATCATACCATGTGTTCCAGGGAAGCATGGCTCGAGACACATCATAGCCATCAATATTTAGCAGTACAAACCCATCATTCAGGGGGAGGCATCCAGCATCATCACCTGGCCCAACAATACAGCCCGACCCCTCCACAAGGCCTAACACCAACCTGTGGAAACCATACTCACCTATCCTTGAAAGCCTCAACTCTCATCAACCCCTACGTAACCCCGCAAAACAAAAAAGCTATCCGAGAAACACAAAGCAGGGCTGAGGAGCCGCCGTAGCTCAGCCCGGTAGAGGAGAATTCCTGGCCGAAAGCGCCGGCCTTGTAAGCCGGTGGCCGCGGGTTCGAATCCCGCCGGCGGCTCCACAAACACCTCCTAACCATCACAACCACAATGATAGTGGATAGGGCTGACGGGGATTTAGCTGTGCAGGCTAGTGGCATAGCAACTGAGCTTAAGTGGCCTTGGCGTTAGTGCTGCTTTTCGACGTGGTCTATGTTTGCTAGGAGGCTGGATATGAAGGGATAGCCTACGGAAATTCTGTTTAATTGTAGGTGTCTCCCCTATTAGCCGAAAGCAGGCTATGATTCTTTCGACGAGTTTTGTTGCTCCAGCTTCTCCTCGGGGAGTTGCCTCATCATCAGTGTTTTACCTCCTCAAGTACCTCCGGCAACAACTTCTCCGTTGATGGGACTACGGTGCCATCGGCAAGGTGCTTGTGATGGGGGTGCGTTGGGATGCCTGGATAGTGTGGCGCATTGTCATAGCGGAATACTAGTTGATCGTTCGGCTTAGCGTAGTGGAACCGATATACTATTCTCGCCAGGCTATCCTCTTCAACGGAAACATATTCTAAGAAGTGCGGCTTCGACCCATCTATGAAGACTATTACACCCTTTAAGACAAGCCTTGTTGGTACTCTCCAGTTTATTCATAGCTTAGCATTCGAGGTTAATGGTTCAATCTCCTCTAACTTAGCCCTGACTCTTTCTAGATAGGCTTTGAGAGGCTGTGCCTGCAATTCTTCTCAGCTCCTCTAGCTCCCTAATCGCCTTCTCAAGGAAGACCAGCTCTCCATATCACTCCATGAACTCCTCCTCATCCCTCAGCTCCCCCCTTAGTATACTTTGACATGAACTCGGAGGAGTTCATCTCATATATTTTTCCTCAAACATCCTTATCCTCTCCCTCGTAGCAGCTATTTCAAGCTCTAGCCTCCTAGCCTCGGCTCTGAGGGCTCTCAGCAATAACCGTAGCCCGCTCTCAGACAACGCAAGCTCGCTACGCTTCACTATCTGCACTCCACATACCCCCTACACACTATGTACTTCAAAGGCAACTAATAGGGTTTTGAACAGCTTCTTAAGCATGGGTCTTTTAAGGTTTCTGTAAATTCCTTTTTAGCAGTCTTTTTATATGCCTTCAGGAATTCCTCTCTACCTATTTCTGCCAGTTCAAGTACTCCAAGAAGCGTGCCAAGCTTTAGCTCTAAGTGAGGAAGCACGACGGTTACAACCTTCCTATTATCAGCGTACTTGCTAGGACCATATGGCTCCCCCTTCTCACGGTGAGCCCGAATCTCTTGGCGAGCGGTTCTACGACTTCACGCTCCGAGAGTCCTGGGAGCCTTCGCCTCAATCTCAAGTACACCCACAATGTCTCGGTGGGATATCAAGACAGGTAACTAAAGATCCGCGGCCAGGCAATAGGTGCTAGAAACAACCACTAGGTATGGATACAAACATATCCACTGCAGTCCTCTACCTAGTTTTCAAATACCCTTAAGCCAGCCCTGGGAATGAGCCTCCACCCCGCTCATACTAGTAGTATTGAGGAATCTGTTATGGGCGTATCCCTCCATCTTAACGGGAAATGCAGAGAAGTTTTACCTGTACTTCAGGCTTCTAAGAGGGGACGATGATGCCGAGGAATCTCCGGGGCATATAAGCAGGGGGCGCCACTAAATTGCCTTAAAGCCCCTCCCATGGATTTATTAGTCTAAACTAAGGTCTGTCCTGGTATTACATACCGCAGACCCAGGCGGTAATACTCGTGACTAGGAATCAGGGCATCCAGAAGGTCACGGCAAGTATTAACCTACTTATCGTAAGCCTTATACTCTACGGCTAGCCGCCAATGTTTTCTTTGTATTATAAATTTTTAATGTAATTTTATTATCTTATAAGTTTAAGGTTGGGTGAATAGCGGATTTCCTCAGCTAATTTCTCAGACTTTATTTTAATCTTCCTCTTAACCTCATCAGCACTTAACTCTGCCTCCCAGCCTCGCTATGACTTTATTTATCATCTTCTCAGCCTCGTCTTCTAAGATATATGGAGGCAGTCCAGTAGTGATAACCCTGCTACCCATAGATGCCATCGCTATCAGCAATTACTAAGTGCCAGTTGTTTTAAACTTCTCTGTTCAAATGAATAACTAGTTATTGTTTTAAATGAATGTTAGGCTAGGTTTTTGCATTTTCTTGTTTCATCGGCTAATCATAGGATTGCCAAAAGTTTTTATTCTCAGCAGTATGCCTTGTATTTAAAGGCGATGATGAATATGAATAGGGTCTTCGTTATTTTTATTGTGCTAATTCTTCTTTTATCATCTTCTTTAATTTTAATAGGGCAACAGGTTAATGCGTCAGGGCAGAGCATTCATCATATTAACCACTTGCCATACACAATAACTGAGTCTGGGATATATATTCTGGATACAGATGCCTATGCAGCAGCCGATGAGAATGCGATAACAATAGAGGCAAGTAGTGTTGTTCTGAATGGAAACGACCATATGATAAAGGGAGATGGAGTGGGAATATCGGCTGAAAACGTGAGCAATGTATCTATAGAAAACGTGAGAATAGCAGGAGGGTTAAGAGACGGCATATATCTTTCCAACTTCTCAAATGGCAACATATATAATAACACGATAAACAACAGGTATTTAGGCGTAGTCATGCATGATTCCTCGGATAATAATATATATGGTAACAAGATAAGCAAGAATAAAATAGGCATTGTTCTCTACACTTCTTCGAACAATAGGATCTATAGCAATATGGTAAGCAATAGTGGCGGAATAGTACTATATAGTTCTTCAGACAACAATCTAATCTATAATAATATAGTAAGGAAGAATTATGATGGTTTATGCCTAGTTGGCTCCTCGAACAACATTATCCAGGATAATATGATAAGCGGCAATACATATGGTATAGGCCTCCTTGGTTCTTCGAACAATAATTTCTATCATAATGACTTCATTAATAACACCGTGCAAGTGGATTCTAGGGATTCAGTTAATGTCTGGGACAATGGCTACCCTTCAGGAGGCAATTATTGGAGCGACTATAGTGGCGTTGATTCTAACGGGGATGGCATAGGCGACACACCATACATTGTTAATAACAGTAATAATAATATTGATCATTACCCGCTGATTAAACCCTTCAACATAACAAGCCTGTTACCTATAAAAACAGTGACAACTATTAGGCCAATCCCCACATCAACTGCAACCGTTATAACTACATATACTTCGCATTCATCAACAGTTATATCAACGACATTAATTACTACACATACTACCGCAACAAGGACGAGTCAAGCTAATCTAACAGGCTCATCGACATCCACGACAAACACCATTTCCTCACCCTTTACTCATCCTGCAAGGAAGGTCAGCCTAGCCAGCCTAGCAACAGTGGTAGGAATAGTTATAGTGATAGGAATAGTAATTACAGTATTGAAAAAATATTAGCTTTTATTTTCCAAACTTTCACTTTCTAGTTAATAGCTTGCTAGATTAATGAGTATTTTTAATATTACTGCAAATCTACCGTGGGAACGCAATCCCATGCTTATGGAAGCCTGCGTCTCCTATAAATAACATCTATAGAAGGCCTTATAGTTGAATCATTATTGAACATGTAGTGTGCCTAGTGGTGAGAAGTAGGAGCTTCAAGGCGGTCTGCAAACCTAGCGAGACATGCAAAGCCTGAGCAGTAGCTATCCAATGCCGGTAAGACTATTGCAAGACGAGCCAGATAAAAAGAAATTAAGGTGTTCCCTGCATACTATAAGGAGGCTTTGAATATATACTTGTATGCCCAAACATTATTTTCCTACATACCTTGTACTAGCAGTCTACCGCCTAGGCAAGCAACCAATTCTTATGCTCTAGGTTCTCCGCTATTATTCTTAGGATATCCTTAAGCCTTGTCTTAGGAGGTACAAGTACTACGTGCTTACCATGCTTCTCCATGAACTCTTTTCCTCCGCGTCCAAAAGCCGCAGCTACTAGGATATCAGCGTCCCCAACAAGCCTCAGCACTCTAGGTCTTTTCCCCTTCTCATCCTCATCATTGAGCACATGCTCTCCTCTGAAGGGATTATCTCTGAGTTCAATTAGCTTGAAGCCGCTTTGCTCATCATACTTGTATATCCTGTATACCTCTGCGTCACCAAAGTGTCCGAGGTATATTTCCTCTCTACTCCTATATGAGGCTACAGCTACTTTCATTTACTCAGCCCCTTTTTAAATAGGAGTGGCAGGTATTTTTAGAAAATTCTTCGTCCTCTAGGATTATAAGCTAAGTAGGCGTAGATTTAATGGTAAGAGGCATAAGCTCTTTCTTCGTCATGGAAGATAATCCACTACTCATTGATGGGCTCGAGAAGATAGGAGTGCCGGATAAGCCTGCCAGGCATCTTGGCGGCTGACTAAAGCTACCCCAATGCAACTATTCTTTCAAGGAGGTGTGCAAAATCTCTCTCCAAAACATTATTCATATCTGTCAGGCTCCTCCTTATAGCCTCATATATCCTTTTATATCTGGCTATAACGTCCTGGTAGTCTTCCTTGAACCAGTCGCCTTCAATGGGAAGGTACCTGTACAATGTTCTCCGCCAAGCCTCTAGGAGCAGGGGTTTGGACCCCACGTATTCTGCAGCAGTAGTTATGGCTGAGTATTCTCTCCTTAGCCTCATTATCCACTTGTAGCCCTGGTCGCATCTGTTGACATGGTGATTGATAATCACTGTATCAGCCGCTCCAACAATGAGTGAAAGGTTTCTCTCAGCTCTTCTAAGCAGCGTGTGGAGAGCATATTTATCGTGGAGGTACCTATAAATGGGTGGACCATCAGTAATGACTATGTCTGGCTTCAGCCTCCTAGCAGTATCTGCCGCCATATCTACTAGTAATCCCATATCGCTTAGATGAACTACTCTTACCCCAAAGTCAGCTAGAATCATGTATACGTATGAGCTGTTCAGGCCGTGGGGGAAAGGGCCGTAGAACTCTAGGGGGCCGATCCTTGATCTATCTTGGCTGATCTCTACTACCTTCTCATGATACAGCTCCTTGATCTTGGCGAGCCGCGTTCTCTCCTTGAAGCCCAGCAGCTTGGAGGCCGGGGCAAGGATCTCTGCATGCTTGTTTGCCCCAAGGTCATATAAGCTGAGCTGAAACGGATTAGCATTGTATAGTGGAACATGGTCGCCATGCATGTGGGTGAACACAATGTATTCAGCATTTACCCATAGTTTTCCTATAGTAGTCCTGACTAGATCCCCTGCAACTGCCTGAACGGGATGAGGGTGATAATGCCACCTAGTATATCCTAGCGCTACACCTGGATCAATGAGAACACGAGTATCCTTGTCCTCAATATAGCAGGATAAGCCTCTAACACCTAGGCTCTCTGTTCCAAGCATTCTCAGCGAGACCATTCTCCCACCAGGCGCCAGCATGCCGGATGCTATTGAGGCATCCGCCACCTAGTATTTTTCCTGGGGCATCTAGTAAAGATGTTCCGGCATGCTTAGCCTAGCAGGGGAAAATGCTTGGGTTCAGCGTTAATGCTGGAGGGCTGGGCATTACGTCTTTCCTGGCAAGTAGATCAAGAGGCTGATTATACTCTGGTAGACAGGCTGCATAACTAACAATAATTTAGATAAGGGCAGTAAGAGCATAGGGATTCCAGGAGGCTAAGGAGTGGAAGAGTCCGCGGTGAGCAGTGTGAAGAGGCACGCTGGGCTTAAAATACTCGTGGCAGTGATTATAGGGTTCATAGTCTTCAGCCTTATCATTGTTGGCCTTGGAAGATTTACTTATAGTCGTTCTTCCAGGGGGCTCGTAGTGTATCATAGGGTTGGGGGCCGCTATATTTTGGACGTGGTGTCTCTTTCAGGCCCCTCACCTATTAATGGTTCCTTCCGCATGGTGTTGGAGTTTGATTCTCCGTCGGGCGTGGTGGTTGAGGGTAATTGCAGCTTAGTGAAGGCTAGGGTTGTTAAGGTTCAGGCCCCCCTCCTAGCGCCGGAGAAGTATAGGGAGGTTATGCTGGCCAATATATCTGGAATATTTTCTCCGTTTAATGGGAGGCTTAACGTTAATGTAAGCCTGAATGGATGCATAGAGGCTGAGAAGCCCTATAAGCCAAGGATAATTCTCTACCCTGTTGGAAGGGGCTTTGTGAAAAGCGTGAGCCTAGTATTGGTGAGGGTTGAGGGATAGCTTCTATTTACATCGCCTTATGCCCGAGATAGTCGTAGATAAGCAGAACCTCCGGCTTATGCTGTATATTCACAATAAGTGAGTCTCCAATATATAATGCAGCCTCCCCTATCCTCGTAGAGGTGAGTGTGGAGTGAAGCTCTGGATGGGAGCGGCCCTCGCAATAATGCTAGCCTTGATTGGGGGAGGCATGGCGATGGCTCTCTCCAACATGGTGAATACCGGTGCTCCTAAGAACACTGCTGCTACTAGTGTGGTGGCTAGTGATGCTGGCTGGGGGGCTAGGTCTCAGAAGCATGTGGATGTGAGGGGTTCCTTCAAGGAGGCTGAGAGGCATCCAGCGATGTTCCCCTTACACCGTGGATCCAGGTCTCCAGGCAAGCCTGCCGCACGTATGCTGGCGTGGACCATAGCGTCCCATATAGAGGAGGCTAGAAACTATACTGGAATGGTTGTGAGAATGAATGTGCAGAGAGGCCTAGTTGCAGTGAATGTCAGCAATCGTATAATAGTGTTCAAGCTCAACTCAGTGTACGTTAATCCTGGGACAGGGAACCTAGTACTCGGCGACTGGATAGCGGGAAGCCTTACGAGAGGGTCAACTGTAACCATCACTGGCCTAGGGTTTCCGCATCTTAAGCTGGCTCTAGCAATATATGAGGCCTCAGGAACAGCATACATGGTTCCCCAGTACTATGCTGTGCAAGCTTCAGGCTAGCCTCCCCCATAAACCATATTTTTATACTGTTCTCCAAGAATCCTCATCTACTTGGAGGGTGGTGTATCCGTGAGGAGGACTATTATGCTTGCAGTGCTCTTAGCCCTGGCCTTGGCAGGCCCCATGGCTGCTTACGCCGTGTATCCCTCCGAGCCTAATCTTCCCAGGCTTTCAAGGGAGATTTCGCAGACGGCGGGGGGGCCCAGGCCTCTGCCAAGCCTCGTGGAATCCATGGGGCATGCTGCATCATATAGGGGTAGGGGCTTCATTGCAGGTGAGCCTAGACCCCTCTGGTTTCAGCGGGGAGTTCTTGTAGCAGGTAAGCCTGTGATCCCTGCCCCCGGACCCTGGGTTATCAGGACGGGAAATTCGAGCAGAGTTATTCCCTCCAGAGACGTGGCTATACTGCTACATAGGTCGAGGAGTGTTGAGGCATGGGGTGTGAAGGCATACATATATCTGCCTAGGAGAGGAGCTGTAAGCGTGCTGATAGCTATGAAGCTTAGATTAACCTTAGGTAGCACTGTGGTTGAGCTTAGATGGCTTGGTGCAGCTCTTCCCCCGAGGAGATGAGGCGTAAAGCATGAGCAGCACTGTGGAGATAGTGGTCTCAGCCCTCGACCTCCTTGGAGCCGCAGGCTTCGCATATATTGCTTTAAGGCTGGCCAGCCTTACCCTGAGAATAGGCGGCGAGCCTAAGGCCTCCTGGGCCTTCTCCCTGCTAGCAGCGGCGCAGATACTTGCATCGCTGGCAGCTATTAGTGGAGGCAGGCTCTCCTATACAGCATATGTCGCTACAGCCTCCTTCTCGGCCGCGGGTTTCGCTATGCTTACAGCGTGCCGGGAGAGGCAGTATGCATTAATCCCCCTAGCCTTAGCTCTCCCCCTAGGCTTCGACCTGCTGGCAGCGGCTACAGCCATAGTAGCCTCCATGGGTTTCAGAGGGCCTGCTAGAACGCTTGTAGCTGGAATAGGTGTTACATTCCTGGTTAGAACGGTGGGTCTAGTCCTCCTACCAGGCCCTACAGGTGAAGTCCTCCTAGCCATAGGTGAGTCTCTTAGAAGCATGGGTGCAGCCATGCTGGCAGTTCTATATGCTGCTCCTCAAGGGAGGTAGCTCGGGTTGGGTAGGCAGAGGAGGAGTAGAAGCGAGATAATATTCGACATACTTGAGGCGCTTAGCGTGGAGGAGGGCATACCTCCAACCAGGCTTGCAACCATTGCTAACCTACCCTACGATCGGCTTCAGCCAATACTCTGGGAGCTTGTGGAGAAGGGCTTAGTGGAGGCTTCAAAGAACGGTAGATCCACTAGGCTCTCATTAACCCCCAAGGGCTTCAGACTTCTAAAGGAGCTTAGGAGAATCAAGAAGATCCTCCTAGACTTCGGCTTAGACATATTGTAGTGTTTCCAGGCAATATTATGTATGATTATAGGGGCTCAGGGAAGCTCCAGTAAGCCTTATCATAATGCCTCCATCACCCCTTTATATCCAGT
This sequence comes from Desulfurococcales archaeon, assembly GCA_027083135.1. GTDB lineage: Archaea > Thermoproteota > Thermoprotei_A > Sulfolobales > WAQK01 > JALWQH01. The sequence goes on along the minus strand of JALWQH010000054.1, from coordinate 2,148 downwards.
GCCTTGTCGGCATGCACAACTTCACGCATCTCCACGGGTACAAGGGAGTTAGGGGATACCAGGGCATAGCCCTCTACGACAAACCTCCTCACACGTTTATCAAACCCCGTGAAGCTGAAATTGTATATTGGCACGCTGAACTCTGAGATATTATGGGTTCCTGCAGGCATAACTGTAACCGTGAGCACATAGTACCCATCTTCCCTGACCACTTTATCCTTGACGCTTCTCTCTAGTAGGAGGCTGGGCATGGCATCCCATAGGTCGAGGCTCTCAGGCGTGGGGAGGCCTATACCTTCCTTCAGCCTAGCTGTAGGGGAGCAGTGCTGCACGGAGTCATAGCTGAACTCTTCCTCCTTAAACGGCATGTAGTCTGCCTGCCCTCCAAGTATAAGTGGATTGTATGGTGCTGCTCTACCTTTAGGAGTCTCCATCACTATTATGCATGCTCCAGGTGCTCCACTCATATACAGCATGGTGAATGGTGATCTAAGGGGCTCAGTATACTCGAGTAGGCGTACGTAGATTTCAGCAGAGTATTTTTCCACCGCATTGGGGGGACGTGTAGGATGCCTCAGCAATGTAGAAGTCATACGTGCCTGAGTACACCTTCCTCATATTGCTGTCCAAACCATACATCTCTGCAGCCTCCCTGCCAGCCTTGTAGACTATATGGTAGGTGTAGGTTTTCTCTCAGCATTAACCTCAGCGCTTAGATGAGCCTCTGAGAAGTAGTATACTTTGCCCTTATATCTGAATAAAGGTGGAGTCCATTTCCCAGTGCCTGTATCATAGTATCCCGCCATATCATAGACCATGTCTTCGTCTGAGGCATTTCACTCAGCCTACACGTTATCCCTGTGCCTCAGGCTGCTCGCATTTCCCCGCCTGAAGCCTCTATGCTTGTTGCGCCAGTGGTTGCTGTCCGTGTTGAAGGATTATTGCTGCCAGTCCAGTAGAGCACTACGGCTGAACCTACTATTACTATTAAAACTGTGGCGAGCACCGCTGCTTGCCTCACATTCCATCCTTCCATCCTCCAACTCATCTACATAGAGCTGGGGGCTGTGGGCTCCAAGCCCTTTATAAGTCATTTTGAAAAGATGCTGGTACCTAGGCTTCACTTAGCTTAGAGTAGGGAGGTGTATCTCAGTATACTATCTGCCGCCACGGTTACTATTGTTTTTCCCGGCCCTAGTTCTCTGGCAACTTTAAGCGCTGCTATTACGTGGGCTCCCGTTGATACTCCTGCAAGTATTCCCTCTTCTAATGCCAGTCTCTTAGCCATGCTGAGAGCCTCCTCGAAGCCTACTGGTATAATCTCATCCACTATTCCCTTATCCAGGTTTTCAGGTATGCTTCCTGAGGCGAGTCCCTCTATCCTATCCGGATTCTCTGCCTGACGACCTGAGAGCGCTGAGCCTCTAGGCGTGACAGCTACTATGCGTACCTCAGGCTTCATCATTCTCAGAAATCTCCCCACACCTGTTATTGTTCCTCCCGTACCTACGCCCATGACGAAGGCGTCCACCTGCCCTCTCGTTTGAACCCAGATCTCGGGGCCCGTTGTCTCGAAGTGCGCCCTAATATTAGCCTTATTTGCCGCCTGGTGTAGGAATACTCCTTCCTCCCTCTCAGCTATATTCTCCGCCAGCTTCTCAACGTAGTCGGGATCATCCTCGTTAGTTGAGCCCTCAACAACCCTTGCTCCAAGCATCTCCATTATCTTCACTTTTTCCCTGCTTACACCGCCTCTAGGCACAACTATCACAGCCCTATAGCCCTTAAGCCTGGCAACCATGGCTACAGCTATCCCCGTATTGCCCGACGACTCCTCAACCACTAGTCCCCCAGGCCTGAGAAGCCCCTTCTCCTCAGCATCCCTTATCATGTATAAGGCTATCCTATCCTTATGGCTGCCTGAGGGATTCAGGTATTCGAGCTTAAGGAGTATGCGTGAGCCTGGCGGTGCGAGCTTGGCTAACCTGACCATAGGGGTGTTACCTATTGATGCCAACATGTCTTGATGGATAATCATATTCGGCCACCAGGGTACCATTCTCAGCCATGTTCTTTATTGTTTTCCAGGAGTAGGATATTGCATTGGAATATTGGGTGGAGAATAGGAATAATGCTTAGAGCTAATGT
>JALWQH010000053.1 GCA_027083135.1 Desulfurococcales archaeon | reverse complement strand
GGCTGAGCCAAGCCCCGCAGCAGCAAGCTCGATCATCTTGTACTTGTAGTTAAGCCCTGCTGACACTGCTATTATGAAGCCTGTGGCTGCAAGCATGATGCCTGCAAGGATGAATGATAATGGCGTGGCGTATGTTATCCTCATCCTCGCGAAGTAGGGTAGTAGTGGCACAACAGCTCCTACAGCATAGAATAGCCCTGTATATAGTCCAGCCTTGGCTGGATTCTCCAAGGATGCCTCGCTCAACCCGTATTCCTCTTCCGCTATGATGCTGCCCATTAGCTCGGGGTTGGATGCAGCCTCCTCTGCAAGCATCTCTGAAGTCCTCCTGGAGACCCCTCTCCTAGCCATGTACTCCACTATCCTCCGCTTAAGCACGCCTGCAGCATGCCTTGAGGCAAGCCTTATCCTGCTCAGCACGCTTAGCCTAACCTGGTTCTGAGCCCTAACGCTTGTGAAGGCCCCGATACCCATGGAGAGAGCTCCCCCCACACCCACTATAGCTCCTCCAACAGCCACGTAGAAGGGGTCGCCGTAGGCTCCAGCCAGCCCTGCAGCCACTGATAATACTTCTACAAGGCCGTCGCTCATCCCTAGCACCGCATCCCTCACATGATCCATGAACTCCTTAAACCTGGATGACTCCTCCTCCAACTCGTGTTCATGTAGAAGCTCATCCTCAAGTATTCTTTGAACCTCCCTTCTCTCATCATCCTCAAGCTCAGCCGTACTTAGGATGGCTGAGTAATGTTTAACTGCATCCCCCTCCCCTGACTCTAGCATCTTCAATATGAAGCCCGGTCCAATAATCCTTGAAAGAGCCTTGAGGAACCCTACCTTAAGCCTGCTGACACGGATCCCTGAAACACTTATACCCTTATTCTCCAGGAAGCGCCTCCAGAATAATGCGTGGCGCTTCTCCATCTCCGAGATAGCCTTCAGCCTTGAGGATAAAGTCTTGTCACCCCTATACATATCTGCAAGCTCGCTGTAAATAGTGGCGGCGAATAGTTCATCGCTATATGCTTTAAGCGCAGCCTTAACTATGTCTTGATCCTCCCTGCCCTTCAAGCCTTCTCCCCGCAAGCCTCGGCAAGCCTTCCAGCAGCATCCATTATCCTGTCTGCCTCCTCATCGCTGGGCATGCCTCTAGCCTCAACAACCTCGACTACGTTGAAGCCAGCCTTACCTAGGATCTCGGCGATCTTCTTGCCAGCCACTCCTCCCCACCCATAGGATGAGAGCACTAGGACGGGCTTAGGCGCCGCAGTCTTCCATGCTAGCTCTTCAACCATCCGTCTAATCGAGGGAAGTATGCCTGCCTCATAGGTTGAGGCTCCAATCACAAGTGCCGCGGAGTCCAAGGCATCTCCAAGCAGGTCGGAGAGGGATCCTTCTTCAAGATCAGTGTACTTATAGGTGACCACACTGCATCCTGCCTTACCGAGGATCTTCACAGCTAGCTTAACCATGGTCTCCGTGGATCCGTAGGCTGAACCATATACCACTGTAATCTTACCTGGCTGAGGCTCAGCCTTAGCCCATGAAACATACTTCGAGACTATTGTTTCAGGCGACCGGCGCCATATGAGGCCGTGGGCAGGAGCCAGTATTCTAGGCTTCACATCCATTGATGATAGCTTCTCCACAGCCTTCACCACATGTTGCCTATAGTGGCCTATGACTGTTGCCAGGTATTTCCTCGCATACCTCATATACCACTCGACGAGGCTTTCATCATCGTCGAAGAGGCTGGAGGGTATGGAGTATCCTCCGAAAGCATCGCCTGTAAACAGTATGCCCTCCTCCTCCAAGAGGGTCATCATTGTTTCAGGCCAGTGGAGCCAGGGGGCATGTATGAATCTAAGCGTTAGGCCTTCCAGGCTGAACGTCTCGCCATTCCTCACAGGCTTGAAGCGGGGTTCAAGGCCATAGAACTCCTTTAACATAGTCTTACTCATAGGATGTCCGAGGACAGTGGCCTCTCTACTTACACCTAGGATTCTTGGAAGAGAGCCTGTGTGATCGGGCTCCATGTGATGTATCACAATGTAGTCTATGCTGCGGGGCTCAATTATGGTTGAAATAGTCTCTAGGAAGTCCTCTGAGTACCAGGCTTTCCAGCCGTCGAAGAGCACTGTGTATTTAGGTGAGGCGAGGAGGTATGCATTATAAGTTATCCCTTCGGGAATGCTCCAGAGGGATTCGAAGAATCTTGTCCTGGAATCATCTATTCTGAGGACATAAACGTCACGGCTTATCTTCTCAACCCATATACGTGTCATCGCAGAGTACCATGCATGTTATAGGGCTGAGAAGTAAAAAACAATGATACTAGGCCTGCCCACTCGTTCTAGGCGGCTTAACAGTAGGTATCGGGGAATACCGCTGCCAGTATAAGGGCGCCTACGGCGAATACTATGATGAACCCCTTAGTTATGGTTAGGGCTATTTTTATCCCACTTCCCCTCACGGGTTCTAAGGTAAATCAGCTTTGCTATAAACGCCATGAACGATAAGCCTAAAACATATTGTAGTATTGTCCAGTGAACAGTTATTCCAATCATTGAGAGAACTCTGTCATGGCCTGCAGGATACTCTAGCCACTGGCTGAGAGGATCCATTATCCCGCCATTAGGCTAGAGGCTGCCCTGCGAGGGGCAGGGTGCTATGCATGGGGGAGAGGGAAAAATAGACTGGTTTTCAGATTACTTGGACGGCCTGGCCACACGCTCCAGGAAGCGGCGTGCCTCCTCGGCGTGCTCCTTCGGGATCTCCTTGTGGCATAGCCACCAGTCGAAGCATGTGTACTTCTTGGGCCTTTCCGCAGCCTCCTCCACTGTTGAGGCTGGAGGCACTATAGCATGGTCGCCGATGATTTCGTTGTTAGGCCAGTTGGCAGGCAAAGCTACTTTCTCCAAGTCTACTACCTGTAATCCCTTCACCATTCTCAGCAGCTCATCCATGTTTCTGCCGAGTTCCTGCGGGTAGTATAGTATGGCTCTGATAATGCCGTTAGGGTCAACTATGAACACTGCTCTCACAGTATGTGTTGCTGACTGAGCGTGGAGCAGGCCAAGCTTATCAGCCACTCTTCCACGGGGATCAGCTATTATTGGGAAAGGTATCTCCACGCCTAGATTATCCTTGATCCACTCCATCCATTTTATATGGCTGTAGGTACTGTCAACGCTTAGGCCTATTAGCTCCGTGTTCAGCTTCTTGAAGTCCTCGTATCTCTTAGCAAACGCGTAGAACTCCGTAGTACATACAGGTGTGAAGTCGGCTGGATGGCTGAACAATACGAACCATTTCCCCTTAAAGTCATTGGGCAGCTTTATCTTACCATGAGTCGTTACAACCTCCATCTCCGGAAACTTCTCCCCTATAAGAGGTATATTGCCTGGCATATTCACCACCCTTAGTTTTTCCTCTAGAATAGACAATGGTATATGTTCATATTTAAGTATTTTCCATATAACTTTACTTAGAATCAGCTTAGAATATCTAACATATCGCTTTGAGAATCCTTCTCGGCTAGCTAGGGGAGAATTGCTTTGTGTTTGGCGCCGGGGGCGGGATTCGAACCCGCGCGCCCCGCAGGGGGCACCGGCTCACCTGGTCCATGAAGCTAGGAGGCTCTCAAGGCCGGCACCTTAGGCCGCTCGGTCACCCCGGCGCCTCAAGTCTTAATCCTAATGGCTAGGATAATATTTCTTCCCAGCTGGGTTCAGGCTTATAAAAGCTGTATCTCAATGTATACGTCGTCGGGCACTCTTACCCTCATTATTTGCCTCATAACCCTCTCATCCGCTGCGAGATCGATTACGCGTTTATGTATCCTCATCTCCCACTTCTCCCAACGCTTGGTTCCCTCGCCGTGGGGCAGCCTGAGTACCGGTACTACTAGGCGCTTGGTGGGTAGCGGTATGGGACCTCGTGCACGTATTCCCGCCTTCTCAGCTATGCTTCTAATCTGATTGACAACGTAGTTCAGGTGCTCGACGTTGGTGCTCCACACTCTTATCCGGGCCTTAGATACCATTAGGGACACCATCTGGGTGTGGGAACTAAGGTGCTTAAAAAACCTCTTGCCTTACTTCTTACCTATGGGTATCTCCATGGATTTTATGTCTACTACGACACCTATGCCCACGGTCTTACCCATATCTCTCATGGCGAAGCGTCCTAGCTGTGGGAAGTCCTGGAACTTCTCTATAACCATGGGCTTTATCGGCTTGAACTTCACGACAGCGACGTCTCCCTGCTTGATGAAGGCTGGATTCTTCTCCAGGATCTTGCCTGTCCTAGGATCAAGCTTAGCTACTATCTCCGTTATCCTTGACGCTATGCTGGCTGTGTGCGCGTGGATTACAGGTGTGTATCCCGGCGTTATGGCTGTTGGATGCCAGATCACGATTATCCTGGCAGTATACTCCTCTGCAACTGTGGGCGGGCTGTCCAGGTGGCCTGCCACGTCTCCCCTAGCTATATCGTTCTTTGATACTCCCCTCACATTGAAGCCTATGTTGTCTCCAGGCTCGGCTTTCTCCATTCTCTGGTGATGCATCTCTATGCTTCTCACTTCTCCCACTTTTCCAGGAGGCATAAATACTACCTTATCCCCTACTCTCAGAACGCCTGTCTCCACTCTCCCTACAGGCACTGTTCCGACCCCTGAGATGGCGTAGACGTTCTGTATGGGTATTCTGAGAGGCTTGTCCACAGGCTTCTTAGGTGTCTCAAGCATGTCAAGCGCCTCTACCAGTGTGGGGCCATTGTACCACTGCATGTTGATGCTTCTCTCAATGAGGTTGTCTCCAGTCCATGCTGACACAGGTATGAATGGAATCTTGCTTGGATCCATTTGAAGCCATGTCTTCATGAACTTGCCGAGCACGTTCTTAACATACTCGTATCTCTCCTTGCTCCACGGAGGATCAGTGGCATCCATCTTGTTTACAGCTACTATGAACTGGCTTATACCCATGGTTTTAGCAAGGATCAAGTGCTCTCTCGTCTGGCCCTCAGCGCTCATACCTGCTTCAAACTCACCTTTCCTAGCCGACACGACGACTATTGCTGCATCGGCCTGGCTGGCGCCTGTAATCATGTTTTTCACGAAGTCCCTGTGGCCTGGTGCATCTATGATGGTGAACATGTATTTCTTCGTCTCGAACTTGAGGAACGCTAGATCTATTGTAAGGCCTCTCTCCCTCTCCTCCTTAAGTCTGTCTAGAACCCATGCATACTTGAAGGACTCCTTGCCCTTCTTCTTAGCCTCCTCCTCCAGGTCGCGTAGCCTCTTCTCCTCTATGAAGCCCAGCCTGTAGAGCAGGTGGCCTGCCAGTGTGCTCTTACCGTGGTCTACATGCCCTATTATTACCAGGTTTAAGTGAGGCTTGCTGCTCATTCCTATTCACCTCGACGCATACCTTTCCAGGCTGGATTTTCTACGGTATGGACCCCGATATAAGGGTTTCCTCTAACCTGATGGAAAACATGTGCTTGGATGCGGGGCAAGTATTGGTTGCAGTGTATTGCAGGCCGTTCATCTACCTTGAGCTTAGAGCTATCCTCTCTATTTCCTCCTTCTTCTGTATGGCGTAGCTCTTCTCATCATAGTTTGCAGCAGCTATTATCTCGTCGGCCAGGCACTCCTCTATCGGCTTAGGGTTATTGAAGGCTGCTCTCCTAGCCCCCTCAACAATGTATTTGAGCGCCAGGTCTATGCGTCTCTGCGGGGACACGTCTACGGCTACATGGTAGACTATTCCTCCAAACATTATTCTAGTGGTCTCCTCCCGCGGAGCAGCGTTCTCCACAGCTCTAACCAGGATTTGGAGTGGATTCTCACCTGTCTTAAGATATATGATGTCGAAAGCCTTCTTCACAATATTGTATGCCAGGTGCTTCTTACCGGTGTTTCTCCCGGGAAACATGAGCTTGTTCATAAGCCTCTCAACTATTGGGACCTCAGCCTTGCCGAACCTCCTATGCTCGTGGCGGCCTCCCGTATGAGGGATCCATACGGGCCTCAGGGACAAGTATCTCTTAAGGCTTGGATCCCTAACATCCACTGACTCGTAGCTCCACTTGCCGAAAAGCCTTATCTCCTCAGGCCTCACGTCCATTGCCTCAGCTTCCCTGGACACCTACTAGCACCTTTTAGGGCTTCTAAGCCTCCTCCTTATAAATACTTTCCACATGCATTATCCGAGAAGAACTAATTAAGGCTGGTACAGCACTCCTGATACAGTGGGTGCTCTGAGTGGGTGGAAGACTTGTCAGAGTGGAGCATGTTGAGGCATTCGTGACGCCTGCGCCTCCCCACGTACCAGTGATCTCATGCCACCTGGAGAACGGCAAGATGTTTACATTATACTATGTTCCCCCCGACATAGTGTTGGCTATAAATAAGCTGCAGGACTCGGGGTATGCTGAGCCTGGAGATAGGGAAAGCATATTTGAGCTTCTCCTATCCTTCAACAAGATCTTGGAGGAGCTTGGAAGCTTCGTTGACAGGGTGATAATAAACGAGCTTGACAGGGAGACCTACCTGTACACCGCCACGCTTGAGCTTAGGCTCGACTCCATAAGGATAAGACGCAGGATGATTCCAAGCCATGCAATATACCTCGCCCTGGTTTCAGGTAAACCCATATATGTTGATGAAAGACTGGTTGAGGAGCAGGAGAGAATGGAGCGTGACGAGGGGTTCGGAGCCTCCGAGCCCTAACGCATCGGCTTCTGCTTCTTGCCCTCTAGGAGAGCCTTGAGAGACACGCCGTTAACAAGCACAACCTTGTAGCGGACTCCAGGAATATCGCCCATGGAGCGCCCTCTAGGGCCGCCTATACCCTCTATAAGCACCTCGTCATGCTCGTCTATCATGTTGAGCCCACCGTCACCGGGAACGAACGCTGTAACAACTCTTCCATTCTTAACTAGCTGTACCCTCACGCATTTCCTAACAGCCGAGTTGGGCTGCCTAGCCTCCACTCCTATTTTCTCCAGGACTATGCCTCTAGCCATGGGGGCTCCTTCAAGCGGATCGTATTTCCTCTTAAGGCCGAGCATCCTTATCTTAAACTCTCTTTGACTCCACCTGAACTTCAGCCTCTTCTGCCTCAGCTTCCTAGCAGTATAGAAGCCGTTAGGCGCCTTCTTACCCGTCACTTCTCATCTCCCAGAGCCCTAGGTTACACGGGGGTTTTAAGCTTAGCTCTACTAGTCTATTACCACGTCATCTATATCATGGTATCGTTTCAGTATTAGCCTTGCCTTGGACACGTTTTTGCCTCCCCTGCCTATAGCTAGGCCCTTATCCTTGGGTTCAACAGCGACTCTAACTCTCTTCCTACCATCATGCATCTGTATAACCTTGATCGACCTCACCCTTGCAGGCATGAATATGTTTCTGACGAGTGATTCGAAGTCGTCGGAGTATTCTACAACCTCTATGTCCTTTCCAAGTATTTTCCTAAGCCTCTTAACGTTGACTCCTCCTCTACCTATAGCTAGGCCTGCCTGCCCCTTCGCTACAAGGAATATGAGTCTATTATTCTCCTCATCTATTATGCAGTCCCTGGCAGTAGCACCTGTTATGTCTTGGAACAAGGATATGTAGCGCATTTCCTCGGCTGTCAGCCTTATCTGAGGCACGGCTACTCCTCACCTCTAACAAGCTCCAATATATCCGAGTCCCCTGGATCTATTATTGCAAGCATTGACACGGTGTACGGCTTGCCGCAGAGAGCTCCGAGCTCTACACTGGTGCCCGGATACTCGTATACGGGTATGCCTGAAAGCCTAGCGTAGTATTTCAGGTCCCGCTTCTTGTCTGGAGGAGTGTTTGCAGCGACTACTGCCATCTTAGCTTTCCCCAGCCGCACCAGCTTCAGGGTCTCCTTAGCCCCTAGCACGACTTTCCCTGTGCGGAGGGTCATCCGCAGCGATCCTTCGAACGACACAGCTATTCACCTTGGCCCGGGGGTCTAGCCTTTGAGGGAGACATATATAAGTCTACTACTCCTGTCCCCATAGGGATTATCTGGCCTACGATAACGTTCTCTGTAACCCCTGTCAGCATATCTGTCTCGCCTCTCGCAGCAGCGTCGAATAAGTGTCTCACAGTCATCTCGAAGGCTGCTCTAGCCAGTATGCTCTCCTTCTCCCCTGAAACTCCATGCCTGCCTATCTGCTTAACCTCCCCTGTACGGGTCATGGCATCCGCCACCAGCATGACATGCCTTATATCCACGTCTAAACCCTGATCCTCTAGAACATTGTTTATCTCGTCTATTATGGCTCTTCTAGCAGCCTCTATTCCAAGCACATGCTCTATCTCATTGATATTGTTGGTCCTAGTACGGGTTGGGTCAATGCCTTTGACTTCAAGCACATGTTCGAGATTTGAGCCATCAGTCATAAGCACGAACTCGTCTCCACGCTTCTGAATGATTACTCGTCGAATGCCCTTTATGCCTTTGAGCTTGACGCCTAGGATGCGCTCCTTTATACGCTGCATGTGTGTTAGGTCTCTTGCAACGGATGATGCAATAATCCTGTAAGGGTTCTCAGGATCCTCGCTTACCTCTATGTTTTTGAGCTTCGATAATGCTTTAATTATCCTGTCTCTTGACACCCCCTTATCCTCGAGCATTACTGGATCCAGCTCGAGGATCACTGTGAAGATATAGTTGCCTGTCTCGGGATCCTCGTAGAGTTCTATCTCATGCCTCCTGGTCACATTCTCCACTTTTGTCAGCTCTATGCGCCTGGCAACCTCCTTCGCCTTCTCCCTATCCCCTCTGTGCTCCTCGTCGAGATATATTGTCATTATGGGCGTGGAGGGGGTTTTCCTAGCATCAACTATCTCTATGAGGCGTGGGAGGCCGAGGGTAACGTTAAGCTCTCTGACGCCTGCGAAGTGGAATGTTCTAAGCGTCATCTGCGTGCTAGGCTCCCCCATGGATTGTGCAGCCACTGTTCCAACAGGTTCAGCAGGCTCTACAAGGTTGTTCAGGTAGTCGAGCCTAGCCAGCTCGATGATCCTTGAAGCCTCCTCCTTGGTGATTATGTCCTTCACTTCCAGGAGCTTCGTCCTCAGCTCCTCTATGAGGCTTGGAGGCAGGACTTCTGAAACACGTTTCAATTCTTTCTCAATATGCTTCTCTAAGCCTGATTCGCGCCTAGTCTTCCTGGATTTCTTTCCTCCCGCCCTGCTCTTCTTCGAGCCTGAGGTTTTGCCCTGCTTCTTCCCGGAGCTTTTCCTGGATGTCTTCTTACCCCCCATGGCTCTTCACCTCTTCCACCCTACGACTCTTTCGACAATCCTGTTGACATCAACGGCTTTTCCATGTATGCTTCTCATGGGGTCTACCCCATCCTCCCCGTAGGTAAACTGCACTATAGCGCCGTTTGGCAGGCGTGCTGAGCGGTCGTACTCTACTCTTATATCCTGTAAGGCGTTGATAAGCCTTCTCTGCATGTATCCGCTCTGAGATGTTCTCACAGCGGTGTCTACTAATCCCTCCCTGCCTCCTGCTGCGTGTAGGAACATCTCTGTAGGTGTGAGGCCTCTTCTAAAGCTGCTGCGCACGAAGCCTCTGGCAGCGGCTCCTATGTCCCCTTTCCTGAAGTGTGGCAGTGTTCTATCCTTGTATCCCCTGCTTATACGTTCGCCTCTCACAGATTGCTGTCCAAGCACTGCCGCCATCTGTGTGAGGTTAAGGGGGCTTCCCCTAGCACCAGCGCGGGCCATGATGAACGCGTGGTTGAAGGGATCGAGGTATTCTGCCGCTATTTCTCCAGCCCTATCCCTTGCCTCTGCCAGGACCTCCATTATTCTCAGCTCAAGGGTTTCCTCAGCTGTTCTCCCAGGTATTGGCTCTAGGACACCCTGGTTGAACTGCGCTATTAGTTCCCTGACCTTCTCCTCAGCTTCACTTAGGATCGATTGTATCTTCTCTTCAGCCTCTACTGGTATCTCGACGTCGCTGAGGGTCATGGTGAACCCATGCTTCTCTATGTAGCGGAGGAATATCTTGAAGGCCTTGTCGAAGAACTCGCGTATAGCGTCATACCCGTACTCCTTGGCTATGAAGTGTATGAGGCTTTCAGGCTGCTGTGCTCCAATAGACTTCTTATCTATCACTCCTAGGAGAAGCTTGCCTTTCTTGATGACGACGTATGAGTCGTGGAAGCATTCCTCATCCTCGCATGCCATTTCGCCAACATTGATGTTGGCCTTCTTCTTATAGTTGAAGTCGCTTGGCAGGAAGAGGCTGAAGACCTGCTTCCCCGTCCACAGCTTCTTCGGCGACAATATAGCTGGTTCAGGCAGGGGTCCCTCATACCCCCCTGCAGCTAGGAGTTCAACCACATCTCTCTTTGTGAGAAACGTTGCCTTAGAGGTTAGGAGGTAGGCTCCACTAATATAGTCCTGAAGGCCTCCTATTATTGGCCCACCATATCTCGGCGAGAGGATCTGGTTCTGGACAAGCATGAGTTCCCTTGCCTCTGCCTGGGCTTCCTCTGTCTGAGGTACGTGGAGGTTCATCTCATCCCCGTCGAAGTCAGCGTTATATGGCGGGCAGACAAGCAGGTTCAGCCTGAAAGTCTTGCCTGGAAGTATTTTGACCAGATGCGCCATAATGGACATCCTATGCAGGCTTGGCTGCCTGTTGAAGAGTACTATGTCCCCATCTATTAGATGACGCTCGACGATGAAGCCAGGTGTTATCGTCTCAGCCAACGCTTTCCTATCCTTCACGAATCTAAGATCTATTCTCCTCCCATCAGGCCTTATTATGTAGTTTGCTCCAGGCCACTTTTCAGGGCCGTTGATGACGTAGCGCCTAGCCTCATCAACATTCCAGTATGATACCTTTAATGGAACTGTCAGTATCTTGGCTATGTCTAAGGGAACCCCAACCTCATTTATGCTTATATTAGGGTCAGGGGATATGACCGTCCTAGCGGAGAAGTCTACACGCTTGCCTGAGAGATGCCCCCTAAACCTGCCTTCCTTGCCTTTAAGCCTCTGGGCAAGGGTTCTTAAAACTCTGCCAGCCCTATGCTTGGCTGGAGGTATTCCTGGAACCTCATTGTCAATATATGTTGTAACATGGTATTGGAGAAGCGACCAAAGGTCCTCTACGATCAGCTGAGGCGCGCCTGCCTCTATGCTCTCCTTCAACCTCTCATTTATTCTAACAATATCTACGAGCTTATGGGTTAGGTCGTCCTCGGCTCTTATACCGCTTTCAAGCAGAATGGAGGGGCGTACCTGTATTGGAGGTACAGGGAGAACCGTTAGAACCATCCATTCAGGCCTCGCCTCCTTGGGATCCAGGCCCAGCAGCCTTACATCGCTGTCAGGTATCCGCTCCAGCCTCGACCTAACATCTATGGGGGTTAGCCTTACAACTCCTCCCCTACGCTCCTCGTAGAACGTGGTAGGCTTCTCCAGCCTTATCTTATACTGCTTCTCCCCACAGTGGGGGCATTCCATCCTCTTTATAGCCTTCTTCTTCACATGCTCTATTAGTCTGAGTGCTAGGAGAGGCCATTTCTTCTCAAGCTTCTCCAGGAGCCTGAGATACCTGTCTATCTCCTCCTGAGGTATCAGCAGCCTTCCACAGTGCCTGCACGTCGCCCTCAATATGTCATGTATATGCTTTACGAATCCAACATGTATTACTGGCCTAGCCAGCTCTATGTGCCCGAAGTGTCCTGGACAGTTAGCCATGGTGTTTCCGCAGACCTGGCATCTCTGCCCGGGCTCTATTACCCCCAGCCTTGGATCCATTAGTCCTCCTGGTATAGGCAGCCCGTCCTCATCGTATGTTTCAGCTGTGACTATTGCTGTGCGGGAAAGCTTCCTTATCTCTGAGGGGGATAGTATGCCGAAGCTTATGCTCTTAATTATTTTCTCAGGCATGCTTCTCACCTCTCAAACAGGTCTCCAGGCTTGAGGCGTACTGCTATGCCCATGCTTATCATCTCCTGTACGAGGAGCTTGAAAGCGTAGGACACCTTGACTGGGTGGAGCTTACCCTTATCCCCATGGATCGGGCATATCAGCTTACCCTTATTCCTATCATACCATCCTATATGCCCGCATAGCTCGCAGACGTATATTATAGTCTTATCAGACTCTTCGAGCAGTCTCTCCTGGAGTAGTAGGGCTGCTCCATGGCCTATCAGGCAGTCCCTCTCCATCTCGCCGAATCTTAGGCCTCCCTCCCTAGCCCTGCCCTCCGTTGGCTGCCTAGTCAGTATCTGCACGGGTCCACGGGCCCTCGCATGCATCTTATCTGTAACCATGTGGTGGAGTCTCTGATAGTATACTAGGCCTATGTAAATAGGAGAGTTGATGAGCTCTCCCGTCCTACCATCATACATTATCTCAGTGCCATCTCCGGGATACCCCATCCTCGTGAGCTCTACTTCCAGTTTATCCATAGGCTCCTTGTAGAAGGGGGTCGCATCCACAAATCTGGCTTGAAGCGCCGCCACCTTGCCTGCAATGCTCTCCATAAGTTGTCCTAGAGTCATTCTTGATGGGAATGCATGGGGGTTGATTATGATGTCCGGCACAATGCCGTCCTCAGTGTAGGGTAGATCATACTGGGGTAGGAGCATCCCTATAACTCCCTTCTGCCCATGCCTGCTGGCAAACTTGTCTCCTATTTCAGGCATCCTCTGGTCTCTCACCCTAACCTTTATCAGCCTATTACCCTCACTCGTCTCCGTTATCATAACCATATCCACTATGCCCTTCTCCCCATGCCTCATGGTGACGGATGTGTCTCTCCTCTGAGCTGCTGTCAAACCCATCTCCCTGTACTCCTCCATGAATCTCGGAGGACTCGTCTTGCCTACCAGCACGTCTCCACCGCCCACAGGGGTTTCAGGCTCTATTATGCCGTCCTCGCTCAGCTTCTCGTAGGCCTGTCTGCCCTTATACCCTCTTACACCAGGCTCAGGTATCTCTATTCGATCCTCCTGCCCGCCGGGATACTTCCGCTCCTCCGCCGCGTATAGTCTGAAGAACGTTGACCGTCCCAGCCCCCTCTCAACAGCCGACCTATTGAATATTAGGGCGTCCTCTATATTGTAGCCAGTATAGGACATTATTGCTACAACCATGTTCTGCCCCGCAGGCCTCTCATTATACCCTATGGCTTCAAGGGCCTTGGTCTGAACCAATGGTTTCTCAGGGTAGTGTAGGAAGTGTCCACGAGAATCCGTTCTGAGCTGGAAGTTGGATGCATATAGGCCTAAAGCCTGCTTAACCATTGCAGCCTGATACGTGTTTCTGGGAGACTGGTTATGCTCCGGATAAGGTATGGTTGCAGCAGCTATTCCTAGAATAGCCGGCGTCCATATCTCCATGTGGGTGTGCTCAGGTGTGATTTTATCGGGGTCTAGGGCTATGTAGGCATCCTCCTCTTCCTCAGCATCCAGGTATTCTACTATGCCGTGTTTAACCAGATCCTCGAAGCCCCACTCCCCCTTCCTGATCCTCTCCACATGCTCGGGCTTCAGCTTGAGGGCTCCAGCCTCAATTATGAATAGGGGTCTCCTAACCCTCCCGGCATCGCAGTTCACGTAGACTTCGTCTATGTAGGGGTCCTTATAGTGGGCTACATTGACCTCGGGGTCCAGCATCCCTGCCCTGCGGCGCCTCCTTATCTCCCTTGCAAGCTTCTCCCCGTCAGGATGATATCCTATCAGCCTCCCATTCAGGAATACCTTGCTTCCACCGGTAACATAGCTGGGGGTCCGTCCCCTTGAAGCCTCCTTCACCACCTTCTCTAAGGGTATGACGCCTAGCGAGTATAGGGTTCTCTCAACATTCGACTCATCTATGCCTACTGAGAGGTATGCCATTAGGGCGAGGTTTTTAACGAGGCCGCAGTTGGGGCCTTCAGGGGTCTCGAAGGGGCATATCCTACCCCACTGCGTGGGGTGGAGGTCCCTGGCCTCGAAGTGAGGCTGGCTTCTGCTTAGAGGCGAGACTACTCTTCGAAGGTGGCTTAGCATCGACATCCAGTTCGTCCTGTCTAGAAGCTGGCTTACCCCTGTTCTCCCTCCAACCCAGTTGCCCGTGGCCAGCGCGTGTCTAACCCTCTCGGTTATAACATCCATTCTTACAAGAGTGTTGAGGTTGATTTTCCTATTCTTAGCCCTTGCCCTCTCAACCTGGTATTTGAGGTCCCGGGCAAACACCCTGAACGCTACTCTGAAGACCGAGGCCAGGAGTTCTCCAGCAAGCTTAAGCCTCTTATTAGCATAGTGATCCTTGTCGTCGGGCTCCCTCCTACCCAGGAAGAGTTCCAGCAGCTTGCTGGCCATCTGCCCTAGATAGTATGCCTTCTTCCTCCTATCCTCAGGGCTTGTCCCTAAGTGTGGGAGGAGATACCTGTCTATAACCTGCTCAGCCTTCGCTATCCTGTTCTCCCTGGTCTGACCTATTGCAACCCTATTGCCTATGAAGTCTAAGGCATCCTCAACTGTCGCTATCGGCCTTGCCTGCTCTAGGGAGGGTATAAGCTCATTCTGGATCTCGGGGTCGAGTGAAACAGCGTAAACTATCTCCACATCCTTCTCTAATCCTAAGGCCCTCATCATGACTACAAGGGGTATTTTCCCGGGAACCGAGGAGAAGTCCACGTGCAGTGTCCCATCCTTATGGCGTTCCAGCCTTAATGGAACCCTGTACCCCGATGTCGCCGATATAACCTTTGCCACATGAGTCGCCGCCGCATTGCCTTTGACAACATCTACTAGAACCCTGTTGACAGCCAGGTCCTCCTGGGTTACAATAACCCTTTCAGAACCGTTGACTATGAAGTAGCCTCCAGGATCCTTAGGATCCTCCCCTATCTTAATAAGCTCCTCGGGGCTCATCTTGGATATAGGATCCTTAGCCGATTTCAGCATTATAGGCATCTCGCCTATCATTATCTCCCTAGGCTCGCTTTCAATACCGTTCTCAACCACACTCATCTCGAGGAATATGGGGGCAGCATAGGTTATGTTCCTGAACCTGCACTCCATAGGTGTAACGGCATGCTCCCCGCCATCGGCCTCCCTGGCCCTCGGCTCCCCTATCCTCACCTTACCCAGCTTTATGTAGAAGCCTGGAATATCAGTCTCGATCCTATTATTCTCATTTATTATTTCCTGAAGCTTGTTCTCAATGAAGTCATTATAGGAGTCCAAGTGCTGCCTTACAAGGCCTTTCTCCTGGAAGAATGCCTTACTGATAATCCATCTATCCTCAGGTGTTGGAAACGACATTCAGCTCACCCTGCTATCACAAACCTGTATGCTATGCTTACCCCTGCTGTGGGGCTCCGCCTAGTTATCTTCACAATGTCCCCAGGCTTCGCTCCAATAGCCCTGGCTACAGGGTCGGATGCACGTATCCAGGGCAACTTGTCGGGCGTTGTGCCTAGCTTTCTAAGCACCTCTACTGCCTCCGAGGGCTTCAGCACCTCATGCTTGGGGACTAATTCATGATCTAAAACATTAAACCTTGTAACCATGGAGACTCAACCTTATTGGGGGGTGCACTGGAAACGGCTCATACAGCATGCAATAATAAATTTTTCGCGTATGCTTAATACGATGACCGCTCCTCCTCGATGCAGGCTGGCTTCATTTATGCTTCCACCGCAGTGCTTAATTTAGAGTTATGCTATTCTTGCTTTTGAGGCTCCTATGGGCCCGTAGCTCAGCCAGGTAGAGCGGCGGGCTTTTAACCCGTAGGTCCCGGGTTCGAATCCCGGCGGGCCCGCCACACCTCACACAGTCCTTAAAGGATGAATGGCCGTGAAGCCTGTGCTCTACCTGGTTGGACTGGGATTAACCCCTAAGTATCTGACCAGGGCTGCGGAGGATGCTCTTAGAGGATCAGATGTGGTGTTCCTCGAACACTACACCGTTCCTGGATCACCGTGGACTCCTGAAAAGGTGGGTGAGATCGCCGGTAAGCATCCCATAATACTTTCTAGGAGGGACATAGAGGATGAGAGCGGCGCCAAGATATTTTCAGCATTGGAGAAGGGGTTAAACCCAGCCCTAGCCGTGATCGGTGACCCAATGATCGCCACGACTCATGCCGCCCTGCGGTTGGAGGCTGTTAGGCGAGGATACAGTGTCAGAATAATCTACGGGGTCTCAGCACACTGCGCCGCTATTTCGGCTTCAGGCCTATTCGCCTACAAGTTCGGCAAGTCCGCCACCATAGTTTACCCTAGGGACGGAATAGTCTCAGAGTATCCCTACGACGTGTTGAAGGAGAATGCGGTGAGGGGGCTTCACACGCTCTTCTACCTTGACGTCAGGGAGGATGGGAAGGGTATGAGCGTGGGGGAGGCTGTGGAGCTGCTCCTCAGGGTTGAGGATATGAGGGGGGAGGGGGTGGTAAGCGGAGACACAGTGGCGATAGGCCTTGCTAGAATAGGGTTTAGTGAGGAGAAGCTGGTTGCAGGACGCTTCTCTGAGCTGAAGAGCTGTGAGTGCCTTCCTCCCCCACCCCACATGCTTATAGTTCCCGGCAAGATGCATTTCATTGAGGAGGAAGCAGTAAGGGTGCACATGATTGGAGGCAGACGTGGGGAAGCTTGAGGAGAGGGCGTCAAGATACATAGCAGGCCTGAAGGCAGCGCTTAGAAACCTAGCTGTACCTGAAGGAAACCTCAACTACCAGGCGCTCATCGAGGCTGTACGCAGATACCTGGAGGATGCTGAATACTATCTCGGCAAGGGGGATCCAGCTACAGCTCTCGTAGCATCATCGTATGCTGAAGGCCTACTGGACTCTCTCAAATATCTAGGCGTGCTTGAGCCTTCTTGGAGCATGCCTAGGCAGCGTAGAGTGCTCGTGGCAGGAACATTCGACCTGCTTCACCCAGGCCACATATACTTCCTCAGGGAGGCTAGCAGGCTCGGCGAACTATACGTCATAATAGCTAGGGATAGGAATGTTAGGAGAAGTAAGGGTAGAAGCCCCATATTCCCCGAGAACTGCAGGCTAGAATTAGTCTCAGCCATAAGGTATGTTAGAAAAGCGGTTCTAGGCGGAGAGGAAGACTTGTTGAAACGGGTCGTAGAGCTGCGTCCAGACATAGTTGTGCTGGGCCCTGATCAACCCTACAAGCCCGGCGAGCTTAAGAGGAAGCTTGAGCAGAGGGGCCTCAGAGGAGTTGAGGTCCTAAAGCTTCCGGCCAGGATAATGGGAGAGGAGTGCCCTACTAGTAGTAGCAGCATAATTAAGGCTGTTCTTCGCCGCTTCTGCGGGTGCAGTGAGAAGACCTAAGCCTGGATACAAGCTCATGTGAGATCATATCAGCAATCCTCGTAGGCTCGGGCAACCTGCCTCCACGCATCATCCTCTCCACAAGTCTGCCTGCAGTTCTAGGTGAAACCCTATGACCCGTGCTGACGTAGAGGCTGCGCCCCCTCACTCTAAGCAGAACCCCAACCACCTGTCCATGCAGTACTAGGAGCATCTCACCGCCCGACTCTACTACTCCTCCCGCCAGCCTCTTCTTAGCCACACCTATGCTAGGCTTATCTAACACTACTCCAATATGGCTGGCTATTCCGAGGCCTCTAGGATGAGAAGCTCCGTGACCGTCAACCACAAGGAGATCCGCTTCTCCGCATACGGGGAGGCATGCTTTAAGGAGGAGGGGGGCCTCCCTAAAGGCGAGGAATCCAGGCACGTAGGGGATGGGGGGAGGGGCGGATGCATAGCCGTACTTGATAAGCCTCATAGAGGGGTATTCGAGGAGCACTGCCACAGCAACACCGCACATCCCCCCAGGAGTCTTAAAGTAGGAGACGTCCAGCCCTGCAACCCTACGTATAGGCCCAAACTCATCGCTGAAGGAAACCTTCTTGGAGAGCAGTGCCTGCGCTCTCCTAGCCCTAGAGTAATCGAACCCCGTGTTATCTTCACCCTAGGGGGAGGGTCTCCTCCCTTACACCTCTAGGCGTGATTACCAGCAAATCTATGCCATCACCCGATATAGCATCCCGCTCCACAGCAACTTTTATAGACTCTACTGCCAGGCTCCTAGCATCCTCCACGCCTAGATCCTCCTTATACCTGGCTTCAAGCAAGCCTATGGCTATGGGGGCGCCTGAGCCTACAGAGGCATAGTTATCCTCTATCATGGATCCCAGTGGATCCATGACGAAGAGGTGGGGCCCCTCCTCATCCACCCCTCCGAAAAGGGTCTCTGAAAGCAGCGGCATAAGCTTATATGAGTACAATATGTTGGCTAGAAGCTTAGCAGCGGCAGATGCCTTCATCCTCCTCTTAAGCTCCACCTCATAGTAGCTTATCTCAGCTTTAAGCATACGGCTTATAGCCTGCATGTCGGCGAAAAGCCCTGCACAAGCTATGCCGAATCTATCATTAATGGCGAAAACCTTCCTAGCACTTCTACTTACAATGTATCCTCCATAGCTAGCCCTCTTCTCCGAGGCTAGAACAACTCCATCCGCTGCCTTTATGCCGACGGTAGTTGCCCCCATACCGTAGACATTGTACCCCGTCATACCCCATCACTTACACCTAGACTGGAAGCAAAGGATACTAATTAACTCTTAGGCCGCGGAATAGTTTTACCCTGCCCCCACCCCCTCCCCCACACTAGTAGCCTGCTCCAACAATTATAGTATGATTCCCCCCTGGGGAACCGTGGACACTATGGGGGATCTCAGATGCCCGTGCTGCGGCTCGAAGAACATTATCTGGGACTACTCATCAGGCGACATAGTATGCGGCGACTGCGGCTGCGTAGTAGGCAAGATATACGAGGCTTCTAGGAGCACATCCCTTCAAGAGGGCGTTGTAAGGCATGGTGCCACGGCTCCCCCCAGCAAGCATGGAATTAGAGAGGCTCTCAGAGTGCTTAGGAAAACCAAGCCTGGATACGTGATAAATAATGATGCATTGAAGCTATACGTGGATCAGCATAGGCATGTTAGAATATATGTTCGTAGAGACACCTCCAGGCTGATGAGCACTATTGTCTCCAGGCATCCATGCGTTAAGAGGGCGTTAACACTGATGGATAATTATCCCAGGCTCTCATCCCGCACCCTTAGAGTCAAGCTGGCTATAGCCTACTATGTATGCATGGCTGTGAAGGAAGGCCCTCCGCCTCCCCGAATATTGGCGAGGCTTACAGGCGTAAATGAGAAGCATATTGCAGGGATTATTAGATGGGCTCGGAGAACCCATCTTATTAGGGAACTAGCAGAACAGGTCACAGTGGAAGTGCAGGCCAGCCGTGAAGAAAAACACCATAAGAAACGAGCTGATACGTGTGCTGTGGAGCAGGGATAAAGACCAGTACAGCGTGGTAATCATAGATAGGCTTGACCCAAGGGGCTTCAAGCATATTAGTGCCTCATGTATAAGGCATGTAGATAAGGCGTACATTCATGTTAAATGCAGGGACGAGGAGGAAACACTAATCCCCCTTCATAGAGTTCAGGCTATTTTAAGAGGGGGTGCTGAGACTTGGAGCCGATACCGGAGATCATGAAGAAAATATATGTCCCTACTCCTGATGAAATAGTCTCAAGGATCACTAGGAGAAAACTATCGTTGGAGAGGGGTGGAAAATACTATGAATCCGAGCTGAGGTTGATGGGCAGGGTGTACGACATTATTACGGGTAGACTGCTATTCGTCAAGCATCTTCCTAGCCCTAAGAGCATGCCGCCATTTTACGCTGAGCTGGCTGAACTAGCATGCAACGGAATGTACGGTAAATGCGTCTACAGGCTACGCTACATGCCACGCATTCTGAGGAGAATATATGAGACGTATCGCTATAGGATCCTTGCATCAGAGAATCCGCGTGAAGCCTCCAGGCTTAGGAGGGAGGCTGTGGGCAGAATGATATCGGTGCTTAGAAGGGAGAAGTGTCTAGGCATAGTTAAAAGGGGAGTTATAGCTCTTTCAAGGGCTCCTGGAATAGTCATGGATGAGCCTAAGATAATCATAGCTGGGGCTCCAAGCTCAGGTAAGTCAACGCTTCTCTCAAGGCTCTCGAGGGCGAGGCCTGAAATAGCCTCCTACCCCTTCACAACTAAGAGCATAATGGTCGGCCACATGTTCTTAGGGGAGACGAGGTATCAGCTCATAGATACTCCAGGCATTCTTGACAGGCCTCTGGAGGAGAGGAATGAGATAGAGATGAAGGCTATCCTGGCAATAAGGCATCTGGCAGATTCACTCATATTCCTGGTAGATCCTTCCCCCCAAGCCTACTATGACCTGAAGCAGCAGTTCAGCCTGCTTGACAACACTATTACGAGGATCACTGGTAGGGAGAGAATAATTGTAGGTGTGAATAAGGCTGACCTGCTGGGCGTAGGGGAGGCGGAAACCATAGTTGAGGAGCTGAGGAGAAGAGGCTATGAAAACGTGTATGTAGTGTCGGCTGAGACAGGGTTAGGCCTGGAACCCATGGTTGAAGCCGCCTGTAGAATAGCCCTCACAGCTCTTAGGAGAACTACTATAAGCCGAGGCCATGGACCCTGATCCTACATGGAGAACCCTCCGTAAGGTCGGCGTCGATACCCAGGATCACCCTTGTGACCTCTAGGTTTGTCACAGTATGCGAGGTCACCTTAGAGCAGGTGACATCAGTGTAGCCGTGTGCGAGGCCTGCTAGAGGGATGATCATGTCCCCCATATGGGAGTCAAGAGCCGCTTCTGTTCTAAGCTCGTAGAGGAGCTTAGATGCTGCTTCCTCACCAACCTTTTCTGCAGGCTTGCCTCGGGCTCCCAGAGCATCGGCTCCCAGCACGCTGCTCTGAGCCTCAGCCCACAGTGTTATTCCGCTTCCAGGCCCTAGATGCGGGTCACTTCTCCTAGAATAGTACTCGGCCTCTATGCTTACATCACTGTACCCCGCCCTCCTCAGAGCATCTTCAGCCGCTCTCGCCTGCCTCAAAGCCACGTGTGACGGCAGCCTTACAGCATGGCTTCTACCCAGTATTCTGAGCACCCTGCCCCTACGGTCAATGGTTATTCCCCTAAGTCTTCTCGGAGGATTAGGCACGGTTACCTTCACCACTCCTCCGCCACGTGGATAGTGGCCCCGCCTAATCAGCCTCACATCCATGTCCAGGCCCATGCGCCGCAGGAACCAGGAGTACACGCTGCGTATATAGTCTATAGTTGGGCTCCAAGGCACATCCGTCCCACCTCTAAGCTCTATTTCAATGGGTTCGGGGAGGAATGCTGATAGGGGTGTGAGGGCCTGTATAACCAGTGTTACACTGCCCGCAGTACCTATGTCAAACCTGTAGGATCCTCCTCTAAGCTCCCTGGGTTTGAAGACAAGCGTAGTGGAGCCTAGGCTGAGGCCCTCCACAGAGGCGTTGCTCAGCGCTGCTAGAACCTTGACCGCGACCATGTGCTGCCTAGCGAGGCCTGGATTCCTCCTCTTAGCCCTAATATTAATAATCTTAACAGGCTTAAGTGTGGCTGCCGCTAGGGCCAGCGTTGTGCGGAGTATCTGGCCTCCTCCCTCACCCATGCTGCCATCTATTACCAGCATGCCTGTGCCACCAGGCTTCCCTACTAGTCTCTGAGAGCTATTTCACGTATTCTCTCAGCCCCCCTTATCTCCTCAACTATTCTGGCGACGCTTGGGGGAACATATCTCGTCCAATCATTACCTCTCAACATGAGGTCTCTGATCTTCGTTGCCATCAGCTGCTCGCGTTCGAAGGCCGGCGGTACTAGAAGCCTGTACCCAGCCTCCCTGAACAAGCGTAGTACAAGCGGGTTCCTCGATACAACGGCATCTATGGGCGGTATGAGCATTGAGAGATAGGTCACCCATACCGCGTTCATAGCTATGTCTGCAACTGGAACTATGTATATTCTCGACAAGTCGACTCCCTCCTCCCTAAGCATTGATTTAACCATGAGCATCCTCTCCCCCGCAGTGAAGGGGTTGACCAGTGTGTGGCTTTCCTGAGCACTGCCTATCACTATTACCAGCTCCTCCACCCTCTCCAAGGCCCACTTAATGGATCTCAGATGCCCGTAGTGTGGAGGCTGAAACCTTCCTGGAAAAACAGCTCTTCTCAGCTTCTCTTCAACCATACCTCATCTCCCTCCTTTAGGCCCGTGGTGACAGAGGCATTACCCATATTAACGCTGACCTCTAGGAAGCCGAGGCTATTAACATGCAGCAACGTTTGTCCGGGTGGGACATCAGCGAACCTCAGAGTGAAGGAGGCTTGGAAAACCCTGCCGCCGGCAGATACCAGTACCTTCATCCCTGGTTTCAGACCCATGGGGCCCCTGCATCCAAGTATAAGGTTGCCGAAGCCGTCTACAACTATGACCTCAGTCTCAATAGTGTTCTCCGAGGCCTCGCATCTGGGAGGCTTTAGGGTAACCATGCTGCCTACAGGTTCTCCGAGATCCTTGGGCTTGAAGCCTAGGCTAAGCCACGCCGCTATAGGGGCGAACACGTCTCTGCCATGAAAAGTATGGGAGGGGTTTGGCAGCCTGAACTCTGATAGGCTGGCGTCAATTATCTCTGCAACACCGTCTTCGCGGGCAGCCCATGATAATACGCCGTTGTCGGGTCCGACAAACAAGTAGTTCCTGGTTTTTATGATCAACGCCCTCCTACCCGTACCTACTCCTGGATCAACCACTACTACATGTATGGAGCCCTGTGGAAACCACTTATAGGAGGCTAGTAGGACATAGGCTCCGTGAATAATACTGTAAGGCCTAACTCCGTGGCTAATGTCAATTATTCTGGCCTCAGGGTTTATTGCCAGGATAACCCCCTTCATTATGCCTACATAGGGGTCCGAGTAGCCGAAATCCGTTGTGAGCGTGATTATCCTTCTATGCATGCCTCTCCCCCGCAGTGCCCTCTACTATTAGTTCAAGGTAGCTCTTTGAGGTAGGATTAGTGAGGCCTAGGAGGCCCGCCACCCTGCTTATAGTCTTAGATGCGTCTCCCCTCCCACCAGCATACTCTATTTCAACGAAGGTTCCCAGCCTCTCCACGGAGTCCAGGGAGATCACCGTGTCTCCAAGCCCATATTTCTCTCTCTTCTTCCTAACCACGGCAGCCTCTGCTAGGCCTATATGCCTGAGGATCTCCGACATCATGGCGGGATCCGATACTGTGACTGTTAGCTCCACCCTGCTCTTATAAGGCCCTTCCAGCCGGGGGCCCTTATATGTTAGCTCCGCTCCCCCCTTGCTTATTCTAAGCCTAAGCGCCTCGTCGCTTAAGGCTAGATCCCCGCATACCTCGGCTTCATAATTATAGTATATGTCGGTCTCCTCGCATGCCTCTAGGAACACTGCGCCTAGATCTTTGAGGCGCCTCCTCACGGGCTCCAGGCTCTCAACCCTGAACTTAGCCTCTGTTTCGAGCACTTCATATACAGCCCCGCGACAATTTTTCTTAGAGGCGGGATGGAAGAAATCTTTAACGTGAAGCCTGGGCGGCAGGCTGTGAGGCTTGCTGAGAAGTACGGGTATCTACCATACATGGTGGAGAGATATCTTGAGATCTTCGGATCCCTCGAGGAGACCGTGGAGTTCCTTGAAGCATGTGAGCATCCTTTAAGGAGATCCATAAGGTGCAACACCCTTAAGACGGAGTGCAGTAGCCTGGAGTCGAGGCTTAGGGAGAAGGGCTTCAGGCTTGAACCCGTACCCTGGGCCCCGCATGGATTCTGGGTTACAGGGAGCACAGTATCCCTTGGAGCGACGCTCGAATACCTGCTTGGATACTATTATATACAGGGTGCAGCCTCCATGCTTCCAGCCTATTCCCTCTCACCCACAGCGGATGACCTTGTAGTAGACATGGCTGCGGCTCCTGGGGGGAAGACCACCCAGCTCGCCCAGCTTATGGGTAACAGGGGGGCCATACTGGCGGTCGAGGCTTCGAGGAGGAGAGTGAAGGCTCTGAGGGCATCTCTGAATCGGATGGGTGTCACTAACACAGTGGTGCTGAGAATGGATGCAAGAATGCTGGCACCATTGAAGAATACTTTCTCCAAGGTTCTCCTAGATGCTCCCTGCACTGGGGAGGGATTAATACCCCTGGATCCTTCGAGGAAGAGGAGCAGGACTATAGGTGACCTTAAAAAAGCGTCGAGCCTTCAGGTCGAACTCCTCTTAACAGCCATTGATATAGCGTCTCCCGGAGGCGTAATAGTTTACTCGACATGCAGTATAGCGCCTGAGGAGAACGAATATGTTGTCAGCAGGGTTTTGAGGATGAGGAGCGGTGTGAGGGTGTCTGAGCCTGGAATAAGCGTGGGGGATCCAGGGCTAATTGAGTATAGAGGCCTGCTGTTCGAGGAGGCAAAGATGTGCCGCAGACTTTATCCTCATAGGCATGGAACGGAGGGTTTCTTCACATGCAGGCTGGTGAAAGAGAAGTAGTGTTCAGGAAGGCCTCCCCCTGGGAGAAGCGCCTCCTCAGAAAAACCCTAGCAGATAGTTTTGGAGAAGAAGCCCTAAACGTGCTTAGGGGAGGAGAAATATATGCTGTGGAGGCCTACTGGGTGGAGCTCCACCTACTTGGAGCAGAGGTGGAGAAGCTTACAGGCATTATAGGCAGGCTTGGAAGACACCCATACTCCGCAGGCTTGTTCCTAGGATGGGTGAGGAGAGGCTCATTCACTCCTTCCCTACCCCTAATACAGCTCATTGTTGGAATAGCTGAGAGAGGGGTAGTCTATGTCTCAGAGAAGGCGGGGATGCTCTTCCTATACGGTAGGGACATACTATGCTCCTCGGTGTTAAGGGTGAAGGGTGGGAAGCCGAGGAGGAGGCAGTTAGTGATAGTTGCCAACAAGCGGGGAGAAGCGCTAGGCCTAGGAGTCTTCGAGAAGAAGGGGAGTGTATGCGTGGAGAACAAGCTTGACCTAGGATGGTATCTCCGCCGCGCAGGCTAGGCTTAAAGTATGCTACAGTTTCCTGGATAAGGTTCTATGGGTCTGTGCGTGTTGCTTTATTGTTGCCTGTGATGAGCTTTGCCCCTGAGGGAGGAGTCATCATGGATGCAGGGTGTGCCGTTTACCCGAGGATATCCATGACCCCTATACTGAGCGGCTACAGTGAAGCATGGAGATGAGGCAACCCATCCTAGAGAAGCCTACAACGACCTAGGATGGGGAAACGGAAACATATTAAAATACTTGTAGTACCCACGGCTTCTAGCGGTGATTGCAGTGGCATTTAAGAAAGGGGACTTCATAGTCATAGAATATACTGCCAGGATCAAGGAGACAGGTGAGATCATAGAGACGACCAGCGCTGAAACAGCGAGGAAGGCGAAGATCTTCAGCGAGGATAAGGTGTATGAGCCTCTCCTAGTAGTGCTGGGGGAGGGGAGGATTGTTAAAGGCCTTGAGGAAGCACTCTATGATCTCGACGTGGGAGTGGAGAAGGAAATAGAGGTTCCGCCGGAAAAAGCCTATGGGGCAAGGGATCCCAGGAAGGTGAGAATACTCCCCCTACGCGAGTTCAGGCGGGCTAACATAGAGCCCAGGCCTGGAAAAATAGTCGAGGTTAATGGTGTCCCAGCAACAGTGAAGAGCGTGAGCGGGGGACGCGTAGTAGTGGATTTCAACCACCCCCTGGCAGGCAAGACACTAGTATACGAGTTGAAGGTTGTGAGGAAGATAGAGGAGCCTGAGGAGAAAATCAAAGCACTTCTACACAGACGTATGAGGAGGATACCAGAGGAGAAAATCAAGGTCACCATGAGTGAGGACGGAGTAGTTAGTGTGGAAATACCTGAGGAGGCGTTCCTAGCCGAGGACATACAGTATGCTAAGAAGGCTGCCGCAACGGAGATCTTCAGGTATCTGCCATGGATCAGGGAGGTGAGATTCATCGAGAAGCATGTTAACCCGCAGCCAGCTGAGAAGCCTGCTGAAAAGACAGGGGAAGCTGGGGAGAAGCCTGAGGAGGGTGAAGAGCCTAGTCAACAGCCCGTACAAGGACAAGGCGTAGCCGAAGCCCCCGAGGACACTCAAGAGGGCCGCGAACCTCAAGGATCTTAACCCTGATCTCCCCCCTAATGAATTCAGGGGAGCATGACCTGTAGTGGGGGCATAGTTTGAACGGGCATCTTATAGGCCTGTATTTTATGATTGCTCCAGGCATGGCTAATCTAGGCTCCACAGCCACCTCAAACTCAGCCTCCTCCACCTCAACTACTCTCACCGTCCCGTAGATCGGGCACTTATGCGTCATTCTCCTAGCTCTTACAACCCTGTACACGTGTCCAGGCTTCAGGTTCTCTATGCATACCCTCCTAAGCTTACACCTAGTGCACTCAGGCCCCGCCTCCCCGCTCACAAATATTACACCCTTCCTAGCCATGTTCTCTGGGAGCAGCGTTATGATTGGGGAGGCCTCCATGACGCTCATCTCTCCTAGTCTATAACCCCTGTTATTCTGGCAAGCTTCTCAGCCGCCTCCCAACTCAACCCCCTATCGCCGAGAATAGTGTAGCGTTCAGGCCTGATCTTATGGGCTGTGACTAGGGCTTTCAGCACTTGTTCATCAGTTACTCCCAGTTCTTTTGCAGTGGTTGGTGCGCCTACTATGCGTAGAACCTTCCTTATAGCCTTCCAGTTCCTCCCGTGAAGATAACTCATCATTATTGTACCCACACCCACCTGCTCTCCATGTAAGGCTGGATGCGACGCCACTAGATCCAATGCATGGCTGAATAGATGCTCGGAGCCGCTGGCAGGCCTCGTGGATCCTGCTATACACATGGCGACGCTGCTGCTTATCAGGGCCTCCACAAGTATTCTCACACCCTCAGCCCCTCCCCTAGCTATTTCATTAACATACCTTGCAACATGCTTGGCTGACATGAGTGCCAGGGACGCAGCGTACTCCCCGTAATACTCGTTTAGAAGCCTATGCGCCAGCCTCCAGTCAAGCACTGCTGTGAACTTGCCGACCATGTCGCCTACCCCTGATGCAACTAGCCTCCGAGGAGCCTCAGCCATCACGTCGAGGTCGGCTAGTATCAGCATGGGCTCCCTGGCCCTGAAAGACATGGGGTGACTAGTGCTCCCTTTAAGCGAGGCGAAGGGGGATGCAACGCCGTCATGCGAGGGGGCTGTAGGCATGCTTACAAACACCCTGTCTGTCTTGGATGAAGCATACTTAGCCACATCTATGCTCTTCCCCCCTCCCAGGCCTATTATTGTGCCTGCACCCGTCTCCCTCGCCATGGATGCTACTTTCTCAGCCTCCTTCACAGTAGCCTCCTCAACCACCACGCTGTATACACTGTATCCCTTATCCTCTAGGAGCTCCTGTAGGCGGCGTCCAGCTACGCCTAGAACCCTCGGCCCCGTGACTAGGAGAAGGGGGTGGGGTAGACGCAGCTCCGCTATAAAGGATGGAGCATCCTCTATAACGCCTCTCCCCACGACAACCTTCTTAGGCAGATCTATGGTATGTATAGGCTGGCTCAACCCTTCCTCTTCCTAGCTCACCTAGCAAGATGTGGATAAATAAGTTTTATATAGTCCTAGTATATGTACGCTTATTGTACAGGACTGCGTCCTGTAAAGGTTCTGTGGGATGAACATGCATGCTGGGCTTAAGGGATAATGCGGCTCTGCGCGACATGCTCAAACACGGCACCACCACGGTGGGTGTAAGAACATCGAGCGCCGTGCTGCTTGCAGCTGATCGTAGAGCCACGACAGGCTACTATGTAGCCCACAAGAAGACGAGGAAAATACTCGTTGTTGATGATAGGATAGCTGTGACTACGGCAGGCCTCGTAGCCGACGCGCAGATGCTTGCAGACTGGATTAAAAACGAGATTAGAAGGTATAAACTATTATTCAAGAAGCCTATGAAGGTGTCAGCTGTAGCCAACCTGCTGTCAAACGCCATATTCTCCTCCTCCAAGATGTTCCCATACATTGTCCAGCTGCTCGTGGGAGGATATGATGATGCCCCCCGGCTCTACAACCTGGACTGGTTTGGAACACTTACAGAGGAGAAGTACATAGCAACAGGCTCAGGCTCCCCTATAGCCATGGGGGTTATAGAGGACGGGTATAGGGAGGACCTCTCCATAGAGGAGGCTGAGAAGCTGGTCTTAAGAGCCGTTACATCGGCTCTTAAGAGAGATACAGCAACAGGGAACGGCGTGGATGTAGCTGTAATAACGGGGGAGGGCTTGAAGCTGAAGGGATATGAGTGGAGGGAGGCTCTAGCAAAGGCGCGTTGAAGCGTATACTCCTCATCTCCACGTAAAAGAATACATCTTACCAGACTAGGCTCTGAGAGGTATGAGTGTTGATGGGAAGCAAGGCTAGTAGAGGCTTCCAGAACGCTAAGACAGGCATAGTCCTGATAAGGGATACAGTGCTTTCCAACATGCCTCCAGAGGCAGGGGTAACCAGAATCGAGTTCGAAGGCCCTGAGATAGCGATCTATGTGCGTAACCCTAGGATAATCATGGAGCAGATGAGCATAGTCAAGAAGATAGCCAGGGCTATTAGGAAGAGGGTGGTTATACGCACGGATCCTAGTGTCAGGAAGCCTAAAGATGAGGCTGAACGAATAGTACGGGAACTCGTGCCAAGCGAGGCTGAGATAAAATCCGTCCACTTCGATGAGACCCTTGGAGAAATGGTTATACGTGCAGGCAAGCCTGGCCTAGTGATAGGGAAGGGAGGCCAGCTTAGAAGAAAGCTGCTGGTTGAGACTGGGTGGAGGATAAATGTTGAGAGGGCCTCACTCCTCGAATCCAAGACTAGGAACTGGATTCTAGGCCAACTACTATATGAGAGCGAGTATAGGATAAGGGTTCTCAGAAGAGTGGGGGAAAGAATACATAGATCCCCACTATACAGGGACAACTATGTGAGGATAACGGCTCTAGGAGCCTTCAGGGAGGTTGGACGCTCAGCCATACTTGTTGAAACAGCTGAGAGCAAGATCCTCCTCGACCTAGGGGTAAACCCTGGGGGGAGGGGGTATGCCTCAGAGTTCCCACGCCTAGATGTCGATGACTTGAGGATAGATGAGCTGGACGCTGTGGTTGTAAGCCACGCCCACCTAGACCACTCAGGCCTCGTCCCCTATCTCTTCAAGTACGGGTATGAGGGGCCGATCTACGCTACAGAGGCTACAAGGGATCTAATGACTGTTGTGAGCCTCGACTACCTCGACGTGTTGAAGAGGGAGGGGAGAGTTCCACCATACACTCAGAGGGAAGTTAGGAAAATGATCCTTCACACCATTCCCCTAAGATACGGCGAGGTCACCGATATCACTCCTGACATAAGGATAACGTTCTACAATGCAGGCCATATCCTCGGCTCAGCCATGGTTCACCTCCACATAGGCGAGGGGCTGCACAACATAGTCTACACGGGTGACTTCAAGTATGCTAGGACAAGGCTGCTTGACAGGGCTGTAGACGAGTTTCCGAGGCTTGAGACCCTGATAATGGAGAGCACGTATGGCTCGACGGACCAGCCTCCACGCCAGCAGGCTGAGGAGCAGCTCATAGACATCGTTAAGAAGACCGTTGAGCGTGGGGGGAAGATCCTGATCCCAGTCATGGCTGTTGGAAGAGGCCAGGAGATAATGCTTGTCCTCTCAGACGCCTTTAGGAGAGGCCTGCTGCCAGAGGTGCCCGTATATATTGAGGGCATGATAGACGAGGTCACAGCCATCCACACGCATCACGCCGACCTTCTTGCAAGGGAGCCTAGGGAAGCAATATTCAGAAATGAGAATCCCTTCGAGGCAGGGTTCTTCAAGAGGGTTGCCGGGAGGGATGAAAGGCTAAGCATAGTTGACTCGGATGAACCCTGCATAATACTTGCAACCTCAGGGATGCTTGCAGGAGGCCCTTCAGTAGACTATCTAAGGCTGATGGCGGAGGATCCTAGGAACAGCCTGGTCTTCGTAAGCTACCAGGTTCAAGGAACCCTTGGAAGAAAGATCAAGGATGGTGCAAGGGAGATAGAAATGGTGTCCCCTGAAGGGAAGGTGTCGATACTTAAGATAGCGATGGAGGTTTACAGTATTGAGGGGTTCTCAGGGCACTCTGATAGGAGGCAGCTCCTATCCTTCCTCTCAAGGATTAAGCCTAAGCCTAAGAGAATAATACTGGGCCACGGGGAGCCTGAGAGCATTGCAAGCCTAGCTTACAGTATAAGGAGGCTTAAGCAGAGGCTAGGCTTACCCCCCACAGTAGAGGTTTATGCCCCCAACATACTTGACAGTCTGAGGCTGACGTGAGGAGAAGAATCATCTTACCCTAACCCTATTCACCTTCTTCGCAGCCCACGAGTATCTCCTAATCCTCTTGCTCCTCCCAAACCCACATGCAGCACAGTACCCCTTAGCCACGTTAAAGGCATGTCTACCGCATCTACGGCACCTTATATGCGTCTTACTGCGACCATGCTTACCCATAGAAGTAGTCCCCTTAACCATAAGCCAGCACCCCTCCCTTCAGGCTAGAGCTGCGCGGGCGATATTAGTATGACATTGTCTCCCCTGACAATTATTGTTCCCAAGTGCCTTGTAGAACCCCCACTCCTTATCTCCTCCGCCCCCTCCAGGATCAGGTTTAGATGCTGATCATAGCTCTTCAGCTTGCCTCTAAGCTCCCTTCCACCCTTAATCTTCACGAGAACTATTGATCCAAGAGCCTCCATCAAAACCCTATGCGTCGTCTCAGACATCCTCTTCCACCCATCTAGGCATGCTCATTGAGAAGAGCTAGTAGGGGGCTATATAAGACTAGTGCTACCCTGTTAACCTCATCACGGCTTCCCACCTGCTTTTAAGTATTTTAAGCATCCTGGTACTACACCTCTCCAGCAGGGATGCATTATGCTTGAAGGGTTTAAGCGCCACCACCTCTCCAAGAAGGAGGCGAGGCGGATAGCCGGGGAGGCTGAGCGGCTGCTAGGAATAACTATTTCCAAGAAGACCTCGCTTGAACACGCCCAGGCCCCGGGAGTAGAACTCATACTTGCTGATGGTACACCAATATTCACAGTGATTGATGGGAGGCTTGTGCCAACACTCCACATACTTCTAGCTAGAAGAGAGGCCCTCCACACCATGCCCCGAGTAGTAGTGGATGAAGGGGCAGTAGGCCCAATATCAAGGGGAGCCGACATAATGGCTCCAGGAATACTAAGAGTAGAGGGAGAATTCAGGGAGGAAGACATAGTTGTAGTAGTGGATCCCAAGCACCAGCTACCCATAGCAGTAGCCCAAGCCATCTATAGCTCCCAGCAGATAAGGGAGATGGAGAAGGGAAGAGCCCTCAAAAACCTACACCACGTGGGAGACAAGATATGGAAAGCAGCACCACCGAGAAGAATAGCGTAGTTAAACCTCGATACCCCGACACATACATTGCTTTACATTCCTCCATTTAAGAGGCTGAGAAATTATCTTCTAAGGGTTAAAGCCAAGATCCTTGAGGCTTAACACATAGAAACTATTTTATTTCCTCAACTTTCTCTATATCCAACTTTACAGCCACTTTTACTAATTTCACATTATCGAGAATTCTGACTGCCTGTCTAAGCCTCCTTGTAAATTCTTCTGCTACTATTATTCCTCTACTCCCCTTCACTTGGCTCATATAATTTAATAACTGGGTTAGTGCTGAGTCATCAGCTAGACCGCTTTTAATCTCTATGATTATGGGGGTTCCATTCTTATCCCGCATCAATAGATCTACTCTTCCTGCATCCGGAATAATAACCTGCCTTGCCTCAGCCACAAGGCCCCCCTCCAATACTTCAGGGTTCGAGAACAATGCATCTTCTATCAGACTTTCAGGAACATTATGAAACTTCTCAGCGGATTCCTGGCCTAGCAGAGTCGGAGATGCCTTGTACGTTTTATCAGGTGCCGCTAAGTGTTCTCGAAGGCTCTTAAGCCTAGATAAGGCTTCTTTAGGTCTTACCCAGTAGCTTGTTGTAGATATTTCCTCTTCTGGAAGATCTTCGATAGATTTTATGGTTTTATCTAATAGAGCTAGCAACATATCTTTCTTCAGATATTTGTAAAGTGCTTGCCCTAGCCTCTTTACTCCTATGGCATCCTCCAAGTTAAGTAGCATTGGCTTAGGCATAGGTGTTGAAAACTTCTTCTCAGCCCTGAGAAGGTAAAACGTGTGGTCAGGATCGGAACCTATTTTCAAGAGTTCTCTCTTTGTATCCTCGGCGACTTCATTCCTGTATTCATCGGGTACTAGGTTCAGTAATGGCCCTATATCTGGGCTTTCCTCAAGGACCGAGACGCCTCCATATATGCCGGCAAGGAACCAGCTGGTCATCCATGGATGACGGGATATAAAGAAGATAACACCGCCCTTCATAAGCTTCTTCGGCTTCCGGAAATGAAGAGGAGGCGCGTAACCATAGTAGTACTCTTTGCTGAATCCTTCATAGAAATTCCACCATTCATGGCCAAAACCATGCTCCTCCACGTATTTGA
Organism: Desulfurococcales archaeon; assembly: GCA_027083135.1. GTDB lineage: Archaea > Thermoproteota > Thermoprotei_A > Sulfolobales > WAQK01 > JALWQH01. The sequence continues at coordinate 2,307 of JALWQH010000053.1, read as the reverse complement.
AGCCGCGGAGACCCCCTCTCAGCCATTCACGGTAAGCCTGGAGATCCCAGCCTCGATAACCACTATATGACCAGGCAACCTTCCAGGCAATCGCGGGATAAATAGCAAGCATCAAGGCACACCAGACAGATATATCTCTGGGCAGAATCATATTAAAAGCATCCTAAGGAAAGGATTACCAGCATGCATCAAAGCTGACGAAGAGTCGAGGATGAAATGGACGCCAGCAGTGAGTGGTGGACCGGCCGGGATTTGAACCCGGGACCTCCCGGATGCCAACCGGGTGCTCTTCCAGGCTGAGCTACCGGCCCTGTGCTTGCCAGTGATTTATCCCTGGCGGCCGGGAATATAAATGTAAGGGCTTGGGGTAATTGAGGATACTTATTAATTGTCTGCCCCCGTTTATACTTCCTGCTGCGCGTGGCCCAGTGTGATGCTAGGGTGATTGCCGTGGAGCGCGATGTGCTTGAGGAGGTTTTTGAGAGGATAGCTGAGGCCAGGATCTTTAGGAATAGGGATATTTTGAGGCCGGACTATGTTCCAGAGACTCTTCCCCACAGGGAGGAGCAGATCAGGAGGCTTGGCAGCATCTTGGCTCAGGCTCTTAAGGGGACTAAGCCTAACAATGTCTTCATATATGGTTTGACTGGGACTGGTAAGACTGCTGTGGCCCGCTATGTTTTGAAGAGGCTTTCAGTGAAGGCTGGGGAGCTTGGAGCACCGTTCACCTATGCTTATGTTAACTGCAGGCAGAGTGACACTGCTTACAGGGTTTTAGCAGATATTGCTGAGTCCCTTGGCCTGAGAGTCCCGTTCACAGGGCTCTCAACAGCCGAGGTTTATAGGAGGATCATAAGGTTCCTGAAGTCTAGGAGGATTATTCTAACCATAGTGTTGGATGAGGTTGACTTCATTGAGAAGGGGAGGGGTGAGAACCTGTTATACAGGCTTACAAGGATGAACGGGGAGCTTGGAGGAGAGGCCCAGGTATCGATTATAGGCATAACTAATGACGTGAAGTTTGTGGAGAGCCTTGAGCCGAGGGTTAAGAGCAGCCTGGGGGAGGAGGAGCTTGTCTTCCCACCCTACAATGCCCTCCAGCTGGAGGATATTTTGAGGGAGAGGGCGAGGGAGGCATTCTACCCCGGGGTGCTTGAGGAGGGGGTCATAAGCTACTGTGCAGCCCTTGCTGCAAGGGAGCATGGCGATGCTAGGAGAGCCCTGGATCTCCTCAGGGTTGCAGGGGAGATAGCTGAGAGGGAGAGCTCGGAGAAGGTCACTATAAATCATGTGAAGCATGCTAGGATCGAGATAGAGCGGGATAGGGTTGAGGAGGTTGTTAGAAGCCTCCCACTCCACGCCAAGCTCGTCCTAGCAGCCATGCTTAGGCTTGGAGGGCATAGGACCGTCGCCACTACGGGGGAGGTCTATAATACTTACAAGGCTCTCTGCAGGGCTGTGGGGGTTGAGGAGGTCACTCAGAGGAGGGTAAGCGACATTATAAATGAGCTTGACATGCTTGGAATAATACAGGCAAGAGTTGTGAGTAGGGGGAGGTATGGGAAGACGAGGCTCATACGCCTCGACGCCTCGCTCGACGCGGTCCGTAGAGCATTGGGGGAGGACTATAGGATTGCCCCTGCACTCCCCTAGAATACTGGCCCTGGATGACGGGTTCTTCCCCCCAAGCTATAAGGGTGGGGCTGGGAGAACAGTGCTTGTAGGAGTGGTTTACATGGATATACCTATCGATATATCTCTGCGCCTCATACTTGTTGATGGGAGGGATGCCTCCGAGAAGGCGTCGGAGATCTGCGGGGAGCTTCTATCAAGGGGGCTGAAGCCCCAGCATGTCCTGACAGATGGGGTCACGTATGCTGGCTTCAATTACATCAGCCTAGAATCAGTCTCAGAGGCATGCAGGGCTCCGGCAACAGCCGTCTTCAGGTATAGGCCTGACCCCGAGGCCATGGAGAGGGCTCTCCGCAGGCATTTCCCCGACCATGAGGAGAGGTGGAGAATCATAGAGCCGCAGGTGAGGGGAGCGTCAGCAGTCAATACTAGGAGAGGTGTACTATACGTTTACTCGACGCTTAAAGACAGGGAGGCTGTGAGGAGAATAGTGGAGGCTCTTCAAACATACTCCCCCATACCCGAGCCTCTGAGAATAGCGGATATGGTTGCCTCAGCAGCTGCTAGGGAGATGCTTAGAGCAGGGGTAATTTAAACGTAGGGCATATATGCCCATGCATCATAACCTGATATTATGGTGGCCATGGAGCCTAGAATAGCCTTCAGGATGCTTGA
>JALWQH010000052.1 GCA_027083135.1 Desulfurococcales archaeon | reverse complement strand
TAGCTTCTCTCTAGCCTCTTCCAGCAGGTCTTCTGCAGCTTCAAGGTATTTTAGGGCTTTATCCTTGGGGTCGAGGCCCTGGCTGAGCAGCTCCACCAAGTACTCCTCAACACTAACCCCCAGCTTCTCAGCCTCCTCCCCCACACGCCTCGCAAGCCAGCCGCGGAGAACGATCTCACTCAACCAGCCAACCAGGGACACCCAAAACGAGTTTCGCGGGTAAAAGAATGACCATAATAGCAGGCAGAGAAGCAGATAAGATCAATGATGCGGAAATATAGCCCACAAAGTAGACCACCACATAATCTGTAATCCTGGGCTAATTCATGGATAGCGGCAGAGACATGCTAGTACTATTTATACATAGTTATCCTTGGATGATACCTGGAATCTAGGTATGGATATATAAGTTTGATGGGCCCGCGGGGACTTGAACCCCGCAGCCTCGTCATGTGGGAGCACTAAGACCTATGCATACATTACACATAATAATATTCATGCTTGAAGATGAATATCGGATCAGGTGTCAATATTATATATCTTCTTAAACTAAATATCATCAGGTATGCATGCCATCGAGCAAGGCATTTTATTCTCTGAGTTAAGAGTGTTCCTTACTCCAAGTTGAAGATAATTCTTAATTGCTCCTTGACCTTAAGCAAGGCCTCATCGGTTAGCCTACCTACTGCCTTTACCACTAGTTTCTTCTCTACAGTAAAAATGCTTGAGCAATCTATATAGCTTGGCTCCCTCTTTAACAGGCCAGCGGCTAAATCTGACTGTGTTACTGGCACTCTATACAGGCCAGAATGACTGGTTATCTTGGCTACTATCATGTCCTCTCCCAGGCCTACAGCATTCAATACTAAGACAGGTCTTAGTTTAGAGCCGAGCAGATCTGTGAACGGAAGTTCTAAGATAACAATATCACCCTGGTTATATTTCGAAGAGGTTCCCGGCATCTTCACCCTCCCTTAAAAGCCTAAGATATGAATAGAGCTTCTCCGCATCAATGCTCTCCACATCAACTATCCTTATCCTGATCTTCTTACCCTCCAGCTCCTTCAAAGGCTTCAGCGGGATAATCACACCGCCCTTAACAATACCCTCTATTTCTGACACTCTTCAAAGCACCAGGTGTTACTACTATAGGTAGAAGATAATAACTTGACTTGGATCCCCCTCCCAAACAAATGTAAACAGGAAATACCTAGGACATTGTTTTAGTGGTGGGCCCGCGGGGACTTGAACCCCGGACCTCCGCCGTGTCAGGGCGGCGTCCTAACCAGGCTAGACGACGGGCCCTCACCTGCAGGAGCCTATGGGTTTCTGACCCCAGGGTATTGTTGGTTGTGAGCGTAGGTTTTAATTTGCTGCGTTTCCATGTTGTGTGGGCCTTCAGTATGGGTGGTTTGACGTGGGAGCTCCTATATGCTGTGTGGTTTGTGCTCCCAGCCTATGCTGCTAATGGTGCCCCCGTGGTTTTCTCAAGGTTTTATGGTGGTAGGCTTCACCCTATTGATGGTGGTAGGTTTTTCAGGGATGGTAGGAGGCTTCTCGGTGATAGTAAGAGTGTTGAGGGGTTTCTTGCAGGTGTGGCTACAGGTACTCTTGTAGGTATGCTTGAAGCGTTTTTCTGCAGTGACCCGTTTATCATTGTTGTAAGGGGATTCGTGCTGGCTGTGGGGGCTATGCTTGGAGACCTGCTGGGCTCCTTTGCTAAGAGGAGGATGGGGCTTAGGCCTGGGGCTCCCGCACCCCTTCTCGATCAGCTTGACTTCCTATTATTCTCCGTGGGGCTGGCGTACCTGTTAGGCATGGCTGACATAGGCTTAGCAGGCTTCACCATGCTGCTCGTGTTAACAGTGATCCTGCATTATGCTACAAACTATGCTGCATATAAGGCTGGGTGGAAAAAAGTGCCCTGGTAGGACTGCAGAAAAATTCACTCTGAGGACATAAGCCTTAGAGCAGCATCCCTATATATGTCTACAAGCCTGCGTAGAGAATCCAGCTCAACATACTCATTGGGGCCATGGATCGACCCGCCCCGCGGCCCAAAGTCAACTGCCTCTACGCCTAGCGGCGAGTAGTAGCGTGAATCAGAGGCTCCCGCACCTTCAGCAACACTTACCTCCACCCCATTCTTCCTAGAGGCTTCTCTAAGAGCTGCGACTATGATGGACTTGGGGCTAGTATACAGGTATAGGCCTCTGCCCTCAACCCTCAGCTCAGCCTCAGGATTATTCTCCTCCACAACGCTGCGGAGCACGTTCTCAAGCTTCCCCTTATCTCTCAGCATGGCCCTCACATCGAATACAAGCCTGTGAACGCTGCCATCATAGCTATACATGTTGGGCGTTATTGATACGCCGAAATCGCTGTAAAGGTCTGCTGGAACAGGCGCCCTGACCAGGGGTACAATCATCTGCAGCATGCTTGTGAGGCCTGCATCCACCTCTACCCTACCATCCCCAGGCTCAGCGTATATGAGCTCCACTCTTGCAGGGACAACATTGCTCTTCAAGAAGCTTCCACTAAGCTTCACTGCACTAAGCATCCTGGTGCGCAGCAAATGGGATGCTGCGACCAGGGGATGAGTGTCGACGAGAGGCATAATGTATGCCGCATGCCTTGTCTCAAAGACGGGTGTACGGGCCTCCAGCACAGCTCTACCTATACTGCCCCTCCTCTCCTCCTTCTCGCCCCTAACTTCCAGCACAGCGCTGAATATTGCCCTTCTCCTAACAATGATCATCATCCCCCCATCAGCGTTGATTAAATACTGGGGGAGTTCCCCCCTCTCCTCCAGCATCCGTGAGACATAGCCTGCTCCATTAGCTCCGCCTACCTCCTCATCACCTGTGAAGGCGAATAGTATTCTTCCACCCAGCTTTCCCTCCATTTCAGCCAGGCTTCTGAGGGCGAACATGACTGCAGCAACATTCCCCTTATCATCAGCTGCCCCCCTGCCATACATGCGTCCATCTCTGATCACAGGCTTGAAGGGATCAGTATTCCATTCGGAGGGATCAGCAGGCACAACGTCAAAGTGTGCCTGAAACATTACTCTGGGCTTCCCAGAGCCCAGGGATCCAAACACGGTGTAGTAGCCGTTCACCTCAATGATCCTCGACTCAATGCCCCAGGAGGCCAGGGTATCCCTTATGAACTCGGGGCACTCTCTCCCAGGCCTAATATTCCTGGCTGGATTATTAGTAGTATTAATGCTTACAAGCCTCGCTAAAAGTTCAACCACATCCACATCTAAGCACCACTGCACATCGTGACGTCTGCGGGATAAGAGCATTGCCCACCTCACCCTTAATAATCCGCCAAGCCTACCATGGTAGAGCGGAGAACACCATGTCCTTCCAAAACCCCTTGGTGAAGGAGATACTAGGCCTAAGTAGGCGTATCTGGGCCCTGCACCACGCTTTATCGCTTATGGGCTGGGATGCTGAGACATACATGCCTCCCAGAGGATTGGAGGAGAGGAGCATAGCCACGGGAGAACTCACCATGCTTGCACAAGAACTCACCCTCAACCCGAAGCTAGTTGAACTCGTAGATAAGGCCAGCAGGCTTGAAGGCCTCAACGACTATGAGCGCGGAGTCATCAGGGTTCTTTCAAGAAGCATAAGGATAGCTAAGGCTCTCCCCCCAAGCCTCGTAGGAGAGCTGGCGAGGCTGGGCCAGGAGGCTCGGGGAGCATGGCTTGAAGCTAAGAAGAGGAATGATTACTCCGTATTCAAGCCCTACATGGAGAGAATAATAGAGCTTGAAAGAGAGGCGGCGGAGCATCTGGGCTATGAGGAGCACCCGTACGACGCGCTGCTAGACCTTTACGAGGAGGGACTCACTACACGCGACATGGATAGAGTATTCAGCATCATAGAGCCTGTTATAAGAGAAGTCTTAGACAAGGTTCTCTCCGAGGGATACTATCCTCAGAAACATCCTTTGGAGGAAGCACGCTATTGCGAGGAGGATGCCAGGAGGCTTAACGAGGAGATTCTAAGAATCCTGGGATACCCGTTGGGGGAGAGAGGCAGGTTCGACGTCTCAGCCCACCCCTTCACAACAGGGATAGGTATAGATGATGTGAGGATCACGACGAGATATGAGGGATACGATTTCAAGAGAAGCCTGCTAGGCACGATCCATGAGTTCGGCCACGCCCTCTACGAGCTCCAGATTGATAAGAGGCTGAAGACAACGCCGCTGAGCGGGGGAGTATCAGCAGGCATACATGAATCGCAGAGCAGGTTCTGGGAGAACATGATAGGCCGTTCCAAGGCATTCACGCAGGCATTCCACCCCCTAATCAAGAAGCATTTAGGGAGAATACTGGGAGACATCGACGCCGAGGAGATTTACAGGTATTTTAACACTGTTAGGCCTAGCCTCATACGCACAGAGGCTGATGAGGTCACCTATAATCTCCATATACTTCTGAGATACAGGCTTGAGAAGCTGATGATTGAAGGAGAGCTGAAGGCAGGAGACCTGCCTGAAGCCTGGAACGATGAGATGGAACGCCTACTGGGAGTGAGGCCTAAGGGGCATGCCGACGGCGTTCTCCAAGACATACATTGGAGCATGGCGAGCATAGGATACTTCCCCACCTACACTCTAGGCAACGTGGTGGCAGCCCAGGTGTGGAGCCACATGTCAGGCGAGCTTAACATCTATGAACACGTGCTAGACATGGACTTCAAGCCTATACGCAGATATCTTGAGGAGAAGGTTCACCACTGGGGCTCCACCTATGCTCCCAAGGAGCTGTTGAAGAGGAGCTTCGGAGAGGAGATAAACCCGGAGCACTTTGCAGAATACCTTAGGAGGAAATACCTGGATAAGAAGATATAGGTGTAGGCAGGGGATGCAGGGCTTCCTACACAAGCTGACAAGCCTGGATGATGCTGTGAAAATGGCGCTGAGAGAATTATCCCTGAATCCTAGGGTGGAGGAAAAGCCCCTCACACAGGCCCTAGGAAAAATAGCGGCGGAGGACGTGTATGCTCCTTACAGCTTACCCTTAAACAACAGGTCGGCTGTCGACGGCTATGCTGTTAGGGCTGAGGATACATATGGAGCTACTCCCAGCAGCCCAGCCGAACTCCAAGTAGTTACCCGAGTATCCGTTGATAGTGATCCATCCTCTATTCCAAGCATAGGGAGAGGCGAGGCCGCCGAGATAGCTACAGGCGCTCCGCTCCCCCCTGGAGCCAATGCAGTAGTGATGTACGAGGATACTGAGAGGAGAGGGAATAGAATACTGGTGTACAGGGGGGTGCCAGTATGGGGCAATGTATCTAGGAGGGGTGAGGACTTCGAGGAGGGTGAACCTGTAGTTAGGAGGGGGACAGTGATTAGGCCCTGGCATATAGGGGCTCTTGCATCCCTGGGTATAAGCAGGGTTAAGACGCTTAGAGTGAGAGCAGCGATAATATCCACGGGAGACGAGGTTGTGGAGCTGGGGGATGGCGGGCCTCCACCGCCTGGGAGAGTATACAACAGTACTGCACTCCTAGTATCAAGCTACCTCAGGGAGAAAGGGCTAGGCGAGCCATCCTATCTAGGGGTAGTTGGAGACAGGGAGGAGGATCTCTACCTAAAGCTGAGGGACACTGCCTCCAGGTACGATTATATAGTTACCACGGGTGGGACAGGGGTTAGCAGCGGAGACATTGTGCCCAGGGTTGTGGAGAGGCTGGGAAGAATTATTATTAGGGGGATAGCCATGAGGCCTGGAAGACCCACAAGCATAGGAGTAGTGCATGGGAAACCAGTCTTCATGGTTTCAGGCTTCCCAGTAGCCGCTTTGGCTGCGCTTGAAGCCGTGGTCACACCTGTGGTGACAGGCCTGCTTGAAGCCCGTCTGCCTGAAAGCCCTGTGGTGGAGGCTAGGCTTACGCGGAGGCTTGCAAACGCTGTCGGCTATACATCTTTCTTCAGGGTAAGGGTCTACGAGTGTGGCGGAGAACTATGCGTTGAGCCCCTGAGGATCACGGGATCTGGAATATTGTCAACCCTGGTGAGAGGTAACGGGATACTAGTGGTTCCCGAGCATGTGGAGGGGTATGAGGCGGGTGAGAAGGTACGTGTAATCCTGATAAACCCCTTGGAGAGGGAGAAGGGTTGAGTAGAAAGCTCTTCCACTCACTCGTATCTATAAATGAGGTTGAAAGAATACTTTCAAGATACATTAAACTAGAGCCCCTTGGAGTAGAGGAGAAGCCTGTCCTCGAAGCCTATGGGAGAGTGCTTGCAGAGGATATCTATTCCCCTATAGATCACCCACCATTTGATCGCTCAGAGGTAGACGGCTATGCTGTTAAGGCTGAGGACACGTATGGAGCTGATGAGGAGCATCCCGCCATACTGATCGTTAAGGGAAGTATAAAGGTTGGGGAAAAACCCGGCGTTGAGATTAGGGCAGGAGAGGCTGCAGAGATAGCCACTGGAGCCATGATTCCGAGAGGAGCCAATGCAGTAGTGATGGAGGAGTATACTGAGAGGAGGAGCGGCCGCGTGCTGGTGTACAGGAGCGCTGCGCCTGGAGAGAACATAGCCCATGCAGGCAGCGACATAGCTGTGGGAGACATAGTGCTGAGACGTGGAACAGTGCTTGAACCCAAGCATATAGGACTGTTATCAGGCCTCGGCCTAAGCACGGTTAAAGTATACAGAGCCCCAAGAGTATCAGTATTCTCCACGGGGGATGAGGTAATAACCCCAGGCGGAAAGCTGGCTGAGGGTAAGGTCTATGATGTTAACAGTTATCTCGTTGTCTCAACGCTACGCAGCATGGGTGTCGAAGCCTTTTATGAGGGGCATCTCCCAGACGTTGAGGACATTGTGAGAAAAAGGATCTCAGAGGCATTGGAGAAAAGCGATGTTGTTGTGACCTCTGGGGGCACTTCAGCGGGGCTAGGAGACATGATCTACAGGGTCTTCGACTCCCTCGGGAAGCCTGGAGTAGTGATCCATGGATTAAAGGTTAAGCCAGGCAAGCCAACCGTTATCGCAGTAATAGATGGAAAGCTGGCTGTAGGGCTTCCAGGCTTCCCCCTCTCAAGCACAATGGTTTTCCATAGGGTTGTGGCCCCCCTGATAGCCAGGCTAGCCGGATATAGGATCGGTGAGGAGAAGACCGTTAAGGCTAGGTTTCCATACAGGATGCGTGTAGGTAAGGGTAGAGCCTGGCTCATACCAGTCTACCTCGTCGAGGGAAGAAGTGGAATGCTAGCATACCCAGTGACAACTAGCTCGGGAGCCATATCCCCCCTGGGGGATGCTGACGGATACATACACGTCGACGAGAAAGTAGAGCTGCTGGAGGAGGGGGACGAGGTTATCGTAAGGGTCTTCCCAGGCTACAAGGGAGCCTCAGATCCAGTCATCATAGGAAGCCACGACATGGCTCTTCCAAGAATACTGAGTGCGGCAGGCCTCCTGAAGAACGCCAAGATAATCAGCGTGGGCTCGCTTAGAGGACTCTACGCTGCCGCCCGGGGTGAGGCAGACATAGCTCCAACCCATCTACTCGACGAGGAGTCAGGGGAGTATAATAAACCCGTGCTAGATAAGCTTGGGTTAAGTGGAAAAGTAGCCCTGATCAGAGGCTACGCCAGGATCATAGGCTTCATAGTACCTCTGAATAATCCCTTAGGTATAAGGAGCTTCGAAGACATACTGGCCAAGAAGCCCCGCATAATTAATAGGAATAAGGGTTCAGGAACCAGGACCTTCATAGACATAGGCCTCAGAAAAGCTGCTGAGAAGCTGGGAGTACAGCTAGATCCCTGGAAAATTCCCGGCTACACATATGAGGTTAGAACACACACAGCAGTAGCCGCCGCAGTGGCTCAGGGAAGAGCTGATATTGGAGTAGGCATAGAGGCCGCTGCAAGGATCTACCGCCTCGGCTTCATACCTCTAGGCAGAGAAATACTTGACTTCGCCGTGCCTAGGGAGAGGCTAGGCAAGGCAAGCGTCTCCAAATTCGCCTCAGCGCTGAGAGAACACGCAGCGGAGGTTTTCAGAAATCTGCCAGGCTATAGTATCCTGGACGACACAGGCAGGATCATAGCATAGGCATGGAAGCCCAGGCGCGTCCTAGCCCCAAATATTCTTGTATCAAAATATAGGGTATCGTAGCTGGAGCAAGGAAGTACTGCTGTAAGCTTGACGGGACATAATTCCAGGCATGGCTGCTCCCACCATGCATTTTCAGCAGGAATTGGGATCCGGAGACTCCGAGCTATAGAATAATCTTAGCGGGGAACAAGCGTAGAGGGTGGGAGAGGTGTTAATGCTACTTCCTCATGGCCAGCACTATTCCTATGAAGAATCCTAGCGCTGTTGGACCTATGGTTAGGATGCCGAGGGCTGCTGCAAGCGATTTTAGAACGGGGTAAACCTTACTCCACTCCTCCCCTATGCTCTGAATAGTGCTTTTAACGCTTCCATGGCTCAGGCTCCATGCATTAAGCATGATCCCGATAACCAGTATGGAGATCAATGCTAGCAAGTACTTCACTATCTTGATGGAATAGTATCCCAGCCCTATTCCAAGCAGCAGCTGCACTATGAATGCTAAGGCGCCTCTAGGATCGCTAAGTATGGAGGATATCATGCTTCCAGCGCTGACGCTCGACGACTCCATCATTAATAGTAGTGTAAGCATGTTTAAGGCCCACCTCCAAACATATTGTGAATAATGTTTAAGAAAAGTTTTTCCATGGTTCTCCAGGTCAACTATTTATTTGATGCTAGGCGTATAGCGGTCTTGGTGCTGATGCTGAGGAGGGATCCACTCTTCATGCTAATAGCTCTTGGAGGAAACGCCTTCCAGTCTAAGGGTGATAGGGGGACCCCCCAAGAATATTGGAGGAACGCCTACATAGTCGCCGACATGGTGGCAAGCCTCGTGGAGAGGGGATACAAGGTCGTATTAACCCATGGCAACGGCCCCCAGGTCGGAGTCATAGATCTCTGGATGCAGTCACTCCGGGACAAAATACCCCCCATGACCCTGGACATAGCTGGAGCCATGACTCAGGGATGGCTGGGATACCTTCTCATGCAGTCCATAGACAACGAGCTTGCCAGGAGAGGCCTCCTAGACAAGGTTAAAGGCGTCGTAGCCCTGGTAAACCAGGTTGTAGTACGCAGAGATGATCCAGCCTGGAATAATCCATCCAAGTATATTGGAGCCTACTACTCCAAGGAGGAGGCTGAGAAACTGGCGGAGAGAGAGGGATGGGTGGTTAAACCCGATCCTAGAGGAGGGTGGAGAAGAGTGGTGCCAAGCCCTGATCCCGTAGACAATGTGGAGAAGGAGGCTGTGAGAAAACTGGTAGATGATGGCTGGATAGTGGTGGCATCAGGAGGCGGCGGAATACCCGTTGTCAGGGAGAATAATGGTTTGAGGGGGGTTGAAGCAGTCATAGACAAGGATCTCGCAGCGGAGAGGCTTGCAACAGCCCTTGGAACAGGACATTTCATCATACTTACAGATGTGGAGAAAGTATACTTGAACTACGGTACACCGCAGGCTACCCCGCTCGACGAGATGACTATAGAGGAGGCCAAGAAATATTATGAGGAAGGCCATTTTAAGCCTGGATCCATGGGGCCTAAGGTTCTAGCATCAATAAGATTCGTGGAGCATGGGGGATTAGAGGCCAGAATAGGGCATCTGAAGAGAGGGTTAGAAGTAGTTGAATGCAATAGTGGTACAAGGATCCTGAGGAAGCATGGGCAGCCATGCTTCAAGGCCTCCAAAACCTCATAGTTTAAGAGCCACCACCAATACTCCTTATACTAGGCTTAGACATCCTGAGAGGAGGGGATTAGATATGGGTAAGATAACTATAAGCGTGATAAAAGCCGATATAGGCTCGCTTGCAGGCCACCATATAGCGCATCCTGACACCATGGCCGCTGCCAGCAGGGTTCTAGCGGAGGCTAAGTCTAAAGGCGTGATAATAGACTTCTATGTCACGCATGTTGGCGACGATATTCAGCTCATAATGACTCATGGTAAGGGTGAGAATAGCCCTGAGATCCACGGCTTGGCGTGGGAGGCATTCAAGGCTGCCGCGAATGTTGCCAGGGATCTCGGACTATATGCGGCGGGCCAGGACCTCCTATCCGAGGCTTTCTCAGGGAATGTTAGGGGGCTGGGGCCAGGTGTAGCCGAGATGGAGATAGAGGAGAGGCCGTCAGAACCCATCATAACCTTCCACGCGGATAAGACGGAGCCCGGTGCCTTCAACCTGCCATTATACAAGGTGTTCGCCGATCCCTTCAATACTGCAGGCCTGGTGATTGACCCCAGAATGCATGACGGCTTCAGGTTCCAGATACTCGACGTCTATGAAGGCAAGGCTGTCACCCTTAACGCGCCTGAAGAACTATATGATATACTGGCCCTCATAGGCACCCCCGCCAGATACGTTATCAAGAGGATTTACAGGAAGGATGGGCTCCTAGCAGCAGTGGTGAGCAGCGAGAGGCTCAATCTGATAGCGGGCAAATATATAGGTAAGGATGACCCTGTCGCCATAGTGAGAGCCCAGCACGGCTTGCCTGCAGTTGGAGAAGTGTTGGAGCCCTTCAGCTTCCCCCACCTAGTTGCAGGATGGATGAGGGGAAGCCATCACGGCCCACTCATGCCTGTAGGCATGAAGGATGCCAAGTGCACGAGGTTCGACGGGCCTCCCAGAATAATTGCGCTGGGATGGCAGGTTAAGAACGGCAGGCTGGTAGGCCCAGCAGACCTGTTCGCAGACCCAGCCTTCGATGAGGCTAGGAGGCTGGCCCAGCAGATAGCCGACTACATGAGGAGGCATGGGCCATTCATGCCTCACAGACTCGGACCAGAGGAAATGGAGTACACGACCCTGCCACAAGTGCTGGAGAGGTTGGCGGACCGCTTCGAGAAGGTGGAGGAGGCTCCCAAGGGAGTACATAAAGAGAGGAGCAAGATGCTGTGACAAGTATAAGCCATGCTGAGAGGCGTTTAATAATGCTTGAGGAGCCTATACTAGCCATAAACTTCAAGGCCTATTACCCCTATTCTTTCGGCAGGAAGGCGTTGGAGCTGGCCCGCGCCGCCGAGAAGGCTGCAAGGGAAACCGGAGTATCGATAATACTTATACCACCATACACTGAGCTGAGAACAATATCTGAGAGCATAGAGCTCCCAGTCTTCGCGCAGCATGTTGATCCAGTCGAGCCTGGAGCTCATACAGGCTGGATCCCCCTAGAAGCAGTGCTGGAGGCAGGTGCAATAGGAGTACTCCTCAACCACAGCGAGCATAGACTGAAGCTGGCAGACCTCTCACACCTGCTTGAGAAGGCCAGGGCCAAAGGCCTCCACACACTTGTATGCAGCGATACTCCTCGAACCTCAGCAGCAGCCGCTGCATTGAAGCCAGACCTCCTAGCAATAGAACCCCCAGAACTAATAGGAACAGGGATCCCCGTATCCAGGGCTAAACCCGAAGTCATAACCGAGACCCTCAGCGAGGTGCACAAGATAAACCCCCAGCTACCAGTACTGGCAGGAGCAGGCATAACAAGCGGGGAAGACGTGGCCGCAGCCATAAGGCTGGGAGCAAAAGGCGTACTAGTAGCATCAGCCATAGTCAAAGCCAAAGACTCCTACGAAAAAATAGTGGAAATGGCATCAGCAATGCAGCCAAAACAATAACATTATTCCGCTACGCACTATAAAATCCTAACAGGGGCCCGTAGCCTAGCCAGGATAGGGCGCCGGCCTCCGGAGCCGGAGGTCCCGGGTTCAAATCCCGGCGGGCCCGCCACGTTATATCAGGTTAGTTGGTAGCATGTTTAATAATAGTAGGGTTCTATCTATGATGTGTACTGATTGTTCTGACGGCTTAGAGGTTACGGTATAAGATGGTGTAGCTCTATAGTAGTGGATGTGGCTATTGCCATAAGAGGCTTTCTCTCAAGATACTCTAAGGCTCTGGCAATGTTTCTAGAGAGCCTTACAAGATTGTCTTTTCTTGCTGGCTCTGCAATATAGATAAGCCCATACTCTATCTTTCTCCTTAAACTCATTCCTAAGAAGTCGCTGTCCCGTGTCAGTACGATTCTTCCGTTACTGTTAGCTAGGCCTACTATATTCTTTATCGCTTATGCCTCGATACACCGTCCGTCTCTGGTATCCATACTATGTCTATCCCTATGTTCCGGAGGAGTCTTATGAGGGGCCAGGGTATGTTTTCATCAGCTAGTAGCTTCGACTGCGACCACCTCGATTTTTCTCAGAGTTTCCAGGGCAAAGCGTAGAGCCTCATAGACAGCCTCTAGGGGTATCTTGTAGTTTTCTGAGACCTCCTCAATGCTCCAACCGTTAGCCAATGCCTCAAGGATATCATCAACTGTTACACGAGTTCCTTTAACGGTTGGCCTGCCACCACGCCTTCCTGGCACCACTTCGAGCCATTTGTATCCTGGTAGTAGCACCATCTTCATGGATACCCCCATGCCTCATCTTACTTAGAGGGTATTACAGTGCTATATTTCTTTAAGGTCCTACAGATAGAAAAATTCAAAATAAATGTATTAGTGTGTTTCTCATCAATCATTGATAACTCTTTAAAGCTTCTGTTTAAAACATCTTAGTTTCAGAATATTAATATTTCTATGTTTTTAATACTTATAATCATAAAATAGAGTTTAAGAGGGAATCCACAATACTGATACATGGGTGTTCCATGCATTACCCTACACAGTATAAATGAGTTAGAAATTGTCCCAAAACAATAGAGGACTGTGGGACAATGGTATTTAGTACAGGCTCCGGGAGCCACAGTTGCCCGATCCCCTAATCTCTGGCAGGCCCATTACAAACCAATATGAGTATTTTCGATTATTTCGGCTATCTGAAGCCTACTGGTAGAGTTCCCTGCCACGTTTAAGAACCTCCTCTAGGATCTTGTCTGCATCCCTCTTGGCTTCATACGTTGTTGATAGGGCTAGCTTGTAGAAACTCTTATCTCGCACTACAACAACTAGCTCTTCCCCCTCCTCAAAATCCACGGGCTCAAGAGGCTTCAATAAACCCTTATGATTTCTTGAAGGCAACATGACTTCTTTAGCTCTTCAGAGAGCCAGAATGTTTTCTTGCAAAGATACAGAGTAGCTTATTGCACCATAGTTAGCCCAGTGCGAATTTCCAGCTAAGGTGTAAAGGTACCAGTCCTCTAAGACAGTGCTCAACAGGCATCCACTATATATCATTACTATTTCATTTTGCGACGTATTTGGCCAGTACTCAAACGTATTATGAGGACGATAGACCAACTGTATAATGGAGATCATAGACAAGCTAGTACTGAATATGCACACCTTCTTCACCGCCCTAGTAACCTTCGATGCGAGGCTTTGAGGCGATGTGGTAGGAGCCAGTCTTAGGTAACCGCAATAATGGCTAATGATGCGGGGAACTTCCGATAGGAATAATCGCATCTAGCGTACCCTGAGAGCCTGAGATGGAAATCCTCTTAGAGCACAGTTAGATTCCGAGTAGAAGCGAGGATAAGGTATAGCCAATCCCGCCTCCTATATAGTTGAAGCTTAGGACAATAGTAGAGATCTCGGGAGCACGGTTAGTAAACGAGACAAGTGTATTAATGAGAGGCTCAAGTGGGCTGGACGAAACCGCTAGAGCAAGTAAAATGAGGAAGAATATAATTGGGCCTAGCTCCACGAAAATGAGGGAAGCAAACGATATCGCGACCAGAGCATAGACAGCCATTAACATAGAAACAGTCCTCATATTTGCTAGCTTCTTAAGACCTCTCCTACTGATAATGAACTGGATAGCCATATATGTGGCTGTTTCAAGTTCAACCCCTATAGACACCAGGAAACCCGATATGCCTTGTCTAGCTCCAAGCTCAAACACCATCCCCATCCAGAGGTACTGTAAGAACCAGTTGAAAGCCGCTAATACTGTAAGAGGAGCGGCTTTCCTAATTAATGCTAGCTCCCCGGAGAAGAATCTAGGCTTTATTTCAGCGCCACCAAGACGAGCAAAATATAAGAGAAAATCGAGCCCGAGAGCAGTGGACACTGATAGGATTGCGAGGAAGATCATCTTATTTGGTGTTATATATGTGAGTATCGGCGCTATGAGGAATGCAGCGGCCTCAGCACCTGAGACTAGTGGAAAGAATTTTGACGGATCTCTTAGGTGTTTAGACCAGCTTACCTCTAGATTGTATATGTAGCCTCCAGTATAAATACCGAGCAACGCAGAGATTGATATTCCCATAAGATAGATTGTAATGTTGTTGAGAAGTAAGGCCAACGTGATTATTAGGAATAGGAAGAGTAGGTGGATAAATGGCAGCGTCTTGAAAAGCCGTTCACTGTGAAGCAGTAAGGGTACGAATCCACGTGTGACTATAACAATGCCATAAATAGTTCCAAATATGGGAACAGCATTAGTATATGCTATGAAGTTTGTCGAGTATATAGCAAAGGCACCTATTATCGTGATGAGGAAGTCTAAGTAGACAAGGTAAGGGGTTTGATCCCTCATTTAGCATCCCATGACATTAGACTGTAGGAGGCACGATAACCTTCGAGAACAATCCTATTAGGATGTCTAATAAGTTTATGATTACGAGAACTATAACGAGGCTTGACTTCAGCACTATGTACTCGGCTGGCTCGCTATCCGATTTCTAACACTCACATTAGCTCCTCATCACTATAGGGGTAGGCGTGGATTTCCCTTCCACGTAGTTCTACGGGAAAATCGTAGAGCTGCACGTCAGCCAGATCGGCGGCAACTCAACCCTCACAACTTCATGCAGGAAAAGGTCGATAGCATAGGCTAGACTAACCTCTCCTCAACTCTACCAACATAATGAGAAGGAACCCTAACCCTCACCTCACGAGACGCAGCACACACAGATAGCATAGTTTAACATGCAAGCCTAAATGAATACACCACAAAGGTAAAAGAACAACGAATAACATCAATACTAGTGTAAGGGTGCCCCATTCGTTAACCTAATGGTATAACCCCTTGGAATTATCACCTTTTCCATAGATCCATGGGGTAACAGTATTTATAGTGTCAGCCTTCGGAGCCAGGGTTCTATTCCCAATTCTGGCGGCTTCTCCGTAAAGTGTTCCAGCAGGGAGGGCTGTTAGTATTTATTTTGGTTTGCTGTTTTAGCTGGGCTTGATTTCATGGGGGTATGCATCAGGAGCATATTGGTTCATCAAGCATGCTGTGCATAAGGAAGAGGCTTTAGAACTATGATGTATTATGGAATTAGCTTTATGTTCCTGTCATCTTCCTTTAAGGCCCAGCATTACTAGTCCAAGAGTAATGAAGAGTACTCCAACAGTTTTCGCCAAAGTCTTCTCTGAGGCTTTGTTAGCTAGTCCAGCTGTGGTTATGCTGCCTATTATAGCGCCTATGCCTGCCATTAACCCGTATGTTGGACGCAGGTATCCGTGGGCCATGTATCCTAGAACCCCTGAGAGAGCTGTGATCAACATGGTTAATGTGGAGGTACCGATCGCTTTGTGTAGAGGCATATTGAAGACTAGGAGCAGGGTTATGAGGAACATCATCCCGCCACCTGCTCCAAAAACCCCTGCTGTCACTCCGATAGCTAGTCCGATCCCCACTGCTATGATAGTCCTCCACGATCCCCTCATGCTTGAAGCATTAAGTCTGGGCAGCCTAGCCAGGAGGGCTCCCTCGCCTCCGCTCCTATATGTAGCTAATCCTGTGAGTATTAGAAAGAGTCCAAAAGCTCCTCCAAGACCTTTCTCAGGAGTATATGCTGAGAGCATGGCTCCAAGCTGGGCGCCGAGAACCGAGCCAAAGGCCATTAAAAGCCCCACTAGCTCCACGTTCCCATACCTGCGATATATTAGGAGGGCTCCTGTAGATGCTATGACGTCCACCAGGAGGCTTGTACCTATTGACTGGTGAACCGATAGATTAAGAAGTATGCTGAGAAGAGGGACAACAACTATTACCCCACTAGCACCAGTAAGCCCTGTCACAGCTCCCGCCAGCAACCCTATTATCAGCGCGATCGCCAGGCCTGCCAGACTAAGCTCCATAGAAATCCCCTATGCCTGTGGAGCATGTGAACAAAGATAATAACTATACGGCAATCCTAATGGCCTCTATAGTACACGTGTTTTAACGTGTTTGAGCAGAATCCTCATCCCTACAGTGAGACTGGCCAGCGGACTATTAGAACTGCTTCTGATAAGACAAAGCATATGGCTTTATTAGTTTCGAGGCGGAACTTGGTTTCGAGGCGGAACCATGCTCTTTGATCCTAGGCCTAAGTGCAGTAGGGATGAACTATTCGACAGGGAGCGGGAATTAGCGTTCCTCGAGCAGCATGTAGAGGCGGGTGAGCCGCTTATCCTTGTCTTAGGGATTAGGAGGATAGGAAAGACATCCCTCGTTAAGTCGTTTCTAAGCGATCGAACAGGCATATATGTTGATATGAGGGGGGTTAGAAGGGAAGCTGATCTATATAGGGCTCTTAGTAAAGGCCTTTCGGGATCTTTAGGCGGGTTAAAGGAGATTTTACAGGGAATAAGAGGTATTAGAATCACAGGCGTTGGGGTGGAGTTTAAGTGGAGGGGGAGAGATTCTATAAGTATGTTAGGCCTCCTAGAGGAGCTTAACAAGGCTGGTAAGAGAATTACCGTGGTTTTCGATGAGGCTCAGAGGCTTAGGCCACCCCTACTAGTCGAGATGAGGGATACTCTTGCATACGTTTATGATAACCTAGACAACATATCAGTAGTATTAACAGGCTCAGAGATAGGCCTACTGAGAGGCTTCCTAGGCATAGGGAACCCTGAATCACCTCTTTATGGGAGATATGCTGCCGAGCTCGAAGTCAGCAGGTTCAGTAGGGGACTGTCAATGGAGTTCCTTGAGAAGGGATTCCGGGAGGCAGGAATCATGGTGGATGAAAGCATACTTGAGGAGGCAGTAGAGCTATTCGACGGAATAGTAGGATGGCTTGTTTTCTTCGGCAGATCATACATCAACGGGGATAAAAATACTGATAGGATAGTGGAGATCGCTGTCCAACTAGCCCTTAAGGAGCTAGGCACGCTTAGCAGAAGGGAGAAGTTTATACTCAAAGCTGTTTCAAGCGGGGCCCGCTCATGGAGTGCAATCCGCAGCTATATAGAGGAGAAGGAGGGGGAATCCATACCTAAAGCCTCCTTGACCAGGACTATTCGGAGGCTGGAAAGACTATCCATAATAAAGAACTACAGGTTTCTTGACCCGATCTACGAGAAGGCGTCAATGAGGCTAACCTAGAGCGTGGAAGCCCTAGTAGAAACAATATCGTGGTGTTTCCTGCAAGAGCTATAGGTGGAAGCTTCTCCAGGGCCTTCAGACTGAAGGCCCTGGAGAAAGTTCATCTAGGTTGAAAATATTTGGCGCTAGGGCCTAGAAGCCCGTAAACTTCTCTCCCGGGGCACCGCAGATAGGGCATCTTTCAGGAGGCCTGGATCCTATATACGTGTATCCGCATACAGGACATATCCATATCTTGCCCGTAAGAGGCATGTCTTCACCTTTATCCACATGTTTCTTAGCCTCCTTGAATATCTCTGCATGTATCTTCTCTGCCTCCAGAGCCCATTTGAAGCTGGTTGCCGAGGTCCTGTCTCCCTGAGCTTCAGCCACTGCTATGTATGCGGGATACATCTCCTCAACCTCAAACTCTTCGCCCCTTATGGCTAGTGAGAGGTTCTTAGAAGTGTTTCCAGGCCCCAGGGGGGTCCCTGCATATACTTCAGCATCCTCATCGAACTCTTTAAGCCTGTTGTAATGGTTTCCAGCATGTACCTGCTCCGCATATGCCACAGCCCTGAATAGTCTTGCAACACTAGGGTAGCCCTCACGGTCAGCCCTGTCAGCGAACACCAGGTACCGCATATGCGCCATCGATTCCCCGGCAAAGGCCGAGAGAAGCGCCTGCCTAGTCATAGGTCTAGGCTTAGCCGTTATGCAACACCTCCTAACATCCGGCATCACACTGTTTAAAAATGTTTTGCGAAAATAATGCTTCTTGTAGGAACATTAGTTCGGAGGTCATGATTCCACGCATTTTGCCTAATTAATACTAATCTCGGCCATGAAGGCCCTTATGCTTGTTTCCCAGAGGAATGGCAGTATTTCTCTAGCAAGCTATATACCTTTGGCCTTAATTCTCCAGGAAGCATTGGGTCCTCCAGATAGCTAGCCAGATCCCTACACCTCATATCCCTGTTGCCTCCTCCAACTCCACCTCCATAGCCGATAAGTGTGCCCCGTATGTGGCAGGATAGGCTGATATCACAGTATTCCTGCTTATAGCATAGCCCTGCGCTTTGAGAATACAGGCTTCTGCAACCTCATGTAGAAGTAGGAGTTCATCGCCTAGAATCTCAGCCATGCTCAGCGTATCATCCTCGTAGGAGGGAGCTTCCAGATAGCTTGTAAGCTCCTCGACGGAGAGGTTACATGTTATCCCATAAGCTTCCCTTAGCCTGTTTAACGTGGAGGATAGCCGCTGTTTGAAGATTATTATGTTCCAGACCACTACTGGGCACCCGTATGGTGATGCTCATTTTTATGCAGGCTTATTAAATGCTAGTTGCGATCGGTTAATTAATGATTGCTGAGATGGATTCTGTCGAAGATAATGATCGCTAAGCCTAGCTGATACCAGTATACCATGGTGGGAGCTAGTGGAATGTGAAGCCCGGTACATTAGGGCCGATGAAGCTGAGAAGCTGAGCATTAACGATGTTATCAGCAGGCTATGCACATCACTTGAATCAGGGCTTTCTTCCAAGGATGCCGTTGAGAGGCTTAAAGAAATCGGGCCCAATGAGATCCCTGAGAAAAAGGTTAACCCTATAGTCAGGTTTCTAGGCTATTTTTGGGGGCCTATACCCTGGATGATTGAGGCAGCGGCAATTCTCTCAGTGGCTATTAGGCACTGGGTAGATTTCTCCATGATCCTTGCCCTCCTATTGGTTAATGGTATTGTAGGCTTCTGGCAGGAGCACAAGGCGGAAAACATCATCAGCTATCTTAAGAAGAAGCTATCACTCACCACAAGGATCCTGAGGGATGGTAGGTGGATTACTGCTCCAGCAAAGGAACTGGTTCCAGGAGATGTTGTTAGGATACGGCTTGGGGACATAGTGCCCGCGGATGTTAAACTTGTTGAAGGAGAATATGCAATGATAGATGAGTCTGTCGTAACAGGTGAATCGATACCCGTTGAGAAGAAGGTAGGCGATGTCGCTTATGCTGGGACACTGGTCAAGAGAGGTGAGATGACAGGCATTGTCGTGGCTACAGGGTTAAACACGTATTTTGGTAGAACAGTGGAACTTGTGGAGAAGGCTAGGACCATTAGCAAGTATCAAAAACTGATCCTTAGGATCGGAGACTACCTGATATTGTTAACATTGATCCTTGTTTCCCTAGTAGTCCTGGTAGAAATACGTAGAGGGATGAATATAATCGAGTTAACCAAGTTCTCCCTAATACTAGTTGTTGCAGCTATTCCTGCAGCATTGCCTGCAGTACTCTCCATAACCATGGCTATAGGAGCTTACGAGCTTGCTAGACGGCAGGCAATAGTCACTAAGTTAGTGGCCATTGAAGAGCTAGCTGGGGTAGATACCCTATGTGCTGATAAGACTGGAACTATAACTGTAAATAAGCTTACAATAATTGATCCCGAACCTCTGGCTGAAGGGCTTAGGATAGAGGATGTGATACTATATGCCGCGCTTGCTTCAAGAGAGGAGGACAAGGATCCCATAGACCTGGCCGTCCTGGAGGCGCTCGGTAAATATGGATTAAAAGAGAAGTATGCAGAGTATAAGCAAATAAAATTCAAGCCCTTTGACCCTGAAACCAAGAGAACTGAGGCTCGAGTCAGATCACCTAAAGGCGAGGAGTTCAGGGTGGCTAAGGGTGCTCCTCAAGTAATACTCAGCCTTACAGGAGCCTCAGAGAAGCTGGCCGAAAAGGTCTCTGCAATCGTTGATAAGTATGCTGAAAGAGGATATAGGATGATCGGTGTAGCCAGGACATATGGAGACAGGTGGGTATATCTTGGCTTAGTGCCACTCTATGATCCTCCAAGGAAAGATGCTGCTAAGACTATCAGAGAGATAAAGAAGATGGGCATTAAGGTGAAAATGATAACAGGGGACCATGTAGCTATAGCAAGAGAAATAGGGAGGCTTGTAGGCATAGGCAGCAGGATCTATACGGCTGATGAGCTTAGGAAGGCGCATATAAGCGAGCAGACAAGAATGATCGAAGAGGCCGATGGCTTTGCCGAGGTTATGCCTGAGCATAAGTACATGATCGTAGATGCCCTGCAAAGAGCGGGGCACGCTGTAGCTATGACAGGGGATGGCGTCAATGATGCCCCAGCGTTGAAAAAAGCTGATGTAGGCATAGCTGTCGCAGGCGCAACAGATGCAGCTAGAGCTGCCTCCGACATAGCGCTGCTTGCACAGGGGATCTCAGTCATCAAAGACGCCATAGTGGCTGCTAGAGAGACTTTTAGGAGAATGTACAGCTACGTTATCTACAGAATAACAGAGACGATAAGGATACTGTTCTTCATAACATTCGCTATACTGGCCTTCAATTTTTATCCGATAACTCCCGTAATGATAATACTGCTTGCGCTTCTCAACGACCTGCCGATACTTGCCATAGCCTACGATAATGTTAAGATAAGTAAGAGGCCTGAAAAATGGAATATACCGCATGTCTTAGCCCTTTCCACGGCAATAGGTCTAACAGGACTGGTAAGTAGTTTCTTAGCATTATATATAGGCATAGCAGTGTTCGGCTTTTCTCCAAGCAAGCATCTAGCAGCATTGCAGACATTCATATTTCTGAAACTAGCAGTAGCAGGGCACCTCACAATATTTGTAACCAGGACGAAAGGCCCCTTCTGGAGCATAAGGCCTGGGAAATGGCTACTCTCAGCAGCAGTTATAACTAAGATTGCGGCAACGGCTGTTGCTATTCTAGGAATAGGACTAGTTACGCCTATACCTCTATGGGTTGCAGGCTTCATATGGGCATATGCTCTCCTATGGTTCGCGATAAGTGATGCTGTGAAAATAATGGTTTATAGGATATTCGAAGGCCCTGTCCTATTCAGAAGATCCTTCTGAGAACCTTATTCTCTTCATGCAACACACGCCCGCATAGAATCTTGGAGAATTTGGCAGGGATAGATACTTTCTCAATAATAATTTGTTGATGTCTGCTTTAAAACTATAACCGCAATAGAATGGTCTTAACTTCATAGGGCTTGAATTCCATGGTGAAAGTTTCTCCTTTCAATACTTGGGGCTTTCTTACGGGTGTCTCAGCATGACTGGCTTCCTGAATACTCCTAATTTTCCCAGTTAATATTATCTGTGCTCTGAGGCTCTTGTATGATGTATTAAACAATCTTGCTGCAAGGCATTTCATGTGTTCACATGGCTTTACCGCTACGAGTTGAACGTGACTAGGCTTAACTTCAAGAAGACTGAACCCCTCGTTAACTCCATTCATGTAGCCCTCATGCCTATGCATTATATAGGGTGTATTGAGTTCTGCTGCGTACGTAGCGACTTCTCCTTTAACGTAGTCTCCTCTATGGGGGTATATCCATATAGTGGCTGTATGGTAGCCCTGGTCTACTGGTTTAAGCTTACTTGAATATAGAAGCTCTCGGACGGCTGACTGGAGCCATAATGTGATGGCTAATGCAAGCCTCCTAGCCTTACCTGAGCGTCGCAGGCTAATATCCCTGAACTCTGCCTGCATCTTCTTGTTCTCCTCTACCAGTCTCATTAATACTTCTCTCTCGGGAGGGGTGGGGGCCCTCAGCAGGCTTACTCCCAGCACCCTGTTACACCAGCTGAACCCGTATATTGAGTCGTTAATCACCGCGGTACCATGATCCCTGTCTGATACATCAACCCATCTATGCCCGCAGACCTCGTATCTAGCCTTATTAACAGGGTTACGGGTTAGGCATGAATCCATCCTCCTCACAGCACCGTAAGGTGTTTCAAACAAGGCTTCCTTTGAACCAGTATTAAGGGGTATTAGGAGCTTCAAGAACCTGTGACGCGCCCTCCAATAAGCCTTGAACCTGAGCTCCAGGTAGGGCTTACCAGCATATAATCCTGCCTCTACCTCGAATACCGAGCTCCCTGCGAGAGGCTGCCTATACCTGTACATCATGGTGATGGAGGCGTAGAGAGGCCCTTTCTCAGAGATGAAGCTTCTATAAGCCTTTAAATCCCTGTGGAAATACTTGTTTAAACCCTCATTATAGTAGGCTTCCCATGCATCAAAGAGGACTGCAGGTGCAGCCGACCATCTAAGCGGCGTCGGGTAGTCCCACATCACCCGCAGCCTAATAGGACCCCTTAAAACCTCGCGTTCATTAGCCTTATCATATATGCTTGTAATCCACCCCTTACTGGCTGAGATAATTGCCCTTATATGCTCGTTTTCAAGCACATAGTTTTCCCCGCTCCTCCAGGCCCTCACTTTGCCTCTAGGCTTGTCTCCAGGCTCTCTATAAGCCTTGAATCCCAGTGGAGGCATATTATCCACGTAGACTAGGCTTGAACCGTCGCCCAGCTCCTGGTGGATCCCGCTAAGCCTTTCTTTAACCCTTATGTAAGTGGAGGAACTCCAGCTGTGAGGATTGAAGACAATGTACTTGGAGCAGGTTTTCCCTGCCGCCTCCTCTAAGCCTCTGTGAATAATGTTTAACAGCAACCTGTATGACTCTACCCCCCTTCGAACAACATTACCATAGACGCCCCTTGTCACTGTTGCTGGGAGTGCATCATGGCCCTGGCTAACCAGGATCATCTCCCAGATTCCATGCAGCCTGTCCTCAGGGTATTCAGCCCAGCCTAGGGTTTCAAGAAGGGAGAAGAGCTTCTCAGCCTCTAATACTAGGCTCTCATTAAGCCTGTTCAGCTTTTTAGCCAGCCTACCTGTAGTGAAGGCCCCGCGGTGAAACTCCAGGTACAGCTCATCATTTATGACTGGCAGCCTGCCGCGATGCTTGTCAAGATACTTGAAGAACTCCTCCATGCCACCCCTAGTGATGTTTAGGAGGGACGAATGTCTCCCACGCCACTCCTCTAAGTTGAGGAGCTCCTCCTCCTCGGGGCCTCCCCCATGATCCCCTCTTCCAAAGACCTGGAGAACCACCGGTATCCCCTGCTTCTTCACCTGCGTATGAATGTTCAAGAGTATCCTCCTAATGCTTGACAGATAGTCGCTATAGCTTCCAGGCAGCAAGTATGCCAGCACCTCGTATCCTCCAGGACTACGCCATAGGAAGGCATTATAGCGTGGCTCATTGGTGTCATTCCAGCTCAGCTTATATGTGGCGAAGAATCTAACCCCGAAGCCTGCCAGGATCTTAGGGAGAGTGGCTGGAAAGCCGAAGGAGTCAGGTAGGAAGAACACCTGGGCTGAAAGGCCACGCCTATTAAAGTACATTGAACCATAGAGGAGATGCCTCAGCAGAGACTCGCCTGACGGCATATTAGCATCAAACTCCAGGTAGGAGGCAGCGGAGATCCTCCAACGCCCCTTACGCGCCTCCTCCAATACCCTACCATAAATACTAGGGTAACGTTTCTCCAGGAACTCGTAGTATAGGGAGGAGCCCTCAGCGAAGATGAAGTCATGCTTCCCCATCAATCTCAGCGTGTTCTCGAAAGTGAGCCTGCAGGCTTCAAGCGCCTCCTCCAACCCCCACAGCCACTCACTATCTATATGAGCATAGCCAACGGGGAAGACCATGTAGACCCTGGTTTCAGCCAAGCCCTAGCCCCACATATCCCTGCCAGGCATTTTGAGCAGAGCCCCCTCAAAACCCTTATCCCAGTATTGACCATATGGTTTGACTGACCAGTCGGTAAATTTATAACTCCTGAGCTTTTGATACGGAATGGGTGAGTAGTGTGGGGGAAAGAACGCTGAGGCTTGCATCCCACCTCAGAGAATACCTATTGCTATACGTGCTGCTGGACATAGTGGTGGCTATACCTATAGGCTATCATTATGCCTGGTTCTTCAAGGCCCATATACAGCAGGTGAAGATGCTTATACTATCACTAGCTGTGGCAACACTGTATCCCTCTATGATTCAGCTTAGAGCTGAGAAGATGGGCTCGGAGCTTAGGGTGAAGGTTTGGGAGACTACTATAGGCCTGCTCCTAGTATTCCTCGTAGCCCCCCTAGTAGCCATGTTCGCGGCAGGCTACATTGGGCACAGGGAGGTTGGAATAGGATTCGTCGCAGCTAATGCTGTTCCAGCTTCAAGCGCCTCAATAGCCTACGTGATGCTGGCTGAAGGCAATGTTGAGCTTGCAACAGTGCTGGCAATACTCAGCATTATAGGAGCAGTCGTCGCCGCACCCCTCTATGTCGGCTTCTACGCTACCAGCGTGTCAGTGAGTATTCCTGTAAGCCTGCTGGCGGAATCAGTCACAATAGCCTTGGTGACGCCTTTTATTCTAGGCCAGCTTACCAGGTACTATATGGTGAAGCGGAGGGCCAGAATACTGCTTAAATCTAAGGAGGTTGAAATGCCTTGTAAAAACATACCATTCGTCGACGGAATAGAGGACTTCATAAGTCGCCTAGAAGACGCTGTGGAATGCATTGAGGGCAGGATAAGCAGAAGCCTCAAACCCTACCTCTCCCTAGCAACCATGCTGTTCATGCTGATACTAATATTCATGCTGATTGCAAACAAGGCTGGACTACTCGTGAAGAAGCCCGTAATAGCTGCAGACATAATAGGAGCCCAGCTCGTAGTATACGGCATAGTAATATCGCTGCTCCTAGCGCTCAGCAAGGCTATCAGGATGAGATACGAGGACCACATGGGAATAGTGTTCATAGCTATGACGAAAAATGAAAGCGTGGCGGCAGCCATGGCTGTAATGGCCATAGGACCCGCAGCAGCGCTTCCCGCAGCACTGGTGCCTGCAATACAGCCCGTGATAGCCATAGCCTACATAGCTGCAGCCCCATTGATCCACAGGATCCTGAAGCATTCTAATGGCTCCTAGGGGGATGCAGGCAACGAATAATACCATCCCACCGCAAATATTTTCCCAACACGTATTGGTGGTAGTATGAGGAGAACAGAGGTACAGCCTGGAAGAGAAGGCAGGGAGACGAGTTATAGTGAAGAGGTGCGTGAAAAAATCATTAAGGCATCCATGCATGTCTTCTCAAAGTACGGTTTCTTCAGGGCCCCTGTAAGGCTCATAGCCATGGAGGCAGACGTGTCAAAGGGACTGGTATTCTGGTATTTTAGAAGCAAGGATGAGCTGATACTTGAGGTTGCTCATAGAAGCCTGCCCGCCGACATAATAGAAGAATGCCTTAGCAGAGAGCTGAAGGGCGCAGAGCTGCTTAGATGCATAGGCAGAGGATACCTGGACAAATATAGGGACGAGGTCCTCAAGAACCTGCTTTTCCACACATTATCATCTGAGACAGTTTACCCCCGCATAAGGGAGGAGGTTAGGAAGATATGCAGGGAGCGTGTGCAAAGCGTAGCAGCAAGGGTTTTCGGATCAGCTGATCCCAGATATAGGGTGGCTATAAGATCATTTTTCGGAGCCCTCCTCTGCTATGTGCTCAGACCTCCCCCCGATATCCCTGCAGAGAAATACGTGGAGATCCTCATAAGCCAGATGCCATTTAAACATCAATCAAAGTCTCCATAGAACTTTACGCCTCACCGTCTGGCAATGCCTCCAGAAAACCTAGCGCTACGCTTCCATGAGGCCCCGCATGCATCTTGGCTTTTAACTACGAGGTAAGTTCCAGAGGCAAACTCCCCTTCTACCACGTTGCCTCATTTAAATGCGATGAAGATAGCTATGTATTCAAGGCTGCGGGGAGTTGCGGGGCATTCCTGGAAGACCGCTGAGGAGGATATGGGGGGGTGAGGAGCGGAAGGACTTCGTGGAGGGAGCTCTCTCCCTCATACTCTGCAATCTCGGCGACTATGTTTCAGGCTTCTTCCTCCAGTTCTTCTCCCCCGTAATAAGATCAGCCCCCATACTCCTAGCACTCCTCCCCGCGGCGAGTGATGCTAGAGGAGACGTGTATTCAAGCTATGGTTCGAGGCTTGGAACTCTTCTGCACCTAGGCTTAGCTAAAAAAATGATCAGAGAAGAGCTGGCAGCATTGCTCGCCATACTCATAAGCATAAATACGTGGATAGGCCTGCTGACCATGCTTGCAGCCTGGGGTCTCCACGCTGAGAGAGGGATGGATGCATCCACCACCATTCTAACAGCACTATCATCAGCGCTGATCGCAGCGCCACTAATGGTTACAGCTACAACTTGGCTTGCCTTCACGGCCTTCAGGAGAGGCATAGATCCCGACAACGTGGTGGCCCCCATAGCCACTCTCTTCGGAGACATTGTGACCATACCCACCATAGTGCTCGGATACGAGGCCTCCCTGAGGCTTCCCTTGAAGGCAAGGCTAGCCGTGATACTTAGCCTCCTAGGAGCAGCCGCATGCATGTCGCTGATCATAGTGTTCAAAGTAAGACTCAGAGGATCCTATAGGAGGGCGTGGGAGATACTTAGACAGAACCTTCTAGCCATAATAGCATCCACCACGCTCAGCACGGCTGCAGGCATCATACTCCTAGCCAACATGGGGAAGATCATAGCTGGTGCAGGCATACTAGCCGTGATACCTGCCTTCCTAGAGGATGGTGGAGCCATAGCCTCTAGGTTCTCAGCCCGGCTTTCAACATCCCTCCACCTGGGCAGAGTGACGCTTAGCCTGGCTCCACGTGACAGGTGGGTTCTAGTACAATTAGCCGTAAACATTATGCATGCTCTAATAATATTCAGCTCCTTAGGAGCCTTCGGATACCTCATGGCTCTTTGGGGTGGAGCCACTTCTCTATGGGGCCTTAAAGTAATGGCGGCAGTCATATCGGCAGGCCTAATACTCACCATACTCGTATCCATCATAACATACTATACAGCCCTAGTCTCATTCAACCTGGGAGTAGATCCCGACAACGTGCTTGCCCCTATACTTACAAGCATAGCCGATGTCTTGGGAACCGCACTATTAGCCTCCATGCTACTGATCCTAGCCTTGTAAAACCTGCCAGGTAATCCTCCATCAGCCGTCACTAATATATTCGCCAATATACCTCATAGATCTGGGCATGTTCCAGCAAGCCGTGAGTGGCTGCACATGATAATTGATCAGGGTATAGTTAGATGGGCTGGAAAGAAGAGAAACATAGAGATACTTGGCAAGGCCATAACAGCCCTACTTGAATGCTGCTATGGTGAGAGGCTTAGATGCATAGATCCTCCTACAGCCACAACTGGAATGCTCTACAGCCTAGGTTTATACCAGTATGCCGTTCGAAGCTTCTGGAAAGACCTGCCCCTAGGCATGGCCAGCATACCTGTCTATAAGTATCTTAACACGAATTTCCAGATAGAGGTGGAGCACATAGTGGGGCCTGTAAGGGAGCTGAGATGTGGAGACAGGCTCATCCCTGTGGATAGAATAGACGCCCGCAGCCTGGAAACAGTGTTCTCTCCCCACTCCCACGCAATATATCTCAGGCTCGCTGGAAGAATAGAAGGGAACATCATAAGAATAAACATCATAAGGCTTGCAAAGCTGATGGAGACGTATGACCCGGGATCAGTGCAGAGAACCCTTGGAGGAATACTGAAAATGTATGATAATAGGAGGATGCTGAGAAGGCTTGAAGGAGAGCTGCTGAACTATCTTAAAAGATGGAGAGGTATTCTACGCCTCATACTCCCCTACATGCCTGAAAGGGAGGAGGAGCTTCTCAAAGTATCACCGATACTAAGATGGCTTAAAGAATAGCATCATGCCTACAGTATACAAGTTGCATTGAAAAATGCCTTTAATCCCGTACATGGAATCTACAAGTATTGCTAAAGGCTTAAATTCGATCTTTATTATAACTAGGTAGTTCAAAATGGGTGTTAATGGCAGTGGAAAGGCTGAGAAGAAGGCTGATATTGGGAGACTACTGACAGGGATAAGAATGGTGTTCAATAATCCTGCCACCAGGGCTTACCTTAGAGCTGGTGCTAAGAGGGTTAAGTGCTGTGAGGAGGGGGAAAGATGCAGAGAACAAACAATACTATTCCATGCGCTCTCAGCCTTCGCTGGCTCTAAGGTTTACGGATGCCCCGTGACAGCCAGATTTCTAAGCTGGCTTATCAGAGCTACAATAAGGGTTGGATTATGGGTTCTTAAAGGAGACCTTGAGAGCGCCCGGGAAGGGGTCAGGGATCCAGCGGTGAGGCGTGGTGTATCCCTAGTGGTTGAGGGGCTTGCAAAATACGGTGTAACAGTGCCTCAGAAGATGCCTGCACCATTCCTAATTGTATGGAACTTCACCAATATGTGTAATCTCAGATGCATACACTGCTATCAGAGGGCTGACAAACCCCTGCCAGACGAGTTGACGCTTGAGGAGAAGCTGGAGGTGGTGAGACAGCTGGATGAGGCAGGAGTAGCCGCAGTGGCTCTAAGCGGCGGAGAGCCGACCATACATCCGCACTTTTACAGGATAGTGAGGGAGCTGGCTGACAGGGACATATATGTATCAGTAGCCACTAATGGAACATTCTTCGCGAACATGGATAACCTGAAGAAAGCCGTGGATGCAGGGCTTAGATACGTGGAGGTAAGCGTTGACAGTGCTAAGCCTGAAGTCCACGACAGGTTCAGAGGTGTTCCCGGGGCATGGGAGAAGGCTGTGAAGGCTCTTAGAAACGCTGTTAAGCTGGGAGTCAATAACGGCATGGCCACCACTATCACCAAGATGAACATAAACGAGGTTGAAGACATACTGGATCTCGCCGAGGATATAGGTGTGAATAGAGTGATATTCTTCAACTTCGTTCCCACAGGGAGGGGAGAAGACTACGCCTGGCTGGACCTAACACCCGAGGAGAGGGAGGAGTTTCTAAAAACCATTTACAGGGAGATGAAGCACAGGCATCTGGAGATCGAGAGCACCGCTCCACAGTATGCTAGAGTAGTATTAGAGGAAAGTCAGGGAGAGGAGGTTTCACCCACCCACTTCTATATAGGTGAGAACAAGATAGTCAACGCTCTCGCAGAGTTTGTCGGGGGATGCGGGGCTGGGAGAATATACGCTGGCCTCCAGCCCAACGGGGACGTGGTTCCATGCGTGTTCCTCCCGATAAAGGTGGGAAGCCTCAGGGAGAAGTCTTTCCGCGAGATATGGGAGGAATCCCCCGTGCTCCAGACTCTCAGGGATAGAAGCCTGCTCAAAGGATACTGTGCTGAATGCCCCTACAAGTATGTGTGCGGTGGATGCAGGGCCAGGGCATACGCGTACTTCAGGGATATAACAGCCCCTGATCCAGGATGCATTTTAAACAAGGAGTATTGGGACAAAATACCTAAGCCCAATGTGGAGGTGCAACCCCTAGCACCCGTGCCTAAGAGGTAGAGGGGCAGTTAAAGGTGAAGGTAGCGCTCCTATACTCCCCTGGCCTGAGGAAGCTGGAGATATATCAGAGTATAGGGGTTAGAGCCCCTCCTCTAGGCTTGGCCTACATTGCCGCAGTATTGGAGCAGGCTGGACACAAGGTCAGCATAATTGATGCAGCATCGCTTGAAATGAGCGTGAAGGATGCGGCTAAAGCGGTTCTCGCAGAAAACCCTGATGTTGTGGGGATCTCAGCTGTCACACCTACCGTTAAGGGAGGATACGCTGTTGCAAGGAGGGTTAAAGAGGCTGACAGCGATATACCTGTAGTTATGGGAGGCCCGCATGTCTCATTCATGTATGAGGAGGCCTTGAAAAACGGTGCAGATTATGTTGCAGTGGGTGAAGGAGAATACACTATGCTGGAACTAGTGGAGCATCTTGAAGCCAGAGGTATGGGCGAGGAGCCTAAGCAGGTTAAAGGCCTAGTCTACAGGGATAAGGAGGGGAGGCTGAAGGCAACTCCTCCACGGCCATTGATAAGGAACATAGACGAGCTTCCAGAGCCTGCCAGGCACCTATTACCCATGGACAAGTACACGCTGTTCGACAAGCCTATAAAGATAATACACGTGATGGCTAGTAGGGGATGCCCCTATGGATGCATATACTGCACCACCAGCTACTTCTGGGGGAGAAGGTATAGGATTAGAAGCGTGGAGAAAGTCGTGGATGAAATAGAGAAAGCAGTGGAGAAGTATAAGACAAACATAGTCGTATTCTCCGACGATGAGCTCACATTGATAAGGAAATGGGTGTTCGACCTGACAGATGAGATTAAGAGGCGTGGCCTAGACATAACGTTCACCTGTGGCTCAAGGGTGAGCAGCGTTACCCCGGAGATGCTTAAACGGTTAAAGGAGGCTGGATGCACTACAATATACTATGGAGTAGAGTCATACAAGGATGAAGATATAGAGAAAATAGGGAAACGCATAACAATGAAACAGGTGATCAACGCTGTTAAATGGACCAGGGAGTCAGGCATAGAGAGTGCTGGAAGCTTTATACTAGGCTTCCCCTGGCAGACCATAGACGACATGAAGAACACTGTGAAATTCGCTGAGAGGCTTGGAGTAGACTATGCTCAATTCACCGTTGCAACACCATATCCTGGAACACCCCTATATTACATGGCTAAGGAGCACAACCTCATAGAAATAACGGACTGGGACTACTATACTACAATCTATCCTGTTATGAGGGGATTCCATTTTAGAAGAGAGGATCTCTTCAAGATCATAAGTTGGGCGTATCGGAGCTTTTACCTAAGGCCTAGATTCATTTTAAGCCAGATAAGGAAGGGCAGGCTCAAGACCATATGGGACATCGCCTACAGGGCTCTCAAAGGATACGTTAAATCCAAGATGTTTGGAGAGAAAAGCAGGAAAAATGAGGAGGATTAAATTCATAGTGATCAGCAGAGTCAACAGCGGTCTCAGGTAAAAGGTCACCATACTTTGATCCCTGTAGGTATATC
Source organism: Desulfurococcales archaeon (assembly GCA_027083135.1). Classification (GTDB taxonomy): domain Archaea; phylum Thermoproteota; class Thermoprotei_A; order Sulfolobales; family WAQK01; genus JALWQH01. Next base: position 76,414 of record JALWQH010000052.1, on the reverse strand, counting down.
ATCAGGCACGGGGATGAGGTAAACCTCACCTTCCTCCGATTCTGCTACTAGGAGCATCCCCCTGCTCTCAACACCTGAAAACTTCCTGGGCTTAATGTTTAGGAGGAATATGAACTTTCTCTCCTGAAGATCTTCGGGGGAGTATTGGTCAGCTATGCCTGTTATTATTGTCCTCCTCTCGTCTCCAAAATCCACCTCTAGTTTAAGCAGCTTCCTCGTCCTCCTAAGCTTCTCAGCATTCACAACTCTGCCTACTCTGAGCTTAAACTTCCAGAAATCCTCCACATCGTACAGCTCCACGTGGATCTCCCGACACTTATTAATTAGGTTTCAAATAATAAGCTGATGCCGGGGGCTCTGAGGATCATCCTGCTGAGGCTCATAGTCCTTTCCTCTCTCCGAGTAGAGGTAGGATTTCCTCCCTGTATATTCTCCTATACATCATTAGGGGGGGTATAATTATAGCTACTGCTCCAATTATGGTGTAGGGAAGCATCCATGAAGGCTCTACCCCTGTCCTCATGGATTCCAGAATGCCTATCTCTAAGACTAGGAGATAAATCCCCACGAGTACTCCGACCATAAGCATAACTGTGAAGACATCCTCAATAATCCTCCTCTTATCATGGGGACTTATCCTCTCACTGCCCAGCAGCACCGTTATCGCAGGCAGGTTTATCAGGTAGGGGTAACCTCTGAGAATCCTCCAGCGCGCCAAGTATATTGCCTCTATGATTATATTGGCGAGAGGCATGACCAGTGATAATAAAAGCATGGTGTTGAAGCTTGAACCAGTACTTGTAACCTGTCCCTCCCAGTTCCAGTGTGTTGGCACTATTTCAGGAAGCCTCGAATAATAGATCCAGGGCAGGACGGCTAGGATGATTATCAATGCCGTGTTGAAAGCGGAGAGATATTTTCTTCTAGCCTTATACACCTCTTCCTTAATCCCTCTGGCTCTGCCAGCATGGCTGGCCATGGAATTCTACCAGCATCAGTATCCGGGCTATGGTTATTTAGTATTCCGAGGCTCCTGATATGGAGATTGGTGCCAGCCTGAAAGGAACGCTATAAATCCCTGTAGCCTGATATGTGGGTTGGTGGGCTGATATGAGGATAGCTGTCCCCAGCACTGATGACAGGGGTCTGGACAGCTATGTGAGCAGGCATTTCGGACATACACCTTACTATACTTTCATAGATGTGGCTGAAGGAAAGGTGATGAACGTTGAGGTTGTCCCTGCACCCTATAGGGAGCATTGGCCCGGAGCGCTGCCAGAATTCATTAAGGAGCATGGGGGGGACGTAGTGCTAGCCTACGGTGTTGGGAGAAGAGCATTAGAGTATTTTGAGGAGCTTGGAATAAAGGTTGTGCAGGGAGTACATGGAAGAGTGGGGGATGTTCTTCAGGCCTTCCTTGAGGGGAGGCTGAGAACAGATGAGGGCTGGAGGGAGAAGGAGGAGTTCGGGGATAGAGGCTGCAGGGATAAACGGGTATGAACGGTAGGCTAGGAACACATTATATGTTGCAGAGTCTTCAAGCCTATTCTCCTCCCAGTTACGATTAAAACCACTCTTCTTCCTTTGAACGTGTCTCCTGACTTGATGAGGCCTGCTATGGGTAGAGCTGCTGCCCCCTCAACCAGCATGTGGTGGTATTCAACCATGAGTTTGATAGCATCAGCTATCTCCCCCTCTTCTACCAGGTAGAATCCATCGACATATCTTCTACACAGCTCTAATGTTATGGAGCCCGGCTCAACTCCTCCTGCAACCCCGTCGGCAAGCGTTGGCTTATAGGGTATTTGCACTACTCTCCCAGCCCGTAGGCTCTCATACATTACAGCAGAGCTGGAGGGCTGGCATCCATAAATATCCACTCTTAACCCTTTCCCTTTAAGATAGCCTGCAATACCTGAGATGAGTCCTCCGCCTCCTACAGGCACAAGTACCGCGTCAATGCTTCCAAGCCGCCTAAGCAGCTCTAAAGCTATTGTCCCCTGACCTGCAATAATATGAATGTCATTATAGGGAGATACATATGTCATTCCATGCCTATCAGCATGTCTCCTAGCATATAGCTCTGCCTCAAGGCTATCAGTTCCATGAACTATTATTTCAGCGCCGTAAGCCTCAATGTCGCGTACCTTGTCCTCGGGCACGGTTTTCGGAAGAACCACTACTCCCCTTATACCCAGGATCCTTGCAGCATAGGCTAATGCTGCTCCATGATTCCCGGTAGATGCTGTCACCACTCCTCTCCGCCTTTCTTCATGGCTGAGGGAGAGAAGCTTGTTTAATACTCCTCTAATCTTAAAGGAGCCTGTAACCTGCATGTTCTCAAGCTTTAAGTAAACCTCCACCCCCGTAATGCTGCTGAGGTGTGGGGAGTACTCCACAGGTGTTTCACGAATATATTTTCTTATCCGATGCTCAGCCTCAATTATTTCTCCAACTATTTCACTATTACTCAGCCTCAAGGCCTGCTTCTCCACTACCCTGTAATCTCCCTGGAATTATAATAGCGTGTCGAAGTGGGGGCGGATACTAATGCTCTCCTTTATGCCTGTTTTCTAGGCCTCCTAATCCTTCTCCCATCACCCATAACCCAGTATTCACCATCCTCCCTTCGCTCAAGCTTATATATGGGGGCTTCATGCTTAACTCTCTCAAGGATCTCTTCAGCCGCCTTGAAGGCCTCTCTTCTACTCTCAGCGGCTACTAGGATATATACTGTAGGCTCGCCTGGCTGGATCCTGCCGACCCTGTGGATGATAACGACCTCATGCAGCTTGTATTTCTCCTCAGCATTTATTCCAATCTCCCTCAGCTTATCCAACGCGTACTGGATATGGGCCTCATAGACTAGTTCCTTTACCCTTGCTCCCCCAACCACTCCTTTAACGAAACCCATGAATACTACTAAGGCACCTGCCCCCTTCATAGAGGTGGTTGACGCTAACTCCCCTGCAAGCCTACCTAGATCAACCTTATCCTCGGTGAGCCTGACCACTACTCCCATAGCTATCCACCCGACGCAGGAGGCAGTATATCAACCACCGCCTCATCGCCTATAAGCCTCCTATTATCATAGGGTTTATTGCCAACCAGGATCACTATGCCAAGCCTCTCCATTCCAGCAGAATCCAAGACCTCGCGTAATCCTGGAAGCCTCTCGACAAGCATTCTCAGAAGCTCATCACCACTTATTTCCCCGTTAAGCCTAAGGCTCAGCTCAGAAACCCCTGCATAATCTCTAAGCATCCCGTAGAACCTTATCTTCACCTCTCCCCCCATGCTCATGTAACATGGTGCTTCATTAAATCTAAACCCGTGTGTAGGCTCCTCTTAGCAGGCACTGTGCTCACAATATTTCCCCACATATATTTATACAGGTTGCGGAGACTTAGGACGCGATGACAGGTATGAAGCCAGGCTTATCGGTTGAGGATATTTTAAGCCTCATAATACCGTCAGATGTAAGGGTTTCAGCTAAGGGGGATCTGGTATTCATAGCTTCTAGAAGCGATCTCGCCAAAAACGAGAACTACACTGAGGTGCACATTATCCGTAAAGACGGGGCTAAAGCCTTCCTGACAGGTAAGGGAGACTCGAAGCCTAGATGGAGTCCAAGCGGGAATATGCTTGCCTTCACTAGTAGGCGGGGGGTAAGAGAGGAGGAGAAGGGTGTAGGAGTCTTCCTGTGGAGCGGTGTAGGGGAGCCTAGGAGGCTGGCATGGTTTAAGCATGGTGTCAAGCATTTGGAATGGTTTAGTGAGGGGTCGCTGCTTATAGTTGCCCCTGCCCCAAGGAAGGGCTTCTACGATGAGGATGGCGACTACGTGGCTACTGATAGGCTTCCATTATGGTTCGACAGGGAGGGGCTTATAGCAGGTCTTAGCTACGAGGTAAGGCTCCTAGACGTTTGGTCGGGGAGGACAAGGCTCCTAGCCTCCTCCCCCAACATAATAGTGGCTGCCGAAGCATGCAGGGAAACAGTGTTCTACGCTGAGCCGATTGACTGGCGTGATCCTACGAGGCATAGGCTTGTGAAGATCAATGTGACGGACGGCTCTGAAGAAGAGGTGCTTAAAGGCTACTCTATATCAATGTTAAGATGCCTGGAGGGCAGGCTGCATGCCCTCATGCATAGGGGCGAGATAGGCATATCCTCACATCACAAGTTATGGATGCTTGATGAGAAGCCTGTATGCCTTACATGCAGGATGCTGGACAGAAATGTTAGGAGTATTGCTGGAAGCCTTGATCATAAGCCTCTAATAGTCTACGAGGATGCTGGTTCAAGCCTGCTGGCCTCAGTGTCCGATGACGCTGTGGAACCTATCACTAAGCACGGGGAATATGTGCATGAAGCCCACAGCAACTCCGGGGTGACAGGCTTCATAGCATCATCTCCTACAAGGCCTCCTGAAGTATACTTGCATGCTGATGGAAGACGCGTAGGCGTGACGAGGTTTAATGAATGGATTGTAAAGGAGAGGCGGCTGATCGAGCCCCAGCATCTAGTAGTAGAGCATGGTGGAGATAGGGTGGATGGGTGGATTATGCTGCCCGAGAAGAATGGGAAGCACCCCCTCATACTCTACGTGCATGGCGGGCCTAAAGGAATGTACGGCTACTTCTTCCACCCCGAGATGCAACTAATGGTTTCACAAGGCTTTGCAGTCGCCTACGCGAATCCCCGTGGAAGCACAGGTTATAGTGAGGAGTTCGCTGATATTAGGGGAGGATACGGAGACAAAGACTACGCACAGCTCATGGCCTTCTTAGATAAAGTCCTAGAGAATTATGAAGGCTGGATCGATGAGGATAGGATGGCTGTAACAGGGATAAGTTATGGCGGATACATGACGAATGTCATGGTGACCAAGACCAAGAGGTTTAAGGCAGCGGTGAGCGAGAACGGCATAGGAGACTGGATTGCTGATTACTGGGCAAGTGATATAGGCTACTGGTTTGATCCTGACCAAATAGGCGGTACTCCCCATGATAATCTAAGAGGCTATTTGGAGAAGAGCCCTGCATTCCACGTCGATGATGTGGAGACACCCATACTCTTCATACATAGCTTGGAGGATTATAGGTGCTTCATAGACCAGGCCCTTTCAATGCATGTCTCACTGGCCATGAGGGGGAAGGATACAACACTACTAGTATTCACTAAGGGAAGCCACGGGCACAGCAGGCTTGCTGAACCCAGGCACCGTAGGAAAAGATACGAGTATAAGATCCGCTGGCTCCGTGAGAAGCTGGGGCTCGAGCACCACGAGGAAAGGTGAGGATATTGGCTGAGAACACGGTTAAAGCAGAGGATCTAGGCGAGCTGCCTCTAGTTTCAAACCCTGTTCTAAGCCCTGATCAAAGGCTAACAGCCTACATTTTAACAAGGATCAACCTGGATAAGAATAGGTACGAGTCATCCATATGGCTCGTAGATCACGGTGGAGAGACCTGGCCTTTAACTGGAGGAACCAGCGATAAGTGTCCAGCCTGGAATCCTAATGGAACTATGCTGGCATTTCTTAGAAGCCCTGATGATGGAAAGGGATCAGAGATTATGCTTATACGTAGGGAGGGAGGGGAGGCATGGAAGCTTGCAGTAATTAGGCATGGGGCAAGCAGCCTCTCATGGGATCCTGAAGGCAGGTTTATCTATGCTTTAAGCAGAGCTCCCCTAGGAGGAGGGGGATGGAAGGATTATCGTGACAGGGATGTATTGGAGGTCTCCAGGCTCCCCGTATGGTTTAACGGGGAGGGATTCATCTTCGACAGGTTTACAGGTCTCTATAGGGTTGAGGTGCCTTCAGGCAGGATAGAGGAGCTGGTTCACGGATCCTTCGACATATCCTCCTACGCTGTAAGCCCCAATGGAGGTAAGATAGCCTATGCGAGAACCTATGATGAGCTTAAGCCCCACTTACAGAGACTCATGGTGCTTGACCTTGAAACAGGTTCCGAGGAGAGGCTGCTGGAAGGATACTCCATTGTATCAATAGAGTGGAGCCCTCGGGGAGACATGCTTGCGGTTATTGCTAGGAGCTTTGGGAAAGGCTTCGCATCCCACTACAAGGTACATGTGATCAACCTTAGAGGCCGTGAGGCTAAATGCGTTACATGTAGGCTTAGGAGAAATGCTCTTAATACTGCTGGAAGCGATGTGCGAGGCCCCTCCTGCTCTAAAAACATTGCATGGCCTGAGGACAAGTGGATATACTTTCAAATCTCAGATGCGGGGAGAACGCATCTCTACAGAGCCAGCCCTGAGGGAGAAGTGGAACCTGTGATCACCCCAGACTGCGGCGTAGTGGACGAGTTTTCAGCTGGAAGGAGGGTACTAGCATACACCTACATGGATCCAGCATCCCCTAAAGAACTATACCTGCTGGAAGGAGGCGAGGCTAAGAGGCTTACCAGGCACACTGAGACCTGGGTTAAGCGCAGAGTTTTGGGGAGGCAGAGACGCATAGATGTTAGAACGAGGGATGGGCTCAGCATAGATGCCTGGATCCTGGAGCCAGCTGTAAAGCCTAATGGAGCATGGGTACTTTACATTCATGGAGGCCCTAAGATGATGCATGGATGCGGCTTCATGCATGAATACCACGTGCTTAGCGGCGCAGGCTATACCCTCATCCTACCAAACCCTAGGGGGAGCGACGGTTATAGTGAGGAGTTCGCTGATATTAGGGGAGGATACGGAGACAAGGATTATCAGGATCTCATGGACGTGTATGATGCCATGGTAGGCATAGGGCTTGATCCTGGTAAGGCAGGGGTTGCTGGTGGTAGTTATGGGGGCTTTATGACGAACTGGATCATAGGCCACACCAACAGGTTCAAAGCAGCAGTCACCCAGAGATCCATAAGCAACTGGACAAGCAAGTATGGGACAACCGACATAGGCTTCTACTATAATAAGGAGCAGATTGGGAGAGGTCTACCGCCATGGCGTAGTCATGAGGAGTATTGGTTTAGGAGTCCTTTGAGGTATGTTGATGGTGTTGAGACGCCCCTCCTAATAATACACAGCCTAGAAGACTATAGATGCTGGCTAGACCAAGCACTACAACTATACACAGCACTAAAGGAGAAGGGAGTTGAAGTTAAAATGCTGTTGTTCCCAGAGGAGAACCATAATCTAAGCCGCAGCGGCAAGCCTAGGAGAAGAGTGGCAAGGATTAAGGCGATAAAAGAATGGTTCGACAAGCATCTATTAGGAGAGGCCTCATCAAACAATATGTGAGAGCGCTTCCAGCAGATCTGCTGGAAGCCGCCAACCCATGGAGCCAGCAATCTCTCTTAGATGCCCCGGATCCTCAGTTTTAGGTATGGCTATCACCCTAGGCTTAGATATAAGGTAGTTTAATGCAACCTGTATAGGTGTTTTTCCAACTCTTCTAGCAGCCTTGATCACAGCCTCATGGCTAGCCACGGCTCCATGCTCGAGGGGGGTGTATGCCTGCAGAGTGATGCCCTCTCTCACCGCGTATGGGAGGAGAGAACACTCTACATCCCGTCTCAGAATACTGTAGCGAACCTGGTCAACAACTATCTCAGCTATCCTGGTTGAATGCATAGCCTCCTCAAGCTCTCCGACATCAAAGTTGCTGACCCCAATATACCTGGCGTAACCTTCCTCATACACCGCCTCAAAATTCCTAACCTGTGTTGAAATAGGGATCTCCCTATTAGGCCAGTGTATTAGATATAGATCCACCTGGCTTACGCCAAGCCTTTTAAGCGAGGCTTTAGCAGCAGATATTACTTCATCCCTTGAGGAGAGATGGTAGGGCAGCATCTTAGTGGTTATGAATAACCTATCCCTGCCAACTCTCCTTAGAACTCTTCCCACAAGCCTCTCAGCTAATCCCCCACCATACATCTCCGCAGTATCTATATTATCTATGCCGTACTCGGGAAGCATTGCTAACGTGTCCTCAGCCCTGCCATAATCCCTAATGCCCCAGGTACCTATACCAATAGCAGACACATGCTCGCCGCTTCTACCTATAGGCTTCCTATCAAGAGGATTGAAGAACATTGATTCCGGCCACTAGAATGATCTGAGATAAAGGTTTAAAAATAAAGGTATTTTAGAAAAACTCAGGCTTTGAATCTACTACGTGCATAAAGCGCTGCAGCCAGTACTGCAAGCATCGTTATAGGAAGCATGTATATTAGAGATGTAATATTTCTCCCAGATGTAACTAGACTTCCACCCACCGTTGCAGATAGAGCGTCAGCTATATTGGTCTCCAGCTCGCCTAAATTATTGCCTGCAGCATATACTACGCGTATTGTTCTAGATTCTCCGGGAGCCATGTCACCGAGAATCCAATCATATACGACTGCACCATCGAAGGGAGCGGAGGGAGATGCGCCATTCGAGTCGAGGTAAACTACTGTAGGGGAGCTTATGCCCCTAGAAGTATAGTCATCCCAGTATAAGTCAACAGCATTTGGACCTGGAGTTGAGGCAAAACCCATGTACACTGTTCCCGGAGCTATACTTGTATTGAGGAATGCCACGGTTAGGTGCAGCTGCGGCATGCGGGAGTCGATGCCCCAGTAATCATCATAGGAGCCAGTATACGGTTCCCATACATCCCAGTCAACTATCTTCTTGAACTCAACGTTGCTTAGAGTGGTGGAGCCTATATTGGTTATCACTATATCGGCAACCACGTATTTCCTAGTATTCCATACATGTATCTTTGTGGTTATTCTAATCGCACCGTCACTGGTCTCTATGGTGCTTGTAAGCGTTGCTCCATCTATGCCTCTAGCATAGGCTACCTGAGGGGTGACCCCACTAATAGTCCCCCAAGCATCATCGCTTGGGGAGAAACCTGCGCTTGAGGAGCCGTAGAATATGGACCACCCGTCACCCCACCATCCTGTAGCCAGGCTCTCGTAAGATGAGCCTATAGGATACTGGAAACCTACTGCACCTAGGCTAGTATTATATACTCCTAGAACGCCGTAATCATTAAGCCCTACTCTAAGGCTGCTTCCCTGAAACACTACGCCGTTATAATATGATCCCGTATCCGTGTTATGAGGGGAGGCTACTGCAGGGACTGTTGATACTAGTATACCTATAATGGCTGCAAGCACTACTATGTAGTACGGCTTCACTCAAATCACCTTGTCAGATATATATTTGACGTGTACCATTGCTTTAAAACTTTCTCACCTATATATAGAATAGCCAGGAGTAGAATATGTTTAGACGGCATAGTAGTATTCTCCCTTCTTTTTCTGAAGTCTGTCGAGATGGCTTCCCTCCTTATTTATTCTGGGCCTGCCTGTCTCGGGATCCCTTCTGAAGGTTACGGCTAGGTCTTTGAGGAACGTGTTCATGCCTTGCCTGAGGCTGAGAGGTCTTGATGCCTCTCCCCGTATTCCTGGTTCCCCTCTGAACACCATTAGCCTGTCGGCTATGAAGTCCTGTATAGATACATCGTGTTCCACTACAAAGGCTGTTATGCCGCGGGCCTCTGTGAGCCTTCTTATAATTCTTGCAACTGTGAGCCTCTCCTCCACGTCGAGGTAGGCTGAGGGTTCGTCGAGCAAGTATATGTCGGCTTCCCTTGCTAAGGCTTCAGCCACTGCCAGCTTCTGCAGCTCGCCGCCGCTGAGGCTTGATGCATCGCGTTCTAGAAGTCTTGGAAGACCTAGCTTACGTATAAGCTCCGTGTAAAGCCAGCTGCCGCTTGCCAGGGAGTTAGGGTTAGCATCGCGTAAAACCTCCTCAACTGTTTTACCCTCATACATATCTGGTGAAACGTATTGTGGCTTATAGCTCATCTCGAGTCCACTACATGTTACACTACCTTTAATGGGCTTCACCTCGCCTGCCAGGACGCGGATAAATGTTGTCTTGCCTATGCCGTTAGGACCCACTATTCCAACAACCTCTCCTCTAAGAGCCTCCCCACCTTCGATGCTTAGGGTGAAGGAGCCCAGCCTAACCTCCATGCTGCTCCACTCTAAGTATGTTTGGGGAGCAGAGCTTTTCGCAGGGGCAGAGGCTCTTACATGGAACCTTATGGGGGTCGGCCTGATCCTCATGTTCTCTGCAGGCAGGTAGCCGGTGAGGAAGTGGTTTATACCTGCTCTTGAGCCATACGGCCTTGACACTATTCCATAAACGCCTGGTTCGCCGTAGATTATTGAGATCAGGTCAGAGAGATAGTCAAGTATTGCGAGATCATGCTCCACAACTAATATGTATTTGTTGGCGGGAAGCATTGTTGAAATGATCTTGGCCACTCTTATCCTCTCCCTAACATCCAGGTAGCTGCTAGGCTCATCGAAGAAGTATGCCTCAGCATCCTTTGACACAACCGCGGCTATGAGGAGCTTCTGCAGCTCACCACCGCTAAGCTTCCTTATATCCCTATCCCAGATCTCTTTTAAGCCAAGCTTCTCAGCCAGCTCTGAGGCCAGGCCTCTCTCATCAGCTCTCCCTAATAGTTCTCTAACACTCCCCTTAACGTATCTGGCCACCCTGTCCACATGCTGTATCTTGTGGGCTACCCTCATCCTCCCATTCACTATCAGCTTGAAGTAGTCGTAGAGCTCTGTGCCCCTATAGTGCTCTAGAACATCATCCCATGATGCTTCTTCACCTATTCTTCCAAGATTAGGCTTAAGTTCTCCTGCTAGTATGCGGAGAGCTGTTGTCTTCCCCGTTCCATTCTTACCTATGATGCCGAGGATCTTTCCCCTCCTAGGAGTGGGAAGCCTGAAAAGCTTGAAGCCGTTGACACCATATCTATGTACAGCCTCCTCCTCCAGCTCCTCGGGCAGGTTTACAACGCTTATGGCTTTGAAGGGGCATTTCTTAACGCATATTCCGCACCCTATACAGGTATCCTCATATATTACAGGTTTGCCTCCAACACTAGGGCTAAGCTCTATTGCCTTAGACCCCATCCTATTAACAGGGCAAAACCTTATGCACTCTAATCCACACTTGCTGGGCTTGCAGAGCTCATAGTCTATTGCCGCAACCCTCATCTCTATCCCCCTGCTGTCTCCAGGCCTCATACCAGGGGAATAGTTGGCTTAACTATATGTCTTATGAGGCCAGGACAAATATCTAGAGAGGAATCCGGAGAGAGCATTTAATTGTTTAAAGCCTATGAAGATGATTGTCTTCATAGCAGCTATGATGAGTGGTGACGGCTCTGATCCTAGGGGATGAGGATCAGCATCATCTGAGCACTCCTTAAATCTACATAGGATGATATGCAGGGTAAGCTGTTAAAGAATAAGGCTGACTATTCAGGCCTAGAATTCCTCCCATTCTTCTTCCTCTTCCTCCTCTTCCCACCATTCCTCTTCTTCTTCCTCTTCCTCCCACCACTCTTCCTCTTCGAACATGATGCACCCCCCTAACAGTGTATCCACAGATATATCTCTGAAAAGTCTCAGGCTTAAAGCATTGCTGAGAACTTCATGATACTTCGGGTCTCACCGCCATGGATGCTGCGCGTATTTCCGCGCATCTCTTCTCGGGGCTGATGCAGGATTCGGGGTTAAAGCCGTAAAGAGCCGCTGCTTTGATCCCACCCCACCTGCACTCACCTAGCAACATGTTCTTTAGCTCGCCTTCTAGGAAGCTATGCATCTTTTCTCTAAAGTGTGAGACCGATATGAGGCAGGCCTGCTCTGCACCTCTCCTTACACCAAGTTTTCCTAGAGCTCTGGATACTTGCCTCTCTCCGGCAAGTCTCAGTAGAAGCTCGATTGACGGGGATCGGGCTATGCCTTTCCCAGCGCTATGTCTTCTATAAGCCGTTACAGAAGCTATGGAGACGTGAAGGGGGCCGACTAATGCTTCAGGCCTGACAACCTGCGTGTAAGGCAGTCCTCTATCATCCGCTATTTTAATTATTCTTAGGGCATGCTCCTCAGCCCTGCTGGGTGGAAGGCGTATAAGTACTGCTAGAACCCAGAGATCATTCCAGCCTGAGGTCTCAGCCCTAATTATCAATGATCTCGAGCCCCCTGACCCTGGAAATACGTTTAACATGTTCCCGCTGGAAGCCTAGTCTATGCACAGCGAAGTCCAGGGGATCCTCGCCTAGCTTGGATGCATATTCGGCTATTTCTCCCAGTATCTCTCCTTTCTCCCATGGGAAAATAATCCATGACTCAGTGCTAGCGGCATAGTAGTCTGGCACGCTCATACTCCATGGCTTTATGTACAGTGTAGCTGTTCTTATACGCGCCGGCCCTAGAAGAACTAATGCTGACACGGCTACTGACAGGCTCTTACCAGTATCAGACACATCATCTACTAGTAGGACAGATTTATCCCTGAGATCTGAGAGGGGGGGCCTGGTGACTACGGGTTTCTCACGTGTTTCACCAATACCTCTATAGAATTTTATCTCTATGGCGTCAAGAATATCGACTCCAAGGAGATCGGCTAGTATTCTAGCCGGTATCCAGCCTCCACGCATTATGCCTACTATAGCGTCAGGCTTGAATCCCGATGAGATTATGCGTTCAGCCAGGCTTAGGGAGAGCTCATCTATATCGTCCCAGCTGACGTTAAGGAAGCTAGGAACCTCCTGCAATCCTAACCACCATGAATGACAGGTATTATTGTTATCACACTATCCCTGCCAATCCTTAATTTTTTCCCAAGCAGCCTATAGTCAACGTCATCTACAAGTATAAGTGCCGTGGGCTTAGGCTCCCCCTCCTCCCCTATAACCCTCCTCAACACAGGGATCTTTCTCCTAGCCTCAGCAAGTATGTCCATGAGCATTCCCGAACCATTTATCTCGATCTCATCTATCCCTGCCTCAGAGCGAAGCGTTGCAACTAGTCTGACGCGCACCATGCCTCTCCCCAAGCTTAGCCCTAATATTAGGGGAATATTAATCCATCCTCTAGAATATATGGATTCCTAACAACATTATGGGTGTGAAGGCAAATCTCCTCCAGCTTCTTCAGGGTAGGGCTCCTCTTGAAATTATATGGAGCCTTAAAAGAACAATGCATTACATGGCATCACATGTTCCTAGTATTCTTTAGGGCACCTTGTACTTAGATGTATTTATGTCTGCTAGAAGAGCCCCTATATAGTCCTCTATTTCGTATTTAACCTTGTGCGCTGTTGCATGGAAGCCGTTGAACAGCATTGAGAATACTAGTGTTACATTATCCCTGGTTTTAACATAGCCGCTAAGAGCTGATACTCCTGTGAGGGTTCCTGTCTTAGCCCTTAAGTTACCCTCAGCAGGGGTGTCCAGCATCCTATGCTTAAGCGTGCCGTCCCAGCCTGCTATGGGCAGGGAATTATAGAGGATCTTATTACCTGCATATATGCGCAGCAAATTTACTAGGAGGCTTGGAGTAACCCTGTTCTCCCTGGAGAGCCCTGAACCATCAACTATTTTAACTCCATCCTCCATTATGCTCAGATCCCTCAGCATTTTTTCCACAGCCTTAGAGCCTCCCTTCCAGGAGCCCTCGCCTACCACTACTTTTCCTAGAACTTTGAAGAGGTGGTCTGCGTAGAGATTAAGGCTCTTCTTAAGCATTAATCTTATAATATCTTTAAGAGGCTTTGATTGAAGAGTTATCACAGTGATCGTCTGATTCTTCCACCCAGTAGTATTAGCCCGCTTGACTCCTCCCATAACCTTTATCCCATGATCCTCTAGGACCTTCTTGAATACTGCTCCAAAATACATACCTGGATCATTAACCGTTACAGATAGGTAGTAGACATCTATATCCATGGGAAGATCTCCGACTATTTTAACATTATTTGTCCCAGGCTCTCTGACCTCTACAGCCCACTGTTTTACATCGCTGCTGCTCTTCACTACTCTTCCAGCGAAGGTCACGTTGATGTAGCCGACGTCAGGCACGACTTTTATTTTGACCTTGCCTGAAGGCTGCGGGTATAGTTCAAGCAGCTCGATATTCCTGTTTATTCCAAGGGCCCCTATCTGAGCAGCATACCAGTGTGAGAGATCCTCCTTCTCCCAGGTAGGGTTAACCCACTGGTGGTCAAGGTAGTAGTCATCTATTATTATGTTTCCATCGATACGCTTTATTCCTAGCTTCTCTAAGGGCTTCACAGCATCATCTAAGAGGTGCTCAGTATCGTAGAGGTAGGCAACCTTATGTGACCATTCATCAGCCCAATCGCCGCTAACAAGGGTGGGATCCCCTGTGCCTCTAACTATTATGTCTCCGTGAAGCGTGGAGTTCTCGATTTTCCCTGTGACTATGAAGACCGTCTTGAACTTATAGTCTGGCCCAAGGTACTTTAAAGCCGCCGCTGCTGTTAGGAGCTTCATGTTTGATGCTGGTATGAGAGGTTCATGGGGGTGAAGCGAGTACAATACTGTTCCGTTCAGAGTGGTGATAAGTATGCCTGTTGCGTTAAGATTGAGTTCAGGGTAGAGTTCAAGCAGCCCGTTGATCTGCCTAGCAAGGTATTGGGAGAGGCTGGGTTTCGAGATAGTGGTTGTAGTACTGGTCATCGTGGTGGTGCTGGTTGTGGTGAATGTTGGTGTTTTAGTTGTCATGGTAGTAGTTGGACTCGGAGTAGTATGAGTAGTTGTAGTGGTGCTCGATGATGATATAGTGGTTGTCGTGATAGTAGTGCTAGTAGTGGTTCTCGTACTATACGTACTTGTACGCGCAGCCATAGATGTACTTGTAGTTGAGGTAATTGTGGAAGGAGGCAGGCTACTCGGACTGCTTGAAGTTGTCGTGGATGCCGTTCTACGAGACCGGAGATATATGGCTGAAGCAGAAGCTACTATTATTAACACTATTATTGCCACAGATGCGGCTAGACGGGCGTCCATGATTCCACCCTTCCCTGAAACATGATATGCATGTGTTTATTATACTATTTTCCGCTTCCTGCATCCTGCAGGCTACTCCCACCGGCATCTCTGCATTTTATACCTAGTTGTAATCGGAGGATCCATGTTTTGTTGAATTGAATAGTACTCGCATAAGAGGAGGCTAAAGGTCTGTATGCTAGTGTACTTGTAGGTAGGCTCCCTTTATCCTTATGCATGCTTTCTGCTTGTTATGGAATCCATTATGGCTATTTCAGCTAGATCTGCTGCTAGAGCCAGCATTATTTCAAGCTCTGATATAAGCATCTGAGTTTCAACAGATGCTTTTTTCTTGAATTCGACTAGATCTTTCTTCACATCTATTCTGAGTTTAAGTATTCTGCTAGCCTTGAGTCTATCTAGCTCCAGGAAGGATTGGGCAGCATCAACCACTATTTTAGAGACGCTTCTCAGTATCTTAAGGTATTCTTCACTCACTATGCCTAAGCCTAGTCTAAGTATTGTCCTAGTGCTACGGTCAAAAGCATCAGATATATCCTCCATGACTTTAAGCGCTACTCTCATCGATGAGAGCCTGACATACTCCTTGATATGCCATTCAGCTATGCTTCTAGTAAGCTCGGTGTTAAGTACTCTTAGTCCTAAATAATATAGCCTGTCAACCTCGCTTTCAATGCGGAGAACATCATTGAGGTCCATCATGCTACCTGTTTCCAGGGAATCCATATATTTGCTGGAGAGCCTTGAAAGCAGGCCTGCAAGCCTTGATGCTATCTCGTACGATCCTATCTTACCCTCCGAGACTATGAATTTAACCTTGACCTGCTCTCCTAGATCAATGTATAATACTCCTATAAGCATGTCTTCAAGCCTGGAGAGAGCCTCATATACCTGCGGGGATGGAGGCATCACCACCACATTATACCCATTAACATAGTATCCTATCAGCGTGAACACTATATCGTTGACATTGCTGCCAGGCTTCTCTACGAATACCTCGCTTACCATGGGTGTGGCTGGAGAGGTCTTCAACGGCCGTATTCTAAGAGAGCCGTCCTCCTCTAGCACTATTTCCATAGGGTCTCCGGGCTTCACCCCGTGCTCAACAACCCATTTCTTAGGGAGCGTTACGGCTCTGGAGCGCCTGCCAGCCGATATAACCTTACGTGTTTCTACAAGCATTGTAACCCATGTAAAAACCTAATGTAGCATGGCATATAAAATTAAAAGCAAAATAGCATGCACAGTATACTGTGCATGAGAGGTGAGGTCCACGGGTATTTTTGAACCCGAGGATATTGCGGGTAGTATGCTTGCCTTCGGCTTCGATGGAGTAAGCCTGAAAGACGATCATGCACGCCGGGTCATTGCCGAGTGGAATATACCTAACATAGTCTTATTCAATAGGAATCTCCGAGATCCTCGGCAGGTCTCAATTCTCACTAGAAGCATTGATGAGCACGTGAGGAGCCGGGGGCTTAGCGGAGCCCTCATAATGGTTGACCAGGAGGGTGGAATGGTTCTCAGAATGCCTAGGTACACTACACCTATGCCTGGAAACATGGCTTTAGGGGCTATAGGCTTGGAGAGCGAGGCGAGGCAGGCTGGAGGGATCATTGGAAGAGAGCTTGCAGCAATGGGTATAAACTTAGATCTGGCACCAGTCCTCGATGTGCTTAAGGAGCCTGAAAGCAGCGTTGTGAGCGAAAGAAGCTTTGGAGAGAACCCTGAACTCGTATCAAAGCTGGGGGCAGCCTTCATAGAAGGGCTGCACTCCTCAGGCGTAGGTGCTACTGCCAAGCATTTCCCCGGCCATGGATCAACGATCATTGATTCACACTATGATCTACCTAGGGTGAGGCTAAGTGCATTAGAGCTGGAGGAGCATGTAGCCCCCTTCAGATACGCTGTGCGGAGAGGAGTTGATGCAGTCATGCTTGGACACATACTCGTGGATGCGATTGACTCAAAGGTTCCTGCAAGTCTCTCGGCCAGGGCTGTAAACATGGTTAGAGACATGGGGTTTAACGGCCTAATAGTATCAGACTGCATGGAGATGAAGGCCGTGGCATCCAGGTATACTCCAGAGCAGATAGTAGACCTGGCATTAAAGGCAGGCCTAGACATAATAATGTTCTCCCATACGCTCAGGGTTCAGAAGAGAGCCTATGACAGAATGCTTAAACTGGTTCTGAGAGGAGACGTAGATGAGGATAGGCTGAAGGCCAGCATTACTAGGAGGGAGATGCTGGCCAAGCGGCTAAGAATAAAGCCTTCAAGCAGGCCTGAAGAAATAGTAGGCTCCAAGAAACATGTTGAAAAATGCGTTGAGCAGGCCTGCAGGGCTCTCACGGTAATTAGAGGATGCAGCAAACTCGGTAATCCTCCCTCAAAGCCTCTGATAACCTATCCTCCTAGGCTTAACGCCCCTTCACCCGTAGCAGGAGCCGGAGGAGTTATATCGGCGTGCGGCATCGCTCGTGAGACGGGAATAAAGGCTGAGTGCGTCAGGCTAGGTGCAGGGAAACTAGAGCCTGAGAGAATGATAGTGTTATTCTATTCGGCCGGGGATTTATCAAGGCTTCCGCCCAGAGGATGGATGCTGGTATCGCTTGGAAATCCTGTGTGGCTTAGACAAGTAGATCTAAGCGGATATAAGGTTGTAGTAGCAGCTTACAGCTACAGGTATTGTTCCCTGAAAGCGCTCTTCAACCTGATTAAAGGGAGATGCAGGCCTAAAGGCAGGCTACCCATAACTTTAAGCGAAAAACTTCCTTCAGGACATACTTGTTTTAATGATTAGGGCTAGGCTGCCTGGTAGCTTCTAAGCCTGGGGTTAAGGTACTCCTCCATCGACATGCCTAGCAGCGTGAAGCCCATTCCCATTAGAGCTATCATTAAGCCTGGCACTATGGCCCACAACCATAATCCAAGCTGAAGAGCATGCTTCACTTGCGCATGGTGAAGTATCTGGCCCCAGCTAATAGCCGTGGGATCGCCTAGTCCTAGAAAGCTTAGCCCAGCCTCAGTCAGTATAGCGCTGGTTGCCCCTAGGATCACATAGGCAGCCATAAGGGGCATTACGTTGGGAAGAATGTGGTTAAGCATGATCCTAGAGTCACTTGCACCTACCGCTCTTGCAGCCTCAACATATAGTCTTTCCTTTATGCTTAGAACCTGAGATCGTACGACTCTAGCCACACCTACCCAGCCTGTTATCGCTAATACTAGTATAATGTTGTTGAGGCTCTGCCCCAGATACGCTGCAAGTATTATGATTAATGGTAAGCCAGGTATGGCTAACATCACGTCTATGGAGCCTGAGATAAGCTCATCGATCTTGCCACCCATGTACCCTGCAGCCAGACCTAGGAGAAGGCCTATTATAGTGGATATCGTAGGGGCTGTCAGCCCCACATAGAAGCTCACCCTTGTCCCATATATGACTTCGCTGAGAATATCCTGCCCAACATCATTGGTTCCTAGGAGATGCTTGTGGCTGGGAGGCTCAAACGGCCTTCCAATCATTGCACGCGGATTATAGGGGGCTAGCTGGGGAGCAAAGATAGCTATTATGGCGAAGCCCATAATTATGGTGAAGCCTAGTAAGCCCTTTTTATCCTTTATGAAGATATAGTATAGTCCATGTAGAAGCTTGGTAATGCTCTCCTTTCTCTCCTCGCTCAGCGTGATCCTGGTCATCTATATCTCACCCTGGGGTCAAGCCATGCATATAGCAGGTCTGCTATGAAGTTGGCAATGATCACGGTTATAGCTAGAATGAAGAATGCAGCGTTAAGCACCGGGTAGTCTTTGTAGATTATTGATTCATAGATGAGTAGCCCTACTCCGGGATACGAGAACACTGTCTCCGTGAATACTGCTCCCCCAACCATGTGTCCAAGCCTTATTGCCAGCATAGTGACAGGGGGTAGCATAGCATTCCTAGCAGCATGCCACATAACTTTCCTCTCAGGAAGACCCTTAGCCTTAGCTGTGACTATGAAGTCCTCTCCAAGCACATCTATCATGGTGTTTCTCGTAACAAGCGTGTATGCAGCATATGCTGTGAGCGTTATAGCTGTTACAGGCAGCACAAGGTGCCGAGCCACATCTAAGGCATAGTCTAGGAAATTATGATATACTGCTCCAAACGTTAAGGCCTGAGATGTAGGCAGCCATTTAAGCTTGTATCCGAAGAAGTATTGAAGCACTAGTGCAAGCCAGTAGTAGGGTATAGCGTATACTAGGACCGCTACGAGCGTTATGGTTGAATCAGTCTTGGTTCCATGTCTCCATCCTGCCAGAAAGCCTTGAAAAACGCCGAAGAGAAAGACGGTTATCGAGGACGTGCCGAGCAGCAGGAGCGTCCATGGAAGCCTCTGAAATATCAGGTCCTTCACCGGTGTAGGATAATACCTGTAACTATACCCCCAGTTACCTTTGAAGAGGTTAACTATGTATGCTATGAACTGATCATACAAAGGTTTATCCAGTTCAAACTGCTTTGTGAGCTGCTGGATAGCTGAGTCCGGCAGCCCGCTCTGCTTGACGAGTATTGCCACAGGGTTTCCAGGCATAAGCCTGGGGAGAAGGAAGTCTAGGATAACTATAATGAAGAATGTTATGATGAGTCTAATTGACCTCCGTACCAAAAAAGAGGATGGCATTTTGGGAGTCTCCCTCACACCAGGCTATCTTATCCCCGTTTAGCAGCCCAGTATGCTATTGCTGCGGCAATTATTGCTATTATTATTGCGATTCCTATGGCCGCAGCGGTGCTTATCCCCGTCTTCTTAGTGTAGGTTACTGGCACTGTGGTCGTATAGGTTGTGGCAGAGGTCATGGTCTTAACAACGGTTGTAGGTGTGCCGCTTATCGTTGTCTTTACAACAGTTGTGTAGACCTTGCTTGTTGTGACAACTGAGGTTGTCACAGAGGTGGCTGTCTTAGTTGTTGTTACTGTTGCTGGCCCCCTAGGCTTAACCTGCAGTAGTGATAGCTTGCTTGCAGGTCCTTCCTTCTCATTCCAGTTGACGAAGCGGTCAGTCCTATAGGCGGTTACATATCTCTTCACATATAGTGTCACTACTGGTATGTCGTGGGCTATGATCTCCTGTATCTTGTAGACTATCTGTATCCTCTTAGTGAGGTTAAGCTCTGTTCTCTGCTCCTCTAGCAGCTTGTCTACCTCAGGGTTCCTATATCTAAACCAGTTTCTAGGCGCATACTTGCCTATGGGTGGTGCGCCGCTGCTGTGGAACCTTGGGTATAGATAGTAATCTATCTCAGCTGTAAGGCCTCCCACACCCATGAGTCCCATGTCGAAGTCTCCTACACCCTCCTTATGGTCTACTGTGCCAAGGCTATAGGCCTCAACCTTCACCTTTATTCCTATCTGGTTAAGCCAGTTTGCAATTATCTCAGCAGTCCTCTCGAACTCTGTTCTGCCTGCCAGCGTCAACAGCGTGAACTCTAGCTTAGTGCCATTAGGCGTCTCCCTTATACCGTCTCCATCCCTATCTATGAAGCCTATGGAGTCAAGTATCTGCATAGCCTTAGTGAGATTCTGCTTCCTATAGCCTATGGCCTTATTATACCATATGCCCTGGATCGGCTGAACCCAGCCATCTGCTGCAGGGTCAGCATATCCTAGCATAACTGTCTTAACAATATAGTCTTTATCTATGGCGTATGCCACGGCTTCCCTGAACTCCCTCACATTGAAGGGATATTTGTCTAGGTTGAAGCCCATGAACCTTATGTATCCTAGGTCAGGCCTTATCACTACTCTTATATGGGGATCCTTGAGTAGTGTTGGCACAAGCTCCGGGGCCACAGTCATGCCTGCAATAGCGTCTATGGCTCCTGCCTGAAGGTCTAGCAGGACGCTGTCAGTGCTCTTATATAGTCCTATGATCAACTTGTCTATCTTGGGGCGGCCTGCAAAATAGTCATCGAACGCCTCAAGCTCTACTGATACGCCTGGAGTATACTTCACAAACTTGAATGGACCGCTTCCAATAGGATGCTCCGTGTTCTTAAACGTTGTTGGATCAACTTTGCTCCAAATATGTTCGGGTAGCACAGGTATTAACAGGCCTATGTACCATAGGATAGGAGCAAACGGCTCCTTCAGCTTGAAGACCACAGTACGGTTGTCAATAGCCTTAACATAGGCTATGTAGTTGTGGAGGTTCCATCTATCCAGCTTAGGCGTGTACTTGGAGTTTATGATTAGGTTGAATGTGAACTCAACATCCTTAGCTGTCAGCGGCTGGCCGTCATGCCATTTCAGGTTGGGGCGGAGCTTAAAGGTTATTGTCAAGTTCTTCTCGTTAACCGTCCAACTCTGAGCAAGCCAGGGGCAGTAGCTCCTATTAGATGGCATTATGAGCAGTGTATCGAACAGCAGGCCTCTAATATAGCCTGCTGCGCCGAAGAGCCCTATGAGCGGGTTGAAGTTATCGATCTCTCCAGGAATACCAACCTTCAATACTGTCTCTTTCTGCTGTGCATGAGCTATGGAGGGGGAGATCAAGGACAACAGCATTACTGCTAGTATTACACTCATACCGATTATTTTTATCCTATCCTTAATCAAGAACCCACACACCTCCCACTATTACCCTGTTCTTTTAGAGCGTATTCCCTGACTCTAAATAAAGTAGTGTCAAGAACAACAAGTTCCATACATGTAAAGTAATTATTCAAGATACTTTACTCACCCCTCCCTATCCTATCAGGGTGTAGAGCTGTGTTCAAGTATGCGTGTATGCTGGCTGTCCTTATAATGATCTCCCTAGCACCGGGAATACACCTAACCTATGGAGCCAGCAGCTCGACTAAGCCCCTAGTAGTAGCATGGATCTACAAGGTTACTCCCCAGGTATATGATGTGATCAAGGAGAACCATGAGTACATAAGCTGGATATCGCCCGATTGGTTCGTCCTCAAGGATAATGGAAGCATAGGGGTATTCACTGATCGCGGTGCTAATGATCTAAACCTGATCAACCTGGCCTCCCAGTATGGGATAAAGATTCACCCAATGGTTGTAAGCAACGTGCCTGAAAGAATGCATCAGCTTTTCACTAATCCAGCAGCCTTCCATAACTTCTCAAGCACCCTGATAAAAATAGCACAGACCTACGGGTATAATGGCTTTAACATAGATTTCGAAGCCCCTATGCTTGAAGACGCTCAGACTTTCGCCCAGTTTCTAAGCAGACTAGCCTACGTATTCCATAAGGCAGGCCTCAAGCTCACAGTAGATGTGGCTGCAAAACGCATGGCATATTCGACTAACAGCTTCCTAGGAGCATACGATTACAAGGCTCTTGGACAATCAGGGGTAGACTACATTATGATAATGACCTACGACTACTATGAGCTTAAAGGAGTCCCCAGACCCGTAGCACCTCCAAGCTGGGTTGAAGCCTGCGTAAAATATGCCCTCAACTATATTCCCAGAAACAAGCTCCTGATGGGCATACCATCCTATGGATGGGAGTGGACGAAAGACGGTAAACTTGTTGACTGGCATATGTACGACTACATTTCCAACCTAATCAAAGAGAGAGGATTGAAACCCGTATTCGACCAGACATACAAGGAAAAATACCTGGATCTAGGTACTACAGCCATATATTACAACGACCATGAAACAGTGGTCTACAAGGCCATCATAGCTAGAAAATACAAGCTCCCCGGAGTGGCTGTATGGAGGCTTGACGGAGGAGATCCCCTAATATGGAAGGCCATATACGATACCCTCATAGGCAAAATAACGCCAAGCACCACCACTACAACGACTACGAGTACTGCTGCTTCTTCCACTACTTCTACTACGACTACTAGTAGCACTGCATCCACGACTACTACGACTACGAGTACTGCGACAAGTAGAACCACCACAACCAGCAAGACCACCACAACTACCATGAAAACCACGACGAGCACGCCGACCACTAGTACTCACAGCAAAACCACCACTAGCAGTACAGGCACAACAACTAGCAAGACAACCACGGTGACAAGAACCATTGTATCCAGTACGCTTTCCATAAGCACATTGACCAAGACTGTTGAGAGGGGTGCTTCTACTGCTGGCCTCTGGGCTGCAACCATCATAATAATCATCATAATACCAGCAGCAGCATACTACTACACCAAGAAAAATAACACAATATGAAAGCACAGGCTGAGGGTTCATGCATACATACCTACATTATCTTCTCACAAAGAAATTTATGAGTGAGAAAGATGCTTTAATCTCCTTTGCCTGTGATTTGGAGCCTGCTAAGACTGTGCTTCATAGAAGGATGTACCTGGTGGGGGGAGGATTCTACGAGGCTTTCAAACTACCTGAGAATTATATTGGAGGGGTTCTCGCACATGTAGCTGAGGATGCACTGTGGGAGGCCTTTGTAAGGCCTGCTGTGAAGAAGGGTAAGGAGATGTGGGTTCACAGGCTTCATGAAACCTTCTGGGTTAGAAGCTGGTTGAGAGCCCCGCCCCCCGTAGATGCTTCAGTAATGCTGGGTTTTCTACGGATATTCGGAGAGGCTTCAGTGGAAAGCATTGGAAGACAATTATCAGTACTCTCGTGGCTTATAACAGCTCCTGAGGACGAGGTGAAGCAGTATTTCTGGAGTAGGATAGGCTATAGGGTTGAACCGCAGCCTTGGAGAATTGATGAAGCCTACGATGAGGATGCTTTTCTCAGAGCACTTGAAATAATGTTTAATAAGAAGCCCTGGGCCAGGCCAGGCTCCTAGACAGCAATTATTTTCCTAGGCAACCTGCCTGTCAGAACCTCTACACCATTTTCCGTGACCACCACGTCATCCTCTATTCTAACCCCGAAGCGTCCTGTCAGATATATTCCTGGCTCCACTGTGAATACCATTCCCTCAGATAAGACCACGCTGCTTCCAGGGGCTATGAAGGGTCTTTCATGAACCTCTAATCCCAGTCCATGGCCTGTACGATGAGTAAAATAATCCCCATATCCTGCCGTATCTATCACGCGGCGCGCCGCCTCGTCAACTATGCCTGCCTTAACACCTGGTGACGCTTTAAGCCGTGCAGCCCTGTTAGCCTCACCCACTATTCTAGCTATTTTGACGGCTTCTCTAGGAGGCTCTCCGAGGCTGAACATCCTGGTTATATCTGAGTAGTATCCATTCAGGCTTAGAACCATGTCAACCAACACGAGTTCACCTTGCCTCAGAGTTCTCGCAGAATACGTGTGATGAGGTATAGCTGAGTTCTCAGCGAACTGGACGAGTGCATGGGCATCCTCTGCCCCCCTCCCAGCAGCAATTCTTGCAAGCTCAAATGCCAGATCTGCTTCACTTATACCCTTCTCCAATAATCCTGGAATGCGCTCAAAGATCTCCTGTAGGAGATCAGCAGATCGGCGTAGAATCCTTATCTCCTCCTCATCTTTAACCTCTCTAACACTATACAGCGCCTCATCCACCAAGACTGTCCTCACATCCAGGTTCTCCACTATACGTATATAGTGTTTAAGGGGCATCCATCCGTCAAAGCCTACCACGCCTTTCCTGGGCACCATGTCCTCCAAGGCTTCAGCCACTATTCGATAAGGATTATCGTCATCTCCATAGAGTATTAAGTCGTTAACGGAGGCTTTCCGAGCTCTCTCAGCCTCTAGTTCAGGGGCAAGCAATATAGCGTGATCCCTATTAGCCAGGAGTAGGCAGGGCCTCTCATAGGTCTCAAGCCCCACTCCTACAAGATACCTCATGTTAGCTGGATACCCTATAACCAGGGCATTAACACCTGCCTTTCCAATAACCTTGATTCTCCTATCCCTGTATGCAGGCAAAATATATCACCGAGAACAATGCAGGGCCCACTAAATTAAAAGGTAGTTATTCTAGGAGCACAGCACTTATATATGCGTAGCCTCAGCCCAGCCTCCGAAACAGGGTGTAGGCTATGAGCACGTATAGGGACACCATGGCCACAGAGCTTCTAAGAGAGCTGAGAGAGGCAGGGATCCCCGTCGAATATGTGTCCTTCGAAGATAGATCGAGGGGAAGCTACATAGTCATATACCTATACACCGGAGAAGAGATAAAGCTTAGAACACAGAGGAAATGGTACCTAATAGGAACATCGCAGCTAGCTGGAGATATAGCGGATCTCAAGCCTCAAGGAGTGCAGGTTGAGCCAAAGGAGATCCAGGAGATACTTGAGGAGATCGGAGAGCAGACTCAGTGCCCCATCTGCGGCCTAAGATTAAACAGCCCACTGGCCCTAGCGCTACACATATACTATAAGCATAGGCATAGGAGGGAAACCAGCAACACTAAAAACCAAGCCCGGTAACCTCAGAGATTATGGGGGCCGTCGTCTAGCTTGGCCAGGATGCGGGGCTTGGGCCCCCGTGGTCCGGGGTTCAAATCCCCGCGGCCCCACCAAGCAAACACATATACTTGCTTCTCCATACTTCTAATCGATGCTAGGTGACCTGGCATACTACATTTTTAGACTGGCGTATCGCACATGAACTCTTGTGTCTTGATTTTCCAATAAAACAGACTTAGGAAAGTGAGGAGGCTCGAATAGTTATGTTTTCAAAGAATTCTATGAGCTTATTGAAGAAATTAAAATCAGAGATAAAGAGGGTATAGGTGGGTTCTCAAGCGAGATAAGTAGCATGACAATAAGTGTAATAGTGGAAGAAGCTTAATACATTAGTGGATTATTACAATGTGTTGCATCGTTAGGGTTTAAAGTCTTAGCGTTAGAATTATGAGGGCTGGCATCTTAAAGTATAATTAGAGACGATGGTGCTAGGAATTGGCTAGTCTATTATATAAAAGGGCATCTAAGATACTTGGCGTTGAAGAGGATGTACTAGAAAGAGAAGCGTTACGCCAGTATATTTTATCCGAGCTTAGACATGTTAAGTCGGAATCTAAACTCATTATGGCTCGATACGGTGTATCGAGTATTGAAGAACTTGACGAGAAGATTAGGCGAGGAGAACTAGAGGAAACAAAGGTCTTTGAGGATCTTACTCGTCTCGATTACTTACTTGACCGAGAGGAGAAGTTAAAGAACCTTTTAGAGGAATTGGAGGGCACAAGGGAGTGAGTGAAAGCGATAATATGGATGAGATACTTGAGAGGCTTAGAGAGCTTGCTATCAGCTTATATCCAGAAATAGTTATTGATACAGAGATAGTGTATGGTAAATTAAGAATATACTTCATCGATGAAAGCTTTATTGATGTATGGATTTCGCGGAGACTGCCTAATAGATACGCCATACATTGGGAGAGGCGTCACATAGATGGTACCATATATCGATGGGATAATACACCACATGAAGCACATAGACATATATCAACTTTTCCTCATCACTTCCACGAAAAACACGATCATATAGTAAAGCCATACCATTATCCTGGAGAAATTGAAGAAGCATTTAAGGAAGCGCTAAAGTACGTAAAAGAGAAGATAGAGAGACAACCCCATAGCAGAACTACATAGACGTACCCATGATAATAAATGCCATGTCGTGGCATATCAAGTTTTAGCTAATAGCTGACTTGACAACACTAGTTGAACATCACTTTACTAACTTGGCATATCAGCTATATGCCTGCTGAATAGAACCTGGCATATTGCTGGAGCCCCGTGGTCCGGGGTTCAAATCCCCGCGGCCCCACCAAGCAAACCTAACATCTCCATGCCCTAAAGTTATGGGATCCCTGGAAGACTTCATATGTTATTCGACTGAACCCTTGATCTCCCCGTGATTATTGCTTCTTAGGAGCTGAATACCCTTGTCTCCTTCGATGCAGTCCACGATGCCTGTGAGAAGTATGAGAATCCATGTACTTAGAGAAAACCATTATCAGAAATAGTGGCAGGATAATATTCAACCATTAATTCTGTACACGGTTTCTCCTCCCACCACTGTTTCCAGCACTTTGATTCTTCTAAGCTCATTTGCATCCACCTCGAAGGGGTCTTTATCCAGCACTACGAGGTCGGCATACATGCCTGGCCTTAATTCTCCAATCATGTCTTCCTCGTGGAGGAGGTAGGCTGATCCCCTAGTGTAGGCGTCAAGCGCCTCACCTATCTCCAGTTTCTCCTGAGGTGTAAGTGATGCTAGCTCTACGCCCTCAGCCTCGCCTCTGGTTACAGCAGCATAGATTGTTTCCCATGGGTTAAGGGGCTCTACAGGAGCATCCGTTGAGAATCCTAGGGGTATGCCTGCCTTAAGCATGGTTTTGAAGGGGTATATCCAGGCTGCTCTCCTCTCCCCCAGCCTCTGCACAGCCCACCAGTCGGATACTGCGAAGCGGGGCTGCACCGCTGCGGCTGCTCCCAGCTCCGCCATGAGTTTAACCTGCTCTGGCCTCAGTATGGAGGCATGCTCCACTCTGTGACGCATCCTAACAACTCCTTCCCCCAGTTTTGAGTAGGCTTTAAGAACCATGTCAACGGCCTTATCTCCTATGGCGTGTACGGCTAGCTGTAGGCCCGCCCTGCTAATCCTCTCTACTAGGCTTTCAAGCTCCTCTTCTCCTACTACAGCTACACCGCTCGTTGCAGGATCATCCTCGTATGGCTCTGAGAGCAGGGCCGTTCTGGCGCCCAGGGATCCATCAGTGAAAAGCTTTACCCCCATGATCTTAAGGTATGGGCCGCCTAACCCCCTCCTCAAACCCAGCTTCAGGAGCGGTTCGACAGCATCCTTGGAGAGGTATACTCTAATCCTCACAGGCAGTCTGCCTAGCCTAAGCCTAATCTTCTCAAGCAGGCCCAGCATCCTAGGACTACAGGAAACAAAGCCGAGGGTTGTGACTCCAAGAGAGGCTGCATGCATCATCGCCTCCTCCAGCATTCTCTCAGCCTCTTCATCAGTGAATTCAACCTTGGATCTCAAGTATCCTACACCATGCTCTACGACTAGGCCTGTAAGCCTGCCCTCCTCATCCCGCCTAAACACGAGGTCGCCTGGAGGATTCTCGAGTAGTCCTGCAGCCTCTAGGGCCTTAGTATTAGCTACGGCTGCATGCCCGCATACCCTGACAAGCAGGACAGGCTTGTCTGGAGCAATGTCATCTAGATCCCAGCGGGTAGGCCACCTTTTCTCAGCGAATAACTCTTGATCCCAGCCTCTGCCAATAATCCAGGATGCCTCGCCATGCTCCTCATAATATTTTCTAAGCCTCTCCCTTAGCTCAGCTATGGAGCGAACACCCCTGAGATCCAGTGATCTTAAGGCTAGGCCTAGGCCATCAGCATGCATATGCACATCTATGAAGCCAGGCGTAACCACCCTGCCCTCAAGATCCCTTACAACTCCTCCAAGGCTCCTCGCAATATCTCCGGCCTTCTCAGATGAGCCTACATACAGTATTCTCCCCGAGGAGAAGACCAGCCCCTCAGCCTTTCTAAGCGGCCTATATGATATGTATATTCTCCCATTAACTAGGCCTACAACCCTCAAAGTCCAGCGCCAGTCACACTGTAAGCCCCACGGAATAATATCTTACCCCAACGGCTGGTATGGATGTTTAATCATATATGTAAATTTTAAACATGTATTCAAAGTAATCTTTAATTATATGTGTGTTAAGTGTGAAGCATGGTGGGGGATGTGAGGGGTAGGAGGCTCTATTTATCCCTATTTATAGTGGTTATTGTTATAGGCTTCTTCTATGCAGGCTACAAGTACGGCGTGAACACTAGGGGCGCCGAGAAGGTGCTGGGAGGCAATGCAGAATTCGTGGCACTCTACGATAATACTCCTAGAGTAGGCATCCTTGTAGCCATGCCCTCTGAGGCAAAATATGTTCTAAGCAGGATTACTAATAAGAGGAGTTTCGCAGCCCTCGGCTACAATTTCACTACTGGTATAATGGCGGGCAAGCCTGTAGTACTGGTTATCTCAGGAATAGGGGAGGAGGCTGCTGCAGGAGCTGTGGAGGCGACTCACATTCTATTCAATGTGACATGGTTTGTCGATATAGGTACTTCTGGAAGCCACGCATTTAACCATGATACAGGCGACGTCATAGTTGCTGCTAGAATAATTCCCTATGGCAACAGGATGTATACAAGCTATACTAAGTGGAGATACATGAGGCTAGGCATAACGTTTCCAAACACCACTTGGATGAAATTCCTATACCTCAACTGCTCAGCAAAACTATTAAGCCTAGCTTCAAGAGCCGCAGAGGCCATAAAGCTTCCAGAAACACCAGCAGATCTAATAGGATCAAAGAAGCCATACAAGCCTAAAGTATGGCTTAACGGAACCATAGCCTCAGCCGACATATGGACTGCTAACAGCACCTATATTGAAAGAATACATGAGGAGCTTGGAACAGATGCTGAGGAGATGGAGGCCTACGGCTTCGGCCTAACATGCTACAGGCTAGGCATACCATTCATAAAAATAGCTGTAATATCTGATAGCGGCCTAACAGGCTCGCCTTGGAGCCCAGAATCAATAAAGGTGAGCATGCAGAACGGAGTAATGCTGCTGGAGAAAATGATAGAACTATCATCTTCATGGCAGTGAAGCCTACTCC
Organism: Desulfurococcales archaeon; assembly: GCA_027083135.1. Classification (GTDB taxonomy): domain Archaea; phylum Thermoproteota; class Thermoprotei_A; order Sulfolobales; family WAQK01; genus JALWQH01. The sequence continues at coordinate 46,951 of JALWQH010000052.1, read as the reverse complement.
TATAGGAAGCTGATCTTTAAGGCGTGGATAACGGCTTTGTGGCCCGATCCCGGCTTGGGGCCCCTGCATGGCCTCTCGGACCATACGGGGAGCCCCAACGCGGCCGGCTTAACTTCCGGGATCGATACGAGTCCGGGTGTTGCCCGGCCGCTATGGCCGGGTCGGGCCGAAATCCTCTGGAATGCTGTATGGTTATTAAAGCTTGCCTTGCCTGTCAGCCTTAGAGGGCTCCTCCTTACGCCTGAATATCGCATCAACTACTAGCTGTCCTCCGCATTTAGGGCACTTACCAACTATTTTACCCACATAGTCTCCCTTGGTGAAGTCTCTCTCCTCAGTGTAGCCGCATGACATGCATTTAACCCTCGTTATACTCTTCCATTTTTCCTCCTTCTTTCTCGGTGTTAGAAGGGGTGTGAGGCTCGCGGCAGCGAGGAATATGAGTGCAAGGAGGCTCATGAACCACCATGCATCCTGCCCCCCCATCACTGTCACCTCACTGAGCTATTCCAATAGTGTTGCCTATTCCCGCTATCAATATCCTGTCGCCTTCCCTGGTCTCACTTAATATTATGTCCTTGATCATGTCTACAACCTTGTCAGCAGCCTTCACAACCTCCTCCTTCATCTCCTGGATGGCTTCCTCCATAGCCATCTTAACCACTATGGCTCTTAGAGGGATATTATACCTGGCTGCAGCCCTCTCGATTTTTATTTTCTCAGGCCCGGGATCACCTATTGCGGCCCCACTGCCCTCAGCTATGCTTCCAGTCTCCTCTCCCTCGAGCTTAAGGGCAGCATCAACCGTTATTATCATGGATAAGTCTCCTCCAAGCCTCTCAGCAATCTTTGCAACAGCCTCGCCTGGCTTCCCAACACTGCTTCCAGGCCCCTTAGCCTTAACAACTATTAGCTTGCGGCCCTCGAAGCCTATTTCAGCCATAACAGTGTCCTCGGCTATGCTCCTAGCATTACCTGTCCCTATGAGGCGGTATGCAACTAGGGGGCCCAGCCCGTCTCCAACAGGCTTTCCCTCAATAAATGTATCCATGGCTTTGAAGTACGTTTCAGCCATCTTCACAAGCTGCGGCATTATGAGTTCAAGCTGCATTATTAGAACCCAGTTGTTCGTCTTCTCGCCGAAGAGGAGGTAGTGTCTCACAATCTTGTAGAGGAAGTTGAGGGCTGCGCTTATCTCAGCGGCAGTCTCTATTATGCTCCGCTCAACCTCCGAGGCCTTAGGGGCGAAGCGCTCCACCACGCCTTTAAACCGCTTTTCCCTGATGTTCAGGACATGTTCAAGTCTCCTAATAATATCCGTAGGCTCCAGTGATACAGGCTCTATCACAAAGTATTCTACAAGTTTATCCATAGCCTCCTTAGGCTTCTCTGCTCCAGCCTGGCTGAACATTTTTTCAGCCTTCTCCCGCGACTCCTTAGCGTAGCGTTCAAGTATGGCTAGCCTGGCCCTGATATTCCTCCCCCATATGTAAACCTGGAACTTCTGGTTGAATCCAAGGAATATGAGGAGGAATATGATCATGAAGGCCAGGTTCGATATAGCCGTTATCCAGTCAGCGGCTCCTGCCGGCACATGCTACACCCTACTTTCCCTAAGGCTAACCCGTATACCCCGGTTAATCAGGATTTCGTGGTTATTATAACCTCATCTCTCAGAACCACTAATGTATGCTCGAACTGAGCAACCATTCCTCCCCCAGCCTCAACCAGTATTGGATACCTGTGGAAAGCCTTCCTAGAGGCAAGCCTCTCAACACTCCTCACAACATCTCGTGGTTCACCGAGATCCAGAAGCCATCTAGGAGTGAATGGCAGGGTTCTAAACCTGTTTTTCACAGCCTCGAATACCTCTCTATCAAAGCTTGACACTCCTTTAACCCTAGCCTTGGCCAGAGAATATATGCCCACATACCTGTCGTTAACCACGAATCCCAGGCCATTAGTTGCGAAGGGCTCTATGGCGTAAGCCCTTCCTGCACGGAACCTCCCCATCACAAGCCTCTCATATACGTTGGGTATCGATTCACCAGCATGAATGATATACCTATCCAGGCTGTGGCCTGTGAGGTTGCGTATGGGTTTGAAACCCATTGACTTTATGGTTTCCTCTATAACCCTGCCGACATCCCTGAATCTCACCCCGTCTGAAACCATCTCTAAGGCCCTATTCAATGCTCTGCGGGAAGCCTCGGCTAGATCCTCGTATCTCGGGCTTAGAACAACTGTCCTAGCAGTATCAGCGATATAGCCGTCTACATGAACTCCTAGGTCTATCTTAACCACTGCTCCTGGAGGAATAGTGGAGTTATCCATCGGCAGCGGGGAATAATGCGCTGCGACCTCGTTTACCGATATGTTGCATGGGAAGGCAGGCTGCCCCCCCATATCCCTTATCCTGTTCTCAATGGCCTCACATACGTCTAGAAGCCTGGCTCCAGGCCTAACGTAACGGTGGGCTTCATCCCTCACCCTTGAGGCTATTCTCCCAGCCTCAATGTATTTCTCGAGAACCTTGCTGTCCAAAGCCCAGCGCCTCTGCGGGAACCCACTCTAACATTCAGGCGAAATATTTTTTCCTACTCCGCCTCCTTAAAGAATGGTGGAAATTATGGGGTATGTGAGATATCTAGGCCACTCGGCCTTCGAAGTAGTGCTGGATGGTAGGAGAATACTCATTGATCCCTGGCTCTCAAACCCTAAAAGCGTGGCATCCCTTAAGGACTACACAGGTAATGTCGACATAGTGGTTGTTACACATGATCATGGCGACCATTTAGGCGAGGCCATAGACTTGCTGAAAGCAAACCCTAAGGCAGTGTTCGCCGCAATATATGAGCTAGCCCTACTCGCAGGCGAGAAGGGCATTCCTCAGGATAGGATTATCGGAGGTAATATAGGAGGCCCCATGAACGTTGCTGGGACAAGGATAATGCTGACCCCTGCGCTGCATAGTGCTGAGAGAGGATCCCCTACAGGCGTCATGCTTCTAGGCAAAGAGGCAACAATATATCATGCAGGCGACACAGGCCTATTCGCGGAGATGGCGCTGCTCGGAGAGCTGTACAAAATAGATATTGCCATGCTTCCCATAGGAGGGCACTTCACCATGGATCCCTACCAGGCTGCCAAGGCTGTTGAAATGCTTAAGCCTAGGATAGCCATACCAATGCATTACGGCACGTTCCCCATGCTCACAGGGACACCAGACGAGTTTAAAAGGAGAGTTGAGGAGAAAGGCCTCCCCACAAAAATAGCCGTACTTAAACCCGGCGAGAAGCTTGAGTTCTAGGCTCCCACACTATTTTTAATTATCCCTATAAACCCTCCCTTCAACGAGAGGAGGAAGCCGATGATAAGGCTCAGCGAGACGGAGCATAAGATAGTGGAGGCTCTGAGAGAAGCAGAGGAGATGAAGGTTGAGGAGCTGGCTAGGAGGAGCAGCCTCCCAGCATCAACAATAATGGCAGGCATCGAGCTTCTAAGAGAGAAAGGCCTGCTCGAAGTATCTAGGGTTAAGAAGATCACATACAGGCTTACAGAGGAGGGTAGGAGAGCCCTTCTAGAAGGATTCCCCGAGGAAAAGCTTATCAGACTGCTTGAAGCAATGGGGGGAGAAGCGGATATCAGAAAGCTGGCAGACAGGATGGATAAAAACACCCTCACAGTAGCGCTTGGATGGGCTAAGAAGCTCGGATGGGTGAGGATTAAGAGAGGCAGAGTAGTGTTATTGAAGCCTGGAGCAGTAAACGAGAAGCATAGAATGATGCTTAAAAAAGCTGCTGAGGGGAAGGCAGAAGGAGATCACGGGTTCAAGGAGCTGGCCTCAAGACACATGCTCGAACCCGTAGAAGAGCATGTCGTAATAGTGAGGCCTCTGAGAAGACCTGAAGAAATATTGGCAGAAGCTATGGTAGAGGCTTCCCGGCTCACTCCTGAAATGCTTGTCTCAGGCACCTGGCGTAAATACTCCTTCAAGCCCTATAATGTGGTAGCAGAGCCTCCTAGACTATACCCTGGCAAAAAACACTTCTTTGTGGAGTTCATGAACATGGTTAGAAGCATACTCTACGAGATGGGGTTCAAGGAGGCTGAGGGGCCCTACGTGGAGACAGAGTTCTGGAACTATGATGTATTGTTTCAGGCCCAAGATCATCCGGCCAGAGAGATCCACGACACCTTCTGGCTTAAACACCCCAGCCGAGGCAGCCTAGAAGAACTCGGAGAAATCATGGAAAGAGTAAGAAGTATACATGAGCATGGGGGTAGAAGTGGAAGCACAGGCTGGGGGTACAAGTGGGATCCAGCAATAGCTGCTAGGCTCGTACTACGCTCACAGACCACGGCGGTCTCAGCAAGAGTGCTGGCCTCGTCGCCTAAGCCTCCGCTACGAGTATTCAGCATAGGCAGGGTGTTTAGGCCAGACGTCATAGACTCTAGGCATCTGCCAGAGTTCCATCAGTTTGAGGGAATAGTCATGGAGGAGGATATGAGTTTCTCCAGGCTTCTCGGAGTAATCAAAGAGTTCTTTGAGAGGCTCGGCATAGAGGAGGTTAAGTTTAAGCCCGGATACTTCCCATTCACGGAGCCCAGCGTCGAGGGATACGTGTGGATCGAGGGGAAAGGCTGGGTTGAAGTATTCGGAGCAGGCATGTTCAGGCCCGAGGTCCTCGAAGCACTAGGCGTAGAGAACCCTGTAGGGGCGTGGGGCATGGGGTTGGATAGAATAGCGATGACGCTCATGGGTATAGATGACATCAGGAAAATGTACTCGCAGGATATTTCATGGCTGAGAGAGCAACCTGTGAGGTGGTGGCTACGCCAGTAATACACACCTATCCTCAGAGAATAATTGAGCTTCTTGGAAGAGATCTGAGCTTAGATGAAATCAAGGAGCTTCTCTTCAGGCTTAAGTGTGAGGCTGATCTACTTGAGGATGGACGCATGGAAATAGAGGTTAACAGCGATAGGCCCGACATGCTGCTAGCAGAGGGCATAGCTAGGGCTGCTAAAGGAATACTGGGCTTAGAGCTGGGCATGCCCCGCTACCGAGTAGTAGATGAGGACCTAGAGCTGAGGGTGAAGGATGTTCCAAGCAGGCCTTACATAGCCGTTGCCATCGTACGAGACGTTAACGTCGACGAGGAGTTCCTAGTAGAACTCGTCGAATTTCAGGAAAAGCTTCATGCAACCCTAGGACGCCGGAGGAGAAAGATGGCTATAGGGCTACACGACCTAGATAAGCTTCCAAGCCGCAGCTTAGTGTATGGAGCATACAGCGTAGATGAGGTTGTATTCACACCCCTACATGGAGATAAGCCTATGAGCATGAGGCAAATACTGGCTGGGACAGAGCAGGGCAGGAGCTATGGAAACCTGGCACTCAGCGGTGATAAACACCCCCTTATACTGGCAGGCGGAGAGCCTATAAGCATGCCCCCAGTAATAAATGCCGAGATCACGAGGATAGAGCCTGGCACAAAGCACCTCCTCATAGATGTCACAGGAACAGATCTTAACGCAGTGCTTCAAACCATAGATATAGTTTCAACCACGCTTGCAGAACGCGGAGGAAGCATAGGGAGAATTAAAGTATACGGGATTAAGAGCGTTGAGAAGACACCTCTTCTCAGAGTCAGGGAGATGAGGTTAGATGCAGAGTATGCCTCCAGACTGCTAGGCATCAGTATAAGTGCCCGAGAGGCCGCGTATCATCTAGCAAGAATGAGGCTGGATGCAGAGGCTGAGGGCAGGGAGGTTAGGGCACTTATACCTCCATTCAGAGCTGACTTCCTGCACCCTGTGGATTTAGTCGAAGATATAGCTATGAGCATAGGGTATTCAGCCATACCGTTATCCTTTCTGGAGAAGCGTACAAGGCCTCAACCACTACCGAAGTGGAGGCTGATCAACGCGGTGAGAGACCTCATGATAGGACTGGGATTCCAGGAGATCCTTGGATTCATGTTGTCAAATCCAGATGACATGGCTGAATCAGGTATTTCTAAGGAGAGAATAGTGATCGTAGCCAACCCTATTTCGCACGACCTTTCAGCGCTTCGAGCAATGATCCTGCCAGGCCTCCTCAGAACATTGTCTCTAAACCAGTATGCAGAAATGCCTGTTAAGGTGTTTGAGGTAGGAGACGTGGTAGAGGTTGATGAGAAAGCTGAGACCAAGGTGAGAACCAGGCTACACGTAGCAGCAGCTGTGATGTCCTCTAAGACAGGATTTGAGGAAATACAGGCGGCACTATACTCGCTGCTGAGGAACCTCGGGTTAAGCCTCCATGCAGAGAAACACACGCATGCATTATTCATGGATGGCAGATGCGCTGAAATAAAGTTCCCCGGAGGCAAGGCTATTTTAGGCGAGGTAAGGCCGGAGATTCTCGAGTCAAGGAACATACGTTACCCTGTAGCAGGATTCGAAGCTGATTTAACGGGGGCGGCTGTACCCCGCCGCTAACACCTAGCATCACAGCGGGCGGCAAGCCCCCTCAGCCAGGCTCTCTCCGACGGGGCCTAAGTGAGCCGCCCCACATGAATACTATATGCGAGCCCTATCAAGCTTTCCGAAGCTAAACTATAATAAGAGAGCCTCATAGGTAAGCAGAGATAATGCGGGGATCAGGCATGGATGTGGAGAGCAAGGTGCAGCTAGCATCCAGGAATACCGCTGAGATAATAACCTTAGAGGAGCTGAAACTGCTCTTTGAAACCAATGCTCATCCTAAAGCTTACCTTGGATTCGAGCCTAGCGGGCTTTTCCACGTAGGCTGGATGATATGGGCTAGGAAGGTAAGAGATCTTGTTGAAGCCGGAGTAGATTTCACGCTGCTTGAAGCTACGTGGCATGCATGGATAAATGATAAGCTAGGCGGAGACATGGGGCTCATCAGGGATGCGGCGAGATATGTTTCAATAGTGCTTGAGGCCCTTGGAGTCAATTCATCAAGAGTTAGGAGGATAGATGCTGAGGAGCTCGTCTCGAGTAAAGACTACTGGGCAACACTCATCAAGGTGGCGAAATCAGCATCGCTCGCCAGGATTAAAAGAGCCCTAACTATAATGGGGCGGAGGGCTGATGAAGCAGAGATGGATTTCTCCAAGCTTATATACCCCTGCATGCAGGTTACAGATATCTTCATGCTCGACCTGGATATAGCGTTAGGAGGAACCGATCAGCGGAAGGCACACATGCTTGCAAGAGAGCTGGCATCAAAGCTTGGAAGGAAGAAAGTCGTGGCTATACACACACCCCTGCTCACAGGGCTTCAAGGCGTAGGGCGCATGGAGACAGCAAGGCTGGATGAAGAGGCTCATGCAGTAGATTACAAGATGAGCAAGTCGAAGCCTGAGACAGCCCTCTTCGTACACGATAGCCCCGAGGATATTAGGAGGAAGATAATGAAGGCCTACTGTCCTCCGCGGATAGCAAGGTATAATCCAGTGATGGAGATTAACAAGTATATATTGTTCGCGGAGCCTGGCTTCATCCTTCACGTGGATAGGCCTGCCAAGTATGGAGGCCCCCTAGACATCTACAGCTATGAGGAGCTTGAAAAACTATATGCGGAGGGGAAGCTGCATCCGCTCGACTTGAAGAAAGCTACAGCCGAAGCCCTGGCGAAAATACTTGAGCCTGTGAGGAGGAGGTTTAAGGAGGATGCTGAGGCTAGACGCATACTTGAAAAACTAGCCAACACGAAAGTTTCAAGGTAACCTATAGCTTAAAAGAGGCTAGCCGCAAACCCTATTGTGAACTACCAATCCTGGTATCGTAGACAGGAAACGGTGACCAGACATGAAGTACCTGGTAAAAGCCAGAATACAGGTTGACGGCATGGTGGATAAACCCGACGTCATAGGGGCAATATTCGGTCAGACTGAGGGGCTGCTAGGCCCAAGCTTCGATCTACGGGACCTGCAGGATAAGGGTAGGATAGGCAGGATCCACGTGGATCTCAAGAGCGTTAACTCGAAAACCGTTGGAGAGATAATAATACCTTCAAACCTCGACAGGATAGAGACAGCACTTATAGCAGCAATGCTTGAAAACATTGATAAAGTAGGGCCCTATAACGCACGTGTACAGCTGCTTGAAATAGTTGATCTAAGAGAGGAGAGGCTGAGGAAGATAATCGAGCGTGCCAAGGAAATATTGATGACATGGGGGCGGGAGAAGGAACTCGACCTGAAGGCAGTGGTAAACGAGATAAGCAAGGCGCTGAAACCACCCGAGATAACTAAATATGGGCCTGAAGGCCTCCCCGCAGGGCCTGGAATCGAATCCTCCGACACAATAATCATAGTTGAGGGACGAGCCGATGTCCTCAACCTCCTCCAATATGGCTACACTAATGTCATCGCGCTTGAGGGGGCAACAGGCAAAATACCTGAAACAATAATTAAGCTGGCCAGGGAGAAAACAGCCATAGCCTTCGTGGACGGCGATCACGGTGGAGAACTAATACTGAGAGAACTGCTGAAAGTGGCTGACATAGACTATGTGGCTAGGGCTCCGCCGGGTAAGGAGGTTGAAGACCTCTCAGGCAAGGAGATTGAAAGAGCATTAAGAAACAAAATCCCGGTTGCCCAGTACTTAGCAATGATCACCAAGAGGCCTCGAGCTCCCCAGGCCGAGGCGAAACCTGAGGTCGAGGAGAAGATGTTCACCCTCCCAGAACACTTATTGAAGGATATGAAATCGCTGCAGGGAACGCTGGAGGCAATAATATATGATAAGGAATGGAAAGCCGTGGAGAGGCTGCCTGTCCGAGACCTCGTGGATAGACTAGCCCAAATGAATGAGGATAAAGCTTACGCCGTAGTATTCGACGGCATAATAACTCCTAGGCTGGTCGACGTCGCCTCATCTAAAGGCGTGAAGATAATTATAGGTGCTAAGATGGGTAGTGTTACAAAGAGGCCTTTCGACCTACAGCTCCTCACGTTTAACGATGTGCTTTCATCCTAGATAGTCGAAGAGGCTTTTTTGTCCCTTAGAGGCTGCCTTCAGCCTCGTCTCAGTTATACCATAATAACCTAGGATCCTTAAGGCGGCGGGAATTATCTGGCGTTCAGCATAGTAGTCGTAGTCAACCTGGTCTGATGAGACCATGAAGTAAGGATAAGCCTTATCTGAAAGCCTGCCTTTCCCCCTCACCACAATGTACCCTATCTTATCACCTACCTCCACCTTGTATCCAGCCTCCTGCATCCTCCTAGCAGCAGCAACGTGAGGCGCCTCAACAGCATATTCTTTAAGAGGCTTGGTGAGGGTCTTCCATATCACCAGTTTCTCTAAAGGAATCTTCCCCTCACGCAGCCTCTCTATAACTCTTCTCACATGCCTCACAGCCTCCTCTACATCGCCCTTCCTCAATATTATCTCAGCCACCTGCTCCTGGATCTCTTTAGCTATCTCTGCCCAATCACCCCTTATAGCCTCAAACCCAACAATATCTATCCTACCATCTGAAAGCAGACCTATGTACCGCTTCTTAGCCTCGGTGAAGAACACCCTAGTATACAGCTTATCAACCTTGATGTCGAAGCCAAGCTCCTCCTCAATCCTACGTATAAACTCCTCCACGGCTCCAGGCTTATAAGATACGAACAGGGAGTCTGTATTATGCACTAGGATCCAGTTGGCGAAGAACCTATGAGTACTCTCAACCTCTATGTCGTATACATACCCCTTGTTTCCTATACTCTCAACCCTCCGTACTGCTTGTAGATCGAAGCCCGCGTCTCTTACACCGTTTTCCCTTACATTACGTATGGCTTCAAGAAGCCTCTTATTCTCCCTATCCGACAGGAACCCCACTTTCTCAGCGAATCCTACAACATTTTTTACAACAATATGCCTGCTGTAAACGCTAAGTCCGTCTCCAATAAGCCTACTAGAATCATTTCCTCTGAGAACATTATTAGAGATGCCGGTGATGAAGAGCAGGGCTCTAATAATCCTGGCTACATCCTCATTTACTGCTGTCAGTCTTACCAGGGGTTTTCCATCCCTGAGCATAACAGTGCCATTAGCCGTGGAATAGCCTCTTAGAAACGCCCTTATTAGAGGCTCAGGCATGCTCAGCATGTATGCTGGGATGATCCTGCCTTCAGATACCTCGAAGTCCCCAAGGATCTCGGCCAACTTCTTTGAGAGGACGATGATAACTCCTCTCCCATCCTCCTCATACCAGTTGCTTATGACTCCGGCTTTTTCCAGCTGTTTAAGCAGTCTTTCAGATATCTCCTCCTTATCCCCCCCTAGATGCAATCGTACATAATATTTGCCTAGATGCTCCTCCACACTGCTCCCATTACCTACGACTAGTCCCACAAACTCCCATACCCTCTCATCAATACTGCTGGCCTCAGAGCCACTTATTATAGGGGCATTAGGGACGACCAGGACTTCAGCATGTTCCCTAAGCTCAGTGGGCTTTACTTCAACTAGCCTCGCCCTTTCAGCATTCACCCTTCCCTCATTAACCGTATTAACATAGCTTATGAGGCTGTGATCCTCGGTGACATCAATGTACCAGTCATCAGTAAGCCATATCCTATACATATGCTTCCCTGCCTTATGCCTCATCACGTAGCGTATAGGCTTCCAGACCAGCCTACCATCCCTATCTATAGTTATCGTCTCAACGTCTTTCAGAAACCTATACTCCTTTCCCTCAGGGCTTCTCTGATCAGGTTCCCCGCTGAACAGCTCAGCTATCTTTACCAACCGTATCTCCCCATTCTTCCTGACAAGTATCTCGGTACTCCCTGACACACTATCCCCATAGATTGTAGCTAACCCCAGGCTCCTAGCTATCTCCAGGGCCTTGCTTATGGTTTGCCTCCCCCAAGCTGTAACTGCTTCTGCGCACTCCCTACAATACCAGCGTGCAGCTGTCCAGCCCATGTACCCATAGGTGGCGTTAGCAAGCACTTTGACTGCCTTCTGCCTCTCATTTAGAACCCTGTATTCAGGTGTATCAGGCGGGTATTTCTTCAACTCATCCTTTATGCTTCTACGCAGCTTTAAGAGATACTCCAACACCTTCTTAAAGAATCCTGGCGGATTCCTCCTAAACCTATGTCCAACCTCAGGTGCCACCCATACACCTTCAGGAGGCTCAGACTCACCTGGCCTCAGAATGGTGTCTGGACCCACATTGTATTTTATCATGATATTAGGATACATGGAGCTGAAGTCAAGCACAGCTATATTATCATGCACTCCCTTCCTAGGCTCAAGGACTATTGCACCACGATAGCTGAGGGGAGGCCTCTCCCTCCTATTAGGCACGAGTTCACCATACTTGTATGCTTCCCTCATCAAATACCATTCCAGCCTGAAACCCACGCTGGCTGCCCCCACCTGGTCTAAGGGGAGCCCTGTGACAAAGGAGAGCTGAATTGCGAATGGAAGTATTTTCTCAGCCACACCGTATGTGGCTACAACATCGTCTCTAGCATACTGTAAGAAGACACTGCGTTTAGCAGGGTCATCCCAGTATTTAGGCATCTCATACCATTCTATAATCGTTCTCTCAGACTTCTTCATGACCCCCAGGTACTCGGCAACGTTTTCCAGGCTCTTCACCTTGATCTCAGGCATCTCCTCAGCGTAATCGTAGAGGTCGACGTTTAAGCGCCCTGCAACTGATATATGTCCATACACGCTTGTCGCGGGTTCTACACCTACCCTTCTACTCACATCAAGTTTCACGCCAAGCCTCTTAGCCCTTTCAAGCAGGTAGGGCCAGTCAAACTTATTGCTATTGTACCCGACTATTATGTCTGGATCATGGCGTCTAACATACTCTGCAAATCCCTCTATAACGCCCTTATCATCATGTCCTGAGGCTGTAAACTGCCTTACCTCCCCCTGCTCGTTCATGGTTGAGATTATTATGACGGGATCCTTTGAGGGGTGGGGGGTCCCTGAAGGCGCATACACCTCTATATCGAATGCCAGCACCCTTAGGCTCGGCATATAGCTATCCTCAACTGGACTAGGATCGCTTTTAGCCTTGTAGACTCTGCTCACCCTCATTCCTCCCACATCGCCCTGCTCCTCAACCTCAACCTCGTACCATGAGAAGGGCCTCACATCTTTATCCATGAGGTATCTCATTACAAATCTTATATCAGCCTCTAATACTTCCTCGACTCCACGTATCTTAGCCACCTGCTCCCTATACGTTCTCACATACTCGGGTATGATTGTAGCTATTCTAAGGACCTGTGCAGGCCTCCCATAATATCTCCTCTCAACAGGTTCAACTGCTACTATGGGTGAGGAAGGCTTGGAAAGAGCCTTCACCCTGCTGGCAACATCCCTCCACTCAGCATCCTTGGAGAGGAGAGCATAGAAGTATGGGTGGAACCCTTCAACTAGAAGAGCTATTCTCTCATCATTCCTATCTATCCCCCAAATTATTATTACAGGCCTCCTACCCCTGACCTCGTAGCTTGCGTCAAGGGGCATGAACCGTATTTTCAAGGCATCATACACTAATAGATCTAGCGCAGCGGCAGGCTATAACTTATCTCTCCCTAAGAGCAATGCTTTATACATGACTAGTGCAGGCTCGCCTCCAGGATAATATCCGGGCTTAAAGTATGCAGGCCTGTAGCCTAGGCTTGAATAAAGCCTCAAGGCAGGCATGTTAACGTAGGATACCTCTAGCCTAAGTGTAGAGCAGCCTGCTTCACGAGATCTCCTTTCAGTCTCATCCAGGAGAGCTCTGCCTACACCTCTTCTACGCATGGATGGCTCTACGCAGAGGCTCATGAGGTGGCATATTATCCTTCTACGTATAATTGTCGATGCGTATCCTATGATCCTGCCATCAGCCTCGTATACTAGGAAAAGGCTAGGTGATATTGAGTGAAGCATCGCTAAAAACCATCTTGGATAAGGATACTTGGGGAAGCATTTCTCCTCCAGCACGGCTATCCAGCCTAAGTCGCGTGGAGAGGCCTCCCTGATCACAGTAGGCTCCAGTGATTCATTAAGGCATCACACCATTAATTTGTCTCGAAGCCTAGGGTTAAGCGTGGATACAGCGATGAAAATACTGGAGTATGATGAGAAGACTGGGCTACTGAAACTCCAGGCGGAGAGCAGCGATGATCTATGGATCCTGCACTTGACAATAACGCCGGGTGACATAGTGTATGCTAGGACGACTAGAGAGATAAAGCAACCTGAGGGCGGGGGGAGCCGAAGAATTCCCCTAACACTTGGAATAAGGGTCAAAGCAACAGAGTTTCAGCCTTTCACGAGGAGGCTGAGGATAAGGGGGATAATAGTGGAAGGCCCCGATAAATATGGGTTGAAAGGGCTTCACCACACGATAAGCATTGAACCTGGAAGCATTCTAGTTATAGTTAAGGAGGAAGGCTGGCCTAAGCCCCTCTTAAAGAAGATACGTGAATCAGGGGTTAAAGGCATCCTCACACTCATAGTGGCTTTAGACTACGATGAATATAGCATTGCATTAGCCTCGAACCAGGGTGTACGCATAGTATCGTCAGGTAGGATGAGGCTTCCAGGAAAAGATGATGCTGGCAGAAGCATTATACTTGAGCAACGTCTAGCTGAGATAGACCGTATGGTGGTAGGGGAGCTTGAGAGGCGCAGAGTGTCGGCAATTATAGTGGCTGGGCCTGGAAGCCTCAAAGACGAGCTGGCCGCCAGGCTGCGTGGGAAAGGGGTGAGAGTGATGGTTGACTCCGTCTCGATGGGTGGTGAGGCAGGGGTACATGAGGTTATTAGGCGTGGAAGGGTCAGGGAGATCCTAGAGCATATCAGCATAGTTGAGGCTGAGAGGCTGCTAGAGGAGTTTATGCGTCTATTAGCAAAGGACCCTGAACGTGTAGCCTATGGTTTAGACCAGGTGTACGAGGCTGCGGCTGCGGGTGCTGTAGAGCATCTACTTATACTCGACGAGTATGTGGGAAGCATGGATCTAGAGCTTCGACGGAGAGTGGAGGAGACCATGACTCTCATCGACAAGGCTAGAGGGAAAATACACATAGTTCCCAGGAACAGTGGGGCGGGTCTAAGGCTCAGGCATCTAGGAGGACTGGCAGCAATCCTTAGATACAGGTTTTCCCAGCACTAGGCCTCCACATACCTTCTAATCACCCTCCTATAAGCCTCGACTCCGAGGAGGAAGAGTATTAGGGTTGCGGCAAGGCTTTCAACAGTGAGCAGCGCCACGTCTCCTATTCCCACCCTATAGACCACTATATCTCTAATTGCGTCGAGGCTCCATGTTGGTGGAAACACGTCTGCCAGCATTCTAAGTGCTCCAGGCATCCATTCCTTCGGGAACCATATCCCAGCAGTGAAGGACAAGAGGAGGCCCAGTCCTACCGCTAAGTTGCCTGCACCCTTCGTAGTCTTGCTTACCAGTGATAGGAGGAAGCCCATGCTTATTGTCATGACTCCGAGCAACAGGAAGTGGAGAAGTACTAGTAGATCAGCTGGTCTCAGCGGGTTCCATCTCACCTCAGCCTGCACTGCTAGGCCCGAGAGTATTATCACTATTGATGATAGGAGGAGGATTAATAGGCCTGAAAGCATTTTACCTGCAAGTAGGTCTGCAGGCGTGGATGGTGTTGAGAGTATCCGTTCAAGCCTTCCCTTCTCCTTCTCCTCTACTATGGCTGTGGCTCCCAGGGAGAAGCCTGAGTACAGCATCATCATACCTACTGCTCCCAGCACATACCATCCCAGGATACGGGGCCTCTCAGTGAGAGCCTTGGGGGCCTTCTCCACGAGCGTGGTGTTTATGGGTTCAACTAGCCCTACCATGAACCTATAAACGAACTCCTTAAACGTGGCGTTAAACTGTGATGGATGAGTCCAGTTGGAGGGAGCTCCGCTTATATAGTTTAGAGCTATGTTTGCTTTACGGAGCCCTATCTCCCTTGCAAAGCCGCATAGAAAGCTTTCAAGAATCCCCCTATTAACCTGTATTGAGTAGATGCTTTTTCCACCAACATAGGCTTTCAGTAAGGCTGTTCCTAGAGTTAGGTTTCTGCCGAACCCGCTTGGTATGATTATGCCTGCATCAAGCTTACCCTTATCTAGGTCTGCCAGCATATCCTCTTCAGCTTTATACACCTTTATTTCGAAAAGCCTGGTTCCATTGTACTTAACATTACTCAGCACACTTATCAGCGACGAGCCGTTGAAGGGAGACCTGCTTGCATCATGGTTTACTATGCCGAGCTTCATAGTCATGGGGCTACCTGCCGAGGGGGGTATGAAGACATAGGCTGACATTAGGACAAGTATTATGGGCCATGCTATAACCCAGAACACGCTTCCCTTATCCTTGAAGAAGCTCTTAGTTGAGGCTACTAGAAACGCCTTTATCCTACTTCTCCTCACTGGTCTCCAGCCTCCTCCCAGTTAGTTTGAGGAACACGTCCTCTAATGTCGGCTTAACTATTCTCACTGAGCCTATGTCGGCACCCAGAGAATACAGCTGCTCTACTAGGCGGGGAACAACCTTCTCAGGCCTCTCAACGCTTACACGCAGCTTACCCTCGCTCCATGTATGCTCTAGTCCTCGGAGAGCATCCTCTACACTACTCTGCGAAGGCACTCTGCGGAACATTATCTCTACCACCGATGGAGGACCATATCTCTCTTTAAGCTTCTCAGGCTTGCCTGAAGCAACAATTCTCCCCTTATCCATTATGTATACTGTGTCGGATAGCTCATCTGCCTCATCCATATAGTGGGTGGCCAGCAGTACTGCGCCCCCATCAGCCTTAATCTCCCTTAAGATCCTCCACACATCTCTCCTGGAGCCTGGATCCATTCCCGTGGTAGGCTCATCTAGCAGGTAGAGTGGGGGCTCGGCAAGCATGGCTATGGCTAGTCCAAGCTTCTTCCTCATTCCTCCTGAGAGTTTTCCCACGGGCTTTGAGGCATGATCAAGTATTCCCAGCTCTTCGAGCAGTATCCGTGCCTTTTCCCGAGCCTTCTGCTCTGGAAGGCTGTAGAGCCTTGCATAGAACATAAGGTTATCCCATGAGTTCAGCTCATCGAAAAGCCCTGGCTCCTGAGGACAATAAGCTATAAGGCTACGGGCCTCGGGATCCCTTGGATCACGGCCCATTACGAGTATGGAGCCCCTCTCAGGCCTCAGGATCCCTGCAGCAATTTTCATGAAGGTGGATTTGCCTGCACCGTTAGGGCCTAGTAGGCTTACTATTCCCTTATCCTTGATGCTCAGTTCTACTCCTCTAAGGGCAGGTCTTCCCCCAAAGCTTTTCCAGAGATCCCTGGCTTCAAGCAGCATGAATTCTGCCTCCCAACCAGATGTTTTCGAATTATAAAGCTGTGGAATATATTTATTTCCGGTCTTTTACCCCATATCTGCTTCCTAGAGGCATAGAGGATACGAGGAGTCTGGAAGCTGTGGGGTGATACTCGGCTATTCTTGCATCTCCTCCCAGCTCTTCCTGTATTGAGCGTGCTATGAGAGGGTGAGTTACAAATACTTCGCCGTCTATAATGCCTGCCCCATTATATGCCAGCTGTTCGGCGATTCCTCTATTCTTTTCGGGGAAGCTGATCTCAGCTCTAATTATAGTGCCCTCAGGGGTATAGGCTTCGTAGAGCCTTGCCTCATTTTTCGCCTTTCTGCGCAGCCTGTTTCTCGTCTGCACGGAATCCTTATAGATGGCTGGGCAGAATCTAATGTTAAGTTTTCTAACATTATGTTGAGCCCATTCCAGCAGCTTAAATGCTGTTTCCCGGCTTCCCTCTATGCTACGCCCATCTCTCCTAGGCTTGAAGCCTCTTAGCGTAAGAGCCTCCTGGTTGCTCTCCGACACCTCTAGCTCATTTAGGTTGAGGAAATCAGCTTTTATTTCTTCGAGGAATAATGCAAGCTTCTTTAATGCTTGAAGATAGCCTGGAATAACAGGTACCTCGGCGCCGACGCTCATGGAAGTATACTCTAGTGCAAGCCTTATTCTCTCAGTTAGCCATGGAAGTGTGGGGTGAAAGCGTATTTCATCCAGTCCTGCAGCCTCTAATTCTTCAAGCACCATGCGTGTAGCATATCGCCCACTAGTATAGAGGTGGATGTGGAAACCACTGCCGAACTCTGCTTTAAGAGCCTGGATTATGCTGGCTGTTCGATGAGGCCTTAACAGAGGGTCTCCGCCCGTTATGCTGGCACCCTTAGCTTCAATTCTATATGCCTCCTCAACAATATCGGCAGGCATGTTGTTGACAGGCTCCTCGTCGACGAATACTACATCTCTTCCCATACGTTCCCCGCTAACCGGGCAGTAGAAACAGCCATCATCGCATAGCCCTGTCACAAAGACCACTATCTTGCTTCCCTCAAAGCAGAGATCGCATCCTCTTGCAAGCCTCCCTAAAGTCAGCCCTACCTCTCTGCCCCTCATAATTATCTTACGCTTCATGACTATCGCCTAGGCCCTATAGGTTAAGGAATACTTCTCAGTCATCCTTAGCGTAACATATTCAGCATATTGCCCATAAAAGCCTCGCGGAGATGCTTCCCATAACCTGTTAGACTATATTATAGGACTTTTTCTCTCAGCCAGGATCCTCCTAAAATGAGGGTTTCTATGTGCCTCTTCTCTTACAGCCTCCTCTATACTGCTATGCGAGCCAAGCTTTATGTTGACGAATACTCCGGTGCGCCCTATAGCATCCCTCCTAGAGAGAACACGCACTCTCTCCAGCACTGTGTCAATACTTATGCCTAGTATTCCTGCAACCTCGCTCTCCCTGCCTATTACTGGAGACTCCATATGTCCTTGGAGAGTAGGCTGGATCAACACGAGTTCCTTGGATACTCCTGGAACCCTCTTATCCTCTCTGAGCCCGCCTTCATCAAGCAGACCTCCAAACCTATAGAACTCGTATTCCCTTCCCTGCAGATATGCCAGCGGATAGGATACGGAGAGCTTTTCCTCCCCATCTAGGAATATGTAGGCCTTAGGCGTGCTGTGGGGTGTAGCCTGAACCACGGCTTTATGTGAGATGCTGTATCCTGCCTCCTCTAAGGCCAGCTCAACCATATATGATGAAGCAGGGTATAGGAGAATCACGTCTATGTCGCTGCCTGCATGGACGTCTCCCCGAGCTATGCTACCATATACTGCTCCTCTAAGCCCTCTTCTCTCAAGAGCTTTGAGAATTCCAGCAGCCTCTCTTCTAAGTTCTCTTAGAAGCCTCCAATGTTCATCATCATATATTACTTCATTATACTCGCCTATCCTCCTAATCTTTCTCCTAGGCATGGGTACCTTATCCTAGGCTAACTGTCCAGATAGTGCTTAAATAGCCTTCACGTGAGATTGGGCGTGAGCGGTGAACATAGTGGGTCTCATGGGCTTCCTCATAGTCCTCACAGCTTTTTGGAGCCTAGTCTACATTGCGTATAGGTATAAGAAACAATGGTTCGAGCAGAGAAGCATAGAGGTACAGGTGCCCTTAATAGTATGGAGGATCACTAGGAGGCTTCAATGGCTCGAAAACGTTAAGGGCGGCAAGACTGCTAGGAGGATTGGAGAAGTCTTCGTCATACTCACCGTTGTTTCCGCAGGACTCTACTATTGGTTCATAGGAGGCATAGCGTACAAGAGGATTATAGGGGCTTCATCCCAGAACGGAGTAGTGCTTCTCATACCTGGGCTAACCATATGGGGGGAGGCTCTACTATACTTTCTCTTAGCAGCATCTATAGCCATAGTTCTCCACGAGTTAGCGCATGCCGTGATGGCTGGGATGGAGGGTGTTAAGCTGAGTTCCGCTGGCCTTGCCCTCCTATTAGTGTTCCCAGCAGCCTTCGTGGAGCCAGAGGAGGAGAGCCTTAACTCAGCCCCCCTCCACTCCAAGCTCAAAATACTTGCCGCGGGGTCGGCTGCTAACCTTATACTTGGAGCCCTCTTCCTAGGCCTCCTCTTCTACACCGTGGCTGCTCCTGCAGGCATAATTGTTACAAGCGTTGAGCAGGGCTCCCCTGCAGCTTCTGCAGGCATAACGCCAGGCATGAGGATCATAGCGGTTAATGGTACAAGAATACACCGCATAACCGATCTGCACTCCTTTATAAACGCCTCAGGCACGACAACACTGATTATGACTATAATTATGAAGGGGGAAGCCAGAAACATAACGGTCTTCAAACCTGCTAATAGGAGCATCATAGGAATATATTTCAAGCCTGCTGGAAGCCTGCTTGGAAGACTCTCCATTCGAAGCTATGAAGCACTCTTAAACTTCGTGGACTGGAGCTACATGATAAACTTCAGCTTAGCATTAGTTAACGCCGCACCCCTCTTCATAACAGATGGAGCGAAGATGCTCGACCTCTTCATAAAGGATAAAATAAGTGCTGAGAGGAAAGCCTCACTACTCTCATACACTCTTCAGACAATAACATTAGCAATACTGGTCATGGCGCTTGCACCCCCTACATGAAAAGGAGGAATCAGTAATGGTAGCCGGGCGGGGATTCGAACCCCGGTCACGGGGGCCAGAGCCCCGCATCCTTGGCCGCTAGACGACCCGGCTACCCAATAAATCCTGGTGCTCAGAAACCATTTTAGGCTTATCGATGCCGTATGAACTCCGCTTCACATGGAAGAAGCATAATATTTATTAAAGGTAAGTAGAGCAAAGTTTATGTACATGTTAGTTAATGAGATAAAAATCTATCGCCGGTGGAAGTCTTGTCATCTGAGAATAAAAGGGAGGAATGCCCTGAAGACATGATTATCTTTGATGAGGAGAGGGGGGAGTATATTTGCCTTGAGACGGGGGAGGTCCTAGAACACCACGTCATAGACCAGGGGCCAGAATGGAGAGCATTCACACCAGAGGAGAAGGAGAGGCGGAGCAGGGTTGGAGGCCCATTGACACCTACAGTTCATGATAAGGGGTTGACCACAGTTATAGACTGGCGTGACCGGGATGCTACTGGTAAGAAATTAGAGCCTAAGCGGAGGCTTGAGATACTTAGATGGAGGAAGTGGCAGATTAGGGCTAGGATACAGAGCAGTATCGATAGGAATTTAGCTCAGGCTATGAATGAGCTTGAAAGAATATCTGATCTTCTTAGGCTCCCTAAATCAGTACGCGAGGAGGCTGCAGTAATTTACAGGAAGGCTGTGGAGAAAGGGCTTGTAAGGGGGAGAAGCATTGAGAGCATAGTAGCAGCATCAATATATGCCGCGTGCCGTAGACTTAGGATCCCCCGCACACTTGATGAGATAGCGGAGTATACTAAGGCTGGTCGTAAAGAAGTGGCCAGGTGTTACAGGCTTCTCCTCAAGGAGCTTGAGGTGAATGTCCCTATAGCTGATCCAATAGACTATATTCCACGCATAGGCTCGCAGCTAGGCCTTCAGGGCAAGGTCATGCGTAGAGCCGCGGAGATCCTGGAGCAGGCGAAGCATAAGGGTATAACTGCAGGCAAGGATCCTGCAGGGTTAGCTGCAGCTGCAATATATATTGCAGCATTGCTTGAGGATGAGCGTAGAACGCAGAAGGAGATAGCCCAGGTGGCAGGTGTTACAGAAGTTACTGTTAGAAACAGGTATAAGGAGCTTGCCAGGGAGCTTGAAATAAACCTTCCCCCCCAGTAGAGGCTATAATTAACTCCCCGCGTAAAAACAACTTCTTCTATTTTTCCTACCTATCTCCTAGCTCTTCTCTTATTCGATTATTATTATATTGTCCGGCGGAAACCCCATCTCCGCTAATATGTCCTTGACCCTATGCCTATGGTCGCCTTGAAGCTCTATTCTACCGTTCTTAGCTGTCCCACCTGTAGCGAGACGTGACTTAAGCTGCGAGGCCAGCTTCTTCAGGTCAACCTCCCTTTCATCTATACCCTCAATAATAGTGACCTCTCGTCCCCACTTCCTCTTCTCTAAGCGTATCTTAATGTTCTGCTGCTCTTTGGTCAGTAGCTCGCATAGCTCTGGGGGTAAACCTCCACATATCGATGATGAGTATTCCTCCATGCCCCCTACAGCCCTACCTTATTGGCTTCAGGTCGTAATTAGACGTGAAATAACCTTATAAAGTCTTTGTTAATCACTCTACCCTGCGGGTGTATGCGTTGGTTAGATATAAGTGTGGGAGATGCGGGAGAGAGTTTGACGAGAAGGACATAGAGCTGCTGCCTGGTATTAAATGCCCCTACTGCGGTTACAGGGTTATATATAAGGTAGGGCCAGCAACAATAAGGAGAGTTAAAGCCGTTTAATGCTTTCCTCCATGAATACTGTGTATAGATGCAAGTATTTCAAGCAGCACCTTGGATGCCAGTATGGATGTTATGCCTCCAACATCATAGGGAGGCGAAACCTCAACTATGTCGAAGCCCCTGAGCCTTTCATCAATGATCACAGATACCATGTCCAGCACGCTCCAAGGCTCCATACCCTCAGCTTCAGGGTTTCCTACCCCAGGAGCATATGCAGGGTCAAATACATCCATATCAACAGAGATATAAGTACTCTTACATTCACTTAGAAACCTCCTAATCCTCCTCGAAACCTCCCTGACACCTAGTATTCTAGCCTGGTTACTTGTTATGAATGCTATCCTCCTACTTCCCGCATATTCTAATTCCTCCCTGGATACTGCTCTAACACCTATAATCATAACCCTCTCAGGCCCTATTAGCTCCGAGATACGTCGCGTCACAGAGGCGTGGCTGAGCCTCAGGCCCAGGTATTCCTCGCGTAGATCAAGGTGAGCGTCGAAGACCACTAGGCAGGGAGTGGATGATGCGGAGAGAGCCTTAACTGCAGGCAAGGTTATCAGGTGCTCTCCTCCAAGCAGTCCTAGTACGCCTCCCCTGGCGAAAACAGAGCTGCTGACCACCTCTATTCTCCTAAGGCTCTCCTCAAGATCTCCAGGGACAATGGCTATGTCTCCTAGATCCTCGAGGCAATATTCATCTACATCTATGCCTCTGCGGAGAGAGTATGCCTCAATATTATTGTATGCCTCCCTTATCCTTGCAGGCCCAAACCTACAGCCAGGCCTATACGTAGATGTGTGATCCAGAGGTGCACCTACAACCGCTACTAGGAAGCCCTGAGTACAGGGGCTTGAAACTATGCTTCCAGGAGACCTGTTAAGGAATAGCTCCTCCAACAATACCACTGCGTTAAGTTTCTAAGTGGAGTTTTTTAAGGGGATCGAGGCCTCTAAGACGCTAGAGGCTTCAGGGATGAGCAGTAAGGACAGGTACCTGAAGGTCGTAGAGTTGGCTAGGCGTAGGGGCTTCTTCTGGCCATCCTACGAGATCTACGGTGGAGTAGCAGGCTTCTACGACATGGGGCCACTTGGAACAGCGTTAAAGAGGAAGCTTGAATCCTTTTGGAGAGAATGGTTTGTGCGGAGACACCAGGACATGGTTGTAGAAATAGAGACCCCTATTATTGGGCCTGCAAGGGTTTACGAGGCAAGCGGGCATGTAGAGAGCTTCACTGATCCCATAGTGCAGTGTACTAGGTGTGGAAGGCTTTTCCGCGCAGACCACCTTGTAGAAGAGGCTCTTGGAATAAAGGCTGAAGGCATGGATCCTAGAGAGCTGAATACACTGATAAAGGAGCATAATATTAGGTGCCCTGTATGCGGAGGCAAGCTAGGAGATGTTAGACTCTTCAACCTCCTATTTAAAACCACTATAGGGCCTTACACAAGCAATACAGGCTACCTACGTCCAGAGGCCGCTCAAGGAATGTTCCTCGCATTTAAACGAGTACACGGTGTCATGAGGAACAAGATGCCCCTAGGAATAGCGCAGGTAGGGAGAGTTGCTAGAAATGAGATTTCGCCGCGGCAGCTTCTCCTAAGGGTAAGAGAGTTCACAATAATGGAGATGGAGTTCTTCTTCGATCCTGATGAGGACTATAGCAGCATAGTCGAGCCAATAGCCTCTGAGAAAATACGTATACGTACAGGGGAGGATAAGAGGAGAGGCTTGGAAAAACCCGGAGAATACAGTGTGGGGGAAGCTGTGCAGGAGAAGATAATAATGCATCCCTGGCTAGCCTACTGGATGTACGAGGCATCAAGATTCCTGGAGAAGCTTGGAGTCCCCCTGCACAAACAGTTCTTCGACGAGAAGCTGCCTGAAGAGAGAGCCCACTATGCGAGTCAGACATTCGACCAGGTGGTATGGACTGAGAGGTGGGGGTGGGTAGAGGTCTCAGGCCACGCATATCGCGGATCATACGATTTATCAAGGCACATGAAGTATAGTGGACAAGACCTGACGGTATTCAAGCCTTATACTACTCCCCTTAAGAGGAGGAGGCTGAGAATACGTGTCAATAAGGCCTCCATAGGGGCAGAGTTCAGGGAGAAAACACCGAAAATACTGGCGGAACTAGCATCAATGCAGCCTGAGGAAGCTGAAGCTGCACTTAAGGAGAAGGGGTATATAGAGGTGGCTGGTGTAAGGCTCACAGACAAGCACGTATCTATAGTTGAAGAAGAGGTTGTAGAAACAGGGAAGAGGTACATACCCCACGTAGTCGAGCCTTCCTTTGGGGCTGAGAGACTACTATACATTCTACTCGAATACGCGTACTCCGAGAAGGATGGGAGAACAGTGCTTAAAATACCTGCTTTCCTAGCCCCCATACAGGTCGTCATTCTACCATTAGTTTCGAATCATGAGGGAATAGTTAGAAAAGCCTTAGAGATTAAGGAGATGTTAAGCAACATGGGCTTCACACTCTACTACGATGATTCAGGCAGCATAGGAGCTAGGTATGCTAGGGCTGATGAGATAGGAGTGCCTTACGCTGTCACCATAGATCATAGAAGCCTCGAAGACAACACTGTCACAATAAGGTATAGGGATACATGGATGCAGGAACGAGTACCAGTAGACATGCTTCCCTCAAGGCTGCGAAGCCTCCTAGCAGGCAAGGAGCATTTATCCTAGAAGATACAGGGTAGTAAGACTGAAATGGGGTGCAGGGAACACCACCTATTTTAAGCCTTGGAAAACCTAAGTTATCATGCTGGGAGCTAGCCCGGGTGTGAAACCATGAGTAGCGAGGATAAAAAGGATATAAAGGCGCTTGTAGCAGTAATACCGCCTGCAGATGCACTCCGCAAAAAAGAGGTTAAGATCCAGGAACGTAGGATAAGGCTACGCTACCGGGAGGATCTACCCCCAGAAAAGGCTATGATAAATCCTGAGACGGCAAGGCAGCTTGGAATATCAGACAAGCTGGAAATCGTTGTGGCGAGGAGGCATAGATTCGTCTTCGAGGCTGAGTTAAGCGAGGATGTCCCTCCCAATGAGGTCTGGTGTAGCTCCGAGCTTCTACAAGAGGAGGGCATAGCTGATAACAGCATAGCGACGGTTAGGAAGGCTGGGTGATGCCTGTTATGAATGACCCGCTAGTATCATACAGGTTATTCGAGGAGGCTGTTGAAAAGCACGCTAGACTTCTCGGCGAGGCTAGAAACCTGTTATCAAAGATCAGGAGGAATCCTGGCAGCCTTGAATATCAGGAAAAACTGCTACGTGTCTTCCGCCTCTTCAGAATAGTTAGGGCAAGGCTGGAGAAGCAGGGGAAACAGCTTACATCAATTAACAACGCCTTAACAGGGGATGCTGCGACTCTACTCGAATACATGGTTCTAGTAGGCTTAGAGGAGGAGCTTGACCTGCTGTCTAAAGCAATAAGCCTCTCAGCCAAGATGGATGTTCTTTCAAAAGAGGTAGAAGCATTGGGCAGGGATAGGGAAGATGTTTCAAGGCTTCTTAAAACGCTTACCATGGTGTTTGACAGCCTTCCCCAGAACAGCAATAACTCTCCCTCTCACTAACCGCTCTCCTACACCTGTTATAATGACCACCGCTTTCATGCCAAGCAGTTTGGACCCACCATTCTCTAATATTACGACGGGCCCGTGTCTAAACGGATAGGCTAGAAGCCTGCCCTTATATTTTCCAGCCACTATTACAAGGAGCTTCCTGCCAATCATCCTCCTTTTAGCCAATCTATTTATCCTTGATGCTTCACGGACTATTAGGAGGCTGGCCCTATCCATGTATGCAGGCCTTCCCGGAGGCATGTCCTGAAAAGCTGTTCCTGGGAGAGGCATAAACCTATAGATAGTTATCTTCTCTACACCTTCTCTCCACATCCTTCTCATGAGACTCACGGTCTTTCTAGCAGTATTCATAGTTTGCCCAGGCAAGCCGTGTATGAAGTATACGTAGGGTCTGAGCCCATACTTGCGGAGCAGGCTTACAGCTCTAAGAGCCTCGCTAGGAGTTGAGGGCCTACCAAGCATTAATGCATGATGCTCATCGCCTGTCTCAACACCTATATGTATAGTCGTGCCTGCAAGGTATCTTCCAAGCAGCTTGGCTACATCCTCTGTGACGAGGTTAGCTTTAATGTTCTCCACGGAAATAATGACTTCTCCCTCCAGAGCCTCAGGCACCCTAGAATATATTTCCTCGAAAAGCTTCTCTAAGGCTTCTAGATTAGCTGGAGGCTCCCTAGGATCAGTTAGAGGCTCAGGCTCGACGAGAAGTTCGCGCCCATAATCCAATATGTCAGGTGCGCTTAGAACTATTCTTGAAACCCCGTAGTTTACAAGCTCACGTATCTCTTCAGCCACTACTCCTGCATCCCTGCTTCTAGGAGGGCCGTAAAGCTCAGGGACACCGCAGTACCCGCATCCTGCAGGGATATGTAGGGGACATGCCATCCGTGCTTTAAGGGCTCCACTCCTACATATATCGCAGAGTATGCATTTCCTGCCGTCCGGAAGCTTCATAAGCGTGCGGTAGAAATTACTGCATCCCCTCACAGCCTCAACATAGAATCTGAGGGCCCAGTAGTTCTCATAGCTTTCAGCATGTCTTGCTGAGGCCTTATATTTGTTTAGAATGCTACGCGGTGTTGGAGGACATTTTCCCGTGTATGTGGGCCTGGAGTCCTGCTTAAACGCTAGGCCGCAGATATTATTTAGGTGTTCCCATCCAGGCATTTCTCCCTTGGCTATGAATGATGCAAGGCCGGCTAGCTGGATCTCAGCCTCCCCTACTACAGCTATGTTGTAGCCATACCTAAGCATCTCCTCGTACTCTATTGCTACAGGCCCGCCTATTAGGGAGAGGCCTCCACTGTACTTAGCCCACCACCCCGCAATCCTCCTGATCCCAGGCTTATCCACAGTCATGCCGCTGGCCATGAGGACACCGTATTCCCCCAGTATTCTGGGATCCCTGGCGACAGCATCGTATACCATTATGTCCACTTTTACTCCATGATGCTCTAATATGCCTGCCACTAGGCGCGGCCCAACCCCCACTACATCTAGAGAAGCATATCTGCCTCCCCTCCCCCTAGCCAAGGCATCGATGAGCAGCACTCTAGCCAAAACAGCATCCTCGGCTTAATCCTAGTGCGGAGAGCTTATATATCAAGCACTCCTGTAGTTTGCTCGGAAGCCTGCTAGGTGCTCCAAATGGCAGAGGAGTACATTAACCCTGAGGACCTGAAGCGCATCTCACTAGCTGAGATGAGCGTGCTTGAACAGCTACACAACTTAGCCAGGATGATCGAGGATACTGTGAAGGAGGCAGGCCTGCTCCTCGAAGATCTAACGGAAGGTAAGAAGGAGAGCATAAAGGCAAGGTATAATCGTGTTAGAGCATATAAGGATCAAGTAGAAGTGGCCAGAGACAAGATCCTCGAATATCTTGTAAGGGTCAGCCCCACGCTCCTCTACAAGGATCTATACATGTCGATAGCCTCTAGAATGGAGAGAATAGCTCAGGACATGGATGCTGCAAGCTACAGGTCGCTAGTTGTAGCCTATAAGAATTTAAAGCTGAAGCCAGGGACAGGTGAGAGACTCTTAAACCTGTATAAGGGATCCTCGGAAACCTATGCCAACCTCCTCGACGCTATAAGGACCCTCCCCATAAACCCGAGGAAAACCTTCGAGAAATGCGGTACTGTGGCAAGCCTTGAGGAGAAGGTAGACAAGATATATAGGGATATAGAGCTTCACATCTATGAGGAGTATACGGATAATATTGCTGCACTCCTATTGATCAAGGAGATCGCCGATCTATTGGAGGATAGCTCAGACATGGCTAAAGAGGCATCAGACTATTTAAAATACCTAGCATTGCATAAATATTAGGGTTAGAGAGTATTCAAGCCATGTACCATGGTGTCCTCCTAGGAATAAGGGTCGTTATATTCAACGTGGATGAGGCTAGGAGCCTGTTTAAGAACGGCTTCTACGGCAAGCCTTTCGGCATAAAGAAGCCGAGAGACGCTGAGTTCGACGCGCCTTTAGAGCTATCCCTGCTTGAAGCCGTATACCTCATGGAGAACAATGCTCTAAGCGTTGTAGGAAGCAATGGCGCCTCCATAAGCCTGGAGGATCTGAGGAAAATAGCCTCTGAAAACATACCTCGCTTCGAAATGCTCTACAAGGTGTATAGGGATCTTAGGTCGACGGGCCTGGTAGTGCGCTCAGGACTGAAATTCGGCTCTGATTTCGCGGTTTATAGGTATGGGCCTGGAATAGATCACGCCCCCTACCTGATCCACGTGTATGGTGAGAACTCAGCCTTAGACCCTGTAGAAATAGTTAGAGCTGGAAGACTAAGCCATTCTGTAAGAAAGACATTTACAGTGGCTGCAGTGGGAGGAAACCCTAAGCCCCGATACATAATGTTTAAATGGTTCAAGCCTTAGAACCCTTCTCTGAGAACCCTTCCTCGAATGAATAGGGGAACGGCTTTGAAGCACGAATACGGCGGCTTCAAGGATTCTGCTAGAAAGGGCTTCAGGGATAAGAGGACTCCCAGAAGACGCGAGGAGCCTCAGAAGCAGCGTCCTAAACCCATGCCTATAGGCCGTAAATGCAATCCCCTCTGCCCATACTTTAGGTGTAGTAAGAAAGCCCTGGTGATTAAGACAGAGTTCTTCAAGGGGAGGCAGAGGAAGATAGCTTATTGTAGATGGATAGGTGATACATGCATAGGGGCTAGCTGCCAATACGCTTACTGTGCGCTCAGAGCCCTGCTGCCCAATGGAGACTGCATGTTCGCTGTTCAAGCCGAGAAGAAGAAGACTAAAGACATGTTTGAGGAGTTGAAGGAGTCGGAGCTAGATGAGAAGACCAGAAGCCTGATGACCAGAAGACTAGGTAAAAAAGACTTGGACTTCATATAATGTGGCCTGAAAAGCTAGGTGCTCCTCCAACGCACATATAGGTTATGCTTTACTCCAAGCACATCCAGTATTTTTCCAACAATGAAGTCAACCATATCCTCTATTCTCCTAGGCTTATGGTAGAATCCAGGCATAGCTGGTAGGATAATGGCTCCCGCCATAGAGGCTGCAAGCATACTCCCTATATCAGGCATGCTGAGCGGGGTCTCTCTTGGAACAAGTATTAGGCGCCTGCCCAGCCGTAACACAGCATCAGCAGCCCTCACAACAAGATTGCTGCTTATCCCGTAAGCTATGCTGGCCAATGTCTTCATACTGCAAGGAGCAATAACCATAGCGTCAGCAGTATTACTTGAGCTTGCAAGAGGCGAGGAGAAATCATCCTCCGAGTATACGTGGCTGGAATACTCTCTAAGAACTCTTAGAAGCCCTTCCCTTCCATCAGGGTATTCATGGTCAGCCACCTTTAAGGCAGCCTCAGTGTATATTGTATCCAAGGATACTCCGCTGGCTCCAAGCACCTCTACAAGCCTTGCACCATAAATTACACCGCTAGCCCCTGTCACAGCAACGGTTACACGCATATCCTCTAACCTCTCATAGGAACTACGAGTACAGGTATCTTGGAGTTAGAGACCACGTAGCTGGACACGCTGCCTAGGATCAGCTTCTTCAACCCTCTAAGTCCCCTTGATCCAACCACTATTAGCTCCGCATTCCTCTTCTCACTCAGCCTTACAAGCTCCTCCTGAGGCTTGCCTAGCCTTATCACCCATTCAGCCTTAAAGCCCTTCTCAAGGAGCTTTTTCTGCAGGTCTATAAGCATGCTCTCCGTCTTCCTCCTCATATTCTCAGCCAGGGATACTCCAGCCCCTGATGCAGCTTGAACAACAGCCTCATCTATAATGCTTACAAGAACTATTCTCCACTCCTCAGGACTTATGAGCGTTGTGAGGAAATCCAGTGCATTAAAACTATGCCTGGAGCCATCTATACCAACTACAGCTTCCCGCAACACTAGTACCCAGTAGTCTATAATTAGCCCCGCCACTGTTATTATTAGTGCCGGGCCGATGATGCGGCTCGAAAGGGCTGAACAGTGATGAGCCCACGCAGGTCTGAGGTGCAGGTGAGTCTGATCAGCAGGCTTAGAGGCCTAGTCGCACTGCTCAGACCTATCAATGCATTCATGATGGCTTTCGCTGTCCTCGTAGGCGTGGCTCTAGCTGAAGGAGGATTGCCGACCATAGGCTTAGAAAAACTCGCCGCAGGAATGGTTGCAGGCTTCTTTATCCTGGGGTCAGCCATGGTGTTCAACGATTATGCTGACATAGATATAGATAGGATTAACACGCCGGATAGGCCGATACCAAGAGGCCTCATATCCCCTAGAACCGCCCTAATATACGCAGTGATCCTCGGTCTAGCAGGCCTTGTAGCAGCAGCCTATACAGGCCTGGTCACATTGATCCTAGGCTTAGCGGCCTGGGCGACATCCATACTCTACGACTTCTGGGGTAAGGCTACAGGGCTTCCTGGAAACTTCATGGTAAGCTTCAATGTCGCCATGCCTATAGCCTATGGTGCAGCTCTGGCCTCAAGGTTTAATGTAAGCATACTTGTATTCTGGCTCATGATATTTCTCTCGAATACAGGTAGAGAGGTTGTAAAGGGGATAGCTGATATGCAGGGTGATGCTAGCCGAGGTATACGGACGCTGGCCATAACCATGGGTGCTAGGAGGGCCTCAGTAGTTGCAGTGGGATTCACCATGGCTGCCGTCGCGCTGAGCCCTCTCCCCCTCATCCTAAGCCAGGCATCCTTATGTTACCTGACAGTAGTGCTAGCTGATGCAGGCTTCATCCATTCATCCATCCTTATCTTAAAGGATCAGAGCCCAGCTAATGCCAGGCTAGTTAAAAATAAAATGCTGGCATATATGCTTATAGGCCTAGTAGCATTCCTCCTAGCAGGAGCACCCTGTGTTTAAAAATATTGGAGGCTACATTGCTTCCTGCCACTAGCATACCTTAGCTCTCAGCTGAGAACAGGTAAAGACATATATAACACGTTAAAGCCTCTCCGTAAAATGGTGAAAGGAAGTTGAAGTTTGCAACAAAATGTAAGCCTGGGCAGCCTATACCTAAGACGGGTAAAAGAGTGGCTATTATAGGGGCAGGGCCTGCAGGTCTAGGTGCTGCAGGCGAACTCGTATGCATGGGCCACGAAGTGCACGTCTACGACCAGATGCCTGAGCCTGGAGGTCTAATGATATTCGGCATACCTGACTATCATGTACCTACAGATGGTGTGAGGAAAGGTGTGAAGGAGCTGGAAGAACTAGGGGTGAAGTTCCATAACAATACAAGGGTATATGACTCGGAGCCAAGTGAAGAATACGTTACATTTCAAGAGCTCGTGGAGAACTATGATGCCGTCCTGATAGCTACAGGTACATGGTCCTCCCGTAGGCTCAACATTCCAGGCGAGGATCTAGGTAGAGTATACCCGGCATTAGAGTGGCTCATAGACTTCTACCTCTACCAGCATGGATATAAGCCTGAGGAGGAGGTGCCCCCCCTAGGCAGAGTGGGATTAGTGATAGGTGGAGGCCTAACAGCAGTAGATGCTGTGGAGGTCCCCCTCCGCTACATTAAGGAGAAGTACGGCATAGAGAAGGTCTACCTATCGTATAGGAGGAGTAGGAAGGAAGCGCCTATGGGAGAGAGGGAGTTCACGAGACTAATAGATAAGCTGGGAGTAGTCTCATTAGAGCAGACTATACCCCTAGAATTCAAGGGAGATGCCGATGGAAACGTGAAGAAGGCTGTCCTTCAGAGAACAAGGCTTGAACCCGTGCCTGGAGGCAGGCCTAAGCCCATACCAATACCTGGCAGCGAGTTCGAAATAGAGGTTGACTATGTAATGGTCGCCATAGGGGAAATACCTACCCCGCCCTTCAGGAATGGATGCTGTGGCATAGAGCTTAACAGGAATGGCACCATAAAGACTGATGAGAAGTTCCGCACCACTAGGAAAGGAGTATTCGCTGCAGGCGATGTTAAGCATGGCCCCAGCCTAATAGGACCAGCCCTCAAGAGCGGCAAGGATGCTGCTAAATACATAAATGAATATCTGCAGACAGGTGAATGGGCCTAGCACAATTATACAAAATACTGCACTTTTCTCCTCTAAAACCGGGGAGCAGGCCGTGGAGAAAGAGAGTAACCCTGAGTCCATTAGGTTCTGCCTAATAGTTACAAGCGACCATGTCTATAGAAGGTTAAAGGAGGATAAGATCACTCCAATGCTTAGAGAGATACTTGGACATCATGGTTATAGGCTTAAAGAAAACAAAGTTGTCCCAAACTCGCCTGAACTCATAGCTGAGGCCGTGCTCAACTATGCTAGTAGATGCGACATCATAGTGGTGACAGGGGGTACGGGCCCAAGCCGCAGAGATGTAAGCCTAGATACTGTAAAGGTTATTGCCGAGAAAGAAATGGTAGGGTTCGGCGAGCTGTTCAGATACCTTACATATATTGAGGAGGGCACTAAGACATGGCTGAGCAGGGCCTCGGCCTTCATAGTTAGGGGGAGACTCGTAATAGTTGTGCCGGGCTCGCCTACAGCGTCTCGCCTGGCATTAGAGAAGATAATATTTCCAGAGATGAATCACATCGTGAAGGAGTTGAGCAAGTAGTTTTCTAAGACTTATAATAGATCTCTGAGGCTTAGGCCTGTAGGCCTATTCATACTGTGACCGTAAAGATGCTCTCCAAACTTCTTTCCAAGCTCCTTGGTAATCCTCATGACGTCGAACACCTTTAAATGGAGTTCCGATGCCACGTCATCCCACTGCCTGCCCTGGAGGATTCTGGCAACCATTATGTGCTCCTCTATTCCAGAGGCCTCTACTATTCTCTCAGGGTATCTGTACCAATACGCTCTAGCAAGCTCGAACATGACATCGCATACAGCCTCATAGGTCATAGGTCCATAGGAATAAATCCATAGCCTATCAATAGATATGGGTGTTAGGCGGGGCTTATAGGATGCGTCAGCCATGCATCTCTGCCTCAGGATCTGCAGTGCTATTGGTGTTTCAAGATCCCTGTAATTGTCCTGCAGGCTATTTATTATCTTGGATTTAAGCTCTCTGCATCCTATTATAGCTACGGCCGCGGCTTCGGATGCTATAGGCTTCAATACGAGTACAGTATATTCTCCGCTCACAGGGTTTCTGTCTGGAGACATGTGGAGAACAGTGAATCCATTCTTCGACCAGAATCTTAGGAGACGTTCGGTTGCCCCGAATCCGCTTCCCAGCCAATGATATCCTCTTTCTATGGATTCCCTGTATAGTTCTTCAAGCATCCTTGAGCCTATGCCTCTACCCTGAACTGCTGGATGCGTTGCTATCCTGACAATCCTCCAGCCCCTCAGCCTTCCGAAATCTCTTATCCTTATATGCTTCAATATTCTATCCGGTATTATATTGCCTGGAATCCTCCCTCCTCTTATTAAGTCCTCTATCAGCTCATCATCCAATCCTCCCTCCTCTGCAACCTGGGCTGCGCAGACTATGGCGCCACTGCTTGTGCGGAGGGCTCTTATTGAATGGTGAGGGGCGTCAGCCAATATGCCTAGATCGTCGGGCTGGTTTCTATAATGTGCAAGGACATAGATCCCGAATAATTGACGCAGTGTCTCCTCTCCCTGCGGGCTGAAGAGGTATTCGGGGTCAAGCTTCACATATTCGAGTCTACCCTCCCTAATATCATTAATATCTCTGTCCCCTAGCTCCACAGGCTCAGCGTCTAGCAGCAGAGCTCTGAAAAGCCATTTCTCCACGGGATCATCCTCGGCGTATCTTATTGGTTCATGCATCTCATAGATTGTAAGCCGTGTATACTTGTCCTCCTGGAGGGCTTTTAGAAAGCGCACTGAGAATCCCCTGCCAGCCCCCTCATATCCATGTATAGTTGTAGCGAATACCATTCTCCTATTCCTCCTCCATATGGTGTGGAGCAATGGTACAGGTATGCCTGCAGCCTCATCTACTGCAACTATGTCTCCCTGAATCTTGGTTAACGTGTAGGGCTCCCAGTATTCGAGGCTGAAGCCCTCTCCTTGTATCTCGATTACCCTGCCCTTCCTCCTCACAACCCTGGGGTTAAGGCCCAGCGTTTCAGCAGCCTTAAACGCCAGCTCCATTAGTGACTGAACGTTGCTTGGACTTGGCGCTGTGACAAGGATCCTTGTTTTATGCTTGTATCTTCGAAGCTCATTTGCAACGCCTATCAGCCCTATGCCTAGGGCGCATGACTTACCACGCCCCCTATCAGCAGTAACCACTATGGCTGTCTTCCACCGTTTCTTAGGCTTTTCAACTAGGCTTTCAATTCTCTCGATAACCTCGACCTGATCCTGTGTTAACGCGAGCCTGTAAAGTTCTAAGGGAAATATTCTCTCACTAGGTATGCTGATCTTAGCTCTCTTCTCAGCCTTATGTTCAAAGGGTGATTCATGGATTATCCTCTTAGAGTCAAGGTCATAGATATATGTGCCCTGAGTCTCCACTAAAGTGCGTTTGAACCACTTTATGAAGATGTGGCGGGGTTCAGGATAGCTAGGCACGACAAGCCCTGTTTTGAAGAGGGTTTTCATAGTGTCCCATTCATCCCAGGGAGGAACAGCCAGGATTACTAGGCCTCCCCCCTCAACTATTCCCACAAGCCGCCCCACATCATTAGGCTTCAAATCCCTTGTGAGATCTAATACTAGACCGCTGAAAGTTGCGCCAAGATAACGCTCGCTTTCCTCGTAGCGTGCCACCTGTAGCCTAAGCTTCCCTCTACCCTTCTCCCTAACCACCTGTTTAACCATTTCCTTCATTATCTCGGCTTCTTCGAATTCATGGTGATACATGTATAGTATTTTCAGAGGCTTACCTCCTTTACCTTTACGAGCTAAAGCTAGGTAGGAGAGGGCTCTGCCAACCGCAGCCCCCAGCTTCTCAGGATCCCCTGAGGAAACAACTAGCATCCTCCTATGCCTAGAGGCTGAAGCCTTAACCAGCTCGCGGCGAAGCCTTCTAAGCATCCTCCTATAGCCTGATGGAAGAAGCCTGTCCGCATCTCTGACCCTGTCTGCCACGTTGAACCACCATTATATGGTGGATAGGCCCCCTAGTATAGGGGGCCTCTCAGACTATATCTCAGAAAACAATGTGAAGTTGATGCTAGGCACCTATCACTATGCGTTTAAGTTCCCTGGCAAGCCTCTCATACTTCAGTATGTCTTCCCTTGTAAGGCTGGGTGGAATTGATTTTAATGCCTCCTCGAAATGCTTCATTGAGATAGGGCGTACCTCAAATTTTTCTCTGAGGGCTATCATGGCTGCTTCGCGGCAGACGGCCTCTATGTCTGCGCCTGTATATCCTTCGGTTATTTCTGCAAGCTTATCTAGGTCTACGTCTTCAGCCAGAGGCATATTCCTAGTGTGGATCTTGAAGATCTCTTTACGTGCCTCCTTGTCCGGCGGGGGCACATATATCAGCCTGTCGAACCTGCCTGGCCTCAGCAATGCCGGGTCAAGGATGTCAGGCCTATTAGTAGCCCCTATGACAACTACATTGGATAATGGTATTATGCCGTCCATCTCTGTTAACAGCTGGTTAACAATCCTATCTGTAACACCGCTTGTGTCATGCCTGAACCCTCTTGCAGGGGCTATAGAGTCTATCTCATCGAAGAACACGATGGCAGGGGCAACCTGCCTAGCCCTTCTAAATATAACGCGTATAGCCTTCTCGCTTTCGCCCACCCATTTGCTCAGTATTTCTGGGCCTCTAACAGCTATGAAGTTGGCCCCACTCTCAGTCGCAGCAGCCTTCGCAAGCAGAGTCTTACCTGTCCCCGGAGGGCCGAAGAGAAGTATTCCTCTCGGGGGACGTATGCCCATTTTCTCGAATACCTTGGGGTATTTGAGCGGCCATTCGACAGCTTCCCTCATCTCCTGCTTGGCTTCCCGCAGACCCCCAACATCATCCCACCTAACCTCAGGAACCTCAATATAGATCTCTCTCATCAGGCTCGGCTGAATGAACCTCATAGCGTTGAGGAAGTCGTTCATAGTTACCTTGAGTTCCTTAAGCCTGTCTGTCGGTATAGGCTTCGATAAGTCGAGCTTGCCCTCCTTTATGAATCTTCTAAGCGCGCTCATAGCAGCTTCGCGTACAAGCGCGGCTAGATCTGCGCCTGTATACCCATGGGTTATTTCTGCAAGCTTATCTAGGTCTACGTCTTCAGCCAGAGGCATATTCCTAGTGTGAACCTGAAGTATCTCTTTTCTAGCCCGCTTATCCGGAGGCCTTATTTCTATCTCTCTGTCGAACCTGCCGGGCCTTCTGAGGGCAGGGTCGAGGGCTTCAGGCCTATTAGTAGCCCCTATGACTATCACTTTACCTCTCTCCTTTAATCCATCCATGAGTGCCAGTAGCTGTGCCACAACTCTTTTCTCAACCTCCCCTGTAACCTCCTCTCTGCGTGGAGCTATGGCGTCTATCTCATCTATGAATATGATTGCAGGGGCGTTTTCCTCAGCCTCCTTGAATATCTCCCTAAGCCTCTGCTCACTCTCACCGTAAAACTTGCTCATAATCTCAGGCCCATTAATAGTTATGAAATACGCTCCTATCTCGTTGGCAAGCGCTTTCGCAAGCAGAGTCTTACCTGTCCCCGGAGGGCCGTGGAGAAGTATTCCTTTAGGAGGCTCTATTCCAAGATGCTTAAATAGCTCTGGGTGACGTACAGGCAGCTCCACTATCTCCCTTATCTTCTCCTTCGCATCCTCTAAGTCGCCTATATCCTCCCATGTTACCCTGGGAATACCGCGCCCCTTAACAGCCTCTTCGCTTACAGGCTTCTCGCTTATCGTAACCTCAGTATCCTCGGTAACATATACCTGCTGGGCAGGCTGCGTGGATGTAACTACAAGC
The DNA here is from genome assembly GCA_027083135.1 of Desulfurococcales archaeon. Taxonomy (GTDB): domain Archaea; phylum Thermoproteota; class Thermoprotei_A; order Sulfolobales; family WAQK01; genus JALWQH01. The sequence goes on along the minus strand of JALWQH010000052.1, from coordinate 10,656 downwards.
CTTATACCTGTGCCGAAGAGGGGAATTATTATTGTCTCCCCTCTGCGCACAGGCTTCCTAGCCAGGAATTGCTTCACATAGTCAACGAAGTCAGCGCCGAACCTTATAGGTTCTGTGGGTGCTAATACGACCTTGGTAGCTGGCTCGACTTGAGCCTTCCTAACTGTAACCCTGTCCCCTACTCCTGCCCCTATAGCCTCCCTCATCAACCCATCTATCCTGATGATGTTCTTACCCTCATCCTCAGGATATGCAGGCCATACCTGCGCTACTGTAGTGCCCCTAGGCCCCTCTATCTCTATGAAATCCCCTGTCCCTACACCTAGCTCCGACATAACCCTCCTGTTAATCCTCGCCATCTTGCGTCCAACATCCCTATGCCTAGCCTCCTGAACCCTGAGCGTGACCTCTGAAGACATATCCATCACCCTTACACTAAGCCATAAGGGATGATTACCAGAAGCCTAAAATAGGCTTCTATGCGGGCTTTTCCGAGGTGCATGGCAGTAATTATTTATTACCCATGCATATCCACCATGATATTTTGGTGGTAGCATGGTTGAGAGAGTTAAAACAGGTATACCTGGAATGGATGACGTGCTGCATGGCGGAATACCTAAGAGGAACGTCGTACTGCTCGCTGGAGGTCCAGGCACAGGTAAGAGCATATTCGGCCAACAGTACTTGTGGAACGGCCTCAAGAACAATGAGCCTGGGGTTTTCGTAGCGCTTGAAGAGCATCCCGTTCAAGTGAGGGTTAACATGGCTCAGTTCGGATGGGATGTGAGGCGTTATGAGCAGGAAGGACTGTTCGCCATGATCGATGCCTTCACCGGAGGGATAGGAGAGGCTGCAAAGAGGGAGAGATACGTTGTCCGTGATCCCACAGACATAGGGCTACTCATCGACACGCTTAAAGACGCTATAAGGGATGTCAAGGCGCAGCGCGTAGTAGTGGATTCTGTTTCAACACTCTACCTCACAAAGCCCGCCCTAGCTAGAAGCGTTGTCATGCAGCTTAAACGCGTGCTGAGCGGGATGGGCACGACCTCAATACTTGTATCACAGGTCTCAGTGACGGAGAGAGGGTTTGGAGGACCCGGGGTAGAGCATGCCGCTGACGGTATTATAAGGCTTGACCTGGATGAGATTGAAGGCGAGTTGAAGCGGAGCCTAATAGTCTGGAAGATGAGGGGGACAAGCCATTCAATGAAAAGACATCCATTCATAATAACGGATAATGGTATAGTCGTATTCGCAGATAAAACGCTGAGAATACCTTAAACATAACATGTTTTTCAACCAGCATGCTGGGAGAGATGGAATAGCAGGCCTCACATATACCCACCAGCATTTTAATATTGGGATGAGTGGTTAGGATATTGGGGTTATTGCAGTAAAGGGGAGAAGGCTCTTGGAGCATGAGGCCATATATCTCCACGCATGCCCGAACTGCGGAGGACCAGAGGATGATGCAAGGCTTATGCAGGGTCTGCCGTGTACTAAGTGCCTTCCAACACTCCCTAAGGAGGAACCATCTGTTTCAAGCATAGGCAAGATGCTTAGAAAGCTGGGGACACTTAAGAAGTATAAGGAATTAATGGAGCTTGACGAAAAGTATAGGAGTGTTGAACGCCTCTTTCATAAGGCTACTGGAAGCAGGCTTTGGAGCGCTCAGAGAACATGGGTTAAAAGAGTCCTCATGGGTAAGAGCTTCTCAGTCATAGCTCCCACCGGAGTAGGTAAGACAACTTTCGGCATACTGATGGCACTATACTTCGCTGCGAAGAAGAGTAAATCATACATAGTGTTGCCTACTACCCCTCTTATCCTCCAGGTGGAGAGGAAGGCAAGGGAAATGGCTGAAAAAGCAGGTGTGGACGCCTCTATCCTAGCCATACATTCAAGGCTGTCCAAGAAGAGCCGTGCAGAAGCTATGGAGAAGCTGGGTAAGGGGGACTTCAACATACTTATAACTACATCGAAGTTCCTTCAGGCAAGATTCAATGATATCGCACAGCATCATTATCGCTTCATATTCGTCGACGATGTTGACGCTGTTCTAAAGAGTTCTAAAAGCGTAGACCTCGTGTTAAAGCTGCTTGGATTTACAGATGAGGATCTATCTGTGGGAATGGAGGCGGTGAAGGCGCGTATAAGGCTTGCCCGAGCAGTAGCATCAGCGAGGAGCAGTGAGGAGATCGAAGAGGCTCAGCGGGAGTGGAGCGCTATAGAGCAGAGGCTAAGAGCTGCAAGACGTAGGGTTAAGAGCATACTCGTAGTGTCGAGCGCTACGGGCAGGCCTAGGGGATCCAGGGTCAAGCTTTTCAGAGAGCTGCTTGGATTTGAGGCTGGTTCTCGAAGCGAGGTTCTGAGACGTATCGTGGATTCGTATTATAAGCCTGAGGAGATGAGCCTGGAGGAAGCTGTGGGAGACATAGTTAAACGCCTAGGTTCAGGAGGACTAGTATACGTGCCTGTCGATAAGGGGATAGACTATGCGGAGAAGCTTGCAGATATTCTCCGCGGTATGGGTGTGAGGGCAGAGGCCTTCCACTCCAAGAGGCTTAGGACACTTGAAGCGTTTGCTAATGGTGATATAGATGTCTTGGTGGGGGTAGCAGTATACTACGGTGTAATGGTTAGAGGGCTTGATCTTCCCCAGAGAATAAGGTATGCTGTCTTTGCAGGTGTTCCTAGATTAAAGTTCAGCACGGAGTTCGAGGATCCACATCCATCAAACATATACAAGGCTCTAAGCATACTCGTGGAAGTGACTCCTGAGGATCTGAGGCATAGGCTTGAGATCACGCTGGTAAGAGTTAGGAGGATGCTTCAAAGACTATCTCCCGCAGCACTACAAATAATAGCTGAGCATATGAGGAGCGGGCAGCCACCGGCATCACCTGCTGAAAACGTGTTCCATGAAGCCTTAGAGCTTGTGAGAGAAGCGCTCGCACGCAGCGATGTTAGAGAGGCTCTCAGGACAAGCGGCGATATAGCTGTCATCGAAGAGAAGGGTAAAACGTACATAATGATCCCTGATATAATGACGTATATTCAGGCTAGCGGCAGGACAAGCAGGCTTTATGCTGGGGGTATAACTAGAGGCTTATCGGTAGTCATAGTTGATGATGAGAGGCTTCTACGAGGCCTCATGAAGAGGAGCCGCTGGATCATAGAGGATGCCGAGTGGCAGGATTTCAGAACACTTATACTTGAACCCATACTCAGAGAGATAGATGAGGATCGGGAGAAGGTTAGGAAAATACTTGAAGGAAAAGTTCCGAGAAACGTGGAGGATATTATAAGAACAGCGCTCTTCATCGTGGAGTCGCCCAACAAGGCTAGGACAATAGCGGGTTTCTTCGGCAAACCTAGTGTGAGAAGAATAGGGGAAGCTGTAAAGGTGTATGAGGTGTCAACTGGAGACTACATGCTTCTAATAACTGCTAGTGGGGGACACGTATATGATTTAGCAGTTAACCCTCCTAAAACGCTGGGAGGAGAGGATTTCCACGGCGTCATAATTTACTCGGATAACGGTTCGCGCAGATTCATACCAGTATATAATTCAATAAGGAGATGCATGGTATGCGGACATCAGTTCACATCTGATACCGATAAATGCCCACGGTGTGGAAGCACTCTGGTTAGAAATTCCTTGGAGAATGTTGATACAATAAGGGGGCTTGCCTTAGAGGTGGATGAGGTCCTAATAGGAACAGACCCAGACACAGAGGGAGAGAAAATAGCATGGGATCTCGCAGTCCTCCTTCAACCCTATACCCGCAATATACGTAGGGTTGAGTTCCACGAGGTTACTAGGAGGGCTATACTTGAAGCCCTCAGAAACCCGAGAAACCTAAACACAAACCTAGTAGAAGCACAAATGCTGAGGAGAATAGAGGATAGGTGGATAGGCTTTACGCTTTCCCCCTTATTATGGTATAAGTTCTGGCCAACTTACTGTGCAACGCATATAGGAGACAAGGAGAAGTGCAGGCAGCCTAACAGAAACCTCAGTGCAGGCAGGGTTCAAACCCCGGTACTCGGATGGATAATAGACAGGTATAATGAATACAAGAATAGTGTGAAGAAAATATTCCTCGTAGGCACATCCGATAAGAGGCTCTTCCTAGAATTCACGGAAGACGAGCTTCCCCCTGGAGTTAAGCCCAGCGATATTAAGAACAATGTGATAACGGTTAGCATAGTGGGTGTCGAGGAAAGGGAGGTTAAGCCTCTCCCCCCATTCACAACCGACGCCATGTTGTCAGAGGCTTCAGCTAGGCTTAGGCTGGGAGCTGAGGAGACGATGAGGCTTGCCCAGGATCTCTTCGAGATGGGCTTCATAACGTATCACCGCACAGATAGTACGAGGATCTCTGATGCAGGCATAATGGTTGCCAGGGAATATTTGAAGGAAAAATACGGGGATAGGTATACAGAGTTCTTCGCTCCCCGCCGGTGGGGTGAGGGAGGAGCACACGAGGCGATAAGGCCTACTAGACCCGTGGATGCTGAGAGGCTTGTAAGGCTGATAGAGGAGGGAATAATACAGCCTGTAAGGCCTCTAACCAAGAGGCATCTAAGCCTGTATAGGCTTATATTCGAAAGGTTCATTGCAAGCCAGATGAAGCCTGGGAAAATAAAGGTTCAGATAGCTAAGGCAAGCCTCCTAGGCGTGGAGAAGAAGCTTGAGAACATTATAGAGGTAGTTGAGCCAGGCTTCCTAGACATGTATATGCCGTTCAGGCTCTCAGCCCCCCTAGAGCCTGGGAGATATAAGGTTGACTACACTGATATCAGGAAGAAGGCCTTAAAACCACTATATACTCAGGGAGACGTTGTAAGGTTGATGAAGGATAGGGGTATAGGGAGGCCAAGCACCTATGCGAAGATCATGCAGACTCTTCTTAAAAGACACTATGTTGTTGAAAGGGGGAGGCTTAACAAGCTGGTGCCAACCCTGCTGGGACGCGAGGTTTACAGCTATCTCACGGAGCGGAGCGGTGAAGGTATAGCTAAGCTTGTTTCGGAGGAGAGGACAGCTATGCTGGAGAAACTAATGGATCTAGTGGAGGCAGGGGAGAAAAGCTATCTTAACGTTCTCAACGAACTCTACGATGAGATCTACCCCATATATCTTGAGCTTAGAAGAGAGGTAGGAGAACCGTGGGGAATAATAGAATAGCCGTGCTTCACCTCAGGCTTAAGCAAATGGCTAAGAAGAGCAACCTAGAAGTAGTGCGCAGGCTTACCAGGATGCTTGACAGTTCTGCTAAAATACTGGTCCTACCCTCGCTCTTCAACACTGGTCCAATATTTGAGCATTACAGGGGGCATAGGCTTGCCAGAGTCCTGAAGAATGCTGCCGAGAAGATACCCGGCCCAACCTCCGATCTACTCTCATTCCTCGCAGTTGAGAAGACAATATTTGTGCTGGGAGGCCCTATTATAGAGAGAGCTGGGCCCAGGCTCTTCCTAACAACTCTAGCATTCTCGCCTAGGGGAGAGCTGATCTGCAAGTACCGCAAACTGGTAGTAGACGAGGAGGATGAGAAGCTAGGCATCTCTGCAGGGAGAAGTCCAGGCATAGTTAAATTCAACATAAATATAGGTGTACTGGCTGGAAGCGACTCCTTGTACCCTGAGGTAGCACGTGCATTAGTATTAGGAGGGGCATCCCTCCTCGTAGCCCTGCTTAGAGCTAGTAGAAGGCAGGCAAGACTAGTCGATCTACTGAGGCTTAGAAGCATTGAGAATAAAGTGCCGCTCATAATAGCGGGAGGGATCTCGGAGGTCCACGGAGAAGTTGAAGCCGTGGTTCCAACAATACTATATGATGAAAATGGTAGGGAGGTAATTAGGGTGGAGGACGAATACAGCAGGCCTGTTTACATGGACCTGAATCCTCAGTGGTTCTCAGAGAAGCCTCAGGCATCTAGAGGCACGCTTAGAATCATTGAGACGCTATGCAGGGTTATGCGTTCTAGAAAGAGGCTTTTATGCTGAAAATAAAAATGATAATGTAGGCATAACGCTTACTTGGATTCAACAGGCCCTATAACCGTTCTCCCTACAAGTTTATTTATTCTTTCAGCTTCCTCATCAACCATTTTCTGAATCTTCTCTATCTCCTCAGGATATTTGAGCAGGTGTCTGAATCTTCCCTGGATCTTCAGGTACTCGATCACAGGCTTACGTCTGGGAACAGGCACGGTAACTCTGAATTCACCGTTCTCAACCTCGTATAGTATCCAGACTCCTGTCTGAACCGCTAGCTTGGCTACTTCCATGCTCTTATCGTCAGGTATCCTCCACCCAGGCGTGCATGGAGACAGGACGTGTATGAATTTAGGTCCCTTGATCTCCAGGGCTTTCTTAAACTTATTATCCATGTCAAGCACGTAGTAGGGATTAGCGGTTGCAACATAAGGTATTCTATGGGCCAACGCTATTCCCACTATGTCTTTCTTGGGCCTCCATTCTCCTTTCCACACCTTTCCAACGGGAGTTGTAGTAGTCCATGCCCCGTAAGGTGTTGAAGCACTTCTCTGAATACCTGTATTCATGTAGGCTTCATTATCATATAATACGTATAGGATGTCGTGGCCTCTCTCAAGCATACCGCTTAGAGCTTGAAGCCCTATATCCACTGTTCCGCCGTCTCCGCCTATGGCTACAACCTTGATCTCCTTGTCTCTAGGTATCATGCCCTTGCGTTTAAGCACCTTTATTGCCGTCTCTACACCTGAGGCCACGGCCGCTGCATTCTCGAATGCCACATGTATCCAGGGGTTAAGCCATGATGTATATGGGAAGCCTGTTGTCGAGACCTCCACGCATCCAGTAGCCTCAACATATATTGTGTTCTTCCCTGCAACCTTTGTGAGATGCCTCATAATAGTCCCAGCGCCGCATCCTGGGCAGAGACCATGCCCTGAGACGAAGCGCTCCTCTCGAGGTATATCTGTTAGCTTCTTATAGTAGAGCTTCATGCTCTCACCCCTATGTAGATTGATTCTAGAGGGGCTTTGCCCTTCTCAGCCACCTTGCTGAGCTGTTCAAACATGTCTAGAAAGTCTTTGACGAATACCGCTCTCTGCCCTATTCCAGCTATGAAGCTGACTAGCAGGGGTTTATTCTCCCTTGAATAGTAGGCGCCGGCGAACTCGTTGAACACGGGGCCTGCCTGCTGGGCTCCATAGCTTATAGCCTTGTCAACTATGCCTACTGCCTTCACGTTGGATAATGCTTCCTCTATGTCTTTCATTGGGAAGGGCCTATATAACCTCAGCTCCATGACTCCTGCCTTGATGCCCTTCTTCCTCGCCTCCATTGCGGCTGCTATGGCTGTATTTACGAATGCACCCATGGTAACTATGGCTACATCAGCATCATCTAGCATATGCTTGCCTATAAGCCCATAGCTTCTTCCAAACATCTCTCCATACTGTTTATCAGCCTCCCTAGCAACTTGCAGGGCATTCTTCATTGCCATGACCTGCTGGTACTTGAACTCATAGTACCAGTCAGGGCTGGTTATTGTTCCTATGGTTACAGGGTTATCGGGGTCTAGGCGTATCCAGGTAGGGTTCTTAGGAATGTATTTTAGAACATCCTCCTTATCGAATACCTCGACAGGCTCCACAGTATGGCTCATTATGTACCCGTCATATACTACCATTACGGGTAGATGAACCCGTGGATCCTCAGCTATCTTATATGCCTGCAGGATACTATCGTAAACCATCTGCGCGCTGGAGGAGAACATTATTACCCAGCCTGCATCCCTGGCATTCATAACGTCGGAATAATCATTCCAAATGCTTATAGGGGCAGAGAGAGCCCTAGTTGCTATAGCCATTACTATTGGAAGCCTGATCCCTGAAGCTATATGGAGGATCTCATGCATCAATGCTAATCCCTGGCTTGCTGTGGCTGTGAAGGCCCTGGCCCCTGTAGCTGAGGCCCCTATAGCTGCGCTGAGAGCTGAGTGCTCGCTCTCAACATGTATCATCTCAGCATCCATCTCGCCGTTAGCCAGGAACTCCCCTATCTTCTCCACCACATGTGTTTGAGGTGTTATAGGGTAAGCTGAGACAACATCTACGTCGGCGTCCTTAGCAGCATAGGCTGCGGCGTAATTGCTGCTTATGGCTAGGATCTTACCCTTAAACCTCCTAGTGGAAGTCGTGGCCGCCAGGGTCACTGCTCCTCACCTTCTGGAACCATTTTTATAGCGTTTACCGGGCACTCGTTCGCACACACACCGCACCCCTTACAGTAATCATAGTTAACCTTGTATGTCACAGCATACTTTCTGCCCTTAGATGTTACATATTCCTCATCGACTTCAAGTATTGCTGCGTCGGGACAGAAGAGCCAGCATAGCCTACACCTGGTGCATTTCTCCTGGTCTATGACTGGCCTGAGGACGCGCCAACTACCAGTCTTATTCTTCAGCGTTGAGCCAGGCTCTAGGACAACTCCTCCCGGCGGGAGTTCGTACCATTTGGGTAGCTCGCTCATGTCTAACCCACCACCACCTCTTCATACGCTCTTTTAACTGCTTCCATGTTTGAGGAAGCCAGCTTCTCGGAGGCTGCGAATCTTTCCCTAACAGCCTCTAGCAGTGTGTCAAGGCCTACTACGCTCGACGCCCTCACAAGTGCTCCTAGAATAGCGGTGTTAACTATGGGTCTGCCGAGAGTATCCATGGCTATCCTAGTAGCATTAACAACGGCTACACGGATATCGCTGCGCCCAATAGTGCTCCTAATATCTTCAGGCGTCTTCGCAGTGTTCACAACCATCATGCCATTCTTCTTCAAGCCTTGGGGCACTATAGGCAGTGCTAGAAGGCTGGGGTCAAGGACAACTACTATGTCGGGCTCCACTATAGGGGATCTAGGGACAACTGCCTGCTCGTCGGTTATCCTCGTATACGCTTTGACGGGTGCTCCACGCCTCTCAGCACCGAACTCTGGGAAGGCTAACGCAAACTTGCCTTCCCTTATCGCGGCAACAGCTACCAGCTGGGAGGCCGTAACAGCTCCCTGGCCTCCCCTCCCATGCCATCTTATTTCGACTAGCATTATTTTCTAACCTGCAAATCGCATTAAAGTAGACAGAAGGAAAAACGTTTTTCGCCCCCCTTCTCCTAGGTGTATGAGGGTTCGACATTCATGGAGTTCGAGAAAGTCGTGGCTGTAAAGGTTTCAAGCCTAAACGACTTGGCCAGGATGGCGGCAACCATAGTGTCTATGGGGCAGTCAACGTACATTCTACGCTATGCAGATGAGGGGAAAACTGTTTACGGCCTGCTCGCCGTCTTCAGGGATTACTACAAGTATTATGGCTTGCCCATGTTCTACTATCACATAGCTGAGGGGGAGGAGAGGGGAGAGAACTACCTCCTGCTACGCAGCGATGAGGCAGGGGAGAATGTGGTTATGGCTAAGGGGCCTAGGCCTGGCTGGATAACAGTACCCATAATAGATGTAGAGAAACCTCCTGAATTCCTGCCTAGAAGCCTGCGGTGAAAGGGAGTGCTTCCAGAGATAGCGGAGCAGCTGCTTGAGGCTAATCCCAGGCTTGCGAAGGCTTTAAGCCTAGCAGGAATAAGTAAGAGGGGCCTCGCCGCCTATATAATCCTCCTGACAAGGGGGCCTATGACGGCAGCCCAGGCTGCCCGTTACATGGATATTCCTGTAACCAAGGCCTACGCTGTTTTCTCAAGGCTTATGGATGTAGGCCTCATAGCTAAGCAGGGAGGCAGGCCTGCAGTATATGCTGCCAGGCCGCCGCGTGAAGCATGGCTTAGGCTTAAGTCAAGGCTTCTCGGAGAAATAAGCTACGTGGAGGATAAGCTCATACCTGCGTTAGAAGCCATGGCTGGGAGAGCCGCCACTTACAGCATATTCGTGCTTGGACACGGCTCCATAGAGGATACTGCCTCCAAGATAGTGGCACGTGGAACATCTCCCCTCCGCATAGCCCTTGCTTTCCCGGAAATGCTGTCTGAGAGACTTCTGGAATCGCTCTTAGAAGCCTCTCATCGTAGGGAGACCAGGATACTGCTATCCAGCGAGATCAGGCAAGACATGCTGAGCGAATTAGGGGAAGTAGCTGAGATTAGATGGACAGGCAGCATGTTTGGAGGAGGCTTCATAGGAGACGAAGTACTTCTCATAATTCGCGGCGGAGTAGGCTTAGTGGGCTTATGGTCTAACCACGAGTATTTCGTAAGAATAGCAACCATATATTTCGACCATCTCTGGGAGACCGCGGCCGCCCAGCCATGAATCCCAGAATCTAGATAAAGCCTATAATGAAATGGTTTTTACCGGGCTTATGTTTCAACAGTAGACCTGTGGAGAGCATGGGTAGAGCCCCCTATGCAGCTGAAGCCATAGATCTGTATAAAGAGTATGACAGCTTTGCTGCTTTGCGTGGTGTTGGTTTTAGGGTTGGTTGGGGGGAGGTTTTCGGGCTTATAGGGCCTAACGGCGCAGGTAAGACAACGACCCTGAGAATACTTGCAACCCTCCTCAAACCCAGCCGAGGCAAGGCAATCATAGCAGGCCACGACACCCAGAAAAACCCCCAACAAGCAAGAAAAAACACAGCATACCTACCAGAAGAGGC
>JALWQH010000051.1 GCA_027083135.1 Desulfurococcales archaeon | reverse complement strand
CTATGACTTTCCCTGTATCAGTGTAGTCTAGTAGGCGTAGGTCGAGGACTGCTTTTACGATGTCGTGGATATTGTGGGTCAGGTCGTCGCCGAAGTCTTTCGCCACCTTGTATTTTATCTTGGATGCGAGCTGGTACTCCACACTGGTTATCCATGCCCTTGTCTTCCACCCGAACAAGTCCTCCAACACTGCCTCTACTTTTGGCATGCCCTCCGGGTTCAGGCTGACCTCGAATCTGACGTAGTCTATTCTAGGATTCTCGACTCCGAGGACCTCCCTGAACACTATTCTAACCTCTGTTATTACCTGATAGTCCCTGATACCTAGGAAGCTGTAGAAGGGCTCCCCATCATACCTCGTTATAACAGGCATCCGGAGCGAGAGCAGGTCTGGGAAATAGTCCTTCTCAGCATCATATTCTACTAGGAAGAGCCCACCCGTTCTCCCACTCCCCACGGGCACTCTGAGGGTTAAACCGTTCTCAGCTAGCCATTTATTAAACTCTATCATCCTGGCCAGGATTACCCGCTTAGAGCTGACCCTCCTGCACCACGATGAGTCGAGGTCGAAGGTCAGCCTTGGCGGCTCCCTGTTTCCAACCATGTAGACGTAGTTTAGTATCGACCCACCGCCGAAGAATAGCTCATCGCCGAAATAGCTGGCTAGGAGGTGTAGGAGCCTCATGATGTGCCAGACCCTCTCAAGGCCACGGGCCACAGCGTTGAGCTCCCTCCTGCTGAGACCTCCCTCGGCTCCTGGGAGACTGCGGGCGGTTCTTACCAGCAGAGCGGTGCCTGGTGTTAGGGTCTTTAGCCTAGTCTTCATCTCCTCTATTATCACATCACTACTAGTTCTCGCTTCGCCTCGTCTGAATTCTACTGTCATCCTATATTCCTCTCTTCTCTGCTATGCTGTTCGCGAATACTAGGCCTGTATACTCGCCGAGCCTTTCTCGGAGGACTCTGGGGTCCGCCAAGCCGAGGTAGTCCATAGTTGTTGGCACCTCCCTGCCCGTGCTTGTTCTGAGGAATGCTAGGAATGTTGCAAGCCTCCTAAGCCCCTTGGGGCTGGCTCTCCGGGCTACGTCGTCTAAGTCTATCCTGTCAATGTTGAGGTAGATGTACTGCTCTACAGGGTAGTCGTCATCATAGCTTAGCAGGTCTGCAAGAGCTTGCTCCGCTGTCGCCCTCGCTATACGCATATCCCAGTCGTACCGCCACCTCCTACCCCTCAGGCTCACGTACACTACCCTGTAGTCCTTGGGCGGGTTAATCCTATTCCTAAGCGACTCGTCTACCATGACTAGAGTCTTCTCGGGGTAGCCCAGCCACTCTATGCTAGGAGGCTCAGCAACATAGTAGTACACCTCCGGCACCGCGGAGGCCCAGTAATCGTAGGGGGACTCGGGGGCTGATTCGAGCACATACTCCATCAGGGCCCTAGCCCTGGATGTATCCCTTATCCGCCACCAACCCCTCCCAGCAGGCTCCACTATGCCCTCACTTCTAAGCTCACCGAGGAACCTATATGTGAGGCTGGAGTTCAGGCTGAAGACTCGTACAATCCTGCCGGCAGGGATACCCTCATCTAAGCCGAGCCTCCAGGCCTTAGCCAGATTGTAGAGCATAGCCCACCTAAGCCTAGACAGCCTCACCAGAGACACCCAAGAAAAACACGTATCGAACTCTAATAAAACTTAGGCAGTTACAGCCTATGAAAGAAGAACCACGCACTAGCCTGAGCCCTAGTCGTTTACATGTAGCTCTCAGCACTTCTCTCATCTCTGGCTTCCCAACGCCGTTCACCCGAGAGTGATGTTTGTTTATGCCCACCCCCGGGTTCATCACGGCACGGCTCGGAGCCCCTCACTGCCCTCCGGGAGCGGTTCTCGGAACCCCAAGCCCACCAATTTTATTCCATCGTAGGTAAAGTTTATAGGCTTTACCAGGCACATCCCCATACATGACATCAAAAATATTTCTGCCCCGAAAGCCCCCTTCCTCTTGCATGGTGTTTCGCTCTCTCCTTATCCAGGTATATTCTCGCCCTGTATATGCTGTCTGTTATTGTGATGTGCCGGTTGCCCCGGTATACTCGTAGCCTCCTCCGCCTAGCCTCCTCGATAACCCTCTCTACGTCCTTGCATCTTAGCTGTAGGTATGGTGGATGGTAGTCTATTTTCAGCAGGTCCCCCGCCTCAACAGCCTCCCTAGTGTGCTTGACAGGCTCGCAATTCTCCAGCAGAAACCCCATGTATTCTGGGATTGCTAGGCCGGGCACAAGCCTTATCATTCTCTGCGGAAACTCCCGCCTCATCTTAGCCCAAGCCTCCCCAGTATCTTCTTTAACTCCCTCTCCAACCCTGCTTGCCGGGCTCTCCTGTAAAGGTATTCCATGTCAAGCCTATGCCACGTCTGAGCAACCATCTTCTTAATATCATCAATATCCTTCCTCTCCCCCGACATAAGCTTTAGTATCACTATATCCTCTATGGATGGTAGAAGGATATTCTCCGCCACTACCACGCTTCTATCTATAAACTCTCCATCAAGTATGAGTGGAGCATAGTTGATGTCTATGTGGATGTCGTCCTCCACTAGGAATCCCCACTTCCTCCACTGCACCTTGAGGCCCCGGGAGCGTAGCTCCCTAGTTATAGTATCCCGCAACCCTGGCGTAAACGGCTTATCAATGGCTATGTCCCAGTCCCGTGTCTCCCTGCCTAGGTCTACCCCGTGAACCATGGCGCTTCGGGCACCTATAATGAAGACTCTAAGCCCGAGCTCTCCAATAATCCTAGAGACTAGCAGCAGGGTTGAGTGAATACTGCCAGCCCTCTCAGACCTATCAGTATCTTCGTAAAAGTCTTGGGCAGCCATACCTCACCTCCCCACTGGTATTATTACAGTTATGTTCGTTAGCCGTATCGTTATTGTTAGTGTCGTGCCTGGTGGTGTGTTTGAGCTTATCCTTTGCTAGAACTGTTTTTATTAGGGCTTCCCTTATCCTCGGGTTCTGCCACATTCTCCTGTCAGCCTCGTAGGCCTCTATGAGCCACCTGTCCCTTATCTCGAACCACTTCGCCCCCAGCTTCCTAACCATCTCGGCCTCCCACCTAGCATGTCCTATAATGTCCTCAAGGTTCCTCCTACGCTCCTCCCCAACCTCCTCCAGTAGGCTGCTAGATGTCACGGTGCAGCTGCCTCCTCCAGTATTCTGCAGTCTGCTCTCAGTCTCGTACACCATTTCCCTAGCTCCTCGCGGTCTATATAGTCTTTGAATAACGTGTAGAGGAACACTGCATCCCCAACATCTTTATCGGAGCCTAGGTATAGCTTGTAGGCTATCTGCAGCTCCAGAGGCGATATTCTAACCACGAATTTATCGTTCACCACAACCTTTATGCTATGAGCTAACGCATACCTATGGATATTTATCCTAGCCAGCTTCACCTCTACATTGGGGAGGATAATGCCTCTATACATGAACCTAACACCATACCCTTCCACAAGATAGCTTTGATAAAGCCTCCTCACCGAATCCTCTGACCCAATATCCCCCTGCATCAGGGTGAAACCCGCTCTCCGGAGCCTCCTACACAGCTCCACGAACCCGTTCTCATCGAGCTCCTCTAGTATGAAGTCAATGTCATCGCTCCTCCTACCCCTACCAAAGAGTATCGCAGTATAGCCGGCAACCAACACGTAATCCCTATTAGACTCCCTCAGAATCCCTGCAAACCTGAATACCACGGTATCCTCGGGTAGAAGCCTGGGTTTTGAGAGGAGTATTTCCCGCCTACCCTTATCAAACACTAAGCCCTCCCCTAATGCAGCCATGTCTCCCCGCCTCCATGGAAGTCTTGCATCATCACTCCGCACCTCCTACACGGCCATAGCTGTTGTGAGTTTATTTAGGCTGGCCCTCATTAAACCTCTCTGCAGCCAGCTTCATCACGGATAGTGGATCCCTGTTCAACAGTTTCCCGGGATCAACCCAGTTTATGATCAATAGGAGCTTAGTGTATAGTTCTCGGAGGCCTGGCGGAAGCTCTCAGCTGGGGGTTAGGGGTATGAGTGTATTAGTGTTGTCCGGGTTTACGCCTAGGCTTAGTTGACGCTCCCTAAGCATGTTTACAGTAGAGGATTGGAGGTGTTTAGTGTGTTTTCTTGTGCTTGTGTGCCAGTATTATTATTGTTGGTATGGCTGTGAGTAGTGTTGCGGCTATTGTTATGGCTGGGTATGCATTGTTTTTCTGTGCTTGGATGTTGAGTGCTCCTCCTACGGGGCCTGGTTTCCATGTTAGTATTAATATGGGGTCGTCTCCGGCCTGGTATTCGTCTTGGGTTAGGTTTGCCTTTAGGGTGCCTGTGGCTGGATCATAGCTCTGCTCGCCTAGGGGCTTATAGGAGCCTGCCGTAGCGTTATAGTAGAGTAGTGTTAGCCCTGTCTTGCCTGGAGCCTCCGCCTCCACGTGGATGGGCCATGTAATGCTGCCTAGGGAGAATACCTTTATGGCGTAGTACTGGGACATGCCTCCAGGCAGGGCATTGAGGCTACTATTACCCGTGGGCTCTGCATCATACCTGGCCAGCCAGGCCCAAGTCTGCCCCGAGGCAGAAATATTGAACTCCACTCCACCTATATGGATGGTTCTCCACCCCCCAGTCCAGTTCGCCAGGACTCTATCCTCCGGTACAGCCATGTAGCCCCCTGAACCCACAGTGTAGAAGATCCTGGTAAGCCAGTACTGCCAGTAGGGTAGGAAGAGGTACTGGGAGATGCGTAAATAGTCGTCTACATGCACAACGTAGTCCCATGCACCTAGAGTGAGGTTCCTGCCGGCCAGGCCGTTGTTAACCCCTATGGCTGACAGGCTTAGGGCAAACTCAACATGGCTAGTATTATACCAGGAGGCATTGTATGAGGGGTAGGTATACCTGGCTTCAGAGCCATGCGACTCGACCCCTGCTCCCCAGGGGTGTAGGTGTAAGACATAGTCGAACATGCCATCATTATCCACATCCACGGCAAAGATGAACTCCAAGTATTCCAGGTAGCCTCCCAGCCCCCTAAGCCTAGACGTATTGAAGACATCCCCTAGATCCATCCTCACATACAGGGCCTTATTATCAGAGGCTACGTAGACTCTAGTCATATTGAACATCTGGTACGGGACCCAGAAGCCGTCATCACTATCCACTGCTAGGGGATCGATGCCTGCCCAGTCGCCTGGATCACCATCCACACTAATCTCAGCGTAAGGCACAGTCCAATTAGCTGCTACTCCTCCGATATAATCCTGGGCCTCCATACTTCCCCGGACATCATGTATCATTATTCTATCCCCCCTACTTATATTCAGGTAGCTTAGAGGTATGGCTGCACTTATCACCGTATCATTACTGGAGGCCCATTGAGGATGCCCTTCAAGGCCCAGGTAACTCCCCCCACTACTATAGAGATTTATGCCCAGCCATTGGTCCCCATAAATATTATAGGAGGCCCAGCCTTCGATCTCATTGCCCCCGCCAGGCCACCCAGGGCAGCAGCCAGTCTTCCTACTATTATCCAGATCCAGGGAGAAATACAGCACCCTGCTGAGAGAATATGAGCCAGGCGCAGGCGTCGCATTGGGCAGAGGCTGCATCCACCCAGCACTCAGTATGAGATGAGTCCCATTATCCCCCACCTCAAACCACCTCAGATCGAGATAGGAGCCTGTCTCAACCTCATCGCCCACATACACGCCTCTAGATAGAGCCACGGAAGGCAGAGTGAGAAGCACCAGTAAGAGAAGAGGGAACACCACTCTAGCCAGACCACTCAACACCCATACCCCCATAACAATACACTGCCTAAAAATTAGGAACACTATTTAAACCTACCCCCCTATAAGTACACTAATACTCTGTAAGCCCGGTTAAAGAACAGGATCTAAACCTAGAATAATTTATGAATAATATTGGAATAATTTATGTTTCACGTAGCTCTGCTTTCTCGAATGCTTTTAGGCCGAGTGCTAGGAGGATGGTTGTCCATGCGGCTGGGGATAGAATTGCGGCTACGGGGTTTATGGCTGAGGTTGGTTTAACTAGGCCGTAGTGCAGCTTGGCGTAGTACATGGATGTTGTGTAGGGGCCTAGAGGGTTGAGGTATGATAGCAGGTAGTTATAGTACATGTATTTCTCGAAGCCCCCGTGCGTGGAGGCTACGAGCATTACTATTAGGCCCCAGAACATGCTGAAGACAAGGTAGAGTATTATGGATACTGCCAGGTATCTTCCAGGCCTGATCCCCGATGCTACTGAGTAGCATAGAGTGTAGAAGGCTGTGAGGGCGGCGGATAATCCCAGATATACTGTTAGGCTGCTGTAGGCGTCCAGGGATACTCCGAGCAGGGCTAGGCCTCCGAGATCAATGGATAAAACCATTATGCCTGCCGATATGAGGGCTACGAGAACTCCCGCAGCATATCTTGTCAGATACACGTCCCTCCTAGTAACAGGCCTTGCAACTATGAATTCAAGGGCCCCGGTGATCCTAGGCTTAGCCATGAAGACGTATGCGAGGTATAGGAAGACTATTGGGAAGAACTCTGCGAACAATGCTAACCCCCCCTCACCAGTCACCATGCCTGCATAACTGTACTTCCTAGGCGTCACACCCTCATAGCTTATCCAGTAATCCTCATATCTACCGCAGCACCCCACCCTCAATCCAAGATACCTGGCCCTAGGGTTAAGGCTTAGCTCATACACCCCCACGTAGTCTCCAAGCACGCCCAGCCTCCTGAACTTTATTGAAGAAGCCTCCTTCGTCCTATTCTCAACGGACACGTACTCCAAGGTATAGTTAGGCCGGAGATCCCTTGAGAACGGGTTCAGGCTCAGTATCAGGAGCTTGGCCCTGCTCCTGGTCACCAGTATGAGCTTAACCATGCTGTATGTCTGGATGCCGTTCTCCTCGAAGCCCCTGAACACTGCGTTAACAGCTGTTACACCAATCCTGAAGCTCCTCAAACCCTTCCCTGTGGGTAGCCATAGGTTCTCAACGTATAGCTCCATGTGCATGGACTTGTAGTCCACCTCCACGTAGCTGAGGTTGAACCCGCATGCCCCCATGCCCCTATACTCGAAGACCCCGTTAGATGCTTTAAGGCTGGCTACGAGGACCTTGTGCTCATCGTATAGCCTCACCCTAGCACCGTTGACGGGGTTTCCAAGGGAGTCTAGGACCACGCCCTTCACCACGCATCCATCAGCGTTAAGCTGAACCACGGCCACGTCTAGCTCACGGTATTCGGGGGAACTGTAGGCTAGGTATGATACGCCTAGACCCAGCGCTACGAACAGGATGAGCAGCAGTATGGTGGATTTCCTCAGAAACGCCCTCCTGAAATCATATATTACGGCTGCCCTCAACCCTTCTCACCTATTATCCTGAAGAACACTTCCTCCAGGCTTGCCTCCCTCCTCCTAACCTCAACCACCTTATACCCCTCTCCCACAAGCCTGTCCACGATCTCCGAGGACTCTCCCGACGGGTTCCCAATGATCACAGCTCCACCCTCAACCCTAACATCACCATACGCCCTGAGCACCTCTAAGAGATGCTCGTCTACCCTGTCAGTCTTGATGAGGAGGGATGGTGTAGCCATGCCTCTAACCTCCTCCATGCTCATCTCACCCACTATCCTACCCCTATGTATGAAGACGACGCGGTCAGCTAGGTTTTCAACCTCGCTCAATATGTGTGATGAGAAGAGCACTGTGCACCCCTCCCCCCTAAGCTTCACAGCCAGGTTTCTGAAGAACTGTATGCCCTGAGGGTCAAGGCCGTTGAGAACCTCGTCGAACAAGTAGTTGGAGGGATTACTCATCATGGATACAGCCAGAGCGAACCTCTTCCTCATACCATACGAGTACTCCTTCAGCCTCCTATGCATAGCGTCTCCAAGCCCAACCTCCTCTAAAAGCCTCCTAGCCATGCTCCTAGCATCGCTTGAAGACACACCATAGTATCCTGCAAGATACACCATGTAGTCAAGGGCCCTGGCATCAGGCTCAAAGACAGGTGACTCGGGAACCCATCCAACCCTCATGGAAGCCCTCCTCTTATCCCTGATTATCGACAAGCCGTCTATCAACACGTCCCCCGAGTCAGGGTAGAGGACCCCTACAGCTATCCTCATAGTAGTGGTCTTACCAGCACCGTTAAGCCCAACATATCCGACGATCTCCCCATCCCTAACAGTGAAGGAAACATTATCCAGAGCCCTAACCCCCCCAAAACTCTTAGAAACACCCTTAATCTCAATCAACGCCAACCACCCCCACCCACACTTAACCTGAGAGCAATCTCACGGGCAGCAGGGCCTGCCACACTAGTATACGCTGCACGCCTTGGATGCAGGGCACCGCAGCACACCAGGAGCCTAACTACAGGTTAGCGATATAGTTGCTAATAAAAATATGCTGGGAACCCGTGAATTATGCCTAAGCAGTGTTAAACGAAACATATGTGTCTCCCAGCCTTCCAGAAGCTAGGAGGTTCTCCACGCCTCTAGGCGTATTATTGGTGGGGCTACGCGATCTTGATAACTGCCCCGCCTGCCTTCCCCAGGTAGAATGCTGCCTCCTCAGGTCTGGCGAGGTGTATTTCGAAGGGATGGTAGTATGGTAGCCCGAGTTCCTCTTCTATCAGCACCTTGATCCTGGCTCTTTCAGCATGCTTGTCTGGGATGCCTGGAGACACTATTAGGACGTCGACGTCGCTTCCAGCCACATAGTCTCCCCTAGCAGTGCTTCCAATAACGTATACTTCTACGGGGCCTGGCAGAAGCTTCTCAGCAGCCATGGCTATGCGGCGGACCCAGCTCCTCCACTCTCTAAGCATCTCAGCCCTGCGTAGGGAGGTATCAATGAACACTTCCACCCTCCCCCAATATCTCCTCGATGATGCTTATAGCCTCCTCAGCCAGTTTAACCATGTCCTCAGCATCCTCCCTGCCATACTCCTTCACAAAGTACCTGGCCATAATGTAGGCGTCCTCTAGGACCGATAACCTGACCCTATTAGCCCTTACGAACTCCTCCAGCATCCTGGAGTCCACAGCTCTGCCCAGCTCCCCCAGCAGCCTCCTCAAACTATGGGTTCTAGGATAATCGCCGACAACCCTGAGCAGAGCGTACTTCAAGTATAGTTGGAGCGCCTGCTCAGCTAGGAAGCATGCAACATCATACAGGCCTCCCTCCAAGGCCACCCTAGCCTGCTCCAGGAACCCCAGAGACCTCCTCCTAAGAACATCAGCCTCAAAGCCATGGACACTCACATTGCACCTACCCCGACGCCAGGCCTCAGCAAAGTTCATGGCGGAGCATCCCTTATAGTGGTTGCGTTGAAGACCCAAGCCTATCCGAGCCATGCCTAAGCCAGGCACACCGCCCATGGGGATTAAGACGCCTCTCCAGGAACACTGTTGAAGCCTGATCATAATATGAGGATTAAGCAGCTCGTACAGTCAGCATCATCGGTGACGTGTGGGACAGGAATATTAGCTGTCAGGTTTTCCTCCATGTTCATGGTAGCCTGGTATGGATAAACACCTGGTATTGGTTGTTATAGTAGTGGTGCTTGTCGTGGGGGCAGGCTTCGCCTTAATGCTGAGATCAGCTGGGCCTAGGAGGAGCAGCACGGCTACTAATGCCTCCAACACCACTACGCCTACCAGTATTACTACGGCCACTATGCCTAGCAGCACCTCTAGTATTCTTGCCTCCAGCAGTGTGGAGGGCAGGCTCTCCGGCATCATGGTTGAAGCATGGGCTGTTGACTGCGGCTTCCTGGAGGGCAGGGTTTCATATAGGTTTGAAGGCAGGCTTCCAGCAAATACGAGTAGTGTGGAAGAGGATGCTAGGAGAATGATCATGGATTCTGCTGCCAGGTATGGTGTGAACGTCTTGGGGCTGAGGGTTTGGAGCAACTTGAATCCCCCTGAGATCAGCCTTGAGTTTAATGCTACGGGCCTAATGTGGCGTAGTAGTGGGGAATGCTATCTCGACACCTCCTGGATCCTCTCATGGTTCCACCTAGACCTAATTGAAAACCACTTCACTGAGACCAGGGATTCATTGGAGTGGAGGGGGGAGGTTAACGGCATCCAGGTGGAGGTTGTCTTCCACCTCCCAGCCCAGAAGACAGTGTATAAGGCTTGGGGCTCGGAGATAGGGCACTGCCACGCACATGTATGGTGGCCTCTCCACACATCCTAGCATGGGGCTAAAGGCCAGCTGAAAATAGTGGGGCAGGATATGAGGGAGGCTAGTCCTCCCCGCCACACTTATTTTACTCTGGGCCTGCCCACCCTGACGAGCTTGTATCTATCGAAGAACAGTGTTACATTGTCTCCCTCCACTATGAACTCCGCTGTAATCTTGGCTGTATTCATGCTTGTCCAGAAGTATATGTGGTTGTCTTCAACCCTGTCCAGTATTAATACGTATCTGCCTCCCACCCCACCCATGTATTCGAGGGTTAGGAAGTCTCCAAGCCTCTTAACACTGGCTTCAACGCTGTCCTTGTAGCCGTGATAGGTTCCCTCAAGCATTCTAAGCAGGTTTTCATGCCTTATGAATGGCAGCGTCTCCTCTGGATCCATGCCTTGGAGAAGCGTTAAAGCATACATCCCTATATTGCCTGGAGGGTAGCCTGAAGCATTGGAGAGCACTACTACGCCCATCCTCTTCTCAGGCAT
>JALWQH010000050.1 GCA_027083135.1 Desulfurococcales archaeon | reverse complement strand
TGTATAGGGGACAGAGCCTAGATCTAGATGAGGTTGGGGGGAGACTGGGGATTAGGGGGGAGGAGCCGCAGGACTAGATGCCGGCTTCTCACTCCACCATGAAGCCCTTCTTCCTGAGAAACCTCTTAACCGACAAGGGGAGCTTAGGGGCCTTTATCCTCTCATTCCTGCTTATATAAAGGGGTCTGGGAATCCTGGAGCCATTCACCACTACCCCTAGAATCTCACCATTCTTGGATACGAACATTATCCTGTATTTCCCTACAAATGTCTCCTGGGATTCTAGCATTGCTCCCCAACATTAAAGACACTTGTATAATAATTAAACATAACGGCTACACTTATCCCAAGCCCCTACTCAAACCGCTCTGACCTCCTCTCCACTCTAAAGAGTGAGGGTTCTCTTTAG
Organism: Desulfurococcales archaeon; assembly: GCA_027083135.1. GTDB lineage: Archaea > Thermoproteota > Thermoprotei_A > Sulfolobales > WAQK01 > JALWQH01. Next base: position 10,848 of record JALWQH010000050.1, on the reverse strand, counting down.
GAGGTTCATTGGTTCCCCGCATCTATTCGGGGCTGCATTTTCATGTGTGGGGCATTCAGGGAAGCCAGAGTTCCCCACATGTAAGCCTTACCTGTTAGGATGCCTGGTGAGCCTGGAGGAGAGACTATGCCCTATTGTGGGGGAGTCCTAGGCAACAGTATTATTCTCCCCTGCTCCCCCTATTTTCAGCGGTGTTTAACAGTATGGGTGGAGTGAGGATAGGGGTCCCCCTATGGCCTGGTAGTAGGAGGGTCGGCGAACTACTAGCATCTGCGTGGAGAATGGGTGCAGATTACGTTGAGGTGAGCCTGGATTACCCCTGGATGAATGGGCTTAGATTGGAGGAGGAGAAGGCTCTGCGCAGAGCTGTAGGTGAGTGGGGCTTCAGGATAGGCGTTCATGGGCCCTGGAGGGACGTGGCTCTTGCAAGCCCCATAGAGGAGGTTTGGGAAGCCTCCCTACGGCTCTTCAAGGAGAAGGTTATGAGAGTGGCATCCATGCTGGAGGCAGACTACATCAACATGCATGTGTCGACGGAGGAGAATGTTGAGGACAAGCCTATACGTGGGGCTGCTCTAGCCAGGGGGGTTGAGGCTGTGAGGCTTCTAGCCGAGGAGGCGTGGAGCATAGGGGCTGAGCTGACGGTTGAGAATGTTCCGCGGAAACTCTGCTCCACTGTAGATGATGTTGCAGGGATCCTGGATTCTGTTCCAAGAGCCCGGTTCTGCTTAGATGTGGCCCACGCCCTAGCATCCTACCTCTGGCGCAGCAGGGATCCAAGCCTCATACACGAGATCCTGGATCACTGGACAGCAGCCCTGGGTAGCAGGGCATACGTCCTCCATGTGCATGATGTTAGGATCAAGGAGGGGAGAATAGTGGAGCACCTGCCCCTAGGCTCAGGGCTCCTCAGCCGCAGCGAGCTGGAGGCTGTGGCTTCTAGGGTGAGGCCAGCCTACGTGCTGCTAGAGGTCTTCAAGGATGCTGAGGGCAGGAGGACTGATAGGGTGGGTGGAGGCATCGATGTTCTCAGAGAGCTTTTCACACACTCCTCTTAGAGAATTGGGAGGCAAGCCTTACATCCACGTCTCTCCCCTCACTCCACATGGCTCCTGAGGGCATAGCTTCAGTGTCATGGGCTAGGCATGCCTCCCCCCACCTCGTAACAGCTATTAAGCCTATGACACCCTCCCCGCCAAACCTCTCAGCAGCCTTCACCGCCTGCCTGCAGGCCTCCTCCAAGCCTGCTCCCCGCCTAAGCTCCTCAGCCAGCCTCAGCGAGGCCATAGCCCTCATAATAATCTCGCCGAACCCTGTAGCAGATACCGCCACGTTCTCATCAGCATAGAAGCCTGCGCCTATTACAGGCGTATCTCCCACGCGGCCTGGAAGCTTAAGCCATATGCCGCCAGTGCTAGTTGCTGCTGCAAGCCTCCCATCAGCCGAGAGTGCAACAGCCCCCACAGTATCCCCAGCAACACCATATTTCTCAGCCAGCCTCCTCAGCCTCCTCCAGCGGAAAGCCTCGCCGCTCATCCTAAGCTCGGCCAGCATCTCCTCATACCGCTTCCTGACATGCGGGGGGGTCTCACCTCTAGGCTGGAGGCCAAGCACCTCTGCCAGCCTATCAGCACCTTTTCCAGCAACTAGGAGGTGATCAGTATCCAGAGCCACGTGTAGGGCCAGCTCCACAGGGTTCCTCGGGTAACGTGTAGCCGCTACTGCTCCAACCAGGCCGTAGGATGTCATGAGCCCTGCATCCATCTCAGCCTCCCCAAGCAGGTTTAAGGCGCTTCCAGAGCCAGCGTTAAGAACACCTGAATCCTCAAGCACCTTAACAGCAGCAACCACCGCCTCATGAGGCGGCGAATTCTCAGTTAGTGCAGAGTACCCTGCATTCAAGCTACGTTCGATCACCTCTAAGGCCTTCTCAGCACGCTTCTCCCAGCCAGGCCTACGGGTCCAGCGCCCAGCACCCCCATGGACGAGGATGACTGGAGATCCAACCATAATTACCTTAGAGAACACGCATATCCCCCCATAGCCCTCAACACACGGGGAAAAATATCTTGCCATGAAGCCCATGCTACACATGGAGACTAAGGGATCTAAGAGGCTACCAGGTATTCAGCCATGGATTCCAGCCTGAAGGCCTGTTAACGCATCATGATGAATACATGCCGTGGTACCTAAGGCCCCAGATAACCAGCAGGCCTGTCGGCTAGCCCGGGCTACTAATTTATGTATCCGGTGCACCATACTATATTATCTGGAGGCTATGCAGCTATGGTTGGGGAATATAGGGCTGGGGAGGTTACAATAGAGTGGCTTGGCCACGATGCGTTCAGGGTGAGGAGGCCTGGAGTCACAGTCTATTTTGACCCATATAATCTCCGCGGCTACTCTCCGCGGGCTGATCTAATCCTAGTATCCCATGAGCACTTTGATCACTGTAGTCCAGGCGACATAGCAGGCCTGCTCTCCGAGAAAACCATTGTGGCTGCGCCTAGGATCGCCGTGAAGTGTGTGGGTAAGGCGGGGGCGCCTAGGATCATTGAGGCTAAGGCCTGGACACCCTTCAATGCGGCTGGAGTCACGGTAACCCCTGTCCCAGCCTACAATGTGAATAAGTATAGGTCTCCTGGAAGAGTATACCATCCCCGGGGAGATGGGAGGGTAGGCTATGTGGCGGAGCTCGGCGGTGTCAAGATATACCATGCAGGGGACACCGACCTAATACCTGAGATGGAGAGGCTGAAGGATATGGGGATAGATGTAGCCCTCCTCCCGGTAAGCGGGGTCTACGTTATGACTCCGGAGGAGGCCGCGGAGGCTGCGCGGCTGATAAGGCCTAAGGTAGCCATACCCATGCATTATGGAAGCATAGTAGCCTCGGAGAAGGAGGCTAAACGCTTCAAAGACCTGCTCTCAGGGGAAATAGATGTAGTGATACTTGAGAGAAAGGTATGAGGAGGTATGAAGGTACTAGTCGAGGATCCCTTGAGGGAGGCTGAGAGAATAGAGGGGATGGTCACCAGGCGTAGAGGAGGAACACTTCTAAGAGCATACTTCATGATAGGCTACAATAAGCCCTACACGGGTAAAGCCGTCCTAGCAGGCATGACCGGATGCAATATGAGATGCATATACTGCATGTGGCCTCCAAGGAACCTCAGGCCCCGCAGGGTGAGGGAGGAATCCCTCCTAACACCAAGGCAGGCCGCGGAGAAAATAATCGCGGCAGCCAAGGAGAATAACTTATCAGCGGCGAAGATAGGTGGAGGAGAGCCAACTATAGGATGGGAGCATACAATAAGCCTCATAAGAATACTGGAGGAGGAGAGCAGCTTAAACCTGGTGCTCGAAACCAACGGCATAATCCCGGCTGTTAGGGGAGATATAGCGGAGGATATATCTACTACTAGGAGGCTTGTAGTCAGAGTATCCATAAAGGCAGCCACACCTGAAATGTTCCAGAAGATCACCAGGGTTCCATCAGCATACTTTGACTATCCGTTCAGATTCATGGAGAGGCTTGTCGACAGCGGTGTTGAGCCTTCGAGAATAAAGCCTGTAATCATGATAAGCTTCGAGGATCCAAGAGTAGTGGCGAGGCTTGGGGAGAGGCTTGCGGAAATCGATTACAGGCTGATCCGCAATGCTGAGCCTGAAATAGTGTTAGCCTACCCTGACACCCTGAGGAGGATGAAGAGGTATGGGAGGAGGCTTAGGCCATCGCCATTCGACTACCCGTGGGACGAGGAGGACAGGTATATGACGCTGTTCTAAATCCTACTTCATTAGCCTCCTAAGCCACAGCGCCATGCGCAGCCCCTCAAACCATAGTAGGGAGGCTGCTATGCATCCTATTAGAAGAAAGCCTGGATCAATGTTAGGCCAGCTCATAAGAGCATAGATCACCAGGGTCGCTGTTACGAAGACAGCGTAGGGTAGGAGTCTGGGCACAAGGCTTCCAAGCAGCCTAGTATACCCCTCGAATATTCCCTCAGGCCCCGTCCTCGCAGCATATCCCCCGCCCCTCCTCTCAGCCAGCCCCAGCTCCACGAGCCTGTCTAGGTGGTGTTTAGCCGTGCTCGGGCTTCGGAAACCCATGCGCCGCTGAACCTCCCTTACGCCTAGAGGCTCCTTAGAGGATGCTAAAAGCAAATATACTTTGAGGGAAGTACCTCCAAGTATCCTTATAGCATCACTCCTATCATCATGCCTCAAGGCCAGCCCTCTAGAATATTTGTCTAACCAGCAGATATGTAATTACTGCGAGTATGAGGCCTATTCCAGCTGAGATGACTAGGGAGGCAAGCTTCTCAAAGGCTGTTGACCCAGTACTAGTTGTGAGACTCATGCTTTTCTCCGCAGGAGAGGTTGTTTCAGCAGGCTTCTCAGCCGTGGTGCTTGTGAAGGATGCTGGAATAGTCGTCGTGCTAAGCGCTGTTGTGATAGTGGAGGTGGGCGGGGCTTTGCTCTGAGTAGGGATGGTAGGCGTTGATGAAACCCTGGTTGTAGTGGGGACGGTAACAGTATAGGCTGAGGACATATACTCGCACCGCATGCCTACTGAGCCTTGAAGAACAGTGTTAATTATTATGGTGTTGTTCCCCGTCTTCAAGGCATAGTAGTCTGTGAGCACCTTTACTCCTCGGAAGTCTTCCACCAAGCCTATGCTTCTAAGCCTGCTGAAAACCAGGTCTAAGGCATTCCCCAGCCTCAATCCCCTGAGGTCGAGGCTTACAGTGCCACCCCATCTCAGCGTGCTCGCAGTATATGTGAGGGAGCTGCCTGCTGGGATAGGGCCCATATCTATCTTCAAGACCAACGGGTATTCGCCTGAACCGCCTGCAGCCTCCACTTTCATGGGGGTTCCATTAAGCGTGAGGCTGAAGTTGACGGGAAGCATGGATACATTTAATCCTAGAGGCGACACGCCGATAACCGTGTGCCTTGTAATAGTTATGGCATTAGAAGCGCCTGCCCCTGAAGCATGGCCTGAGGCAAGTAATGTTAGTAGGAGTACTGCTAGAGGCGCCAGCATCCACCCTAATCTCCTCATGATGCATCCACAGGATAGAAATACAGGGTCAGTATAATATCTAATTCTTCGAACAAAGAGTTTTAGTGCTTCCTCCTAAGACTATAGACTGTTCTCCCAGATACGCGGCGGGCTTCCAGCACACCTTCGTCAACCAGTCTTCTAAGCCTCCTGTAGAGCGGGGATTTAGGTATACCTGTAGACTCAGAGATCTCTGGAGCCGTTAGGGGGCCCTTCTCACGTATAAGCTCTATTATAGCTCTATCCCTCTCATCAAGCTCCCCCATAATTACGGGCTCGCCTTGTCTAAGGCTCCTACGCCTATAGGCAAGGTAGAACGCTGCAATTAACACTACTATCAGGCCTGCCCCAATAACAGCCGCTGCTACCCTATGCCCGCCTCCAGCAGTAGTCACACCTCCCCCACCCGTAGATGCACCTCCTGAGGTGGTTGTAAGGCTTCCTGCAGGTGAAGCCTCTGGAGAAGTGCTTGAGGTATGAATCGTGCCTGTATGTGTGGATATTGATGTAGGAGTGGTTGTAAGAGTGCCTAAAGGCGGGGGAGATGCGGTGGACGTGGTGATGGAGGAGGAGGGTGGGTTAGTAGTTATAGTTGTCGAAGAGGTGGGTGTGGGTGAGGTTGTGGAGGAGGTGATTGATGGAGGCAGCCTAACATACTCTACGGAGACGTTTCCCTCTCCAAGCTCCAGGTAAACCCTATGGTCCTGCGTGTAGCCTGCATCGATCACTCGGCTAGCATTAACACCTAGCAGCAGGGCGTCTCTAGGCAGGATTATCCTGGTGGTCCAGGGCACATTGTATTTAACAAGCCATTCTGCTCCAAGCTTGTAGGATGAGCTTACAGTCATATAGGTCACATTAACCATTCCAGGCGAGGGGACATCAACCCATAGGTAGGTTTCATTATAGTCTATGGGTATGAGTTCCCCCTCCTCCGAGGCCATAGCTATTAGAGGCTTCCCTACAGTGGGGAGAACTATGCGTTGAGGAGCATCGGTGACGTTGATGAGAGTGTAGACGTAGATGCTTCCATCAGGCCAGACATCCAGAACCACGGGCTCGTATACCTTGTATCCCTGCATAGGGTAGGAGGCCTGGGTAAGCCCCATCATCAGCATTAATACTAGAATTAAGCCTGCCTCCCAGAATCTCAACACAGCCACCTATCCTTAATCATAGGAGAATACAGTTATTTTAAGCCTTATACGGCTTGCAGGAAGCAGAATGCAACATGGTTTTATCCTCCCGGTTCATAGGGCCCGTAGGGAGCACTATGATCAGGATCAGGCTTGTCGTATCAGACGTGGACGGCACTCTCACTGAAACTAGAAGCGGGTTTCGAATGCCCGTGGAGACTATTAGGGCTATGAGGAGGCTTGAAGACTCAGGCATAATGGTATCTCTGCTCTCATCCAATGCCCTCCCAGTGCTTGCAGGCCTAGGCAGATATATAGGGCTTTCAGGCCCCCTCGTAGGGGAAACAGGGTGCATAGCATTCCATAGAGGGGAGATCGTGCATCTATGCAGGCATAGTGCAGGCGAGGCTGCCAGAATCGTTGAGGAGGAGTTCTCAGAATATTTGAAAGGCTCGTGGCAGAATGTTTTCAGACTCTACGACTATGCATACAAGATTAAGCCAGGTGTAGATCCAGGGAGGATTTCAAAGATGGTTGAGGATAGGCTAAGGGAGCTTGGATACAGGCACATATATGTTGGCTTCAGCGGATACGCGCTGCACCTTACACCCCTGGAGAACGCTAAGGCATACGGCTTCAAGAGGATCCTAGAGTTAGCCGGCGTGGAGAAGGGGGAAACCGCAGCAATAGGTGACAGCATCATGGATGCCCCCATGCTCCTTGAAGCAGGGCTGCCTATAGCTGTAGGAGATGCTGATGAAGAATTAAAGAAAATAGCGAGGATCGTGACCTCGAAGCCTGCAGGCTACGGCTTCGCAGAAGCTGCTGAAATAATACTCAGAGAATACTCTGGTAGCCCTACATCCTCCCAATAGCCCTCACACCGTATCTCCGAACATACCTGTTCTCAACAACTCTGAACACCATGTATGCTGCTGTAAGCATGGCTAAGGCAAGTATTCCTGCCAGTAGGGCTTCCTCCCAGACCCCCAGGTAAGGCTCGGCTCCCGTAGCACCATACCTCATAATCTCCGCTGCGTGAGAGTAGGGTACGAGTAATGCTATAAGCCTCATACCCCATGGAAGGCTTCTAACAGGAGCTATTAGGCCTCCAACTATTAGTAGAAGGAAGTTCGCTATGTCGAGCAGGTTTCCAGGCACCCCTGTCCTGAGGGAAAGAGCCGCTAGGATGAGGCTGTACGACAACGCCATAACCGCACCCATAGTGAAGCCGTATAGGAGTGGCAGGATCATGTGTACTGCCATGGCACCTCCAGTCGAGTACATTATAACATAGTAGAGGAGGGGTGCCACAGCTCCCACCTCCATGAACACTGTTATAAGCCTGCCTGAAACAACGCTCATTATCCCTGTATCATGAAGCATGTGATCCTCGGCTAGACCTATGGATATGAAGAACCACATCCAGCCTGCAACGCTCCAAGTCATCATGCTTATAGTATTCCATAGTAGGAGGCCCCAGAACACGTATGGCGCGGTTTCAGGCAGCTTGCTGCGCGGCACGAATGCAAGCGCCCCTAAGAGGAATATGGTTATCCATAGCAGGGTGTTGAGGGATGAGTTGAGGTAGGAGTACTTGTACCTCCAGGTTCTAAGCAGATGGAGGTATACTATGGCCCTCACCCTATGCCACGCCACCCCTAGTCCACCCCCCTCATCCTAACCCTCTCCTCAGCACCCCTTATCGCCAGGGATGCTGCTCCATTATAGGCTAGGGCTAGCAGGAGCAGGGAGTAGAATACTGCTATGAGGGGTGCTCCTCTAAGCCCCCCGAACACCGAGGCTATGCGGGCAGCCCTAACCACATATGTGACGGGCACAGCCCTGGAAACAGCCTGCAGGAGGCCTGGAAGAATCTCCACAGGGTAGAATACGCCTGAGACGAGCAGCATGAAGGGCACTATGCTGTTAATAATGTTTGACTCCTCCTTGACTAGGAGTAGCAGGGATGCTGCGAGGACGGATAAGCCTAGGAGAGGCAGCATGCCTACAAGCATGACTAGGAGTATTAGGAGCAGCCTCAGCCCGCCTCCAAGCCCACCTATATAGAGGACTGCAGGGGAAACCGATGTAACTGTGATGAGCATAGTTATGAGGGAGTCAGGAATACCTGCTGCGAGGAATATCAGGGTGGTTCTCATAGGTGAGAGCACAATGTAGTTGAGTGTTCCAAGCCACCTGTTGTAGAGGGCGAAGCCAGCGACAGCGTCGACTATTCCAAGGCTGCTCATGGCTACAGTGCTTGCTGAGAGGAGGAAGAAGCCAGGGCTTGAAACACCCATCCTGGAGGCATACTCCTTCATGCTTCCAAACATGACTCCCACTACGAGGAGCATTCCAACCATGAGGTAGGGCCAGAGGAACATGGTGAAGAACAGCCATCTATTATTCTTATACCAATATATGGTTGCATGGAGCTGAGCCCTCATAACATCTATTGCCCCAGCCATGGCTTACGTCTCCCCTCCCGTAACCTTTATGAAAACATCCTCAAGGCTCGGCTCCTCCACATATACTCTGTGGACCTTCAGCCCCATTGAGGACAGCATGCTTATAGACTCAGCTATAATCCTATCTTCCTCCCCCGGCTTTGCAAGCATCCTGATCCTATACCCCCTATCCTCACCGGATATTCTGGCAGGGGTTCCAAGCCTCTCAGCCACTAGTTTTTCCAGGGATTCTAAGCCGTCTTCAGCCAGGCCTGTAAACACTATGTTTATTGGGACAGTATCTGTCACTAGCCTCTTAAGCTCGGCGACCGTCCCTATAGCCGCGATCCTGCCTCGATTTATTATTGCTACGCGGTCGCAGATCAGCTCAGCCTCAAACATGTTGTGAGTGGTGATCAGGACTGCCTTACCCCTCCTTGCAAGCCTTACCAGCAGCGACCTTATCCCCCTAGCCGAGTGTGGATCCAAGCCTAGGGTAGGCTCATCCAGTATGAGTACAGGGGGGTCAGTGAGCATGGCTCTAGCTATTGCAAGCCTAGCCTTCATGCCCAGCGAGAACTCCTCGTAGAGCTTATCCATCGCTCCCAGCTTGTCGAGGCCCAGCATGCCTCCAACCTCATCTACTCTGTCCTCAAGATCCCTTCCCCTCAGCCCTCTAAGCATGCCGAAATACCTTAGATTCTCCCTCCCCGTCAGCTTCCAGAAGAAGCCTTTCTCAACATTCAGCACCACCCCTATCTGCTCTCGAACCCTTACAGGCTCATCCACCACATTGTAGCCTGCCACCCATGCGTTACCATCATCAGGTAGTAGAAGCGTTGTAAGAATCTTAACAGTCGTTGTTTTACCTGCGCCATTAGGGCCTAGGAGGCCGAAAACCTCCCCCCAGTTAACCTTGAAGCTAACTCCCCTGAGAGCCTCAATTATCCTCCTCTCCCTACGTATAAATCCCCTGCGAGCATAGGTTAGATAGCGTTTCACCAGTCCCTCAGCAATGATCGCCCAGTCTCCCGGCAAGGACATACACCGTGAACTCGGATAAAGAAATAAATATGCAAACTATATAAGACTTATCTAAATATTATAGCAGATAGTAATATAATATTAGCTATTATATTATGAGAATAATTCTCTAAGCCTTCTTCATGCTTCCTAGGGGTGGAGATGAGCTTATCAGCAATGCATGCGTGAGGAATATCTGGATGGGAATGTGAGGAGTATTCTGCTCACAGGCTTCAGCTTCTTCAACAAGTATTTCTACAATACTAGTGAGGAGGTTGCAGGAATCCTGGACGGCTGGAGGATTAATGATGAGTATATTGTTAGATCCCATGTGCTCCCAGTCTCACTTGAAAAGCTTAGAGAGCTTTACCCTAGGATCGTTGAAGAAGAGGAGCCTGCCATGATTCTGAGCCTAGGCCTAGCTCCCAGGCTTGGAGAGGTTGCATTAGAGCTTGTGGCATATAATGCAGCATACTATGATACACCTGATGTTGAGGGGTATAAGGCTGGGTTTGAACCTATTATTGAAGGCGGGGACAACGTGCTGGAGACAAGGCTCCCCGTGAAACGTGTAGTCGAGCGGTGCAGGCATGGGGAAATGCTTCCCATAAGGCCCTCGGTAAGCATCGGTACATATCTATGTAATGCTGCAGGTTACCTAGCCCACCTATATTCAGCTAAGCTGGGTGTGCCTGGAGGCTTCCTGCATCTCCCCCCGCACACTGATCTAGCCTTGAAGGCTAGCCTCTCCTCCCATAGGGCTCTCTGGGAGATCGTGGAGACTGTTAGGTGTGTCATTAAGGCTGCTCTCATGGAGGCCTAGATCCCCGCATAGTAGTATGCCTCTATAGGGCTAGGTGTGCCTGCTATTCTCCTAGCCTCATCGCGTTTAAGCTCGATGTAAGCCTCAATCATCTCCTCTGGGAATACTGGGCGGAGCCAGCTGTGATCGGATTCCAGCTCGTCTAGCGCTTCCCACAGGCTCCGTGGAAGCTCACCTACACCTAGACGCCTCCTCTCCTCTGGGCTAAGGGAGTAGAGGTTCCTGTCAACAGGGTCTCCAGGCTCAATGCTCCTCCTAACACCGTCGAGCCCCGCCATAATGGCTGCCGAGAACAGTAGGTATGGGTTAGCTGATGGATCAGGGGAGCGGAGTTCAATTCTCCTGGAC
>JALWQH010000049.1 GCA_027083135.1 Desulfurococcales archaeon | reverse complement strand
CAACGACCCTGAGAATACTTGCAACCCTCCTCAAACCCAGCCGAGGCAAGGCAATCATAGCAGGCCACGACACCCAGAAAAACCCCCAACAAGCAAGAAAAAACACAGCATACCTACCAGAAGAGGCCGGGGCTTACCGTAACTTAACAGGTTGGGAGTACCTCGTCTTTATGGCGCGCATCTACTTGAGGGATAGAAGGCTTGCAGAAGAGGCTGCAGAAGAGGGAGCTAGGATCTCAGGGCTAGGCAGATCCCTTCACCGGAAGGTAAGAGAATATAGTAAGGGTATGAAGAGGAGGCTGCTGCTGGCTAGGACGCTTATGGTTAAGCCTAAGATAGCCCTCCTAGATGAGCCTACATCAGGGCTAGACGTTCTAGGATCTATGAGGATAAGGGATATCATAAAGAAATATGCCCGCAGCTATGAAGTCTCAATAATACTTAGCAGCCACAATATGCTTGAAGTTGAATACCTATGTGATCGTGTAGCAATAATCCATAGGGGGAGAATAGTGGCTTTAGGGCCTCCTAGGAAGCTGGAGGAGATGTATGGTGCTGGGAACCTTGAAGAAGTGTTTAGAAGAGCTGTGGGCGAGAAGCCGTGGGAGAGCTGAGCAGCCTCACTGTAAAGGAGATTAAGGATACTCTTAGGGATCCACATATAGTTGTGTCCGTCATAATAATGCCCCTTATAATCTTCGCCCTAATGGGGCAGGTTGCCGGGTGGGGTGCCCGTCAGGTTTCAGAGTCAGCTGCCCCTAAGGCCCTAAGACTGGGAGTAATTGACCTCGACCATGGAGCATACTCGCATATGCTGTATGACTACCTCTCCAATAGAACTAGGAGTACAAAGCTGTTAAGCAGCGTTGCCTTGAAGAACCCTGCAAACGCGTTGGGGGAGGGCTTAGACGCGGTACTTGTAATTAGCAATGGGTTCTCGGAGAACATATCGCATGGTGTGCCTGCAGTAGTCTTCATCTATAGTATTGTAAAGGAGCTGGGGTTTGCCTCGACGGCTAAGCTCTCCTCTATTGAGGGGCTGATCAACGGGTTTGCAGGGATAGTGCGATCCTCTGTAGCCTTAAGGCTGGGGGTTAATCCAGGCTTCTTAGATCAGCCTGTCTCAACAGTTATGAGGGTGTGGACCGGATCCCAGTACTTAAGCCTCATGAAGCTTCAGATGCTTTCAGCAATGGTGTTTGTATTTGCTTTCACCCCTATGATAGCCATAGGGCTTGCAGCCCAGATGGCGGCGATGAGCATGGGCGTGGAGAAGGAGGAAAAGACGCTTGAAACACTTCTCTCCCTCCCTCTAAGCAGGAGATCCATAGCTTTATCCAAGCTGCTGGGCTCGCTTGTCGTAGGCCTCCTGGCTACTATAAGCTACATGGTTGGCTTCGCATACTACATGTACATGTTGTCTTCTGGTAGAGGTGGTTTTGGTGGGGCTGGAGGTCTAGTGGAAGTCTATCTCTCCCCCTGGAGGGCGGCATGGCTTCTAATCAGCTTCCTCACTGCAGTGATGCTTGCTAACACGCTGGCAGCAGTGCTGGGAGCATTAGGCAGTAATGTTAAGAGTAGTCAGAGCTTGGCGAGCATTATATGGATGCTTTTATTTGCAGTTGGCTTTGGCCTCCTCTACACGAGTTTCAATGCCCTATCCCCCATAGGCAAAATTCTAGTAGCATCAATACCACTAGGACTACCATACATTGTAGCTAAGGATCTAAGCGGAGCTTACGTAGGCTATGCTACGCTCTCCCTCATACTTCATGGAGTATACATCGCCATTGCTTTCGAGGCCCTGACACATGTGCTTGGAAGCGAGATTCTACTATCAAACAGGGGGTTATCCTCCATAATTAAATCAAAGATGAAGAGCATTCTTGGGAGATGACGGGAGCCTAGCAGGAGTGTCACCTTCTAGTGTCCCCACACTCTTTTAAATAAAAGGAGAGGTAAAGCAGGCATTACGGGTGGATCAATGAAGCTCGTAACAGTTAAGATGCCTGAAGCATATATAGATGGGTTAGACGAGCTTGTACGGCTGGGAAGATATTCTTCTAGAAGCGAGGTCATAAGAATAGCTGTAAGAGACCTGCTGAAAAAGGAGCTATGGGTGATGAGTGAACACGCAGTTCCACACCATATCAGAGGACATGCGCTTAGCAGCCTGGAATACATGTATTAACATCTAAGTGGAATAAGCTACCTGGAATAAAATTACTTCACCTGGTTTTTACCTGAAGCCTTCCTTAACCTCTTAATAACCATCTCGAATAACGGGTCTCCCTCAGGAAGGGGTTTAAAGCTCATGGGAGGATTCCAGCCTGGAAATATGCTTCTAAGCTCTGTAAGCGATATGGGTCTAGAGTAAAGCCTAGCGTCAAGCACTTCGAGAGCCATGGCCCTCCTACTACCCCTTATATAAGGCCAGTCATCCTCATCGAGCCCTGCTCCCCGAACACTAGTAGCCTCCCGCCAAACACTCCGGGGGCTTCCAATAATCACGCGTCCAACCCTGAACTCACCTATAATTGCCCTTATCCTGCCTGAAGCATAAACTACTATAAGTGAGTGGGGAGGTATTGCCCTGCCTCTAAGCCTCCTAAGCTCAAACCGCTTCTCACCTCTAAATATCTGCATAGCGAACTTAGGTCTAATCGACATTAAGTATGCCTCCATACCTCCCCCTAAGCTGGAAAACAATACTCAAAGTAATATTTTCTTGGATAAGGCTTGGAAAGGCATGGAAGGAGACTTCAAGAAGCATATATTATAATTTGGATGTTATGCATTCTTGTAAGATGTAAGCCCTGATAGGCGATGAGGATGGCTGGTATTACTGACCATTATGGTGCATGATGATGGACACCAGCACCGAGCCTGAGATCGTGATGCCTGGAGATAGGGTTCTGGTAATTCTCGATAAGAGGAGGAGATATATTGTTGAAGCTAGGCGGGGAGTAGTCTTACAGACTGATAGGGGGGTTCTAAGCATGGATGATGTGCTAGGCAGACCTTACGGATCACGTGTGGAGATGAGGGGAGGGCAGTATGCCTATATTCTCCGCCCCCTGCCTGAGGATCTCATGCTGCTGGGATTTAGGAGGAGAAGCCAGGTAATATACCCGAAGGATCTAGGCTATATTATCCTGCTAAGCGGCGTAAAGCCTGGATCAAGGGTAGTTGAGGCTGGAGTAGGCTCAGGCTTCCTAACCTTCACGCTGGCCTACCTTGTAGGTGATAATGGAATAGTGTACGGCTTCGACGTCAGGGAGGATATGATTAAGACCGCCAGGTCTAATCTAATGATGGCAGGCCTCCTCAACAGGGTGCGACTAGCAGTACATGATGTAAGGAGAGGATTCCCTGTTCAAAGCACTGTTGACGCTGTGTTCCTCGACCTGCCTGACCCTTGGAACACTGTTGGACACATCTACAGCGTCCTCAAAGCTTCAGGCAGAGTAATAGTATTCCAGCCTACGGTGAATCAAGTGGAGAAAACAGCCTCAGCACTAAAGAAGCATGGAGGATTCACTGATATAAGAGCTGTAGAAATACTGCTACGCGAATACATAGTTGAGGAGGGGAGGGTAAGGCCGCATACAAGGATGATCGGCCACACAGGCTTCATAATTCATGCCAGGAAGGTGCTCATAGAGGGAGGCGAAAAGAAATAATACGGCTACTCATCCCTTCAAGACGGCGAATAAGGGGGTTTAAGACATGTCTGAAAGCAGGATTACTGCGGTGCTTAAGGCCATTCAGAAACTAGAGGAGGATGCAGGGAGAATATCCACGCCATCTCAGGAAGAAGTAGCCGAGATAATGAGACTTGCAGAAAAACTCGCAGACGAGATCAGAGGCAGCGTAGAAGAGGTTACATCAGACATGGAGGGAGAGATTAAGAGGGAGCTTGAAAAAGCCCTCGAGGAGCTCAGGGAGAAGCTAAGGGAAGAGGGGGAAAGCAGGCTGAAAGCCACGGATAAGGCTGCAGAGCAGAATTTCGAGAAAGCCGTGGAACTAGTGCTTCAAATGATCAAGGGTGCTATGGCTTGAAGCCAAGCATCTACGCCTATACCGCACCGAAAATACACTTGCTGAGGGCAAGGCTGGCTAGGCCTGAAACTATTAGGGAACTCATACATGCCTCCCAGTGGAGCGATGCTCTTAGACTGCTAAGAGATACTAGGCTAGCACCCTTCCTATCAGCTAGCGCTACTCCAATAGAGGCGGAGCATGCAGTATACAAGGCCCTATACCACGACATGGAGAAGCTCGTCAAAGCTTCTCCACGCGAGGTTAAACCCATAGCCGAGGCATACATGTACCTAGTCGTAAAGAAGGATATCATCGCAGCACTCAGATATCTGCTTAGAGGCGAGAAACCCTCACCCACGGTATTCTCCCTCCAAGACGTCTCACCATTAATAGAGAGAATGTCGAAGGAGCTGGTTCTCACACCATCTACTCAAAGAATGCTGGAGTACCTTGAAAAAACCCCTCTCTATAAGCCATTAAAGAACGCCTTAGAAGCCTACTCCAGCAGCAACTCGATCACGCTTTTCGAACTAGCAGTAGATGCCTATATATACACAAATATATTGTCGATTATGCGTAAGCTTGACACCTATGGTAGAACGCTCTCATGGAGAATACTGTGCCCCAGAGTAGACCTAATAGCACTTAACACTGTTTTCCACGGCATTATTGCTAGGGTAGGACATGACATCATGGCCGAGGCGGCTTCAATGCTTCCGCAATGCAGGGTGACAAGAGACACACTGCAGAAAATGGCTGAGAGCACGGACTTCGGGGAGGCTGCAGCCCTCTTAAAATACACTGAGTATGGGGGAGTAGTAGAGGAGGGTTCACCCATGGAAACATTAAGAGCCCTGAGGAGGATGCTTAGGCACCGTATATGGAGGGAGGCAAACACAATAGTTGACGGCATACCGTTCCATGCAGGCTATCTTGTCGCAGGCCTAGAGCTATCCAGAATAGAGGCTGAGGATCTGATAAGCATAATATCGGGGAAGAGGGGAGGACTATCCCCCGAGGAAATATCCAGCTATATTGTTATAGCTTAAAATAAAGCCTTTCACCCTTACATTTTCAGCGTTATGGGCATCCATGTTCTTGCAGGCTCGTATCTCACTCCCTGCCCCTCATAGAACTTGCTGAAGAACTCGTAGAAGTGGAGCCTCAGCGTGTGGGCGAAGACTATTATGGCTTCAAGCCCTGCTACCAGCAGGTTACCCATAATATAGATCGCTACCGCTGAGAGCACGCCTACAGGCCCGCCATACACCATTAATGCTAGGATCGTGAAGCCGAACATGAGGCCGCTGTGTGCTAGCTCTAACCCCATGATCCTGAAGAATGATGCCGTATTGCTTATCGTCATTAGTAGGGTTTCGAAACCCTCCATGAAGGCGTCGGAGAAAGCCGTCTTAAATGCTTTGGCACCCTCCTCGACTGCCTTCATTATTGGTTCTCCCAGTATAAGTGCTAGAAGGGCTATAAGATACCCCCATCTAACAAGCCCCGGCACAATGCTCGTCGTATGTGTGTGACTTAGCCCTGTGGCCACTCCTATGTACATGGCAGCCTTGTTGATCGTAGGTGCTACTAGGAAAGGCATTGTAGCGAAGAAGAATATGAGCATTTTTGGAAGCCTAGTTAAGAAGGCTTCCTCATAGTTCTCCTCGAGAAGAGAGTTGAGGAACCCTAGGAGGGTTCCAAGCACAAGCATTATGGCGCCTATCCTTAGGGAGAGGAACATTATATTCATCAATAGATCCTGCGCCTCGGCTGAAACAGCCGCAGTGATCTTCTCCCCTGCTATCATCTTCTCCGCTAGGGGATGCACAGGCGAAGCATAGGGCGGGTGCCCTCCAAACAGCTTTGTTAAAGCCTCGCTTACAGGATTCCACGGCCCGAAGAACTCTGCTGCCAGGATCCCCGTGATGAAGGATGTTATACCCACGTAGATAACCAACATGCCGAAGATTTTCCTAGACCTGCTTCCCTTGCTATGAGTATAGAAATACCATCCCCCGATCAACAGTAATAATGCGTGGCCTGCATCAGGAAACATCAACCCATATATTATAGGGAAGCTTATTACCATGAATATCGTTGGCACCAGCTCCTTGGGGGATGGAACCCCATACATCTCCGTTATCATGTGTATAGGCTTCATGTACCATGGAATCTTAACATAGGTTGGCGGCTTCTCCCTAAGCCCGTGAACCTCTTTCCTAGTGATAATCAGTACTGAGCCTGAGCCAGCCTCGGAGACCTTGCCTAAGAATTCCTTAAGCCTCCTCTGAGGAACATAGCCCTCAACTATGAGGAAGAGCTTCATGGCTCTAGCAGAGGAGTATATTCTGAAGGCTTCTCTAAGCGTCAGAAGCTTATAGTATATTTCGAATGACCGGGGCAGGGATCTACGGACCTCGTTTCTGAATTTTCGCTGCTCTTCCAGGAGCCTTTCTATCTCGCTTCTAATGCTTTTATAGGCCTCTGCAGGATTACTCGGCATTTCTTCAGGGAGTTCTAGGTAGGAGACCCTATAGCTCTGCATCACAGCCATAACCCTTGTTTCAAGCGAGCGTGGAGCCACAACTAGTAGCAAGGCCTCCTCCTCGGAGAGCTGCCTGAGGCCTGTTAGAATTCCCTCCACTCCTTCAAGCTCCTTTACCACAGCTTTAGCCACGGGTAGCGGGATCCTGGCAACATATACTATAAAGTGCTTCAGGCTTCTCAGCTTCTCTAGATCTACGTCGAGGAATGATATAGGTTCAATGAGAGATGCCTGTCTTTCGAGTTCCTGAAGCCTAGCCTTATACTCTAATGCTATCCTGCTCAGCGACTCAAGGCTCTTATCGATACCCACCGCCTCGTCCAGGACTTTCTGCCCAGCTTTAATCCAGTCGTCCACCTCCAGCCTCTCCTGCCCAACAATAGAGGGGGGAACTACTTCAAGCACACTATAATATTCCTCGAACCTCGACACATACTCGTTAACCTCAAATAATATGCGCTTAGCTTCCCCTAGAGGTTCACCCATGCTCACTGAGGGCTCCAGGGGATGAAATATCCCTAGCTCCAACATTGATGCGAGAACCCTGCCGAACACTGTTTTAGGCGATACTATGACTACATGTCTAAGAGTCTCGGGTACAAGCCCCACTGCCATGACGTTTACCCTCGCTCAGCGTTCAGGCTGTAGTAGAACCGGGGTAATAAAAACTTAAAGTTTAAAATGGGATGCTGAATCCTAAGCCTTGGGGCAGGAGCATAGTGAGGCGGGTAATGGTACTAGGGGATCCCTATTTTGTAACATCCTTTAGAATGCTGGGAGCGGAGTCCGTAGAGGTTGAGGATAGCTCGCATCTTGTAGGAGAGCTTGAACGCTTAACTGCCAGGGAGGATGTAGGGCTAATATTGGTGGCCCGGGTCCTAGCCGAGCCTGTGATGGATAAGGTCTCCCCCTTCCTCTCCCGAACCCGCCCTCCACTCGTATTCCTCATACCTACACCCGCCTCGCCTGGAAAACCTGTTGACATGAAGGCTCTACTGATGAGAGCCTTAGGCATGGGTGGATAAGCTTGAGCGAGAAAATAATAGGTGACCCGGAGAAGCTGGTTGAAGAGGCTCTGAGAGGAGTTGAGGAGGAGCTTAGATCAAAGCTTGAAGAAGTGAGCAAGGGAGCATTAAAGATGATTGACGATGCCTTTGAAGAAGCCTTGAAGGAAGCCGAGGAGAAAGCCTCAAGAATACTTAGCGATGCCCAGGATAAACTGGCGGCGGAGAGAGCCTCGCTTGAAGCCGAGTTCAGGATGAAGCTGGCGGAAAAGAGGAGTGAATGGATAGATAAGGTCGTGGAGGAAGCTGTGAAAAGGCTAAGCATGTTCGCACAAACAGATGAATATAGGCAGGCATTAGAGAAACTTGTTCTGCAAGCAGTATCCCAGATAGAGGCAGATAAAATCGTGTTAGAGGCTAATGAGCATGATAGAAAAATCCTCGCCGAAATAGCCAGGAATCTGAAGAAACCCAGCAGTGTAAGAAAGCTTCTCGAGAAACACTCCCTCCAGCTAGATCCTGAGAAAATAGTATCAAAGGAAATAATGATCAGCGACAAGCCTGCAAGCATCCTAGGAGGGCTCAGAGCACATACACCTGACTCTAAGATCATGGTGGATTACAGCTTAGACTTAATAATAGGGCAGATAGCCCGCGACATGCGGGCTAGAATAGCCCGCATATTGTTTGGAGGTGAAGGGTAATGCCCGTAGTAGGCAGGATCATTAGGATAAGCGGGCCGCTAGTAGTTGCTGAAGGTATGAGCGGTGCGCAGATGTACGAGATGGTTGAAGTAGGAGAGGATAGGCTGATAGGAGAGGTTACAAGGATAGTGGGAGACAAGGCGTATGTGCAGGTCTACGAGTCGACAAGCGGTCTAAGGCCAGGTGAACCAGTATATGGTACAGGCTACCCGCTCTCAGTGGAGCTGGGGCCAGGCCTTCTAACCCAAATTTTCGACGGCATACAGCGCCCCCTAGAACGCATAGTTGAGAAGAGTGGAAGCGTGTTTGTTAAGAGGGGTGTAAAGGTAAACGCCCTTCCAAGAGATAAGAAGTGGCTGTTTAAGCCTAGCAGCGAGGTTAAGCCTGGAGACAAGGTGAAAGGAGGAGATATGCTTGGAAAAGTGCAGGAGACAAGCCTAATAGAGCACACCGTCATGGTTCCCCCTAACCTCCACGGCAAACTAGTCGAGCTGATGCCTGAAGGAGAATACACGATTGAGGACACCATAGCCATTCTTGAACAGGATGGGAGGAAAATAGATCTTAAAATGTATCATAGGTGGCCTGCTAGGAGGCCCAGGCCATTCAAGGAGAAGCTTGAGCCAGCAGAGCCCCTCATAACAGGTATGAGAATACTTGACACGCTTTTCCCCATGGCTAAGGGTGGTACAGGAGCCATACCTGGAGGATTCGGCACAGGGAAATGCGTGCTGCCTGGAACCCCAGTGATGCTGGCTGATGGCACTATTCTACCCATAGAGAAAGTCTATGAGAAATACTCGGATAAGGGTGTCAGAATACCTGCTGAGCCTGACGAGAACCTAATAGACATCTCCGCCCTGAACTTAAGAATAATAACGTTTGACGGGGAGAGGCTTAGGGAAGCTAGGGTCTCTCATTTATATAAGGGCAGGTCGGACAGCATAGTCCGCATAACGACGAAAAAGGGGAGGAGGATAGAGGTCACTCCTGCACACCGCCTAATAATCCTCAATACTAAGGGATACTTTGAGGAGAAGCCTGCAGCGCTCATTAAGCCGGGTGAGCGGCTCATCATACCTAGGCTTATACCCATAGCAGGCGAGCCTCAGCCTCTCCACAGATTCCTCCCAGAGGATGCAACGATTCGGGATGAATTCTCCTTAGAGGAGTTCAGAATAGCTGCCTGGAGGCTGAGGGAAAGGCTGAGCAGCCTGAGGAAGGTTGCAGAAAAAATAGGAATGAACCCTGCGTCACTCTCCAGTGTGTTAAAGGGGAAGCAGCATCCCAGGCTAAGCCACTATAAATCACTCTTCGCTGCGCTTAGAAGAGAGCCTCCGGAGCCCAGCCGCATAGGAATGGCTAGGAGCCGCAAAGATATATCCGTGCCAAGCCATGTTGACGGCAGGCTGGCAGAACTGCTAGGCCTAATTGTCTCCGAGGGACGGCTCACGGGAAGAGAGGTCAGACTATTCAGTAGTAATAAAGCTGTTAGAAGGAGGTTTACTGAACTCTTGAAGCAGCTGTTCGACATAAGCCCAGTTCAGAGCGACTATAAGGTAATGAAGGCCGTCTCAGCACGGTCAATACTCCTAGTTAAAATACTTGAAAACATCGGTATACCCCTCCATGGAAAGACAGGCGAGGTATGTGTGCCTCCAGCCATACTAAGAAGCCCTGAGGAAGCTGTAGCAGGCTTCCTACGCGGCTATTATCTAGGCAGCGGCAGCTTCGAGGAAAGCAGGGTGGAGATAACTACTACCAACAAATGCCTTGCAACAGGGATAGCCTACCTTCTATCCCGCCTAGGAGTACTCTATAGTGTTGAGGAGGAGAAGCTGGAAGAAAGGACTCATCATAGAATACTAATTACAGGATTTGAGGAGCTGAAACGCTTCTATGATAAGCTAGGCCTCAGAGAGCTCCGAGGCCTAGATATACCTAAGATCGACAGGCTGGCAGCCTATATTGAAGAGTCGAGTAGTCTAGGAGTAGAGCCGGCGGACAGCATCATTATTGGGGGGAGAGCAGTCTCAAGGAAACTAGCCATAATGGCTGGAGTCCTAGGATACAGCATACTGGAATCTTCATCCAAGGCCCTGGAACATGTAGCTGTAGACGAGGTTGTAGGCATAGAGGTGGTTAAAGGAGACTTCACAGTCTATGATCTAACTGTGCCTAAGACCCATAATTTCGTCGGCGGCGAGATGCCCTCCATACTCCACAATACTGTAACGCTTCACAGCTTAGCGCAGTGGAGTGCTGCTAGAGTTGTAATCTACATCGGATGCGGCGAGAGGGGGAATGAGATGACTGAAGTGCTGCTAAGGTTCCCCCAATACAAGGACCCATGGTCTGGTAAACCACTCATGGAGCGTACAATATTGATAGCGAATACTAGTAATATGCCTGTAGCCGCCAGAGAGGCAAGCATCTATGTTGGCGTCACTATGGCCGAATACTACAGGGATATGGGCTACGATGTCCTGCTGGTAGCTGATTCTACTTCAAGATGGGCTGAAGCGCTGAGGGAGATAGCAGGCCGCCTAGAGGAGATGCCAGCCGAGGAGGGTTATCCCAGCTACCTGGCTTCAAGGCTGGCGGAGTTCTATGAGCGTGCAGGAAGAGCAGTAATAGCTGGAAGACCTGAGAGAATAGGATCAGTCACACTGGTGGGAGCAGTATCTCCTCCAGGAGGAGACTTCACAGAGCCTGTTACAAGCCATACTAAGAGGTTCATAAGAGTATTCTGGGCTCTGGACACGGCTCTCGCATACTCGCGTCACTACCCAGCTATAAACTGGATCCTCAGCTACTCCGCATACTCCGATCTCGTTGCAAAATGGTGGCATGAAAACGTTGATCCTTCATGGAAGCACTACAGGGATGAAGCCATGCGTGTGCTGCTAAGGGAGGATGAGCTTAAAGAAATAGTAAGGCTTGTAGGGCCTGAAAGCCTATCAGAACAGGATAAACTTATCCTGGAGGCTGCAAGAATAATTAAGGAGGGATTCCTCAAGCAAAATGCCTTTGACCCCGTGGATGCCTTCACACCGCCTATAAAGCAGTTTAAACTCCTTAAAACGATCCTAGACTTCTACTATGAGGCTAGAAGACTGGTTTCCAGGGGGGTACCTGTAAGGGAGATCAGGAGGAATCTCGACAAGGAGATAACAGAGCTCATCAAAGCTAAGTTCACAGTCCCTAACGACGAGCTGAGCAAGCTTGATGAAATATACAATACACTTGTATCAAAGCTCCGCAGGTTGGGAGGTGGGTAGCAATGTCAACCCAGGAATCATGGATAATAGGTGTAAGGGAATATAGAACTATTAGTGAGATTAAGGGCCCCCTCCTGGTGGTTGAGGGGGTTAGCAGAGTAGCCTATGATGAAATCGTTGAGGTTGAACTCCCCAGCGGCGAGAAGCGTAGGGGGAGAGTACTTGAAGTAGGGGCTGGCGTAGCAGTAATACAGGTCTTCGAAGGCACCACGGGAATAACGAGGATAGGCACCAAGGTTAGGTTTCTCGGCAGGCCGTTAGAGATCCCCGTATCCGAGGATATGTTGGGCCGAGTATTCAACGGCCTCGGCGAGCCCATAGATAACGGTCCTCCCATAGTAGCCGAGGAGAAGAGAGATGTTAACGGCGAGCCCCTCAACCCTGCGGCCAGAGACTATCCCGAAGACTTCATACAGACAGGAGTGTCAGCCATAGATGGCATGAATACCCTAGTAAGAGGGCAGAAGCTCCCCTTATTCAGCGGTGCAGGGCTCCCACACAACATGCTTGCAGCACAGATAGCCAGGCAGGCCACAGTGCCTGGCAGAGGCGAGGAGTTCGCCGTAGTCTTCGCAGCCATAGGTATAAAGTATGATGAAGCCTTGTTCTTCAGAAGATTCTTCGAGGAGACGGGGGCAATCAATAAGGTAGCCATGTTCCTGAACCTTGCCGACGAGCCAGCCATGATTAGGCTAATAACACCTAGAGTAGCATTAACCCTGGCGGAATACTTAGCTTACTCGAGGGATATGCATGTCCTAGTCATACTTACAGACATGACCAATTACTGTGAAGCACTCAGAGAGATAAGCGCGGCTAGAGAGGAGGTTCCGGGAAGACAGGGATATCCTGGATATATGTACAGCGACCTGGCAACCATATATGAGAGGGCTGGAAGAGTCATAGGTAAGAAGGGAAGCATAACCCAGATGCCTATCCTCACAATGCCTAACGACGATATAACCCATCCTATACCTGATCTAACAGGATATATCACTGAGGGGCAAGTCGTGCTGGATAGAACGCTTTACAATAGGGGAATCTATCCGCCTATAAATGTGCTCATGAGCCTCTCAAGGCTCATGAAGGAGGGCATAGGGCCTGGTAAGACTAGGGAGGATCATGCAGGCGTATCAAACCAGCTCTACGCCGCATATAGTAGGGCCCAGGAGCTGAGAAGCCTAGCCACAATAGTCGGCGAGGAAAGCCTAAGCGACACTGATCGAAAATACCTGAGATTCGCGGAGGCCTTCGAGCGCCGCTTCCTCAGCCAAGGATTCTATGAGAATAGAAGCATAGAGGAAACACTTAGCATAGGGTGGGAGATACTCTCAATACTGCCTGAAAGCGAGCTCACCAACATAAAGGATGAGCACATACGCAAATACCATCCGAAATACGCGGGGAGTAGGGCTTGAGCCTAGAAGCACGCAAAATACTGCCCACCAAGATAAACTACATTAGGCTGCGCAGAGAAGAGAAGACTATAAGGAAGATTAGAGCAATCCTCGAGGAGAAGAGAGAGGTCCTATTACTACATATCCGCGAGTCCATAGACTACTATGAGAGATACTATAACGATGTCTCCAGCCTCCTTAGAGAAGCATACCATAGTTATTTCCGCGCACTAGCATCCGTAGGCTACGAGCAGATACGCTCCATAGCCGAGTCAACCCCGCCGAGCCTCAGAATAGAGATAGGGGAGAGAGCGCTCTTCGCAGTAAAGGTGCCTGCCCTCAGCCTAGCAGAGGAGAGCATAGGGGAACCATCCTACAGCCTCGCAGAGATGCCCTCAGAGCTTACAGACGCATATGTGAAGATCCGTAAAGCCATGTCCAGCCTGATCAAGCTGATCGAAGTTGAACTATCGCTGCGCAGCCTCATAGACGAGCTAAGAGAGACGCAGAGGCTAATAAACGCAATAGACTATGCCTTACTGCCAGCATATGAGCGTGCCATACATTATATAAGACTAATACTTGATGAACGCATGCGTGAGGAGTTTATACGTTTAAAAATGCTGAAGAAAAAGCTAGCTGGGAGGTGAGTGAATTGTCCCTGCCGTCAAGAGAGCAGCTTCTAAGCAAGGTGCGTAGCAGGTTGGAGGAGAAGAGGAGGAGGGCGCAGATAGCCTTGGAGGAAAAAATAGAGGAGATCGTGAATAGACATGCCGAAGAACTCGAAAAAGTTAAAGAGAGGTTTCTCACCAACCTTGCACGTAAAAGCTGATGAGGGTTGAAGAAGCATGAATAGGAGAACCATGCTCAAAATAATACCCCTAATAGCAATCGCAGCCATAATGACAATGATACCTCTAATACTACACGCCCAGGCAACCAATGCTACTGCTAAGGCAGGCGAGTACGTTGGCTCAGGGCTAACGACTTCAGGCAAAGCCATAGGCGCAGGCCTAGCAGTAGGCCTCGCAGGCATAGGTGCAGGCTACGCTATAGGTGTAGCAGGAGCTTCAGGCCTAAGCGCCCTCACAGAGAAGCCTGAAATGATGTCCCAGGTCCTACTAATAGTGGCTCTAGGAGAAGGAGTAGCCATATATGGGCTGCTAATATCGATCCTCGTGCTGTTCACCAAGTTCTAGCATCGCTGCTTCAGAGGCTGTTAAGAGGAAGAGTCAGTTTTTAATAACATACTCCTAAATTTTCCCGCCAGCAGGCGTGATACTGATGCATAGACGCCCACGCAAACACGAGGAATTCACAGAGTGGTTCAACTGGGTGATAAGCAACGCCGAGATCTATGATTACGGCAGATACCCTGTGCAGGGTACAGGAGTATGGATGCCCTACGGCTTCCAGCTGCGGAGAAGAATACTCAGCATAGTTAGATGGGAGCTTGACTCCAGAGGGCATGAGGAAATACTTCTCCCAATACTTATCCCCGAGGATCTGCTGAGAAAGGAGAGCGAGCATATAAGAGGCTTCGAAGGAGAGGTCTACTGGGTTACACATGGCGGTGAGACCCCGCTAGGAGTAAGGCTTGCTCTAAGACCCACTAGCGAGACTGCTCTAACATACATGGAGAGCCTTTGGATAAAGAGCTACAGACAGCTGCCCAAGAAATACTACCAGGTTGTAAGTATATTCCGCTATGAAACTAAGGCTACAAAGCCTATGATAAGGCTGAGGGAGGTTACAACATTTAAGGAGGCGCACACGCTTCATGAATCCTTCGAGGATGCTGAACGCCAAGTAGCAGAGGCTATAGAGATCTACAAGGCAATATTCGATAGGCTAGGCATACCTTACATTATATCCAAGAGGCCTGACTGGGACAAGTTTGCAGGAGCCCTATACACCATAGCCTTCGACACCATAATGCCTGACGGCAGAGTGCTTCAAATAGGAACAGTGCATAACCTGGGCCAAAACTTCACCAGGGCCTTCGAGGTCAGAATACAGCTCAGAGACGGCTCCATGGATTACGGGTGGCAGACAAGCTACGGGATCTCTGATAGAATAGTTGCAGCAGTTATAGCGATCCACGGCGATGATAGAGGCGCTATACTGCCCCCCATTGTCGCCCCAATACAGGTGGTAGTGGTTCCAATACCTTCAGGGGATAGGGAGGCGATAGAAAAATATGCTGAGAGAATAGCCGATAAGCTGGCATCAATAGGTATTAGGGTACACCTGGATTCTAGAGATGATGTAACCCCTGGCGCCAAATACTATGAGTGGGAGCTTAGAGGAGTCCCTGTGAGAATAGAGGTTGGGGCACGTGAGCTTCAGGGCAAATCCGTAACCATAGCTAGGAGAGATGAGGGGAAAAGAGTAGAGGTAAGGGAAGAAGAGCTTGCTGAAAGAATCATGGAGTTATTCGAGGATATTGGGAGAAAGCTTGCGGAGAAGGCTGGGAAAGAAATGGAGAGCAGGGTTGCCAGGACGAAAAGCCTTGAAGAAGCTAGGAGAATACTTGCGGAGAGGAGGGGCATAGTAGAGATACCGTGGTGCGGCTCAGAGAAATGCGGCCTGGAGATGGAGGAGCTTGCTGATGCCCGGGCACTTGGAAGCCCCTTAGAGAAGCCTGAATGGGTGGATGGGGAGAGATGCCCCATATGTGGCGGTAAGGCTGTAACAGCTATGAGGTTGGCCAAAACTTATTAGGTCAAGGCATACCTAAGCCCCCAGCGGAGGATGATCAAGGTGCCTAAGAAGAGAGAGAGCAGAGGGAGACATAAGGGAGATAAGGGGAAGGTATCATACGTCCAATGCGATAATTGTGGTAGACGGGTGCCCAGAGATAAGGCAATATGTATTACACGCATGTATAGTCCTGTTGACCCACAGCTTGCAAGAGAACTGGAGAAGAAGGGGGCGATAATTATGAGGTACCCTGTGACCAAGTGCTACTGCATATCCTGCGCTGTCCACCTAGGCATAGTTAAGGTTAGGCCTGAGGCTGAGCGTAAGAGGCGCTCCCCAGTATGAGAAGCCATGCGAGGGTAGCGTTTATCCTCATCCATCATGCAACACCCAACCCCTGCTTCAGGCTTAAAGGCTATGCATCCTCCTCCCATAGGCTAGACATAGCCGCCAGAGTTATCAGGGCATCCTTCTGCACGGCTGAGGGGATCAGAGATGACATAAGAGTCTACGTGTATATGGCTGATACAGGCATAGTGTTGGAATTTCTACCCGGGCATGCTCGATGCGCTGAGAAGGATATTATGAGGGGAATAAGAGGAAAGCTGTGTGAAGGAGAATACAGGGTTCTCAGACCTCCATGGGGAGTAGCAACACTGGTTGAAGAGTTCTCGCCTGACACTACAATTATCTTGGAGGAGGGAGGTAGCGACATATCATCTTTATCCAGCCTGCTCAGCAAACGTGTAGCTGTGCTTCTGGGGGGCAGAGAGGATATACCTTCAGAGATGCTCAGCGGCCTGGAGGCGGAGAGAATCTCTATAGGGCCTCTCAGCTACCTTGCAAGCCACGCGGTGTCATTTGTCCTAAGCATAGTCGATTCTCTTTAGCTCCCTATAATAGTAGATGCTTCTCTCAAGCACTGTGTAGCCGCTTAGAAGCGCCAGTAGCCATGTCAAGTAATCCGCCAGCATGTGGCTGTAAATATATGATGCTATGATAAGCATTATGAACAAGATTCTATCCCCCCTCTCCATGAGCCCTACTCCCTCCTCCTCCCTTAGGCCAAGCGCTCCTGCCCTAGCCCTAGTATAGCTAACTGTGAGTGCCAGGCCCATAGCGGTTGAAGCTGCGAAGGGGTTTACGCCTAAGGCCATCAGCGCTATGTAGTATACGGCGTCTGCAAGCCTATCAGTAGTTGAGTCGAGGAAGGCTCCGCGCCTGGAAGCTGTCCCACTAATCCTTGCCACGCTTCCATCAAGCGCGTCCAGTAGGCCTGAAACACCTATTAGCAGTAATGCTGCCCATGGGTGCCTAGCCCAGGCTAAATAGACTGCTGGAAGTGAGAAGACTAGGCCTAGGAGAGTTACAGTATCTGCATTGAAGCCGAGTCTTAGAAGGCCTCTTGCAAGAGGCGTTGTCACCCTGCGGCTCATTGCTCTAAGCCTGGTTAGCATTCTGCTTCTCCCTGCAGATTTCTTTCATCACCAAGGCATCCCTGTCTAGGAGAGGACTCTCAGATATGATGACGCTGTCAACCCCGGTCTCCATTAATGCTTCGCACACGTAGCTGAACTCAGGCCCATATTCATCCTCGTTTAGGGGATGATGCTGCTTCTCGCCTCCACGCCCATACTCTATCCTTGAGAAATGCTGGTGTAGGGGGGATACGGCTTCCCTCCCAAGCTCTTTTTCAAGGAGATCTATGATGCGCACAGCCTCCTCGGAAGCCCTGAGGAATTCTCCCAGGCTTCTAGCGTAGAGGTGAGCCCAGTCGACGACAGGTCTGCACCTCTCAGTCGAGGAGCATATCTCTATAATATCCTCTATGCTTCCAACCTGGCTTGTCTTGCCTGTTGTCTCAGGCCCTAGAAACGGGTACTTTACTCCAAGCGCACTGGCCTCTTCTAAGACCCTTCTCAGAGACTCTATGACGCGGCGTACGGATCCTTCCCTTCCAAGATCCTTATAGTAGCCTGGATGGAAAACCACGACGTATGCATGCATCCATTCAGAAGCTCTTAAAGCATCGACAAGCCTCCTCACACTCTTATCAATTACCTCCTGCTTCCCTGATGCGAGGTTTACATAGTAAGGGGCATGCATGGAGAGAGTTATGCCATGCTTTTCTGCCTCCTCTCCCAACAGACGGGCCTTCTCCTCACGTATATTCACTCCCCGCACAGCTTCGTATTCAAGTGCATCTAAGCCCAGCTTAGCCAGGTACTCTGGAACCCTCTCCATAGGCCCCTTGAACCCAAGGGGTTTTCCCGCAGGCCCAAAGCGTATGCGTGTCACATCATAGCCCCATCAATAATTACCTAGAATCATGGTAAAATAATAATGCCTTCAGAACAGCATGGAAACCTTATTAACCCTATTACTACAGGGTTTGCGGGGATAGTGGATGCCGATAACTGATCCCGTGAAGCTGGAGATAGTGTATAGACGCGTGTTGAATAAGATGGTGTGCAGGAAGTGCGGAGCCCTCAATCCTCCAGGCGCAAAGAAGTGCAGGAGATGCGGCAGCAAGGATCTAAGGCCTAAGAAGAGAGGCGCAGGTTTCAAGAAGTAGCCTGCTTCTAGGCGACCAAACCTTATTAACTAAGCCTCACTAGTTTTCAATTAGTGCCCTGAGGTGGGCCCGTAGCTCAGCCAGGCAGAGCGGCGGACCGCTCTCTCGGGCGGGCCGATGCTCCAGTTGCAGGCGTGAGCCCAGCCAGGGCGTATGCACGTCTATGGGTCTAGAGACCCCTTTAAGAGGGGGATGAAATACGACTGGAGCTGGGCGGAGAGACCCGTAGGTCGGGGGTTCGAATCCCCCCGGGCCCACCACACAGCCTGGAGGAAGGGCTCCTAACCCCCCGGCCAATCAAATCATTATAGGGCAAGAGTATTTTATCCGGGGCTGGGTGCATTAGCCTCTGGTCGTAGAGTTGATAGGAGAGGCCATACCTCCGGAACCCATACCAGAGGTTGCTGCAGGCCTTGTACTGATACTTATGCTTGTACTCGTGCTTCCCTTCAAGTCTAAGATTATAGAAGGCAATCTGGAACTCTTCTTCCTCATTATGGGTTTCACTGCGGTCGGCCTGCTGTACTTTAAGGGCCTGCTCGGAGTTAAGGCTTTGAAAGAACTGTTCTTGCTGGCATTAAAGACCCCCCTCTTCATTCAGGGAGTACCCATGGGTATAACCCAGGTGGTCCTCGTAGCGGGTCTCGCCTTCTATGCTTACCACGAGCAGATATATGGCGGCATAGCCTCCATGTACTCTAAGCTTGGCCCAAGATATTTTGGAATAGCCATAGCACTGCTCCTAGGCCTCACGTCAAGCATAATCTCAGTCATAGTTGCTGCGGTCATACTGGCAGAACTTGTAGCAGCCTTACCTGTAGGTAGGGAGGCTAAGATAGGATATACTGTGGCGTCAGCCTTCGCCATAGGAATGGGGGCCGCTCTGACCCCTGTAGGCGAGCCCCTGGCGACCATAGCTATATCCAAGCTAAGCGGCCCGCCCTTCCATGCTGGATTCACTTTCCTCTTCACGCATCTTGGAAGAGTCCTAGTGCCAGGCATAGTTGCCGTAGCCATATATGCAGGGTACATGTTGGAGCGTGCTGGAAGCGTAGGGGAGGGTGTGTTTAAAGCCACGTATACTGAGACACTAGGCCGCGTGATAATGCGTGCAGTAAGAGTATATATGTTTGTAGCCGCGCTAGAGCTCCTAGGCCACGGCTTCACCCCCCTAATAAACTGGTATCTCTCCAAGATCCCTGGATACATATTATACTGGGTAAACATGGTTTCAGCAGTCCTAGACAATGCTACGCTCACTGCAGCCGAGATAGGCCCATCCCTAACATTAAACCAGATAAGATCAGCGCTTACAAGCCTAATAATATCGGGGGGAATGCTGATACCTGGAAACATACCTAACATTGTTGCAGCAGGCAGGCTGCAGATATCCTCGGGTGAATGGGCTAAGCGGGGGATACCTATAGGTATGGCGCTGCTCATAGTATACTTCGTGGTGGTGGAGGTGTTCAGGATATGATAGAGCCTGCAAGATACGAGAAGGTGCTCGTAGCACTGGATCTTTCACCTGTCTCAGACAAGCTTGTAGAGTGGCTTAGGAGCCTGAAAGCCCTGGGTACAAGGAGAATAATACTCGTACACGTGGTTGACCCCAGTGAATACGAGCACCCGATCTCAGGCTACGATGTCAACGCGCTTCTAAATGCAGCTGAGAAGGAGGCTGAGAGGAGGCTGAGGCAATACGAGGCTAAGCTGAAGGAACTCTTCGATGCAAGCTCGATTGTGAGTAGAGGATGGCCGGCCACAGTGATATCAGAGCTGGCTGAGAAGCTAAGCGTTGACCTAATAGTTGCAGGCTCGCATGGTAGAAGCTGGTTTAAATCCATTCTCCTGGGAAGCGTCAGCGAGGAGCTTGCTAGAACAGCTGTCAAGCCTGTGCTCATAGTTAAAGACATAGTGAGCTATAATGAGAAAGGGAGAAGCATAGTTGCAAAACCCCTGATTTTCCGGAGAATAGTTGCTGCAATTGATCTAAGCCGTCCGGAGACATGCATACTTAGACACTCCGCAGCAATAGCGCTTAGCACGGGAGCCGAGATCTTCATAGTAAGCGTGGTTCGGAGAAAAACAGCCAGCATGGGGTCAAGGCTAGACGAATACGTGAAGGCCTTACGGAAGACAGGCCTATATCCTAAAAGCCTCATACTCCGGGGAACAACAGGAAACGCCATAGTGGACTTCGCTGTGAGAATAGATGCATCCCTCATAATAATGGGTCCTCCGGAGAGGGGAAGGGGACTGGCAGAAATACTGCGTGGCCGCACTCTAAGCGTGGTGCTACGCCACTCACCATCCTCGGTGCTCATATGTAGGGAGCAGGGCCCTGGAACAACAACTACTTAGATTCCAGTAAAAGAGGCCTGGCGGAATGGAAGCCAGGCTTAAAGGCAGGAAAGCTATCTACCCCTTATACCGGGCATGAGGCCATGGATCATTGGCGGATCAGATACTCCTTTAACATATAGGTATAACTTGCGATCCATACCAGCGATCCTTGCCTCAACTATCTGCAGCGGCCTCCACCCAGGGATCTCGAAGTCAAGCGACACTATTCTAGCACCGCTTCTAAGCTCGGATGCTAGCTTAGGGGCTAGAAGCCTGTTAACCCTGGTTAACAGATACATGTAAACCACCGTGGCATCAGAGATATTAACAGAGAAGAAGTCCCCATTTATGAATGAAACCCTATTTGAAACCCCCTCTCTTTCAGCAAGCTTAACTGCCTTCAAGTATAGTTCACGGTTCTTCTCCACCCCTACAGCCAGCTTTACCCCCCTCTTAGCAGCCTCAACAACCATTCTCCCATCACCTGACCCAAGATCATAGAAGACATCCTTATCGCTTAGCCCTGCAAGACTAAAGATAATATCCATGAGCTCCCTCCTTGTGGGAACCCATGGAACCCATAGTGGATCAGTAAGGGCGTTCATAGGTAGCCACACTATCCTTGCTTCAAACCACCTATTATCAGCATGCATTTCAGCACAGCCCATAATAGCCCTTAGATGAAGCCTTATTATTAATATATGGTGCCGCCGCGGGGCTTCGAACCCCGGACCTCCGGATATCTCAGGCCGATCTCAGGCCAGCCTTCAGCGGCCGTATGAGTCCGGCGCTCCGCCAGGCTGAGCTACGGCGGCACCAGATTAGAATGAGCTATCAGGGGAATATAATGATTATCGGAGGCTTGTAGCCCGGCTGGCCAGCCTCACATCTCTCCTGGAGCCAGCCTTATAAGCCTCTCTTGCAAGCAGGGCTATTATAGCCTCCCTTATAACCTCGCTTCTAGCCATCCCCCTGCGAACCGCATAGGCGTCAAGCCTCTCCAACATATCGTCAGGCATCTTAAAGGTCACTATCCTCTGCAAGAGGCTTCTCCCCCGGAGAGGATGCTATGGCTGCAGACATGTTTTAAGGATGACCGTAAATCAGATGCGCGGTGAGGGGCGGCTGAAAGTATTCAGAAGGAGTAATGTGTGTCTTCAGCAGCCTTTAACGTAGCATCCATGAGCTCGTCGAGTCTCAGCTCCACAGGCTTTTTCGAGCGCTCCGAAAGTATTTTTCCAAGCGCTAGTAGTATGAAGCCTGCTGCCTCGCTTGCTATGGGTACGGGCACGAATAATATGAGGCTTAGCCCAGCCTTGTAGAGCTTCCCCGCGGCGGAGCCGTCGCTTACAAGATGTGCGTCCTCAGCACTCCTCATAAGCCTCACAGTATTGGAGAGGGCTGCATTAACTTCTTTAATATAGTCCAGGCTGCTGCTTAGTTCTAAGGCGACATCATCCATCATTCCTGCATCCCCGTAGAGCATCCTATAAGACTAGACTGGATTAAAAGATGCAGGGCTAAGTAATACTGCAGGCTCCATATATATGTAGCGCATAGCCTTCCCGTTAAGTAATGCCGGGCTGTACTGGGAGCCCTCTTAAATCATAGAATGTGGCGTCCATAACCCTAAACCTAGACCATCTACCCATAAGCATGGGGGACTCGGGGAAGACGAGTGGAATATAGTTTGGAAGACGGGCTACAAGCGTGTCTCCTTTACCCTGCTCGACGACTATTCCATCTACAATGCGTCCTATGTAAGGCTTATGAGCCTTCAGGCCGATCTCCTCTGCAAGCCTCATAAGCCTAAGGCTACGCTGCTTCTTCACATGCTCGGGTATCTGCCGCATAGATGCAGCCTCGGTGTGAGGCCTTATCGAATACTGGGCTACATGTATCCTCTCAAAGCCTAGCTCCCTAACCACTCTAAGCGTGTTTTCAAAAGCCTCCTCGGTTTCACCTGGATGCCCTACTATTATATCGGTGGCTATGCTTACTCCAGGAACCTTCCCCCTAATCTCCCTTACAAGCAACCTATACTCATCGACAGTGTATTCCCTCCTCATTATTCTGAGCACACCATCATCTCCGCTCTGAAGGGGCAGGTGGACAAACTTGTATACCTTGGGGTTGTTGAGGGCCTCTATGAGGCCATCTATTATTCTATAGGCGTAGTTAGGGGTCATCATCCCAACACGTATCATGAAATCCCCCTCTATCTCAGATATCCTCTCCACGAGTTCGGGCAGCATCGGCCTCCCTAGATCATAGCCGTATACAGCTGTGTCGGGAGCAGTGATCTGTATCTCCTTTACGCCTTCAGCTACAAGCCTCTCAACATTACCTACTATGAGCCTGGGAGGATAGCTTACAAGCCTCCTCCTAGCCCACTTAACTATACAGAAGCTGCAGTTACCTAGGCATCCGTTAGCTATGGGCACTATTCCTATAAGCCCTCTTCTCACAAGCGATAACGTGTTGCGGGGTTTCTCCCCAAGCAGGTACAGCCTCCTATCCCGGCTTAGAACAGCGTCAACTATTCTATGGGTATTCTGAGGCGAGATCATGCTGGCTTTAGGGGCAATCCTGCTTATAACGTAGGGCTCAGCTCTAGCCATACATCCAGCCACTATGAGCTTCTTACCCTTCTTGGAGGCGTACTCATAGAGCTGGGAGATCCGGCGCCTCATCTTATCCTCTGTTTCAGCCCTAACTATACATGTATTGATCACTATGACGTCGGCTTCCTCGAGCCTTTCAACTATGCTTATACCCCTGTTTTTAAGCAGGGATTCCATCATGCTGGTCTCAGCATGGCTCAATGCACATCCATATGTTTCAATATAAACCCTAGGCGGCTTCACGCCTCATCCCCTACAGCTTCTCCACACCGCCCAGGCATACTAAACCCTGATACCTGCAGGTATTATTAGCTTGCATCTATCCGTGCGGCCTAGCATCACAGTTTTCCACCGCCTTGAAACCCCTCTAGAATAGATCCGTAGGATCAAGGCTAATATTTCCACGTTTAGGCTGAAATCCTCTCCAATATGTTTCTAACAAGCCTTTCATGCTTCTTCTCCTCACGCTCAATGGCCTCTATCACTGCCCTCATACTACCCACGTCGGCTCTGCGTTTAAGATCATCATACATAGCCCCCGCCAAGATCTCTATGGATAGATGGGCTTTAAGCTCCTCTAGGAGGCTTCCCTCAGCAGGCTTGAATTCCCTCCTCATGCCTCTTATCCTCCTCAATGCTGCGAGGATCCCCCTCATGACTTCCGCGTGGACAACTGAGTCTTCAGCTATTGATAGCAGTGTCCGCTTAACATCCTCGGCCTCGGCCAGCGAGGCCAGCCTATAATAAGCAGCAGCCTCGCTCTCCTCATCCATGATCACGCTTCTAATCATTCCTTCAAGCTCATCCAATACTTCCACCACTAGGCAGGTAAGCCTTCATTATCTTTCCAGTGAGAATATTAAATAGCTTGTGGGAACCACTAGGTAGGGAGGGCTTGGAGATGAGTGGCGAGGCAGCATTCAACTATGATGCACTGTTGGAGAGACTATACTCCAAGATACCGCGCAAGCAGGCCAGGCATGAGAGATTCGAGGTTCCGCCTGTAAAGGTGGAGCACATAGGCAACCGCACATTTGTCAGAAACTTCAGGGAGATTGCAGGCGTGCTGAGGCGTGAGCCACGCCTACTGATGAGATACCTCTTAAAAGAACTAGCTGCAGCAGGCTCATATGATGAGGACAGCGGGATACTTATGATAAACATAAGAGTATCGGCAGCATCGCTTAACAGGCTTATACAGCTATTCGTAAAGCAGTATGTCATATGCCCTACCTGTGGAAGGCCTGATACGAGGCTTGAGAGGAGGGGGAAGGCCTGGATACTCGTATGCGAGGCCTGCGGGGCTGAAACCCCTGTTAAACCCTTCTAGGGTGTATGGCTAGGCATGCCGGAAGTATATGTGAAGCTGCATAGAGTGGGCGGCGACATCATACTCGCCGCCTGTGATGCAGAGCTTCTCGGCAGGCGTCTAGAGGAGGGTAGGCTTAGATTAGAGGTTAACACAGCCTTTTATGGAGGCTTCCTGGCAAGCCTGGATGAGCTTGCAGAATATATGGGTAAGGCAACCATAATGAACCTTGTAGGGGAGCATGCTGTATCCAAGGCCGTGGAGGAGGGATACGTGCATCCTGAAGCCATTATAAGGATTGCAGGCGTGCCTCACGCACAGGTGGTGAGTGTACGGTGGTGAGGAAAATCTGCGCTAGATGTGGGAGGCCTGAGGAGCCTGGGAGGCCGTTCATAGGGAACCTATGCCTGGAATGCTATCTTGAGGAGAAGGGGGTAGCCAAGCTTCCAGGGGAAATAGAGGTTACAATATGCCCTAGGTGCAGTAGCCTAAGAGTTCAGGGAGCATGGCTTCCACCCGAAGGCAGCGTTGAGGAAACACTGCGTGCAGCGGTTGAAGCCGAGATCCTCTCCAAGGCTAAGCCTAATCCCGAGGTAAGGGAGATATGGGTTGAAAACATAGTGGTGGGAATGGAGGATCGAAATAGAGGAGTAGCACGCGTGCTTCTTGGAGCAAGGTTTCACAGGGGGATCGAAGCCAGGTATGAGGCCATAATACCGCTACGCGTAAAACACGTGCTCTGCCCCTCATGCCTCAGAAAGGCTGGTAGGGCCTATGAGGCGATCCTACAGCTACGCGGAGAGGACGGCAGGCTCAGTGATGATGAGAGGAGGGAGGTGTCAAGGCTTCTACGCAGGCTTCCACGCCACCTCTACGATACTATTGGTGAAGTCGAGGAGAAGAGGGAGGGCCTTGATCTAAAAATACTTGACCAAGCCTCTGCTAGAAGCATAGCATCCAAGCTTAGAAGCAGGCTTGCCGCAAAGGTTGTTGAAACACATAAGGTTGTGGGGAGAAGGGGAGGTAAGGCCAAGGTGCAGACAACCATACTTGTAAGAATACCTAGAATAAGGGAGGGAGACATAGTGATCTATAAGGATAGGCCCGCCGTGATTAAGGGGATTTCAGGTAACAGGATAATCTTAGAGGAGGCTGGAGGGAGAAGAACAAGTCTCAGCGGAGAAGAGTTCTGGGAGTCCGGGGGGCTGGAGATAGTGTGTGAGAAAGAGGTTAAGGTGCTCATGGTTACAGCTATAACCAGGGATCTCATATACCTGCTAGACATGGATAACTACTCGACGCTTGACATCCCACTCTCCAAGGCAAGGCTGGCGGGTACACTTAAGCCGGGGGACAAGGTGAAAGCAGTTATGAGGAGCGGAGAACTCCATATTCTTGGGAAAATTTAATGAGGGTTCATGGAGAACCCTGCTAACAAGTGGTGGGAGAATGGCGCGTAAGAAGAAGAGGAGAAGAGAGGAGAGGCCTAAGGAACTCGTGCTGCCGGGGGAGGGAGAGATACTATGCGTGGTTGAACGGATGCTTGGAGCAGAGCACATAATGGCCAGATGCCTCGACGGCAAGGTCAGGATGGGTAGGATTCCAGGCAGGATGAAGAAGAGAGTGTGGATTAGGGAGGGAGACGTTGTACTAATGGTTCCCTGGGAGTTTCAGGGGGATCGGAAGGGCGACATAGTTCACAGGTATCTTGGAGACGAGGTTAGGAAGCTGATAGAGCTGGGATACCTGCCCCCCGAGTTTCTGGAAGGTGGTGCTTTCTGAGCGGAGAGCCCGAGGAGAAGTTTCTAAAGAAGTATAGGAGGAAAGAGGAGCCTAGGAGGAAGGATAAGGATCTCTACGAGGTTGTGGAGGAGGTCTTCGACACCTTCACCCTCACAGCCCTTTACGAGCTTATGCGTAGGAGAATAATAGCACGCATGTACGGTGTTGTAAGCTCGGGGAAGGAGGCAAGGATCTACTGGGCCAAGGATCCAGGGGGACGGGATCTAGCAGTCAAAATATACCTCACAGTGACAGCCGAGTTTAGGAAAAGTATACGCAAATATATTGAAGGTGATCCTAGATTCCAGGGCCTCTTATCCAGGGATACTAGGAGCCTAATGGCTGCCTGGGCTAGGAAGGAGTACGGCAACCTTGTAAGGCTGAGCAGGGCAGGCGTAAGGGTTCCGAGGCCAATAGCTTTCAACAAGACCATAATAGTCATGGAGTTCATAGGCGAAAACGGTGTGCGGGCACCCCTCCTCAAGGAAAATCCGCCTAGAGGAGAGGAGGCTGAGAGAATCCTGGAGGAGATTTTAAGATATGTTCGCCTAGCATACTGTAAGGCAAGGCTCGTACATGCTGATCTAAGCGAGTATAATGTGATGCTGCGAGACGGAGAAGTGGTGCTCATAGATGTATCCCAGGCTGTTGATCTCTCACACCCCATGGCCGAGGAATTCCTGGCACGGGATCTAAGGAATATTATACGCTTCTTCTCAAGGGAGGTAGGTATAAGTGCTCCAAGCGTAGATGAAGCCTACCGGGTGGTGACAAGTTGCAGGGAGTGACAAGGCTTTACGCTAAGGTCCCCCTAGGCAGAATAGGTGTGCTGATAGGTGAGAAGGGAAGAGTTAAGGAGGAGCTTATGAGGCGTACCCGCACTAAGATAACCGTTGACAGCTCCTCAGGCATGGTTATAATAGAGCCTGAAGCCCCTGGAGTTCCACCCATAAACCTCATGAAGGCCAGGGACTTCATAAGAGCCATAGGCTACGGGTTCAGCCCTGAGAGGGCCTTCAGAATACTTGAGGAGGATCAAATACTCATAGTAATAGATCTAAAGCAATACGTGGGCGACTCCCCGAACCACCTCTCAAGAGTTAAGGGGAGGATAATAGGGGAGGCAGGGAAGGCTAGGAGAACCCTCGAGGAGATGACTGGCACATACATATCTGTAAGCGATACTCATGTAGCAATTATAGGGGACTACGAGCAAGCGCAGGCGGCGAGAGAGGCTATTGAGATGCTGATAGAGGGTAGAAGGCATGCCACAGTATACAGGTATCTCGACAGAGTTATGTACAGGGTGAAGAGACGCCGAATGCTCCAGCTATGGGAGGATCAGGAGCCGCCGAAGTAATTGTTTTAAGGGTACTTGTAAAACCCCATACTCGGCGCCGAGGAGCCGGGGTAGCTTAGCGGTAGAGCGCCGGGCTGTTAACCCGGTGGTCGGGGGTTCGAATCCCCTCCCCGGCGCCAGTTGTAATTCGGGCGAAAAGAACGCTGGATGCGGAAGTGTTATGGGCTTCCTGCATACTAATTATTACTTGGTGCATACAGTATGCCTAAGCCCCTCAGCATGCCTCCACGCATAAAGGTGCTTGAAGCCCTGGGCTCCATAGCTGACGGGAGGATCAGGCTGATGGATGGGGGGAGAGCTGAGGTTGTCTCATCTGACGGGTCTAGAAAGTACAGCGTATGGGTTAGCAGCGATGGAAGGGAAGCTTACAGCACAGATAATGGGACGGTGTATAGGGGGTATGTAGGCTACCCTATAATAGCCGTCATGATGGTGAAGGGCCTACTACCCTATAGGGAGGATTTAGCCAAAGCTCTCAGAGGGGTTAAGTGGAGGGCGCTGAATGAAAAATACAAGCGTTACTGGATAGTTGAGAAGATAGTTAAGAGCATAGCATCCAAGAGGGGTGTAAGGCCCGAGGATATTGATGCCTTTGTGAAGGAGACGCTTAATGCTCTTAGAAAGCTTTCCCCAAGCCTAGTGGAGCCTCCTAGACCTTGAAGCCTGCCTCTCTGAGCCTCCTAATAATGATGCCCTCCTCCTCGAACAAGCCTGCAGTCTCTCTGAGCCTCCTAGAATCAATTTTGAGCCTGGGGTTGGATGCCAGTTCTCTGAGCTTGGCTAGATCCCTGTCTCCCCCGGCCCTAGCCTTAAGCACAAGATAGTCCTCAATGCCTATCAGCCTCAACCTGACACCCCTAACTTTAACGCTACCAGCATTCCCAATGATCTCGAGGGGCACGTAGAAGTCATATATATTCTCATAGAACTCCACGGGGATCTCCACGCTCCCCACCCTTGCAAGCATTCTAGGAGTACCTAGACCAGTATAGGAGAGCAACCATCCCTCACGCTCAGCCAGCTCCCTGTAAACCTCTTCCTCAAGCAGGGGGCTAGGCTTAACAGCGAAGAGATCCAGGTCTCCCTCAAGCCTCCTAGACTTGAGGGCAAGCTGAACAACGGTTCCACCTATAATAACCGACTCTATTCCACTCCTACTCACCTTACCCATAATCACGGATAGCTCCTCAATACTAAACACCACGCCACATCACCATGACCTGAGAGCCAACTCATACTCAGCTCCAAATCCATTATTAATGCTCTGATAAATACAAAGCATCTCCGCCCCCAAGCAATCTAAGACCCCGCTTATCACTGGAGCAATGCCAGGGAACATCAGCTTGGAAAATAGTTAATAGGCCTCTGAAAACAGCATTTACCGGGGCCGGGGTGGCCGAGCGGTCTAAGGCGGCGGGCTGCAGTGGCTACCGCCAATAGGCGGAACCCGCCCATCGGAAACCCGCTTTCCCGCGGGTTCGAATCCCGCCCCCGGCTCCACACCCACATGATCGCATCCCTAAATCCTTATGTTGTTAGTATTGAGAACTTCAGGACCCATACCATTCTCATCCTAGGCAAGCTAGCTGATCTTACTTAGCTTAAACTTAAATATACTTGCAGATTTTTACCTGGAAGGTGCTTTTCCCAAAGATATTCTTCTAAATTTCTAGCTGTTCCTTAGGATCTTTTCCGCTGAGAGCGGCCTAACACTTTACTAATATTGCAGTACTTTTAAACTTTCCAAGCCATAGATGCCTTAAATTAATATTAACTACATTAACCGCCTCAACGCCTTCAGCTGCTTTCAGCTAGCGATATATATAGAGGAATTAATACTTCATTATGATAGTGAAGGCCTCATGCGTAATGCATGGGTTATAGCGCTCTTAGTTTCTTATATAAGCTTGGTTAGCCTTGTATCCATACCTACAGGCTCAAGGGAGAATCACATAGTCTTACCATTATCGCAGAGTGATAGGTTTAGGCCTCTCATAGCTGGTGTTCAAATGACTATAGCTACGGAGAACAGTAGCGGTGAATACTATAGTCTCGCCACTACAGGTTTCTCCTCGCATATATACATAAACGGTAAATATTTCTACGGAATACTTACAGCAGCACATTGTGTGAGAATAGAGAACCAAGTAGGGCCTGCCCAAGTATACCAACCAACTCTAGGAAATAATAATTACATTGGAGAGGATTGGAGAGTTTCCAATAATATGGATGCAGCATGGATAGCCACATCTCCATATGGTGTAGAAGTTGATCCATTCGTATACTGGTATAATGATGCAACTAAACCTGTAGTTGGTGCTAGACATCCAAAGCTTTATACCTATGTGACCATGATAGGCATCACTTCAGGTATTATTCAAAATTGCGAGGTTTTCAAGATAAATCCTGACTCAACATTCAAGTATAATTGCTCTGGAAGGGGACCCTGGAGCGGGGATAGTGGCGGACCAGTAATATATGTCCAGGATGATGGGACTGTGCTAGCAACAGGCATTATTTCATTTGTTGAATACATAAAAACCGATGATGGTATAAGAATCATAGCTGGAGGAGCTGTTGACGTTATAAATGCTATGAATGACCTTGGAGTATATTTGGAGACGTGGTGAGAGGCAATGAAGCTTAAGGGAACTCTATGGGCTTTATTGATGTTGGTCTTGTTTGCTCTAATACCCATTACTTTAGGTTCTACTAGCACCATGGTTATGCCCGTGGATAAGCCTTTCTTTGAAGACTACGAGGCCAGATTGTTTAAGCTCGCGGCGAACTACGAGGGTTATACCGTGTACGTCTATTATTATCATCCAGCTCAGGATAAGGAACACTATAGATATTTTGGCTTTGCTCTGCATTTATCGGCCGTCATAAGAAGCGAATGCAGTGTGATGGCTTCAGGAGAAGAAGGATCATCTAGAACCCTTAGAGCTGTTTATGATAACCTGCTTGCTAATCTAACCTTCCTTGATGAGACACGCATAGGCCCCATAATGTGTCCATCCAAGAAGCTGATAGCCGTAGGTGCCCCTAAGGAAAACATAGGGAAGGCTATTGAGGAAGTGAACAAACTTATATCACCTTATAGGGAGGACATGGAGAAATACGGTATTAGAGTTGAGGTTTATCCGCTTAAATATGGACCCCTGCTACTTAGCCTAGACCCCGAGATAAACCGCTATATAGGGCTACTGGACAAGGAGCTGAGGAAGTATGGGTTAAACCTGGTGCCCTACACGGGTATAAGCTCCGATCCCCTGAACACACCTTACATCCAGGTGAACACCTCAACCTATCTTGAAATGATAAAGGAGGATCCTGCCGAGGCTAGGGCTAAGGCCGAACAGATAGCCAAGAATATTGCCGAAGCCTTGAGGAATATAGGGTTCCCAATACATGAGGTCATCGTCGAGATATCATACTACCATGAACTCGGAATAATGTATATTGGTTCAACCATGCCGCTCACAAGCACCTATAGAACCCCCACCACCACTACAAGCACCCGCAGAGTATCAAGCAAGACTCTTCAAACTACCCAGCCTGCCCAGCCAACAATATCTTCAGGCGGAGAAGATACAGTAACCAGCACTGAAAACACCGCTCGGAAAACCAGTAGTACACTAATAAATACATCAATAAGAGTATCACCACTGAGCCGTACAGCAGGTGAGAGGAGCTCCCCACGCTTCCCGCTAATCCTCGTACTAATACTGGTAGTAGCCCTGCTCGCCGCCACGCTTGCAGTCAGGCTAAGCTCCTAGAGTACTATGAGGCAATGCGGAACATATAGGCTGCCCGGCATTACCTGGCTGAGGATACCATAGGGATGGCCTTATATTCCATGATAATCGCTCTACCCATGGTGCCCTCATGAATAGGAGAGAGATCCTGGTATCCCGTTTATCTAGGCTCGTCTCCATACCCACAGTTAACCCGCCGGGGGAGAGTTACGAGGATGCTGCAGGCCTCATAGCAGAGTGGCTTAGAGATGCGGGGATGAAGGTGGATCTCATAAGGATACCTGAGGACTGGTTAGAGAAAAACTATCCCTACAGTCCCCAGCATAAGGGGCATCCGAGAATATTAGTCTACGCTCATACGGGTAGGAGGGACAGAGTCCTACACTTCAACGGCCACTACGACGTAGTGCCTCCAGGCACAGGCTGGAGTGTGACTGAGCCTTTCAAACCCCTGGTCAAGGATGGACGCATGTATGGTAGAGGAACAACAGACATGAAGGGAGGCATAGTATCAGCGGTTACAGCATTGGAGGAGATCCTCTCAGAAGACATAGTGGATACTAGTGATCTAGGCCTCGAGGCAGCCTTTGTTCCAGACGAGGAGTCAGGCGGAGACGGGACAAAATACCTGGTAGAGGAGGCTGGGGTTAGGCCGAGCTACGTGGTGATAGCTGAGCCCTCAACCCTGAGGAGAATAGCAATAGGGCATAAGGGCTTCGTGAGGGGACTGATCCACGTGTATGGACGCCAGGTTCATGGAAGCGTACCCTTCATGGGTGAAAACGCTTTCGAGAAGGCCTGCATGCTTCTAGGCTCATTTAAACCAGCCTACGAGGAGAACGTGATTAAGCCAAGGGTTTCAAAATACCCCATAATACCTGAGGAGGCCAAGCATCCAACCCTTAATCTTGGAGGACAGGCTGAAAGCACGTCACACAAGGATAACATAGTGCCCGGAGAATTCGTATTCTCCTTTGACCGCAGAGTCCTGCCTGAGGAGAATGTGGAGGAGGCTGCAAGAGAGCTTAAAGAATACCTCGAGAAGGCAGCGGAGAGAACAGGAGCTAGGGTGAAGGTGGAGATACTCAGCATGGTTCCAGGATCAGTAACCCCGCCGGACTCGGAGCTCGTGCTCAAAGCCTCAGAAGCCATGAGCAGCGTGACAGGCAGGCAGCCGCAAATACTTGTTTCAACAGGGCGTACAGACCAGGTATACTACTCAGCCCATGGAAGCAGCGTGGTAGTCATGGGGCCTGGAGCGGAGGGAACAGCCCACATGCCAGACGAATACACGCTCATAGAGGAGCTTAACGGATTCGTAGACGTATATAAGTATCTGGCAAGGCTCCTCGCATCAAGCAGGAGTGAAGGCAGAGGCATCTAGGAGAATATGAGGGCCTTCTAGGTTACATTTTTTACCCAGACCCACTCTAAGTAGTACTCGATGTATTATATAGTGGGGTGCTATATGTATGGGACTAAGATTCAACACTAAGATAATAGCAGCCTCAATAATAATGACAGTATTCATAGTATCAATGTTCGCAGCGCTGGGCGGAGCCCTCAGAGCCTCCGCCGCGGCCAAGCCCCTCAAACTGAAATTCACAGTAATGATGCCATCATATGATCCCGTTAGAATAAGAGCTGGCGAGCTGCTAGCCGACTATGCAAGTAAGATAGGGATAAAGATAATCCCTAAGCCTGTAGACTTCAACTACGAGATAGGCAAGGTGCAAGACCAGCATGACTTTGACCTCTACATCCTAGGCTGGAGCGGCAAGAACATGCCAATGTATATCAGCGAGTTCATAAGGAGCAGCGAAGATAGGCCTGGAGGATACAATATTGAAGGAGTGCATAACGCTACCCTCGATAAACTTGCAGACGAGCTGGACAGCGCAATCGACTTTAAACAACAGCAGCAAATCATCTGGAAGATCCAGGAAATTCTAGCAGACCTTGTGCCCTGGATTGGAATATATACTAGGTACCTAACACAAGTATGGAGTGTTGACTGGACAGGGTTCCACAAGGAGTACTGGGGCTATGCATCCCCCATGACCTGGAGAACTGTCCACAAGAAAGGTCAGACAGGCGGCACATTCACCGTAATC
Source organism: Desulfurococcales archaeon (assembly GCA_027083135.1). Taxonomy (GTDB): domain Archaea; phylum Thermoproteota; class Thermoprotei_A; order Sulfolobales; family WAQK01; genus JALWQH01. The sequence goes on along the minus strand of JALWQH010000049.1, from coordinate 5,468 downwards.
CTGGCAGATGATCTGAAGTCGGAGAACGTGTATCTGCAGAAGAGCATCTATGAAAGCATGGTATGGAGTGCTCTCTACGACACCCTAGTATACCTGAATGACAGCTACATGCCGAGGCCCTGGCTAGCCTACAAGTATGAGCACAGCGCTGACGGCAAGGTCTGGACATTCTACCTGGTTCATAACGCCACATTCCATGATGGAACACCTATAACAGCCGAAGACGTGAAATTCTCCTTCGACATAATCAAGAAGAACAATATACCATCGTTCTCCAGGATTGCACAGTACTATGATCACGCAGAAGTAGTAGACAAGTATACCATCAAGGTTTACCTTAAGAAAGCATATGCCTGGTTCCTATTCGATCTAGCAAGCATGCCTATAATACCAGAACATGTATGGAAGAATGTGCCCTGGAATGCAACCAAGCCTCCTAAAGTTGGAAGCGGTCCCTTTATGTGGGCAAAGAGAGTTGAAGGAGAATACGTAGAACTGGTTAAGTATCCACACTACTGGAGAAGCGATATGCCCAAGGTCGATAAACTCGTGTTCAGAATAATAACGAACTTCAACTCTGCTTTGCTGGCCATGCAGGCAGGCGAGGCTGATTTCTATGTATACTATATACCCACAAGCGCTGTCAATACCGTGAAGAATAATCCTAAGCTGCATCTTAACCTGCAGGCAGGATTCACCTTCTACTACCTAGGCTTCAATTTAAGAAGACCCCCATTAGACGATGTGTGGCTGAGAAGAGCCATAGCATATCTAGTACCCAAGGAGCAGGTTGTTGAAGGACCTCTCAATGGCCTAGGAAAGCCATGTACTTGGTACATATCACCCTACTTTGATGGCTATAATGATCCCAATGTCCCTAAGAAGTACCCATGGATAGGTAGCATACAGCCACAGCTCGACAAGGCTAAGGAGATGCTTGCCAAGTCGGATAAATACACCTATAAGGACATCGATAATGATGGCATATTGGAGGCCATTCCTAAGGCTCACACTACTACAACCACTACAACTACGACCACCAGTACTACGACCACTACGAGCACGACGCCTCCAGCACCTGGAACCTCAACAGTAACCGTGACGAAGACTGTGACGTCAACAAGCACCGTGGTGTCAACCACTACCGCCACCACTACGGTTAAGAAAGGTATGCCGTCAAGCCAGGTTGCGGCAGCAATAATCCTGATAATAATATTCCTAATAGCAGGCATATGGATAGCTAGGAGAAAGTAGTCGGCTCCCACCTCCAGAACCCTTTTTTACCCTCCTAATTCTAAACTGCCGCCAGGTGGTTAGGCCATCGCACTGCGGGACTACGTAATCCGCAGAACCATCCAATTAGTAATATCGGTGTTCCTCTTCATAACCATAATGTTCTTCATATTCCGCCTAATGCCAGGCAACCCTATTGGACTAATACTAGAGCAGTACAATCTTACACCTGAGGCTGCTCAACGCCTCATACATCTATGGGGCCTGGACAAGCCTGTATGGCAGCAGTATCTCATCTATATTAAAAACCTGTTGAAAGGAGACATGGGTATAAGCTACGTGTATAATGCACCTGTATCCAGCGTCATTTTTAGCAGAAAACTGCTTAACACTCTCGCACTCCTAATATCAGCACACGGCATGGCGCTGCTTATAGGCATGATCCTGGGAGTATGGGCCGCGTGGCGTAGGGGGACTCCAATAGATATAGGCACCCTAGTGACTGCTCTTGTTCTATACACTATACCTGTGTTCTGGCTTGGCCTGATGCTGCTAATGATGTTCGCAGTACACGTACACTGGTTCCCCCTATCAGGAACAATAACCCCTGCTAGAAGCTACAAGGATATATTACAGTATATAGGAGACTACTTATGGCATCTCACACTACCCATGATTTCAATTACGTTGATCAGGCTTGGAGGAGACTTCCTAATAATGAGGAACACCATGATAAACGTTGTGAGGGAAGACTATATAACAACAGCTATAGCTAAGGGCCTTCCAGAGAAAATTGTTGTATGGAAGCATGCTGCGAGAAATGCCCTCCTACCAATTGTAACCATGGCCGGCCTAGACATGGCCTTCGTCGTAAGTGGAGCTGTGCTCACCGAGACTGTTTTCGGATGGGATGGCATAGGTAAGCTGACCTACGAGGCAGCGATTAACAGGGATTATCCTGTGCTCCAAGGACTCTTCTTCATACTGGTAGTAGTCGTACTGCTTGCTAACTTCCTAACCGACCTAATGTATGCTTACCTTGATCCCAGGGTGAGATACTAATGAGCGGAGATGTCAGTAGACCTGGATTACGTAAGGGAGGGATTATAGAGAAGACCAAGGAGTTCTGGCGGGTTTACTCTAGGATAAGGGTTGGAAAGATAGGCTTAGTGCTCCTACTAATATATGTTGTAATGGCTGTCTTCGCTCCCTGGATAGCTCCCTATAATCCTAGGGCTATTCTAGTAGGGAAGCATTTCGAACCTCCAAGCTGGAAGCATCCCTTGGGAACAGATGAGATGGGGAGAGATATACTAAGCGAGGTTATCTATGGTGCAAGGACATCACTCCTCGTAGGCATATTGGCAGCATTGCTGACTATGGTTATAGGCACGGCTATTGGAATAGCTTCAGGCTATATTGGCGGGATAACAGATGATTTGCTAATGAGGCTCACAGACCTGTTCCTAGTGATTCCTGGCCTTCCCTTCATCATAGTGCTCTCAGTGATTCTTGGAGCAAGCATATGGAACATTATCCTGGTCATAGCCCTGATAGCATGGCCCGGCACGGCAAGGCTAGTGCGGAGTGAGACGCTCTCACTTAAGGAGAGAATGTTCGTGCATGCAAGCAGGGTTGCAGGGGCAAGCGACTTCTACATAATGGTGCATCACATCCTCCCCAACGTCCTGCCCATAGTGTCAGCAACCATGGTGCTAAATGTAACCAGGGCTATAATACTTGAAGCCGGGCTAAGCTTCCTGGGGCTAGGAGACCCGACAGCCATAAGCTGGGGAACAATGCTATACTTCGCTGACAAGGAGGGAGCCATGCTGAGCCCCAACCCCTACTACATAATAGCTCCAGGAGTAGCACTCATGGGTATAGGCCTGGCCTTCGTGTTCATAAGCTACGCGCTGGACGAAGTGGTTAACCCCAAGCTACGGCAGAGGAGGTGATTGAAATGCCTAGGAAAGAGGTTTTAAGGATAGAGAAGCTCAAAACACACTACTATACTCTTGGAGGAATAGTGAAAGCTGTTGATGGTGTTGATCTAAGGGTATATAAGGGCGAACTTGTAGCCCTTGTAGGCGAGAGCGGATGCGGCAAGTCAACCCTAGCATTCTCAATAATGGGCATGGTTCCCCCTCCAGGAAGAATAGTAAGCGGTAAAATATACCTCAGCGACATAAATCTTGTGGAGCTTAGTGACGAGGAGCTAAGGAAGATAAGGTGGAGTAAGGTTAGTATGGTTTTCCAAGGGGCAATGAACTCTCTCAATCCTGTCATGAAGGTGGGTGATCAGATAATAGAGGCCATGCTGTACCATGATGTTATAAGCAGGCCTGAGGAGGGTAGAAGCACAGTTAAGCATCTCTTCGAGCTGGTGGGACTGGATCCCAACCGTATTGACAGCTATCCCCACGAACTCAGCGGCGGAATGAAGCAGCGTGTGGTAATAGCCATGGCTATGGCCCTAAACCCCGACCTAATAATAGCCGATGAGCCTACAACAGCGCTAGATGTGACAACTCAGGCTAAGATAATGGAGGTTCTGAAGGATGTGCAGAAAAAGACAGGGGTCTCCATACTCCTCATAACACACGACCTACCGTTGGTGGCGGAGGTTTCAGACAGAGTATACATAATGTATGCAGGCAAGATAGTGGAAACAGGCGACGTATTCACGATTTTCAAGTCTCCACGCCATCCGTACACTCAGGGTCTCATAGGAGCGGTGCCAAGCATACGTGGGCCTAAGAAGAAGCTGGTAGCATTGCCTGGAGAGCCCCCTGACCTGAGGTTCCCGCCACCCGGCTGCAGGTTCCATCCAAGATGCTCTAAGGCTATGGACATATGTGGCAAGAAGGAGCCACCTAGAATAGAGTTCGGGCCCGACGACTTCGTTTCATGCTGGCTGTTCGCAAAGGAGGGGGAGAGGAAATGAGCGGGAACATCCTGGTAAAAGCCGTGCACCTCAAGAAATACTATCCTGTACGTACAAGCTTCCTTGAAAGCATACTGAGAGGGGAGAGAATATTCGTCAAGGCAGTCGACGACGTCAGCTTCGAGATAAAGCGGAAGGAGATATTCGTCATAGCTGGTGAGACAGGCTCAGGTAAGACGACCACGGGGAAACTGCTGGTGGGGTTAGAGGAGCCCACCTCAGGCGAGATATACTATAATGGCGAGAAAATATCAGGTATACCGATTAAGAAGTGGAAGAAGCATGGCTTGAGGAAGAAGATACAGATGATATTCCAGGACCCCTATGAGAGCCTCAACCCAAGGCAATACGTGTTCGACATACTGGCTGAACCCCTCATAGTCAACAAGGTGGTGTCAAGCAGGGAGGAGCTCTACGATAGGATAATGAGGAAACTGGAGGAGGTTAAACTAATACCCCCTGAGGAATTCGCCTTCAGATACCCCCACGAGCTGAGCGGCGGGCAGAGGCAGAGAGTAGTGGTTGCTAGGGGCATGATACTTGAACCAGAGTTCGTCGTAGCCGATGAGCCTGTATCAATGCTTGACGCAAGCATAAGGGCTAATGTCCTAGACCTCCTAGAAGAATTCAGGTCTAAGTACGGTGTAACCTTCCTCTACATAACACATGATCTCGCAACAGCCCGGTATGTCGGGGACAGGATAGCCATAATGTATCTAGGCAAATTCGTTGAAACAGGGCCTGTAGACGAGGTCATACAGAACCCCCAGCACCCCTACACTAAAGCCCTAGTATCAGCCATACCTGTCCCTGACCCCGAATACGCTAGGAAGAAGAAGCGCTTCGAATTATACGGGGAAATACCCACACCCATAAACCCGCCTAAGGGATGCAGACTTCATCCGAGATGCCCACTAGCAATGGATATTTGCAGTAGAGAGGAGCCACCCATGGTTAAAGTGGGCCCAGATCACTATGCATCATGCTGGCTCCTAGCCAAGAGGTGAGAAGCCATGAGCCCCATATATAAGGAGAGAACCCTGAGAGAGAAGCTCATACTAACAATAGTGCTGATATGGATAATAGTGCTGATAATAATAGCAATATCCTACACTACAATAGAGTAGCAGAGTATCAGCCTGTTTTTCCCAAACACCCCATACATTAGCTCTAAGCATTATTCCTATTCTCCACCCAATATTCCAATGCAATATCCTACTCCTGGAAAACAATAAAGAACATGGCTGAGAATGGTACCCTGGTGGCCGAATATGATTATCCATCAAGA
>JALWQH010000048.1 GCA_027083135.1 Desulfurococcales archaeon | reverse complement strand
CTCCCAGCAGGCTGCCCACAACCACTAGGAGCAGCCTGGTCTCAGGCAACACGTGGTCCACAAACCTCTGCAGCTCCCCAGCAGCCCTGGGCTCCGCCCTAACCCAGTAGGTGAACTCATCGATAATCACCACGGCTTCCCTGCTCCTATAGCTCATGGCCTCCAGCAGCGAGTCAAGCGAACCGTACACAGGCTTAGAGAACCCCTTAAGCCCCAAGCCAAGTTCAACAGCCTCCGCTAAGCCCCTCAGATTAACCTCATGCTTGGCGGGGACTGCATGATAGTAGCAGCACCTCACACCGCTCCTCCCACACCACTCTAAGAGGAGCCTGGTCTTACCGATCCTACGCCTACCATAAACAACTAGGAGCCCTGGACGAGCCTCGTAAGCCCTGCTCAGAGCCTCCAGCTCCCCCTCCCTATCAACAAATCCTGTAACATGCAAAGTAGACTACCCTATATGTGTAACACGAAGAGTAGACAAAAATCTTTCCCAGCTGTCTAGCTCCATCACTATGTCTGCTATCCCGTCTACCATGACTATTCAGTAGATGTATTGCATTCTGATTTCTTGAGCTACTATGGTCACTTGATAATACATTAGGTATTCCTATACTTTAATACTAGTACATAAGCTGATGCTACATGCCTGTTTAACCCTTGTTTTAAGAGGTTTGCTGCCAGCCATGCAAGCCTCCTATATGGTAGTGTATAAACGTAGTAGTATATTTATGCTGTAATAACATGTCTTATGCCTGGTGGCGGAGTGTTGTCCACTATTACTGTGAGGATTGATCCTGAGGTTAAGAAGCGTATGAGGAGATATAGCTATGTTAATTGGAGCGAGGTTGTGAGGAGGGCCATCCTTGAGAAGCTGAGGGAGGAGGAGAGGCGGGACTTGGCTGAGGCCCTCCTGATCAACGAGGAGCTTCGCAGGAAGGCTCCAGAGGAATGGGATTCAGCCGAGGTGATTAGGGCTTGGAGAAGGAGAAAATAGTGGTTGATGCCAGCGTTGTTGCCAAGTGGTTTCTCATAGAGGAGTACTCCGATAAGGCCCTCCAGCTGAGGAACGATTACATTAGGGGGGCAGTGATCCTAGCGGCCCTATTTGTCTCTTGGTTCTGAGACCTAGCTTCCTAGCCAGCAGTTTGAGCAGCTCTGCCTCGTTTCCCCTACACAGTATTGGTACGTCGATCCTTCTAAGGTCCCTGAAGAGTATTTCATCGAAGGACTCCTCCCTCGGCTTTAGCTGCAGCATGCCTTAAGGCTAGGCCACGCAGTCTAAGCAATGCCTCTTCATCGACTCCCCTCACCCCTACACCGAATACAGGTAGCGGATATGTGGAGTCGAGGAATATCGCCAAGCCCTTATCGACCCCACTCCTCCTGCTCACCCTCACTCTCCTCCTCAAACTCCTCAACTGTTATAGAGGCCTACTTCCCCCTCCTAGCTGCCAGGAGGAATGGGTTAGGAGCCCTTTCAACCACTATACGCTCACCCTCACCACAACTAGATCACCCTCGCGAAGCCCCACAGTCTTCAATATTTCTCTGGGCAAGTATAGGGCCCTCTTCCCGACTACATGAATTCTCCTCTCAAGCACTGGGGAAGTTCTCCTACCAGGCAATTATTAATTGCCTGGTGAAATAAACATAACCCTCACGACGGTTTGCATCTAAAAACATCCTGGGGAATCGATCCCCAGGCACGAGTTTGACATGAGCTAATTATACTCTAGATGTGTTACCTGCAAGGTATAATACTCTACGTGTAACATGTTTTAGTGGTGGTGTGATGGTTAGGCCTGGGGTGTTTGTCGACAGGCTGGGTGAGCTGGGCTCCCTGGAGAGGCTGTGGGGTTCCGGGGAGCCTGCCCTGGTGGTTGTTTATGGTAGGCGTAGGATCGGTAAGACCAGGCTCCTCTTAGAGTGGGTTTCGGATAAGCCTTCAGCGTATTATCAGGCAGGCCTGTATAGTCATTCCCTCAATCTGGGAGAGATGGCCCGCGCCCTGGAGGAGGGCTTGGGGCTGAGGACTGTTTCATAAATGATTAAAAGTGTAAAGTTTAAATATTTTCGTTTCATAACTCCTTTTAGTGGAAACTGGATGAGGCTTTATCGGACAGGAAGAGCCTCACAACTCTTGGGCATCAGCAAGCCAACGCTCCTCAGAAAAATAAAAGCCGGCGAGATTAAAGCATATAAAGTCGGCAGAGAATACCGTATTCCGGAAAGCGAAATAAAGAGACTCCTCAAAGGCAAAACCCTCGACAAAGTCGTCATTTATGCCAGAGTCTCAAGCCGAGACCAGAAAGAGGACCTTAAGAGGCAAGTAGAATACCTCAAAAACTACTGTTCCACTAAAGGTTATCAAGTAGCTAAAATCCTTACGGACATTTCATCGGGCTTAAACGAAAATAGACGAGGCTTAAAACAGCTTTTTAAACCCGTGGAGAGTGGTGAAGTTGGGAAAGTCGTGGTAACCTACAGGGACAGGCTCACCCGCTTTGGATTCAAATACCTCGAACAATACTTTAACTCTCACGGCGTTGAAATCGAAGTAATCTTCGGTGACGAGGATAGAACACCAGAAAAAGAACTTGTTGAAGACCTGTTAGCCATTGTAACCTCATTCGCTGGGAAGCTTTATGGGATGCATTCTCACAAGAAAAAACGCCTTGTTGAGGCTGTAAAGAATGTCCTCAGAGACGATTAAGCTCACGGCAAAATTCAAGCTCAAGGGAACGCCCGAAGGGTTAGATGCCCTCTTCTCGACTTACCGTGAAATCGTGAATTTTCTCATCACTTACGCTTTTAAGAACAATATTACGAGCTTTTACCGGCTGAAAAAGGAGACTTACAAGGGCTTACGCAAGGATTATCCGAAACTGCCGAGCCATTACCTTTTCACGGCTTGCCAGATGGCGACGGCGATATTTAAGAGTTACCGTAAAAGGAGAAAGAGGGGCAAAGCCAAGGGAAGGCCAGTATTCAAGAGAAAGGCCATCATGCTCGACGACCACCTTTTCAGACTCAACCTTGAGGCTGGAGTGATGAAACTCTCATCTCCGAGCGGGAGAACCCAACTGGAGTTTTACTCAGCCAAGTATCACAAGCGGTTTAAGGACTGGAAGGTTGGACAGGCTTGGCTGGTGAGAACTCCAAAAGGAGTCTTTCTAAACGTTGTATTCTCGAAAGAGGTCGAGGTTAAGGGGCCTAAGACCTTTGTCGGCGTGGACTTGAACGAGAATAACGTAACGCTCAGCCTTCCCAACGGGGAGTTTGTCCAAATCATCACCCATGAGCGGGAGATTAGGACGGGCTATTACGTGAAGCGGAGAAAAATCCAGAAGAAGATAAAAGCTGGAAGGAAGAGGAAAGGGCTTCTGGAGAAGTATGGGCAAAGGGAGAGGAACAGGCTTAACGACCTCTATCATAAGCTGGCTAACAAGATTGTCGAGTTGGCTGAAAGGCACGGTGGAATAGCCCTTGAAGACCTCACGGAAATCAGGGATTCAATAAAGTATTCTGCCGGGATAAACGGTAGGCTTCACAGGTGGAGTTTCAGGAAGCTCCAGTCAATCATTGAATACAAGGCTAAACTAAAAGGAATAAAAGCTGTTTTCGTGAATCCCGCTTACACCTCCTCCCTGTGCCCGATATGTGGGGGAAAACTAAGCCCGAATGGGCACAGGGTCTTAAAGTGCTCAAGCTGTGGTTTTGAGGCCGACCGTGATGTGGTCGGCTCTTGGAACATCCGTTTAAGAGGCCTGAAGATGTGGGGAGTTCCCGTTCCCCCCGAAAGCCACCCAATGAAGACGGGAGGCTGGAAGGTTAGCCGTAACGACATCCACAAACTTTACGCAAGTTACGGCTAATCAGAACGGTCCCATTCTACCTCAACCTGGTCAACGATGATCTGCCCCCACTGGAGGCCTACCTGGACCTCTTCTCCCCCAACGGCATGCTGGGGGATGAGCCCCTCTTCATCCTCAGGGATGAGTTCAGGGACCCCCACCCCTACCATGCCATACTTAGAGCCCTGGCTGAGGGTAGGAGGAGGCTTGGAGAAATAGCGAGCATGGCTGGGATGCCTCTAGGCCACGTCAGCCGCTACATATCGACTCTTCAAGCCGTAGGCCTGGTGGAGGCTGAGGAGCTGGTGCCTAGGTGTAGGCCAAGGCTCTACAGGATCAACGACAGGCTCCTAGACTCATATTATACTGTGATCGAGCCCCTCAGATACCTGCTTGTACACAGCCGCGGCGCTGCGCAGAGACGATTGGAGAGGAGGGCCCAATACCTGTACTCCAAGGGATGGGAGGAGATAGCCAGGCTCCACTCATATATCCTTGCAGACAGCCTCCACATGAAGCCGGATACCGCCGGAAGATTCCTACACAAGGGCAGGGAGGTAGACTACGTGATAATAAACCACGATGAGAAAAAAGTGCTCGCAGTAGAGGCCAAGTGGGCAAAGCTGAGCGGGAGGGAAGTCAGAGCAGTATCCAGGGAGATTAAGGCAAAGCTACAGCCCCACTACCCCGACCACGAGATAATCCCAGCAATCTACGCCCAAGAAGCAGAAACCCCGCCCGGGGAAAACACCCTCACAGTAACAGTGAACAACCTGCCCTGGAAGAACTGCCCAACACCGCGATAGGACTGTGCCCTAGGCAGGATGAGCCTCCTAGGCGAGGAGAGAATTAAGGGAAGCCGCGCCACGATGAAACAGGGTGATATGGTTAGAGGAAGCGGCATGCCTGTATTCATTGATTAGTAAAGTCAGCGTATCTCAGTATCCTTATACCATATTTCTCCTCTAAGGTTTTCCTCTGTGAGTGTATGAGGCTGTCCTCGGTCACTAGGGGTTCATGCTGGGTTATTGCTGTGGCTAGTATGATGGAATCTATATAGTCGTTCAGCGTTTTGTTGACCTCGTGAGCGGTTCTTATGATGTCATCCCTATAGTAGGGGATGATGGGGAACGCCTTGAGCACAGCCTTCACCGCGTCGATAACGTATTTGGGCCTCACACCCAGCTTGGATGCTTTGGCCTGAAGCTCGAATAATGAGATTAGGCTCACCTTAATGTCGCTTAGACCAACCCCCTCTCCAACCCTGCCATCCACGATCATTCTCAAAAGATCTGTTCTAACCCTTATGCGTGCAAGGGGTAGGAGGTAGGTTGTATCAATAATCATCTTTCAACAAACCTCCTACTGAGCTCCCTGCGAAGCCTTTCAAGATCCTCAGGCGTGGCCTCAGCAACCTTATCCATGTAAAGCAGCCTAACCAGGTCCTCCCTACCACTAAGCCTCTCCCTTAACAACTCGTTTAACACCCTGCTTAAAGCCCTAACACTGCCATGCCTCCTAACACTCTCCTTGACAAGCCTCTCATACACATCATCATCCAGGATCACAGTTGTACGCCTAGGCATATAGCCACCTAACCATACATATGCCGAGAACACATAAAACCCTATCCCCCCGGAAGCCTTCCCTCAGACACCCAGTCTCATCGGGGAACAGGTCGTGAATCCCAGCTACTCGCATATAGAGCACCCTAATCCTCCGCTGAAAACTAGTGGAGAACAACTCCCATGTATAGTTGGGCAGCTTGCCGTTCCCCCACCTAGGTTGTCTAGGTTGCTCTGCAGGTTGTGCCTCGGCTCCACAATCTATCATGGCTGCAAACTACTCCTCGTGGAAGTCAGGGTGCTCTTCAGGGTAAACGGCATGAGCCCCTCGTCTAGGAGGCAGCCCCCTTCTCCGGTAGACTTATCATCGCCAGCCCTACTTTGAAAGCTGCTAGCAACTTATAGCGGGATGCTAAGGGTTGAGAAAATCATGCTCTTCGGGTCGAGGGCCCGGGAGCACGGGAGAACAGCGACTGGGACATACTCGTAGTGGTGAAAGACGGGGTTGGCTGGAGGCTCTTCCTAAACTGCAGTCCCGGGCGAGGATGAGGCTCTTCAAAGCCCTAGGCCGGGAAATAGACCTGATAATCATCGACGAGAAGAGATACATGGAGGGAAGAAGGCTGCGGGGCAGCATAGAACACTCAGCGTCAAGGGAGGGGATCACGGTTTAAGCATTACATGTGAATGGCTAAGGAAGGCCTGGAACAATTTGAAAGCCGTACTGATATGGTGATCGAGTGGTTAGCGGGACAGAAGCATTGGATTGCAGTTTTGTGTCTGTTCGTTTCTTTCTGTGTCTTGGCTGGGATTTACATGTGGTGCTGGCTAGTATTTCCTCCGAAGCCCCTGGGTGATGGGAGCTTTGCTCCAAGCCCCCAGCTAAGCGTGGATGCAGGGCCCCGGGTGCCGCTCGGCTCCTAGGCTCCATGACCCTGCACCCCGATGAAAGAGAGGAGGATGGGCGAGGCTGGAACCAGTGAAAACCAAGCCACAATGAAAACAGGAAGAAACAGAGCGGTACAATCAGAGGAAGCGGGTTCTCAGCATTTCTTCTGGTCTCGGCGTGAAGCTTGCCTCTCCTGCTTAAGCAGGCTGGAGTTTGCGGAGATCACAGCAACGAAGCAGAAAACATGGAGTGAGGTGGTTTTAGAGGAAAAGGCAAGGTAAGCTGAACAACTAATATTATTTTAAATAACTTATAGGCTAGAAGTATGCCAGGGTCTTAGATGGGCTCCGATGATATGGTGCACTATCCTAAGATCAGAAGGATACCCATCTACGATTATGTTTATAGGAAGGAGCCTCTGTCTCTAGAGGAGCTTAAAATGCTTTTCAGCAGCATTGTGGTTGTCGAGGAGAAGATTGATGGGAAATTCATGTATAAGGATATTGGAGACTACGTGGTGTTCTACGAGTACATGGGTCTGAGACACGAGATCCACTACGCCAAGCTTCCATGCTACAAGATAGCCTTCGACGTATATGACAAGGCCTCGGGGAAATTCCTCAATGCTCTGGAGAAACATGAGGTCTTAAAGGATCACAGCTGGTGCTATGTCCCAGTAATCCACATAGGCCTAATCAGCATCGACTCATGGAGAGACGAGCTGCTAAGACTCATGAGGAGGCCCTCCTACTATGGAGCACCACTCATAGAAGGCATAGTTGTCAAGAACTATGAGAAACAAATCTTCGGGAAAGCCATAAACAAGGAGTTCGACGAGGCATTGAGAGGCAAAGAACATTACAGTAGGAGAAAGAAAAAGGAACAAAATAAAATTTACCAGGGAGAAGAATGGCTTAAACTATGCTTCCCTTCAACATCCAACTAATATATGTTATATAAACCGGATGGTCTGAGGGTTTGATGGAAATAGCAAGGCTACTGATCCATTATATACCGATATTAGGGGGCTGCCAACCCATACCTCCACCGGAGTTCTATATAATTAGCCGAGGGATGCTTGAAGTATACGTGGGGAGTCTGGGAGGATTAAGCCTCGGGGAAATATGGTGCTGTGAGACGGCACAGTAGTTGCCCGTGTCTGTTAGTTAGGTTATCCTGGGTTACTATGGGTGTTCCAGCTGCTTTGGGCGTGGGCTTCCCCCTCATCCCTTCTTGGGGATGCATCTGGTCAGAAGCTTTCAGGGAGCCCACGTAACCACCGCCCTCCACGTCCTGGATGAATAGTTTAAGTCCTTTTAAAGCTAGGTTCCATGAGGCAATTATATCCCTAGTAGCTATGTGTCCGCTAGGTAGTTTTACCCACCTATAATTAATGACTGCCAGCTTATCGCCCTAGGTGGCTGTCGCAACCTTCTCCTTGGCTTTCCGCGGAGGCTTGGACTCCAGCTTCTCGGCGAGTTCTCTGAGACTATATATTTCGCCGGGATCAAGGCCTAGCTCCTCCAACTCCTCCCTAGTGGCAAGCACGGTTAGGGGGATCCTGCTCCTCTCCACGGGCAGGGGGTAGCCTAGAGCCTCCAAAGCTCTGCGAACCCCTTTGGGGACGGTGTGGAAGGCCTCCACGGGTATGTCGTCCCACATGAACATATGGTACCATTTAGCGGGTGTCAGGAGGGCTAGGATGGGGAGGGTCTCAAGGTTCTCAGGCCTTGGCAGGGGCTTACCTGCCACCTCGTAGAGCCAGGCAGCCATTTCCAGGGGGACATTGATATAGTAGCGGAGATACTGCCTACCCTTCACACGCATCCTGGCAGGCCTCAGCACCAGGGGAGCTGAGACAAGATGAGAACCCGCAAGCCAGGTCTCGCCAAAACCACGCATCACACTCACACTATGAATAAGTGTAATACAAGCAGCTATATATATATTTATACTTAAAAGCCACATAGTTTTAACTCATACATCGTTGTTTGATTGAAAAAGCTTATAAGAAGGAAAGCTTATCATTATTACAGTGTGTAAAGATGACCATTAGTGATGACGAAGGGATAATCGCTGTTATCTGCCGAATATACTATTTATGCGGCGGATCCGTGAAATGCCACATGCCACGGGAAGCAGTAACACGGCGCCTCCTACCCTACAATGGGAAAGAAGCCAGGAAATACCTGGGAAAAGCAGTGAACCAAGGATACCTCTATGAGGAGAGGCATGAGAAGGGCCGACGCTCCTACGGCCTCACCAAGAAAGGCCTAAGGAAAGCAAGGGAAGCATGCAGGGAAGAATAGTCTTCCCAGCAACAACCATTATCCCAGGTCACCTTAAAGTTCTCAGTTCTCTAAACTTAATCCCCGCCTTGAATTAAAGGCTTCCCAAAACCCTTCCCTACTCCAAATCATTTCAGTTTTCCCTGGAGATGAGTTGTACCCAAGCCCCATGCTTCACCATAGCTGCAAGCCGCCCCGCATAGAGATCATAGGCATCTTTCCGGGTTAGACAGCGTAACGCCCATAATCTAGGAGGCGTCTCCTAGCCATGTCTAAAAAAGGCCTAGTCATAAGGAAATGTTCTCTGAGGCGGTTCTCGTTCCCATGCTCTGGATTAAGCTGTGGGGTTATTCGCCTCTCAGGATGGGTAGTTTTAGGAGCTTGGGAGGCTGGTAGAGGAGGCCTGTCTCGCTAAGCACTTGTCTTCCAAGCAGAGGTCTCCTAACGTTGAGCACCGTGTATGCTGTGCAGGGGATCTTAAGCCCATTAACCTCTACCAGGGCTTTGGAGGCTCTCAGCCTTACCCTGATCCCCACAGCTGTCTCACCCATGGCTCCGGGCTCCTCAAACAAGCTTAATCCTAGCTCCACGTAGGTTTTAAGGGGGATCAGTACTCCACCCCTGAAACCCGTATCGGCTAGGAACTCCAGCTCCACGCTTCTCTCTCCGAGAGGGTCTTGGAGCTTTGCCCTGATTATGGGTGCATACACCTCATCCATGTCTCTGAGGTAGGCATGCATGCCTAGCTCACCAAGGCAGTCCCAACTCAACCCTTCTCTCACCAGCCTTGTAGGGAAGCCTGGCTATGATAGCCTCAGCCACGCATTCCTCCCTCGACTTAGCCGCAGCCTCCGTGTAGCTCTGGAAGACTCCTACTAGGCGTCCCCCACAGACAAGCGCGTACCCCTCCCTAGCCTTAACTCCCTCCAGTACTCTGAGGTTCCTCTCATACTCCTCCTCAAGCCTGGCCCAGAGGCGGGCCTCCTCCACCCCTCCCCTCGACTCAAGCCACATCTCAACAGCCTCCTCCAGAATAGAGGCTATTCTCCTCCCCTCAAGGGAGGCATACATCTTCACAAGCCTGTACAGCTCCTCATCGAACCTCCTAACAGCTATAAGCCTGCCTTCCCCATGCTTGTTAGACTTGTTCAACATGTTATCCCAACAAGATAGCCTGCTGAACCAAAATATAAGCATTCTGCAACTCTGCTCCACCTTAATCAAGCTATGCTCAGCCCGCCCTGCCTGCCTCAATATAGAAATGATGGTTCCCCGAGGAATTTCCCTCCCAGAATACCAGGCTTGTCCCAGGCCTGATGAGCATAGTGCTAGAGGTGTCCCAGGACCTTCATAGAGGGATGCTGGGAGAGTGATCCCTAAATTAATGCTTCTCTCCCGTAATCCCTGCCGTATCTTTTAGCCTTTAATTGAGCGTGATGCCGTGTTGTTCTAGTAGTTGTAGTGTTTTGGCTATGTTTTGCTGGGGTGTGTCGTGTTCTGTGTCTAGGGTTAGGTCTGGGTTTTCCGGCGGTTCGTAGGGGTCGTCTATTCCGGTCATGTGTTTTATTTCTCCTCTGAGGGCCTTGGCGTACAGCCCCTTGGGATCCCTCCTAATAGCCTCCTCTATGCTGCACTTGACGTATATTTCTAGGAAGGGTGCCTCCTCCCCTATGATCCCCCTTATCATCCTCCGGACATCCCTGTAGGGTGACACGAAGCTGCACAATACTATTACCCCGTTCCTAGCCAATAGTCTCGCAACCCATGCTATTCTATGTAGGTGTGTCTTCCTCTCCTCCCTGGTGTAGCCTGCTCCGAGGCTTATCGTCCTCCTAGCCCAATCTCCATCAATCAGCTCGACCTTATAGCCAGCCTCCCTAAGCCTCTCAGCCACCCCACTAGCTATGGTTGTCTTCCCACTACCAGGCAGCCCCGTGAACCAGACAACCAGCCCTCTATCCAGGCATCTCCTCCCCCCAGCCAAGGCCGCTCAGCCCCCTGCTATTTTCCCCACAATACTTCCTCTAACAGGCTTTTGATCTCATGTATGTGTATGACTCCCTTGTCTCCTGGGCTTAGGGTTCCCTCTGGATCATGTATCGTGAATACTCCGTTCCAGTCGTGCACAGCGTCGTCGGGGCCCCGGTCGTTCTCCTCTAGGTAGGGTGTGGGCCAGCCTATGGTTCCAGCAGGCCTCCAGTTGAGGTCGTCTAGGTAGAGCATTAGGTCTGGTGGATCCCCCCTCACCACAGGGTATAGTTCGCTGGGCTTGTAGACCATGTTCCTCCACACCTCTCCTCCAGGCCCCCTGATCCTCTCCAAGCCTCTGCGCAGCTCCTCTAAGAACCCCTCATACTCCTCGGGCTCCACTACTCCGCGGCGCTCCCTCCCCTCAAGGTTGACGAATATTCTGGAATAGTAGCCTCCCCACGCCCAAGCCTTCGTCTTACTCCAGTCTATCATGTCCTCCCTCAAATCCTCCCCAGGCTTCTCAGGCTTCTTCCGGAGGACGAGGTATCCCTGCTCCTCCAACCACTGGTTGACTGCGAACGCCCCCATCATAGCCTTCACCCCATGGTCTGATACAACCACTATCACGGTGTCCCTCGGAATCCTCTTGCGGAGCTTCTCCAGCCACCCGTCTATCATCCCGTAAACCCTCGGTATAACCCCACTATACACTGGATGCTCCTCGTGGCGTGGATGCTTGGGGTCGAAGTACCTCCAGAAGGCGTGGTGAGCCCTATCAACCCCGATCTCAACGTATACTAATAGATCCCACCTCCTATTAGCTGCAAGCCACTCCACCAGTCTCAGGTGGTTCTCAACCATGCCCAGCAGCTCCTCGGTAACCCTCCCCTTATCCTCACTCCTATACAGTATGTCGAACACGGGGGCCCCAACCCCCGCCTCCAACACTCTCTTAAGGCTTGGGGGGAAGGTGTAGGGCTTGTCTGGGCCGGGAGTGGTGAAGTCTGTCACCATGAACCCCCTAATAGGCTTGGGGGGATAGGTTGGGGGTACTCCGAACAACCCTGAGCGGAGCCCCCTCCCACCAGCCTCATCCCACAGTGTGGGAGCCCTTATGAACCTTGAGTTAACAATATAGTAGCCATACTCCCCAGGCCTCCTATGCCTGAAACCATAGATCCCAAGCTCCCCTGGAAGCCTACCCGTAAACATCACCATCCATGCAGGCACAGTTATAGGCGGGTAGCAGGACCTCATAATATAGCGGGCAGAATCCCCCACCAATCCCCTAAGATAATTGAATCCTCCTCCATCCATCACCCCGT
>JALWQH010000047.1 GCA_027083135.1 Desulfurococcales archaeon | reverse complement strand
CTTGTTGGGGGTTTTTCTGGGTGTCGTGGCCTGCTATGATTGCCTTGCCTCGGCTGGGTTTGAGGAGGGTTGCAAGTATTCTCAGGGTCGTTGTCTTACCTGCACCGTTAGGCCCTATAAGCCCGAAAACCTCCCCCCAACCAACCCTAAAACCAACACCACGCAAAGCAGCAAAGCCCCCATAGTAGCGCCATAGATTCACAGCCTCAACAGCATATCCTCCCCTGCTCAAAGCCACACCCACAAGAAGTATTAGGCCCTCATCCTTATAAAGGGAAATAAAGTAATACCTATGATCTCATTATGCGTAATCCCCATATATCACTCCAGCCCACCCTATCTGCGGCGCCTCTTTGCATGCATTGTGAAGGCCGCGGTGATGCTGCTTGATAGGAGGGGTTAGGGACCGCACGCTCGAGGCTCTCGGAAAATACGGTGACAGGGCCCGCCTAGTACTCAGCCTCGCTCTAAGCATAGCTGACTCCAGAAGGGGGAAGCCTGGGCTAGGAGACTTCGACTACAAGTCCCTTGTGAGAAGCCTGGAGTCCCTGGGCGTGGAGTATAATCCATCCCCCCTGCTCAGAAGCCTTGAAAGAGATTACGGCATAGTTGAGACGACTTATCATAGTAGCGGTAGGCATTGGTGGAGGTTCATAGACGCTGAGGCTGTAAGGGAGGCGCTGAGAATATACGAGCATGGGGGAGAAGCTGAGAGGAGCGACGAGCCTGGAGTGAAGCTCATTAAGGCGCAGGTCGCTGCACTGGAGCCCGCCAGGCTGCTAGGCCTGCTCAGAGAGCTGGCCTCCAAGCCCAGGCTGACAAGCATGGATAAGAGGCTTTTCAGGACGCTTGTATTCGGAGACATCGAGCTGGCATACAGGATCTTAACGAAGATTGAGGGCGAGTACCCCGACATCCTGTCAAGCGAGGCTGAGACGCTGAGGCAGATCATAGAGCTTGGATACAGGGTTGCCTCCAGGCTGGCCTCAAGGAGCTCTGAGGGCAGGGCTGAGGAAACACTCTTACTTGCTGAGAGCCTCATGCATCCCGAGGCTCCCGGCAATGCATGAATACTGCGTCATAGGGCCTGGAAGCATAGGAGGCCTCACAGCATATTTCCTCAGATCCTCTAACCCCATCCTCATAGCGAGGAGCAGGAGGCATGCATTGCTGCTCAGGGCAAGGGGGCTGAGAATCATTGTGAATGGGGAGGAGCATCATCTCATCAAGCCTCAAGTATATGCTTGGAGAGATCTGGGGGAAGAGAGGCTGGAGTGCAGGACAATACTGCTCGCCGTTAAGGCGTACCAGGTTAGAGGGGCACTGCGCCTCGCATCCAGGCTGCTAGGTAGGCCTGAGCTAGCAGTATCGCTGCAGAACGGCATAGGTCCCCTGGAGATGGTTGAGGAGAAGTACGGTGTAGACAGGGCTGCGGCGGGGATAGTTGAGTACGGGGCCTACAGGCCTGACCCGGCGACCATAATGCTGAGCGGGCAGGGGAGAATCATTCTTGGAAGACGCTCCGCTTCCCCCACTCCTAGGCTTAGGCGGCTTGCAGAGGAGTTCGAGAAGGGTGGTGGAAACATAATGCTTGTAGATGACGTGGAGCCCTACAGGATGCTTAAAGCATTAGCCAACTCCGTGGTAAACCCCTTAACAGCGTTGCTTGAGGCTCCTAACAGGATTCTTGTAGAGGACCCGAGGGTTAGGAGACTTGCACGAGAACTCACAGCAGAGCTGAGCATGATTGCCGGGAGCCTGGTCGAATTACCTGAAGATCCCTGGAAATACGTGTTAAGCATAGTTGAAGCAACAGGATCCAATTACTCCTCCATGCTCGTTGACCTCAGGTCTGGGAGGAGGACGGAGATAGATTATCTTAACGGCTGGTTCTACAGGGAGGCCTGCAGGCGTGGGATACCAACACCTATTAACAATACTATTCTATCTCTACTCAAGGGGCGGGAAGCTTGGCTGAGAAGGTCACGGCGAGGAAGCTTAGGAGGCTTAAGGGGAAGCGCCTCATAGCCATGGTGACAGCCTACAGCTATCATGAGGCACGCCTAGTGGATGATGCAGGTGTTGACGCCATACTTGTAGGCGATTCTCTCGGAATGGTTGTACTAGGCATGCGTGACACGCTTAACGTGACTATGGATGACATGGTTAGACATGTAGGGGCGGTGGCCAGGGCTTCTCCCAGAGCACTGCTTGTAGGCGACATGCCGTTCATGAGCTATGAGCCCAGCGTCAGGGAGGCTGTGCTTAATGCTGCCCGGCTGGTTAGGGCTGGGGCAGAAGCTGTTAAGCTTGAGGGAGGGGAGGAGATGGCTGACAGGATTAAAGCCATAGTGTCTGCAGGTATACCGGTGATGGGGCATCTAGGCCTAACACCCCAGAAGTATCTTAGAATAGGGGGCTACAAGCTGTATGGTAAGAGGAGGGAGGAGTGGGAGAAGCTTTCAAGGGATGCTGAAGCCCTGGTTGAGGCAGGGGTCTTCGCAGTAGTTTTAGAATACACTGTCCCTGAGCTTGCAGCGAGGATTACCAGGGAGATCCCTGTGCCAACCATATGTATAGGCTCGGGGCCCAGGTGTGACGGCCAGGTGCTAGTGCTCCACGACCTACTGGGCTTGACTCCAAACCCCCCTCCCTTCGCTAAAAGGTACGCCGACCTATCCTCAATCATAGTTAACGCTGTGTCGAGATACGTGGAGGAGGTTAGGGGAGGAGTGTTTCCAGGAGAGGAGCATACGCCTAGGCCTTAGGAAGCTCTAAGAACACTCCTCTAGCAGCCAGTCCTCTAAGCCTCTCCTCCAGGAAGCCTATAGCCTCCCCTAGAATCCTGGAGTTATCATAGGCTTCCAGTATTCCACTAAGCCTATCTCTGCTCCACTCCTTCATCTCCCCAGCCATTTTAGCCATGACTGGAAGTATCCTCACAATATTGTCCACTATGGTTATGCTTGCCGTCTGAGCTGTACGGGAGAGGGGGTTCAGATCCACTGCCACTACTGTTTTACCCATTCTGCGGAGAGCCTCCGTCCTATCCCCATCCTCCAGTGGGACGAGCACAACATCGGCTACAAGTATTCCTCGGGGACTCACCCTCCTCCTCTCGCTCTGCAGCTCCGGTATTGTTGCTGAGGCATCGTCTCCTACCCCTAGGATTATGCGTGCCCCCCATCGTCTAAGCTCCTCGGCTATAGCCTCCTCCCTCTCCCTGCTCCTATAGAAGAGGTTCACCTCAATGTATGCCCCCGTAGCCTCCGCCAGCCTTACCACATGCTCTGCAGCCAGAGCGGCAGTATTTCCATTAACAGAGATTACGGGGTGGCGTGCAAGCAGCATTGCAGCAACCCCTGCTCTAGCCGCCTTGAGGGCGAAGCCCCTGGTCTCCTCTCCCAGCAGGTAGTCGAAGGCCTCGCCCCTACCATGAGCTATGAGGCCTTCAAGCACTACAAGCCTCCTCTTATAACCTTCAACTATCCTCTCCCTAAGCATGAGGGACTTGTATCTCGGATGGCTTGGAGGAATACTGATCACAGCGGCCACCAAGCCTCAAAGTATTATTCAAGGCTAAATACCATGACTCCCCCGGGAGATGGTTTGAGGACTATAGGCTTAACTCCCAGCTTCTCCTCAAGCCTTGAGGCAGCAATCCAGGCACTCCTCCCCCTTGCTAGAAGCACCGCTACCCTTTTCTTAACGTAGAATCCCAGGCATCCCGAGCAAGCCTCCCTTAAAGCCTCCTCCAGCATGCTGGTCATCATACCTGCTGCACGCGAGAACCTATAGGAATACTGGAGGAATAAGCTGAGCCTAGGCCTTGATGAAAGGGTTCTCAGAGCATCGGAGACCATGCTGTAAGCCTCTCCAGGCATCCCTCTAAGCATATGGGAGGTATCCTCGTATCCCAGTGGAACTGTCACGGCCTCCAGGAACGTGTCGAGGGGTAGTGTTTCAACAAGCCCTACTCCAGGCGCCCCGGCCTTCAGCCTCAGCTCAAGGTATCCTCCATCAATTATTGCTGCAACATCTCCGAGCCCTGTGCCCGCCTCGACTTCGGCTACATGGGCCTCCCTGAAAACCCTGGATAAGGGGAGGCCCATAGATGCGGCTAGAGCAGCGGCTGCTCCTAGGGTCAGGGAGGCGCTGACACCGTATCCTGCCCCCAGGGGGGCAGGGCTCCAGGCATCTATACATGCCTCCGCTCCCAGCCTGTCGAGAAGTATGCTGAGGGTTCTGAGCCTCAGAGGCCTGCCGTTAAGCCTTACCTCAGAGTGGCTGCACAGCCTAAGCCTCACCGTTACTCCAGGAGATAATACTAGGCCTGCCCCAATGCTGCCGCTGCTGAGCTTATCAGGCCTGAGTATAGGCTTCCAGAAGCCTGTTACATGTAGGGGGACTCTTGCCAGAACTCCCCTCAAGTCTCATCACTCAAAGCATCTCTAACTAGGTCGAGCAGCCTTCTCGCCAGCATCTTCTTCTCCACTACTCCCAGCTTCTCGGATCTGCTGCCCGGCCCCAGGATCAACGCGTCTATATAGTTGGATGAGAATCCCGCCTTCCGGCCTGCCACATTATTAGCCACCACGATGTTCATGCCATGCCTCCTCATCTTCTCCAATGCTTTTGAGGCAAGCTCCCCGCTGCTCCGAGGAGTCTCGGCGGCGAAGCCTACTATCAGGCTGTCAGGGCAGGCTGCCCTGAACTCGTCTATGATCTTAGGGGTTGGCTTAAGTCTAACTGAAATGCTGTGGCCTGAGAGGATCTTATAACCCATTCTTTCAGAGGGCTTGTAGTCTGCTGGAGCCGCGGCAAATATTGCTGCATCTACCCTGCGCTCCGATGCTATGCTGAGGACTGCGTTAAGCATCTCCTCCGTGGACTCGACGCTGACCACGCGTGCAGGGCCTCTTAGAAGCCCTGCTGAGAGTGGGCCGTGGACAAGGTATACTTCAGCCCCCCTATAGGCGGCCTCCAATGCTATGTAGACGCCCATTCTGCCTGAACTGGGATTAGATATGTATCGCACAGGGTCGATGTACTCTCTAGTCGGCCCTGCTGTGACTAGTATGCTTCTCCCCCTCAGATCCATTCCCCTGAGGAGCAGGGCCTCGGCTCTCCACGCCACCTCCTCTACGGGCGGGTACTTAGCCTTCCCCTCCTCCACTACGGGTTCAACTACTACTACGCCTATCCTCCTAAGATGCTCCACGGCCTCTCTTATGATAGGCGAATCGTAGAGGGCCTTATTCATGGCTGGTACAACCACTACTGGTTTGCCTGATCCCAGCATAGTCTGCGCGAGCAGCGTGACACTGGTATCTGATACTCCAGATGAGATCTTGGCGATAGTGTTGGCTGTAGCAGGCGCTATCAGCAGCATATCGGCTTTTCTGGCAACATCTATGTGGCTTTCAGCCCCTCCGAACACTGTTATGCTCCTAGACCCGGTGGCCCACTCGAAGAGCATGGGGGATACTAGGCGCTGAGCCTCGCTGCTCATAACTACCCTTATCTCTGCCCCCCACCTCATAAGCCTTCTAGCCAGATCCACAGACCTATATATGGATACGCTGGCTGTTACGCCGAGTACTATGAGCCTCCCTTCAAGGCTCCTTGACTCCGAGCCCACTATTACTTCAGCCTCGCTCAAAACACTATCCTCCGAGACTAGTAGGGCTTATAGGGCTAAAATGAATGACCTTTATTACGATTACCATCCTAATGGAGGAGTGTAGGCGACGCGGAGTGGTGGGCGGGGCATCCTATGTGATCAGGCGTGCCGTTGAAACAGATATACCTGCAGTAATGTATGTTAACAGGGTCTCACTGCCTGAAAACTATCCCCGCAGCTTCTTCGAGGATCTTCTTAGAAGGTGGGGTAAAGCATTCTATGTTGCCGAGCATGATGGGGAGATAGTAGGCTACATTATGTGTAGGGTTGAGTGGGGTTTAGGGTTCATTAGGAGGGGTCTTGTACGTAAAGGCCACGTGATATCGGTGGCCGTTCTTAAACCCCATAGGCGTAGGGGGCTTGGAACCCAGCTCATGCTTGCCGCTATGAGGGATCTCAAGGACTCCTACAGGGCGTCTGAAGTCTACTTGGAGGTGAGGGTGAGCAATATACCTGCAATAAGGCTGTATGAGAAGCTTGGATTCAGGGTTGTGAGGAGGGTTCCAATGTACTATTTGGATGGGGAGGACGCGTATGTCATGGCTAAGGAGCTGTGAAGCGCGCATAAATATCTCCATGCATTCTATGTGTCTTGGAGGATGATCCCATTGGAGAAATACTTGTTCATAAGGGTGCGTGAGGGTAAGGTGTATGGGCTTAGGGGGAGATACTATGCGTGGAGGGGTGAGAGGCCTCCTGATGATCCCTCCATACTGAGTGCTATAACTGAGAGGATAGATAGGCAGATAAATTTTACTTGGTGGGACTCCCCTGCACCAGGCGTGCCTCCAGGATACTTCATGGTTGAGTGGACAGGCTACCTCTACGTGCCTGAAGGAGGATCATACAGGCTATACGTGGTTACAGATGATGGTAGTAGGGTATGGCTGGACGGGGAACTGGTGATAGATGCGTGGTTCGACCAGGCTCCAAGAGCATATCATAGCGCCCCCCTCATGCTTGAGTCAGGGTATCATAGGATAAGGTACCTCTTCTACAATAGATACCCGTTCGCCGTGGCTAGGCTGGGCTGGCTGAAGCCGAGCGGTAAGGCTGAGATCATACCCGGCGAAAACCTTGTGACCAGGAGCGGGGACAGCATACTGGTTAAGGGGGTTCCAGAGGGGTTTAGAGTCGAGGTCTGGGGGAGGGAAATGATAGGTTCAGCCGTATCTAAGGGCGGGGCCGCAGTAATCAATGCATCCATGATGGATGAGCCCGTGGATGGACATATAAGGATTCTAGGGGAAGATGGAGGACTGCTTGCTGAGAGCCCTGTGATAAGGGATCTCTGGGGTGGAGACGTCTTCGAGTTTGCACGCGGATATGATTAGGCCGCCTCCCAGCATCGCTCCACTATGCTATCATATTACACCTGCCTTATAGCCTGGAGCAATTATGCCCCAGGCATGCGTGGGACGGAAGCCTAGTATCCTATTTCAGCCTCATGCAGCTCTGCTTTAAGGGGTTCTAGGCCTACAATAGCGTATCTCCCCCTATAGAATGGCCCTGGATTAACTATCAGCGTCTTTCCAATCCTATCTACTCCTGGAGACTCATGTATATGGCCGCAGAGGCATGCCAGCGGCTGGTGTTCTTCGAGCAGTCCTCTAAGTTCGTGGAGGCCTGCATGCACCCCGCTCCGCGCTACATCTATCCTTGTGCCATGAGGGGGATGGTGGGATACAACCACTATTTCCCCTCTCTTCGCCTCCCTCAGCAGTCCATCTATTTTCCTGAGGGATGAGAGAGGTGTTCTACCCCCCACTCCAGCGAACAATACTCCGCTAACCTCCACTATGCTTGCATCTATGTTTATTCCCCTCTCAGACATCGCCCTCGACACATAGGAGTCGTCCATGTTTCCTGGAACACCGATTACAGGTACTCCTGCTTCAAGCAGCTTGTCTAGAATATAGTCGTCGCATTCAAGGTCCCCTGACACCACTATAACATCGGCTTCATGCCTTGAAACAAGGCTTGGAATAAGCTCGGCGGAGCTCGTGGAGCAGTGTATGTCGCTTACATGCAGTATCCTCATACCTGCACCCCGGGTTACCCGAGACTATTATTACCTACTTCAATGTTTCCTAGAGGTGTGGGTGAATGAGCTGTGGGCAGAGTGGATAAAGGAGTACTATGCAGCGTTGAGGGATGCGTTGAGAAGGCCGTCCACTCGGTAAGCTATGCTGAGGCAAGCATACTGGAGAAGGAGAAGGGGTATAAGCTGAGAGTAGAGCATGGGAGAGTGTATCTATGTGAGAAGCATTATAAGGAGTTCAAGAAGCTTAGGAGGAAGCGAGAGAGGTTTGAGCGCTGGCGGTTTTCGGGAGGGTGAGCATCATTGACTCTCAGAGTAGCTGTGGTAGGAACAGGATATATGGGGAGGAACCATGCACGCGTCGTTAAAAGCCTCTCAGACAGCATGCCTGTAACCCTCTCATCCCTAGTCGATGTGGATGTTGAGAGGGCGCGCAGAGTTGCTGAGATGTATGGGGGCAGAGTCTACGCAAGCGTTGATGATATGCTTGGAGAAGAGGTGCCTGACGCGGCTATAATAGCTGTGCCCACCAGGTTCCACGTAGAAGTGGCGTTAAAGCTGCTGGAGAGGGGTGTAGAGTACCTTCTAGTCGAGAAGCCTGTGGCTACAAGCAGCATGGAGGCTGAGAGGATCCTTGAGGCAGCTGGGCCTAGGAGAGCTGAGAGAATAATGGTCGGCCATATAGAGAGATTTAACCCCGTGGTGAAGCATCTAATCAGGTCTCTGGGGAAGGGCATTCTAGGCAGAGTCATATCCTCTAATGCTAGGAGGGTCGGCCCCTATACTCCTAGAATAAGGGATACAGGCGTCGTCCTAGACCTAGCCACCCATGAGATAGATCTAGCCAGGCTGATATTTGAAGCAGAGCCGATCGAAGTGTATGCGAGGACCTATAGGGTTGTAAACGAGCACTACGAGGATGCAGCACACCTCATATTGAAGTTCCCTGAAGGCTCCGCAGCCATAGAGGTTAACAGGGTGACACCGTATAAGGAGAGGAGGCTTCTCCTAACAGGCACCAAGGCTGTAGCCCACTTAAACTACATTGAGCAGAGCCTCCGCATATATAATGCTGAGTGGGAGATGGTTTCAGCAGCTCCGCGCGAGGAGCCTTTAATGAGGGAGGATGCAGCATTCCTTGAAGCCGCTGTTAATGGTGGGAGAGTGCCTGTCACACTACTAGACGGCTTGAAGGCCGTAATAGTGGCTGAAAAAGCCTTGGAAAGCGCTGCTACAGGTAGAGTAGTTGAGATAAGCTTCCAGCACCCATAGCTTTCAGTGCACCCTAACCCCTATATGCCTTTGGAAACAAAGGTTCAGTGGCCTGTGAGGACACCGTGACGAGCCGATGGGTGAGGTCGAAGAGCCGTGCTGAGGCCCATGCTATTTCTCCAGGCTCTCCGAACCGAGCATGGCTTTAAGCTTAGGGCCAACATAGTAGATGAGGAACAATATGTATAAGACCTGTATTATCGGCTTGAAGGATAATGCGAAGACTGTGAGAGCACTGAACATGGTCGCCGCCACGCTGAGCGATATTGCCTGGGAGCTTGCAGTTGCTCCCAGGATGAGCACTAATCCCTGCTCGTAGCCTAGATTCATGAGCTTAGCCGCAGCTATTGAGAGGAGGGTTTGAATAGCATAGTATGATAGCAGGCCTGCTAGGACTAGGAGGAATATTACAGGCCTCCCTACAACTATTCTAGCCACCTTGGCCACCGAGAAGAAAACTATGAGCAGTATGCCTGTTGCTGAGACTCCTGGGAGAAACCTACGTATGCTCATGAAGTATTTCATCCCCCTCCTCTTAATGATGATTCTCCTCGTCCAGAGGCCTAGGGCTAGGGGGATGATGATGTATGCTAATAATATCTCGAAGAGCCTGGCCGTGCTGAAGTGCACGAATACTCCTCCATTAATCCTTATGAGTATAGGGGATAGTATGGGGATGAGTAGGAGGCCTGCCACAGCTATGACGAGGGCGTCCTCAACGCTTGCATCCGCTATTCCAGCCCACCCTATCAGCATGTTTGAGCAAGGTATAGCTCCAACCATCACTAGGGCGAACGCCACGTCAGGGTAGCTTGAAAGAATGCTTCTGGAAACCACGTATGCTGTGGCGGAGGCAACAATATATGCGTAGAACAATGTTACACCTATGAGCCTATAGTTTCTCCCAGCCCTTCTAACCCTCTCCACTATGAGGCCTGTCAGCATGGGGTAAAGCATGATGAAAACCGCTGCCACCCCTATGGGCCTCATATTGATGCCGCTCAAGTCAACCATGTGGCCTGCTAGAAGCGCTGCGACGGCATCTATGGCCACGTATAAGTATAGCCTGCGTTTAAGTTCTAGGAGAACCATGCCTAGGGGTCCAGGCCTCCTCTCCAAGGCCTCTCATACCCCCTGAGGACTAAAAGGCTAGAAGATTATCCCCTTATATGTCTCCTTATATAAGGGGTGGCTCTCCATGAGCTTCCTGTTACGCTTGTATTTTGATGCTATTCCAACGCTTTTCTCGCCATGCTGCTTAGCCCACTCATCCAGGGGGATCTTATATTTCTCCTGTATGTAGTCTCTATAGATATCGTTGAGGACGTTGAAGGCGCAGAAAGGCACTATTCTGCCGTCAGGCATGAGGTAGTGTATATTGCATCTCATAACTCTCTCCACATCATAGTTGTATAGGTCCATGAAATGCATCATGCCTAGGAACAGCATCTTATAGTGTAGCTCGCCGAGCGCCTCATAGCTCCTCTTCACGAATACTTTGAACAGCATTTTGGTTAGCCCGAGATCCTTGGGGATCTTGGAGGAGTCGATGAATTTCTTCATGTTGACGAACATCTTGCTTAGGACTAGATACTTGTTCTTCCCCTCCTCGAGCTCCTCGGTCTTCTCCTTCAAATACTCGACGAACCCCTCAACATCCAGGAAGTCTGATATGGGTACGAATCTTTTAGGCACATTGTTCTCCCCTCTCTCCACGAAGACGTATGTGGCTGCGCCGCATGCAGGATGGTTGGCCATGGTGAACTGGGGCTCATGGGTTAGGGCCTCTATGAACTTGGAGAACACTGTTGAGACTGGTATAGGGTACCATGCATCCTTATGGATCTGCCCGTCAGTCTGCTCTTCTATCCTCTTTATTGCTCCAGGTATGGTTATCCTCAGCTTCAAGCGCTCGTGGCGCTTCATCATTCCTGTAAGGCTGACAGGCTGGTAGTTGACGCCTCTCACAATATCTATATGCTTGCCTGCAAACCTGATGATGTCTCCCAGCTCGTGGTCGTTTATCCCCTTGATCACCGTGGGCACTAGGACAACGCTCGTCATCCCTCCCTTCCTGAAGGCATCGAATATGAAGGGTATCTCCCAATGATTCTTCCAGTTAACCCTGGGAGACACTCCGTCGAAGCTCAGGTACACAGTGTTGACTCCAGCGGACCTAAGCTTAGCAACATAATCTATTGCCAGCTGAGGATCCTTCAAGTACATCTCAGCTATCCTTATACCCTGCGTGTTGAGCTGTATGTGCCTCACACCCTCCTCTTTAAGCAGCCTGACAATGTCGACTAGATCATCCCTCAGCGTAGGCTCGCCGCCTGTTATCTGAATAGCCATTGTGACGCCCTGCTTCTTCAGCTGTCTCACCATGAATCTTATCTGCTCCAGGCTGGGCTCATACACGTAACCCGCAGCCTCGCTGAAGAAGAAGCAATACCAGCAGCTCAGGTTACACCTGTTTGTCACAACTAGGTTTGCAAGCGCTGTGTGGTTCTTGTGGAGGGGGCATAGGCCGCAGTTGAAGGGGCAGGGTGCGGCTAACTGTACGTAGGGTTTAACCCCTTTACCCTCCTCTTCATATTTCATAAACCTGTAGTACATTTCAGCGTCTTCGAAGTAGACTTCCTCCATCTCTCCATGTTCTGGGCACTTCTTCCTTATCCATATTGCTCCATCACGCTCGAATATTACTGCTGGTAGAAGCCTGTAGCAGTA
Source organism: Desulfurococcales archaeon (assembly GCA_027083135.1). Classification (GTDB taxonomy): domain Archaea; phylum Thermoproteota; class Thermoprotei_A; order Sulfolobales; family WAQK01; genus JALWQH01. The sequence goes on along the minus strand of JALWQH010000047.1, from coordinate 514 downwards.
TGGGCAGGGGCTCGTAGTGTAGGCTACGAATTTCTCCCCCTCCCTCAGCTGGGGTCTAGGACCCCCTATACCTATCCTCCTCCCAGCAATGATGACTTCGTTGCCCTCAACCTTGGCTGGCGGTGGCAACACCTTCTCAGGTGAGGGTGAAGCATTAGCCATTGCTTGAACCCTTGGATCATGGAGAAACCCTTAATGATATATGTGGTTTTTCACCGTTTTTCCGTTAGTCACGGTCTATTGCATAGGAAGCCTTGCTGCGACATGTAGGGGGGCCTGGCTGATGGGAGGAGGCTGAGGATCGATGGGGGGTTTAGAGGGCTTAGGGGTACTGGGAGGGCTTTTACGCTTCTAGCTCCATGATTATAGACTACTGCGTCCAGCTTAAGGCGTTCGGGGAGGATGCATGGGATCTCGGCTGTTAAAGGATAGCTTCCAGGCTGCCTGGCATAGCTCCACCTGTTTCTAACAGCCTCCACGTATAGTCCTCTGAGAATCGTTCCTCTGGGGGCTA
>JALWQH010000046.1 GCA_027083135.1 Desulfurococcales archaeon | reverse complement strand
ATCTTGGAGGAATAGTATCGCCCTCAGGGGCGATTCCCTCAAGCACCGCATATATTCTTGAGAGAACCTCAGCTCTCCTGGATACTAGTAGGAGATCGTCAAGGCTTCTCTCAACTCCTGTTACAAGCCTGTAGAGGAGAGGTATGTCTCTTTTAGCATAGGGAACCATTATGCATATTCCAAGGGAGTCTCTTAGGGCTTTCCAATCCCTATCCTCAGCCATGCTGGCCACGGTTTCCCTAGCAGGGCCTGAGAGAGGCGGCGAGTGCGGGGAGGGCCATCCTCTAAGATGGCTTGCACCAACATCAGCTGTTGCATAGCTGACAGCATAGCCTCTAAGCCCTCTCGGATCCCATGCAGCTGATTCAAGTCCCTTAACATGTACTGCGAACTCTCCTCCCCTGCCAAGTATCTCCGAGGCTCTCTTCACACCCTCTGCCAGTATTGCTCCCACGCCCCTTCTCTCAGCTATTAGTTTAAGCAGCCGTTCAACAGCATCCGCGTCGCCGAATCCCCTGATATTCCCAGCTGATGGGAATTCATCACCGCTAACCATTCTCTTCTCCACCAGCTCTAGGAACCAGGCTATGGTGGCTCCAGCGCTTATCGAGTCTAATCCAAGCTCATTGGCTAGATGGTTGAAGTAGAGCACGGCATCAAGGTCAAATACACCTGTAGCCGCTCCAAGCATGGCTAAACTCTCATATTCAGGCTTAACCGTGAAGCTTCTGCCCTTATATTCCGTCCTTACAAACCTCGCGCATTTTATGGGGCAGCTGCCACCATGCACGAACCTGGGAACCTCGTCTGGCGGAACCTGGCGTTTAAGCACCTCATCGCCTGCTAGGCGGGCTGCAAGCTCCTCAGGTATCCAGGGCTTAGAGAAATTATAGGCTGGGCTCATAGTGGAGGCGGCAGCGTAGAGGAGGCCATTAGTAGTACCATAGGTTCTAGTGCTAAGGGTCTTCCTACTAGATGCATACTCATCATGGTACTTCTTCCCAAGCTCGGCAAGTTCTTCGGGATATGCTGCTGGAGGCTTCCTTGAGCCAAGTACGGCTACTGCTTTAAGCTTCTTGGAGCCCATGACTGCCCCCAGGCCTCCCCGCCCAGCAGCCCTATACTTGTCGAACACTATGTGTGCTATGCGTACAAGCTTCTCACCTGCAGGGCCTATAACGGCAACCGAAGCTTCCCTGCTAGTCTCATCCCTGATCCTTTCAGTAGCGTTCGAGGCCCTTAAGCCCCAGATATGCCTAGCACTCCTAAGATCAGCTTCATCCTCACTGACCCATAGGTATACAGGCTCCTCGCTCACACCCCTGATTATCAGGGCATCATATCCGGCGCCCTTAAGCATGGGGGCGAAGTAGTCTCCCACATAGCTATCGCTGAGCAGGCCTGTAAGAGGACTCTTAGCAGCTACAGCCAGCTTTGATGCACCTGGCACAAGCCTGCTGAAGAAGCCTGGAGCCATGACTAAAACGTTACCAGGCCCCAGGGGATCAGTTCTAGAAGCAATATAACGGTACATATAGTAGTACGCAAAGCCCTTCCCACCTATAAAGAGCCTAGCCACATCCTCGGGCAAGGGCTCTGATCTAATCACCTGGTCCTCCAGATCCACCAGGAGCACGCGGCCCCAGTATCCCGTATAACCCATAACAAGCACCAGTAATTAGGTTGGCTGTGACACACATTTAAATCCCTCCCAAAATATTGTGTAGAGGCGTAGGGCCCTTAAACCATAGGGTGCTTGAAGTGGCTGCCACCTCATCCCCAGATGCTATTAGTAAAGGAAGGGAGGAGGATTTCATTAAGAAGCTCATAGGGCAGCCAGGCTTCACGAAAATAGCTGAAGCATTAAGAAGGAAGAGAAAACTAGAACCAGCGGTAAAGTTCGAGGAAAACGATCTAACAGTATATCTTGCCGACTTAAGAGGACTGGGCGAAACCATAAATCTACTAGGAGAAATGATTGATAAAGGCCTGCTGGAGCCTTATCCAGCGGATTATATGGTTCAATGCCCATTATGCGGCAGCATATACGTTGAAACCAAGTATCAGTGCCCATACTGTGGAAGCATAAAGCTCGAAAAGACCCGCATAATCCAGCATGTGCTCTGCGGCTATACTGACACAGAGATACATTTCAGGGAGAAGAGGCGTGGAGAAATAATCCTAGTGTGTCCTAAATGCCGTAAACAACTCTATAGAGAAGGAGAGGATTACAGGGTTCTAGGAACAATATATGAGTGCAGGGATTGCAATAGAAGAGTTGCTGAGCCACGCATAATTCATAAGTGCGCCGTATGTGGGCATACCTTCACACCCAAAGACGCTCTCTACAAGCCTATTTATGGCCTCAGGCTAACGGACAGGGGGCTAGCATTCATGAATAAGGATCTAGTGGTAATAGCTGTTCAGTCCATGCTTAGAAACATGGGGTTCACAGTTAAAGAAGGCGTGGAACTCAAGGGGATTTCAGGCATACCTCACAAGGTGGATGTATATGCCGAAAGCGATGATGGGCTTAAAATAGCAGTAGACATAGTTAGATCACGAGATGAAGCCTCGGCTCTGAGGGCAGTGGTTAAAAGGCTTGATCTAGACCAGGATATAAGCTATATTTTAGTTTCAGGGCTAGAGGATAAAGAGATCCTAGACGCATTGGCATCGTCCAAAATACCTATAGTGCCTCCTGAAAGCCTAGAGGAGCTTAAGAGAACCATTGAGGAGGCAAAGAATGCTAGAAGAGGGCGAACCAGCGCCATGAAGCAATGAAGAAGATGAAAGCTATGAGTATAAATATGAATGAATAATAAAGCCCGTAGAGAACACTACCTCTAACAATCTTGCCTGAAAGCAGGCCTGAGAAAATGGAGACCATTATTATACTGTAGAAAAGAATAGAGGCGAACTCCTCAGGCCTCCCAATGCTTAAGCCCATTGCAGGGATGCCTGAGAGGCTTTTAGCCATACCTATAAGGAACAAGCCTGCAGCATTGAAGACCACCAGTGCCATGGCTGATATGTATAGGTACGGCTTAAGCTCAGCCTCCCTCTGCTTATCGAAGTCTCTCAGCCTGAACCCATACTCTGCTGAGAGACTCAGTATATCGCCCGCCCTCCCCCCACTCTCGTAAGCTTCTACAAGGGAGTAGAGGAGGTTAGCAGGCTCTGAGGGAAGCCCCTTCACTA
>JALWQH010000045.1 GCA_027083135.1 Desulfurococcales archaeon | reverse complement strand
ACATATATTCCTCCACTGCTTGATACTATGATTCCCCGGGAAACGTAGATGGGCTTGGAATCCACGATGAAGCTCCTAGTAATAGAGGCATTGGTGGGGTCTATGAATGATATATTATAACCTCCTGGTACTTCTCCGCCGACAATCAGCATGTCTGGCGTGCTTAGAAGTATCGTGTTGAGTTCCTTTATGTTGGTCTCGCCTGAAGGGGTTATGATGCTCATTCCTTCCTCTCTTAGATGAATTGCTAGGAGGCCTCTAGGCTTGGTGTTAAGCTGATGGCTGGTGATCCTTACCGCTATGATGGCTCCGCTTAGCGCATCACTATAGATAACATTGTTTTCCAGCGTGCTGAGGAGAATTATCCTGCCATTAGCAACGGCGGCTGAGCGTGGCACGGCTTTACTGAAGCCTTTGGGGGTCGCGGCTGATCTAACTATTCCTGAACTCGCATCAGCTATGAATGCATTAACCTCCCTTGGAGACGATGCGATCTCCACGTATAGTATTGTCTCGTTAAGCCATGATAAGTGCGGCAGGCCTGCACTATATCTTCCAAGAACATCTGATGCTTCTATTCTACCTGTCCTTGCATCATATATCACTACACCTAGGCTTACCAGCCCTTTACCCCACGTATAGATCACTGCTATGCTCAGCCCCTTAGGAGAAGCCTCCAGTAACTTTGGGGTAAGTGTGCTATTCACTGATAGGGTCTTCTCAGCCTCTCTGAATCCCTTATCCCTCCAAACTATTCTTCCATCAGGTTTCACTGCCTCCAGCCCGCTATGCCGAGCCATTATCACCTCGTCTCCCACAACCTCTAGATTCTTTACTCCAGACTTCGTCCAAACAGCTGACACATTGCCTAGCAGTACTGCTTCCACACTGCCATCTGGATGCAGGAGTATGGCATGGGCTCCTACCACCCATAAGCCTTCAACAGGGCTGCAAGACAAGAGTAGAGCGGCCGGAGAGTTCTGATGCTTCAGCTCCATAGGCGTATGAACAGAGGCTACAAGTATTATTACCATTAACAGCAGCGATGGCATCCTCCTCATGCTCCTATCCCCTCAGAGCCTCAGTTATAACCACGATTACTGCCAGGAGTATAAGTGTAAGGCCTGCAGCTACCAGGGCACTTGTAACAAACGTTAAGGCTGCAGCCAGGCTCCCTAGAATCAACACTGCTCCCCATCCCCCATAATAGTAGAACTCCCTCCTAGCATACATGTAACCATACAGGGTTACCCATGCCCCGCTTGGAGCTAAGAGTAGCACAGCATACATCCTCCATTCCCGTATTCCAGCTCCAAGCATTAGTAAGACTAAGCCTAGGAGAACCAGTACTAGTATCATGCTTGCTGCAGCAGGCTTCATTGCAGGTCACCGGTAGGGTCTGATGGAAATAGTATTTGCACCTCATATATTAATTAGGTGTCCACAGCATTAGGGGAAACAGCCTAGGGTGTGCTCTATGCCTAGCAGGCGGGTATTAATTCTGGACCTGGATGGCACACTTATACCCAGCCTTGTTGAATGGGATGAGCTTAGACTCAGGGTTTCAAGCATGATTAAAGTCCCTCCAAGCCTGCTTAAGCCTCTAGGGGAGAGGCTATTATCAATGCCCCTGAATGAAGCGATGCGGAGGAGGATCTTTGAATTAATAGAGGAGTATGAGCTTAAGGCTGTGGATAAGCTGGATCCAGCTGAGCTTACGGATAGGCCTAGGCTGCTCTTAGATGCTAGGAAAAGAGGCTTCACAGTAGTGGTGGTCTCCATGAGGAGTTCAAAGACGCTGAAGGCTGCTTTGAAGAGGCTGGGACTCCAGGGATTAGTTGATGCAACTATAAGTAGGGATCAAGCATCATCCAGGAAGGAGCAGCTGCTCCTAGTATTATCGGAGCTTAGGCCCCAGTGCGCCGTCTTTTTAGGGGACAGTGAGAGTGATGAGAATGCTGGGAAAGCCATAGGTATACCCACAGTAATAGTCGAATGCTATAGGGATCTAGGTAGAATTCTAAGAGAGGCTTATAGAATCTGCAGCGAATCCTCATCCCCTAATACATGAGCTTTGCACAGCTACCCCATTCACTATGAGTGCGAGCACCAGGGTTACAGGCCTTCTAGGCGAAGGTATCTCTAGGCTAATCCGGCCTCCTGGAGGAATTATCCCCGTCTCATTGAATGCTGCGAGGTTGTTGGGATCATAGAGCATCACCACTCCCACTAGTCTTGCAGGTCTAGGCGAACGGTTCGTTATATTTAGGAGCACGACATGGGCTGCAGGGCTGTATATCCAGCTGGAGCATACGTCTCCAGCCGACTGCATGGCTGTTGATACCCTTATATTATGGCTTGATAAAGAAGCCCCCATCTCCTGGAACTCGTAGGCCATGTATGCAATTAGACTCATTGCTGACACCATTATGGCTGCAAATAGTATCATGCCTACTACTGTGCCCAGACTCCTAGCCCACGTAGCCTGACGCATGATATTTCACCCCTGAGACGGATGCTACAGTAATGTCTACAATCCCTTTTCCAGGGACTTTAAGCTGTGTGGGGATTTTTAGGAGAATAGTGCTTGTGGGTGGAAGCTTCAGCGTCCCATTATACACCATGCTTCCATTAATATATATGGCTCCTATAACAGGGGGTTTGAGCCCTGTTCCAAGCACCAGGTATAGTGGGGGACTAGTAGGAGACTCTGAGGCGTTGAGCAGAGCGTAGACTATGGTGAGGGACTCTGATTCCAAAACCGTGTCTTCAAGGCTTCTCTTCTCATACCTCATTCCCGCCCTCATCTGCGAGTACTTATAGGTAAATGCGTAGTATACTATGGACCCTGCCGCGGCGACTATGAATACTAGAAGTATTGCGGCAACAAGCTCTGAGACTGTTCTCCTCAAGCCTGAGGGAAGCCGCATCTCCAGCTCGGAAAAAGTGTTGGTGGGGAGGGTTAAGAAGAATTTGCTCTTCATCCAAATCCAGGCTTCCTCTTATTCACCACATCCTTGTTGACGAGTGTTGGGGGCACTTCTCCCTTATAGAATGCTATGAGGTTGCGTGCTACGAGTTCAGCCATGGCTGTCCTTGTCTCAATAGTGCCGCTAGCCTGGTGTGGTGTTAGTATGGTGTTTTTGGTTTTGGTTAGTGGGTGGTTGGGTGGTAGTGGTTCTTGCTCGTATACGTCTAGGGCTGCTCCGGCTATCCATCCTTCTCTTAGTGCTTTGACTAGTG
>JALWQH010000044.1 GCA_027083135.1 Desulfurococcales archaeon | reverse complement strand
AAGATTGGTATGTCTCCGGTTGATGCTTTGGTTGCTGCTACTAGGAATGCGGCTGAGGCTGCAGGCCTCCTAGACGAGACGGGGACACTTGAGGAGGGGAAGCTAGCCGACATAATACTAGTCAGAGGAAACCCCACCCAAAACCCAGAAACACTCCAAAACCCAAACAACATAACACTAGTAATGAAACAAGGAAAAATATACAAGAACCTAGTAGAAGAGTGAGCAGAAGGCTGACCACAAGTGATAATGAACCTTGATTAGAGTGACCATTCATACATGTCAGTGGTGATGCATGTGTCCGAGGAGAAGAGTGAGGCGGTGGAGCTTAAGGAGGTTCTCGACGCTGTATCGGGCTTCCTCAAGGGCCTTAAGGAGCCACTAATGGATATAATAAACACTATTCTAGACAGCCTCAGCGGGGAGAAGCTAGGAGTCGAGGTGGCCTCATTCTACAAGAGGCTCGTCGACTCAGGTGTGCCTGAAAATCTCGCGGCAGAGATGACGAAAGAATACATGGAGAAGAGGCTGAACGCTGTTCCAAGCCTAGGCAGCCTCCTAGAATCCTTCGGAGGCATGGGTGCAAGGATGAGGAGCGGAGCCCCCCATAAGGAGGGCTTAGATAAAACCATACAGCTACTGGAGAGGCTGAAGGAGGAGTATCCTGAGAAGAGGGAGAAGATCGAGAAGGCGTTGGAGAAGCTGAGAAGGCTTGAAGGCTTAGAGGAGCAGGGAGGAGAGGAAGAGTAGCTTCTGCTCTACGCCACCCTATTTTCTTCTAATCCAGGTGGATCTACATTGGATCTAGAGGAGAGGCTGGAGAGACTAGAGAGGATGCTGGCCCTAGTTATTGATAGGCTGCGCCGAATAGAATCCCTCCTAGGTGAAAACAGCTCTGAGGCAAGACTAATGAATGCTGCAATAGATCTCGTCACAGCGTTATCTATGCCGGCATCAATGGCACTGGAGGCTGCGAGGAGAAGTATCTTGACCCTCAGGCCTCTTGGCGGAGCTGATCCCATAAGTAGGGCTATTATCGAGGCTCTCTCAGAATGCAGGCCTCTAACAATATCTGAGACTGCCCGTAGGGTTAGGATGATACGTGGAACGTCTTCTAGGAGAATTGTGCGTGAAAGGCTCCTAGGCTTGGAGGAGCGTGGAGCAGTAATCAAGCTTAAGACCAGCGGGCATCGCTATAAGTATGTCCTCAGAGAATGCGTGGATAGGGATGCTGAGGAAGCTTAGGAGAATAGGCTACATCTTGAATATAGCTGGGCTAACAGTACTTGTGGTAGCTAGAATACTGAGCCTAGCAGCATACCTTAGGATCAGGCTCTCCTACATGAAGTGGAGGAATAAGAGGCGGTTCCTGAAAGCCTTGAGGCGGGGTGGAGTACCAGGCAACCTAGCTGAAAGCCTCGCAGAGACCTATGAGGCACGCCTTGAGAAGCATACAAGCCTTCCAGGAATACTGAGCCTAGCAGCCCATGAATGGAGCAAGCACACTCCGCTGAGATCCCTAAGGGGAAATGGCAGCCATAGAAAATAATGTAGATGTTCGCTAGATGTTTTCTCTAAAAGCCTGTTTATCATTGTCGTTTCAACCAGGCAATATGAAGCCTGCTACGTGGCTATCCTTAATATGATTCCTTAATATGATATTACAACTTATCTCCTCATAGTAGGTGGAATTATAAGAGGAGATAAAGGAGGGAAGTATTGTGATATTATGCCTAGATGGATGAGGGGGGCTCAGAGAAGCCTGAAATCGCTTATGATGATATTAAGGCCTCTACTTATGGAGCCTAAGAGAAGCATCATTGAAACCCTAAGCCACGGGGCAAAGGGAACAAACGAAATATATGCAGCCCTCCAGGAGAGAGGGCTCAGCATGCCCCGCTCAACACTATACTACCACCTCTCAACACTTGAAGAGGCAGGGATAATCGAGATGGCAGGCTACCGTGAGAAGGGGGGAGGAGCCCCTGAGAAGATTTGGAAACTCAAGGTGAGAAAAATAGGCATAGACCTCACAACAGGCCAAATATTTAAGAAATAATATAATTTGCGGGATTCCACCAACAGCTCGATGAATTATACATAATATAAATATTAAGTAATTATTAGTTTAATAAGGATATTTACCTATAAATACTCTAAGCTTATTTACAGTAATAAACTTTTATATAGATACTGCGCATACCGAACATGTAGGTTCTATGTAAATAACCTGTAGATAAATGAAGAGCATTATCTAAGAGTAGTAATTAATGCCTGCACTAAAATAACTATAATGATGGAATGACGGAGAGAAGCCTGCTGGGAAGATAGGCTTATACCTGGCAATAATTGCCGCCATATTGATCATTGTTGATAGAACACTAGCTCTATCAACAGGAAGCTTCCACAGGTAGCATTACGCAGGTAATACAGGAACAGTTAGACCGAGGTAATACCAATAATCATTATTTATTATAATAAAATACGCTGGCTGGCATGCATGTTACTTCACCACTTCCACTAGGCCTTTCACTACTACTTTCTTGCCATTAACGCTTGCCTTTACTATGAATGTATAGTTGCCTGGAACTACATCAATGTTTGCCGAAGGATGTCTTAATGCTCTCCATGCAATATTATATTGTCTCCTCCCCAGGAGCTAAAATTCCTGGAGCTAGAGTCCTATGAGGCAACCATACATAGGTATCGTATACTTTTTGGCCCTTGGAGTTCGCAAGGCTCAATCTCAATAGCTTAACGCTGCATGCCTTTCCACCTATGAGCTCAACCTTCATCCATAATGTCTCACCAACCCTTACACTAGAATTCGATAGGGTAACAGTGATTTTGAGTTCAGGTATTTCTTCAGTAAATGTAGGGCCGCAGAATTTTAATGGGGGCTCAGTTATGTCCTCGATATGTCCTCTTAAAGGCTGAGACATGGTTTGAGTACCTACTGTATTAGCCTCATGTAAGCTGCTACTATTACTGTGCCAAGTATAGCCATACACTCCTCCCGCAAAAAGAACCAGCAGCATGATAGCTAAAATCCACAGCCGTGTACCGGCCATACTATAGCCACCAAATATATTTGCTCGCAGGAACCCATAAAGCTAGCTCTTAAAACAAAAAGTTCTAAAAATCTAGAGCACCATTACCGTTTAAACTGGCTATCCATTTAATGGATCCCGCAGACTACGGCTCTCCCAGCGGTTTGACCATAGCTTGGAGTTCCTCGTTTAGATAGTCCTCGAATTCTCTCCCTAGCTTCTCCAATTCACTCTGAAGCTTTCTCCCGGCGATAGAAGCCTACTGCCTCTCGCCGAGAACGGCTCTCCATCTGCCCTGCATTCCTTAGGCCCTAATGCGCCTAGGGCCTCCACGTTCCGCCTAGGGCTAGCTGGTTGAGGCTCTCCATGCATCTTGGGTATTGGGAGTTGGTTTCCCTCGGCAGGTCCTAGTAGCATGCCTCACTCACGCTGAACCTATCTAACCTGCTCTACACGAATCTTGCATTCTCCCCGCTCATTGCTTTCACTATCAGCCTCCAGACAGCCTTCCTATAACATTTTGGCAATACTAGCTGTGGTGCGCGTACTTTGAGAAGAAGGAACTCTGAGTAGTAGGTGAAGCTAAGGAGCCTGTATCAAGGGCTAACCCCGCTCATGGAAATATTGAAAACTAACTAAAAGCATCGTAAGCGAAGAGAAGCCTAGAAGAACAATTAGTAGAGGTGCATTGCATGATATTTCATGGACACATACGTTACGTTGGTTTCCTCATGGTGTCGCGTATCCATGTAGCTGTGCGAAGATAGAAGGGGGAACATTGCATGTGTTTTACGCTGTGCTAGGTGATGGAGCTATAGGTTTTTCACTGCGTGTTTTACCATGGGGTCGGGTATGCTGTACTCGTCACCCTGCTTAACCAGGTACCCGTATTTCACCAGGTTTCCGAGGAGCTGTGTGAACCTGTTATCGGGGATCCGTTCACCAGTCCTGACTTCCACATAGGTCTTTATATCCCGCCATCTTGTTGCACCTTGGGCCACTGCTTTGAGTATAGCAGTGTACCGGGCCTTGGAGTACTCTATGATTTTAGACAGCTCTGCTAGGACTATGCGGCTTCCCTCCTCGAATACTGTTTCAAGTGTTTTCCTGTGGGGTGTTCTCCTAATGCTCCTCTTGTAGCCGTATAGGGTTAGCCACCCCACTATTCCGTCCAGCTTGTCCACAGCCTCCTCCAGCTCGGCTCCTCTGACTTGTAGGCCTAGCTCCTTGAACCCTGCTTTTAGAAAGCCGAGTGCCTGCCGCGGCGTGAATTTCTCCAAGAATATTTCTCTCCGGTACCTGCCGTAGGGGGGTGCCTCAGGATCCTCTAGGCGGAGGAACTCCCTTAGCACTCCGACCTCGCTCCCGGTGAGGATGAAGGTAAGGTTAGGCAGATTATCAATAGCCCATGCTATAATGCCATCATACCTGGTGTTCGAGAACCTGAGATACTGGGCCTCATCGAACACTATGGCAAACCTCCATCCATGCTCGCCGCACCACTCGTCAAGAGCCTCTAGGACCTCAGTTAATCTGGGCCTAGCCTTAAGTTCCAGCTCCACGCCGAATCCAGCTGCATGGATCCCCCTCACCCTGCTTAAAGCATCGCCCAATCTAAACCCTATCCTCTCATACCACTTAGAACGCATCCTCATAGCATCAACTAGCCAGGCCACAAAGCCAGCCGGCCTCACAGAACCTTCCTCAAAATACAGTTTCCGGACATCCACTAATACATACGGAGCCCTGATCTCCCTCACACCCACTCTTACTAGGCTTGACTTGCCAATCCTCCTAGCACCATAAACAACAACCAGCCTCTCTCCAAGCCTCAAAGCCTCAACCAGGCTCCTCAGCTCACCCTCCCTATCATAGAAATCCTCCCTTCTCTCCTTAGGCGAAATGTCGAACAGCATCTTACGCCCCCCATAAGTAGCTTACACCCCCCATAAGTAATAAACCCTTATTTAAATAAGGCATCAAGCCTCTAACATCAGAGGATAGAGGCTTCGAACTCCATAGCATAGTCGCCGAGATATTGGCCGAGAAGCAGGCTAAGTTTATCCGGGGCCTCTTCATCGCTCCTGCTTAGAGCCTTTCCGAAGAGACTAGGTTATGAGTGGTTCTCCGCACACATAGTCTCATCCTGTCACGTTGACTCGTGCTCTTGAATTTACTTGCTTAAGTAGTTTTGGCACATTCCTTCTGGGCAGTAGGTATGTCCAGGGGGCTATTCTCTGTCCGCCGAGCTTTTTGACTAGTCCTCCAATGTGGTAGGTTCTGTCCTTGACGGTTACCCTCTTCCCCTCAAGTAGTACTCTTAGCTTCTCCCGGTCATGCTTATCCCTCGGAGGCTCCACCTTAACTATGATAGGCTTGTCGAGGCTCAGTATCTGCTGTGCATAGAGTATGCCCTTGTAGAGCACTGCCTCCCACACGTAGGGGCTCTCCTCCTCTACGGCTCGCGGAATTCTAGAAGCTATTTTAGCGTCTCTGAGGGCTTTTACCATTATCTCCGGCCTTAATGCAACCCTGTTCCTCACCAAGTAGACGTGCATGGAAGCAGCTAATCTATAGTCGAGTAGACGCCTGGATGCAAGGTAAAGGGCCAGATACACCTTCTCACGCTCACCGAGATTCCCTGCCCAATCAGGTAAGTGGACACGTATCATGCAATCACAGCAAGCCTCATCAATACATAGCATCCAGCCCTTAAGGACAGGCACAAAGGCACCAAGATCAACCCTCATTCGACATCACCTCTCCTTTACCGGAAACTCTTCCTTGATGAAGGCCTGGAAACGAATAACCTAGTGTAAGAGTTCAAGTGGCGGGCCCGCGGGGATTTGAACCCCGGACCACCGGCTTAGAAGGCCGGCGCCCTATCCTGGCTGGGCGACGGGCCCGCCGAGGAATATTGTCCTGTATGCGTGTTTATTAGGGCTTCGCCTCCTGGTTGATGAGGCTTGCTATGTTTATTATCCTGGCGTTATGGGATCGGGCTATGTAGCCTGGTGTGTCGAATACTGCCCGGGCTTTTAGGAGTATGACTATGTCGCTTGTTGATACTGTTTGGCCTGACTTCATCACTGCTACGTCGTTTCTCATGCTGGTTAGGGCTGTTCCCATTAATCCTAGGTGGGTCAGCATCATCCGTGTGTAGGAGGCTAGTTCCCCGCTGCGGCTTACCTGTCTATCGTAGAATACTGTTATGCTGTCTGCCCCTAGTTTTCTAAGGGTGTCGAGTATTAATGCGATGATCCTCCTGAACTCTTCGTCTATTATTATTCTCCCATGCATCAGTGAGAGGTCTCTGAGAACCCCGTCATCGCATACGTAGACTTGTTCTCTGTGGAGCACTGCTCTAACAGTAATGATGTTGTTGAAGCCGTCTACAACTATGCTTCTACCAGCCACCCTCTCGGAGGCTATTATCTTGCTCCGTATGGCTGACGCCTCGGCTGAAGGATGTATACACCTGTATAGCAGCATGCGCTCCCTTGCCGTGAGCCTATGCTTGGAGGCTACGAGGCTGAGGGAGGGGGTTCTAGGGTAACCTCTGCTTAGAAGATACTTGTAATCCCTTGCAGCCTCCCCGACTATGCTGAGCCGTACGTCTCCTCCGCCAGCCTCCATGCCTCTTCGACAACTATTTCAGGCCTCATGCTTGTAAAGCCTGTTGCATGGCCTCTCCTACCTCCGCCACGCCCCCCTATTCTTCCGAGAAGCAATGCCAGCATCCTGGATGCATCAAACCCCCTCTCAACAGCAATGCTCCCAGCAGCGGCTTCAACTATGGTCTGCTTCCCCCTCCTATAGGCTGCTAGAACAACTATCTCAGGATTACTGTCTGTCATTCTTCTCAGAGCCTCCCTCACAGCATCCTCATCCTGGATCACGGGGGCCCAGGCATAGAACAATATTCTCCCCAGCCTACGCGCGTTTTCCTCAGCCTCCCTCACCGAGGATTCCACGAACATTCTCCTATACTCTGAAAGCCTCCTCTTAGCCTCCCCGAACTCCTGGAGAACCTTGGAGAGCCTTCTAGGCAGTTCTCTAGGGGAAGCATCAACCAGTCTTGCAGCCTCCTCTACTAGGCCTTCAAGCCTACCATACTCTTCAGCAACCCTTGTACCTGCAACGTACTCCAATCTAACTATGCCGTCCTGTATCTTATCCACGTTTATGATCTTTATTGCGCCGACCTCACCCGTGTTTGACAAGTGTGTGCCGAAGCAGGCCTCCACATCCCAGCCTTCGATCTCTACTACCCTTATCACAGGGTCTGGGGGCACGCCTCCCTGATACAGCCTGAACCCATACGTCTCCTCAGCAGTGTTGCGCTCCATCATCCTTGTATTAATCCTCCTCCTCTCAAGGATCACCTTGTTTGCAAGCCTTTCTATCTCGGCTACCTGGCTCTTAGTGAGGGGTTTGTGGTGCGTTATATCCAGCCTGGCCTTCTCAACAGTCTTCTCGGCGCCGGCCTGCCATACATGGTCTCCGAGAACCCTCCTAGCAGCTCCCAGTATTATGTGGGTGGCAGTGTGGTGGCGCATCAGCTGGTATCTTCTCTCCCAGTCTATTACTCCCTCAATGATCCTGCCCTTCAAGCCTGGGGGGAGGCCTGCTGGATCCACCCTGTGGAGCACTACTCCGCCCACCTTAACCGTGTCGACGACTCGTAGGCTTAGGTTCCCTGAGACTAGTAGGCCTGTATCTGCATCCTGCCCTCCTCCACGCGGGTAGAATGCTGTTTGATCTAAGATTATGTAGCCGTCCTTAACGCCCAGCACCTTTGCCTTAAATCTCCTGGCATAGGGGTCTTCGTGGAATAGGCGTCTAGTCTCCTCGAACCTTGAGGCCCATTCAGCCACTGCTCTAGGGATCCCTGGAGTATCCTTCCTTCTAATTGTTCTGGGAGCCTTATGCCTTGACGCTACAAGTGAGTAGAAGTTTGCAGGCACGTGTACCTCAACCCTCATTTCAGCCGCCTTGTCTGCCACGAGGTCTGGGGGCAGGCCGTGCGACTCGTAGAGGAGTATTAGGTCGTCTAGGCTAAGCCTCCTCTTCTTCCTCAGCATTCTCTTGATAAGTATTTCCCCCTTGCTGAGGGTTTGCCTATACCTGTCCTCCTCGTAGCGGATGGCGTCGAGAATATAGTCCCTATGCTCGGCCAGCTGGGGGAAATCCCTGCCCCAGAAATCTATCTGCATGTCTACGAGTTCCTCTAGCCCTCCCTCCACGCCTATTCTCCTCATAAGCCTCATGGCTCTGCGCAACACTAGTCTGGCGAGATAGCCTTCACCAGCATTAGACGGCACTATTCCGTCTCCAAGCATTAGGGCAAGGGTCTTAGTGTGATCCAGGAGCCCGTAGACAGCGATCTGCTCTAACAGGATCTGCTTCAACTCCTCCACGCTGTACCCTGCCTCCACGCTAAGCTTCCTGTAGAACTCCTCCACGCTTTCAGGGTTGTCGGGGTTAAGCCTCCCCGCCAACCTAAGCCCACCTCTCATAATCTTCATGGGAGGCTTATCCACGCCAAGCTTCTCCCTGAACTTATCTACGAGTCCCCTGAATATGGCGTCGAACGCCGTATAGCTTTCACGCTGCGTGAACCATGCTATGCGTTCAACACCGTAGCCTGTGTCAACGATTTTCAGGGGGATGGGCTCATATTCCCCGCCCCTAATCCTATACTGCATGAAGACAAGTGTTGCCAGCTCCAGTCCTCCGACCGTGACCTCGAAGCTGGGCCCCGCGTTTCCCCCTCCCTCCCACCATGACTCCTTGAACACTATTTCATCGGGGGGTATGCCGATCTCCTCTGTGAAGAACCTGTAGGCCAGCTCAACGGTCCTGTTCTTCCAGTACACTGTTCTACCAGGATAGTTGAATGCGTGGTGTGCAGCCATCTCGAAGCTTGTTAGGTGGCGTCCAAACGTTATGCCGACATTGTCTATGTCCTCAAGCCTTATGCAGGGCTGCGAGATGACCAGCGGGTTTGCAGGCGGAGGCACAAGCCCCGAGGTCACGAAGGGCTGGAATACAACTATGCTCGCTATGGTTAGGTATAGGTCGTCCCTCCACCTAGCGACGATGGGCCTAGGCTTCACAGGAGTATGCCCGTTCCTCTCAAAGAACTTTATGAACCTCTCCCTCACATCCCTAACACTCATTGATCCAACTCTGCGCGGAACCTCGTGGAACCTATAGGTGACGCACGGTGTGTCCTCGCAGACCTCTCTCCCAGGATCAAGAGTCCAGAAATACGCTCCGCACACCTTGCAGCGCTTACGCATGAAGCCGTTATCCGTGAAGAACTCAAGCTTATATTCGCTGGGCTCGCCTCTGCTTGACGCCTGCATCACTGCTTCATCTCCCTAATCGTTGAGGGAGAATATTGCCCGCTAGTTAATAATGGTGCGGGCAATAATCCACGCTTCCCCTGCAGTGGGGGCTCTAAAATATGGGTTATGATTAGCCGAATAGTGCTCCTAGGCCTGCTGCTATGTCTTCCTCGCTGGCCTCTTCCTCCTTCTCCTCCTCTTCCTCCTCCCTCTTCTCCTCGGGCGCTGCCTGCGTGGCGGGTGTAGGCGCAGCCGCTGCTGCTACAGGCAGGGCTGCGGTTTTTATCGCCTCATCTATGTTAACCTCCTTTAACCCTGCCACCAGGGCCTTTATCCTAACCTCATCAACCTCTATTCCAGCAGCCTCCAGCACTTTCTTCAAGTTCTCCTCGTTTATCTCCTTGCCTGCTGAGTGGAGGAGCAGGCTTGCATAGATGTACTCTATCGCGAGTCACCTCCTAATCCTGTCGGACCCACCTTATGGGGGATGGACTGGTGCTTATAAAATTATTCTTCTAGCCGAATAGTGCTCCTAGGCCTGCTGCTATGTCTTCCTCGCTGGCCTCTTCCTCCTTCTCCTCCTCTTCCTCCTCCCTCTTCTCCTCTGACTCCTTCTTCTCAGCGCTGATCGTTGCGGGGGCTTCTATCCCCAGCTCGCCTGCCTTATCCCCTAGGGCTGCAACTATGGCCCATGCTGAGGCCTGAGCTCTCGCTAGAACAGCCTCCACTGTCTCTGGTGTTACATAGCCTGCCTCAGCCGCCACGGCTAGTGCGGCCTGATACGCCTTAGCCACACTGAGCTTCAGGACCTCTGGCTCAGGATACCCTATCTCTACGCCTATCTTAAGCGCATTGAGGTGGGCTTCCATGACCTGGCTTCTAAGCTCCTCCACATCTATCTTCAGCTTCTCAGCAGGGTATACCAGGCCGTCCTCCCATGCAGCCTTAAGCTTTAAGCCTACTTCAAACGGCTCTATTCCGAGCTTCAGCAGCAGGCTTGCAAGCTCAGGGCTTATAGTGTCCCCAGGCCTTGCCACAACAGTGTCTCTCGCTATCCATATGGTTCCCCCCTGCATCTTGGTCGGTATTTTAAGCCTTCCAAACACGCTCATCATGGGTCCTGGAGGAATCCCCGTATTCCCCTCAGGCACCACTATCTCCTTGTCAGCGACCATGCCTGCCTTCGCAGGTATGCTTACCTTCTCCTTCTCCAGGAGCCTGGCAAGCTCGAATGGATTGAGATCGGTGAATAGGAATATGTTGGGGCCTGTTAGATACTGGAGGAGCTGCTCATAGCCTTGTATGCCTGCCTTCCTCAGCGCTCTCTCCATGAGGGTGTTCTTAGTGACTTTGAAGTGTATTCTACCGCGGAGCCTCTTCTTAATGATCTGCAACTGTTTTGTGGGTAGGTTTTCCAGGGATGCTATTGCGAACACCTTGTACCTGCGTAGCAGGCCTGCAAGCTCCTCCACCTCCCTTATCTTCCATTCAGGTATCCTCCTAGCCGCTACCTGCATGCTCACCACCATCACCTCAGGGGAACTTCTACTGGAGGCCCCATGCTTGTCTTAACGATGATCCTGGCTATATTGTGTGTGGGGCTCCTCAGTTTAGGCTCTATTGCGGCTAATACTCTCTGAGCATTCTCCGCAAGCTTCTCTGGATCCATGTCCTCCGTGCCTATGGGGACCATTAGCTGGGGTTGATCCTTGTTCCTCATGTATACCGCCTTCTTATACCTTTCAACGAAGACTCCTATATCCGCGTTGGGGGGTACTGGTACAGGCACCTTCCCCCTAGGCCCTAGAGCAGGGCCAAGGATCCTGCCTGCTAGGGGCATCAGGTCTGTCCGCACTAGAACCCAGTCGCACTCCTCGGCTATCTTCTTAGCCTCCTTCCTACTCATGCCTTGGAGATCGTTTTTGCCGAGGACGCGGGGTAGGCCCATGTTCTTAGCCTTGAGAGCCATGTCCCCCTCAGCGACGACGCATATTCTTGCATCCTTCCCTCTGCCGTGGGGGAGGATCACGGTCTCCCTGAACCTTCCCTCAGGGCTCTTGGGATCAATGTCTCTCAGCACTATGGTCATCTCGACCGTCTGCTTGAACCTCCTCTTCTTTGAGCGCTCCAAAGCCTTGCGGAGCGATTCTTTGAGCACCTCCTTATCTATGAATGACATTTCACGTTCACCCCGTCTTCTCCCACTCCTCCCCGTATTTCTCGAGGAGGGCGTTGTAGAGGCCTTCATCCACCTCTCTTGAAACCTGCTTAGGATCCTTCCCGTCGACTAGCAGTCCTATACTTCTAGCTGAACCTAGGATTGTCTTAACCGCGCCTTTAAGGGTCTTAGCAAGCAGCTCGGGCTTCTTGATTAAGGCTACCTTAACTATCTCCTCGAAGGATATGTCGCCTATCTTCTGATGCATGGGGTCTCCTGAGGGGGCCTTGGCTCCAGCCGCCCTGAGGAGCAGGGATGTTGTTGAAGGCGTGACCACTGTTATCTCATACTCCTTGGTGTCGAGGTCCACTGTGACCCTGACCGGCACCTTCATGCCTTCAAACATCCTCGTCCTCTCATTTATCTTCTCAACAACCTCAGCCACGCTTATCCCCAGAGGCGCCAAAGTGGAGTTCAGCTGGGGAATATGCGTAGCCTTGCCTCCCTCAACCTCTATGCTAATGATCTTCTTCTTACCCATCTCGGCTAACCTCCTCCCTCACGCCTAGTAGGCTTCACATGGTCCCCTGGAACCGTGATTTGGAGGGGGAAGGCGGACTCCAAGACGTTTAGGACGACCTCGTTCTTAGCCTTGTCGACTCGGACGACCTGGGCCTTCATCCCTCTGAAGGGCCCAGCTATTATCTCCACCATGTCCCCCGCTGATATGACTTCTATGGGGGATTTGGGTTTAAGGACTCTTTCAAGCTCATCTGTCCTGAATACGCCTGGAGCCTGGCCTTTAACATGCTTCATGTCACGCATAAGCGAGTAGACTACGTGGAGGCCTGGAGCCTCTATGACCACGTAGCCTCTGACCCCTGGGGGAACTATGATTGAGGCTACGTCTAGGCCCTGCGCATTAGCCCTTATCTCCATGAGCAGGGCCACGTTGATCTCTTGGCCAGCCGTTGTCCTGACAGCGTAGAACGCTGTCCTCGGCCTCTCCTCAGCGCTCATCGCTAGATCCCTCCGCTCACCTTGAACCACGTGGCTATGAGGTGTATTATATAGGCTATGCCCCCCACCACGAGGAAGCCCAGCATGGTTAGCTTTAAGGCCAGCTTGAACTCATCGTCATCAGGCTTCTTGGCCAGCCTCAATATGCGTTTCCACGACACCCATAGGTCTCTGAGCATGCCCACTATGTCTACCATTGCGTGAGGCCCTAGCCAACCTAGGAGAACCAGGATTTATATGTAATTTGGTGCTTTACCCTCACTTATCCCAGTATTCTGCCTATGAACCATTCGGGATCGAAGCGCAGTAGATCCTTATAATCCTGCCCTACACCCACGTATGCTATCGGCTTCCCTATGGTGTAGGCGACGCTTATGGCTCCACCTCCCTTAGCGTCAGCATCGATCTTGGTTAGTATGACCATGTCTACCCCTACAGCCTGGTCGAAGAACCTGGCCTGCTCAACAGCATCGTTCCCTGTAAGGGCGTCGAGGATCAACACCTTGTAGTGTGGCTTGGAGACCCTTACAATTTTCTTCAACTCCTCCACCAGGTCTCTATCGGTATGCATTCTCCCAGCAGTATCTATTAGGACTACGCAGAAACCCTTAGCCTCGGCGTGGGCTATTGCATCATAGGCCACTGAGGCTGGGTCGGCTCCATACCTCCCCGTGACTATTGGTATTCCCAGCCTCGATGCATGTATCTTCAGCTGCTCCTGGGCTCCAGCCCTAAAGGTATCTGCAGCCGCGACTACTGGTGTTATGCCGTTCTCCCTATACATGTATGCTATTTTAGCAATGGTGGTGGTCTTTCCGACACCGTTGACTCCTAGGAAAACTATTCTGAGAGACTCGCCTCCCCTACACTTGGATCTAGCCTCCTCCACGAGGTCTGGGGCCCTTAGACCCTTGAAAACCTCGCTTAGGGACTCTCGGAGAGCCTCGCCGACTATCCTCCCCAAATCCTCGCTGCGTGAGACTCTGCGGCCTTCAAGCCTCTCCCTAAGGCTCTCAGCAAGCTTCTCAGCTACATCGAAGGCTACATCGCTCTCCACGAGCTGTATTTTAAGCTCCTCTAAGGCTTCTAGAAGCTCCTCCCCCCTAAGCTCCTTAGTGGTTATCTTCTCCAGGAATCCCTTGAAGGTGCTCCTTATCTTGTCGAACAATACGGGTACCCTGCCCTAGCTCTGCCCCTGCCCGCCGCCCTGCTGCTTCTGGGCGGCTACAAGTATTTGCTGTAGAGCATTGTACTGCTCTACCTCCTTGTTTAGCTCTGCTACAAGCTTGTTGAGCGACGAGCTTGTCTCCCCCTCAAGCTTCAGCAAAGCGTCCATGGCTTCCTTTGGACCGAGTTCGCCGTACACGTCTCCCCCCAGGTGAACCATGAATTTCTCCGTGTCGGTGATCCTGGCCTTGGCGAACACGGCGCCCCTGGTGCTGAGGGGTACTAGTGCTTCAGGCTCCTTTGATCCTGAGAGCTTGTCTATGGCTTCCCTAGCCCTCCTCAGATCCTCCAGGACCTCTGAGAGCTCATTGATCAGTGCTTGCAGCCTCTCAATAGATCTGCGTAGAAGCTCCAGCTGCTCGATTATGGTGTTAAGGCTTACTACGACCTTCTTCTCCTCGCCTGTGCTCAACGAACCCACCCTTTAAGGCTTATAATCTGCTGTGCATACCTGCTTTTAGCCTCCTCGGGGCTTATCTCCTCGACTGAGAGTATCCTTATATGCTTCCTCCTAAGCTTATGCCTGCTTCCAAGAGTGGAGTACACCTTCTCAGCCGCGTGCTCGGGTCTGAGGGCCCGCACTTCAACCGTGAATTTCTGCCATCTCGGTATATGGTCGTGGCTTATGAGCATGCGCCCCGTAACCCTGTATGTCTTCACATCGCTCATCACGTACACCCCTAATCCAGCTGCAGAGCCTTCTGGATGCGGGCGAGCTCGGGTCCAGTCGTATACTCGCCCACCAGGGCTCCTCGACTATTAGCCACAAGCCCGGTCTTTATAAATGAAACCCCGAAGTTAACTGTACCTATGTCTAAGGGGACTTTGAAGAGGTCTGCAAGGTGTTCAAGCTCCTCGTCCGAGGCGTCTGGGTGGAGTACTCCTCCCTTATTTGTCACTACTCCTAGGGAGCCTACCGTCGGTATGTAGGCTATGCTCCTCTTCTCCACCTCTACTCCCAGGGTGTTCCTCACGGTCTCGGCTACCTTGTCCTCGAAGTCCGGGCATATTACTGCTGCATTATCGTTCGCCAGGATAACGTTGCCTAGGGCTGTGAGCCTGGAGTCAAGGACCTCTATGTTTATGAGGTCTCCCAGCGTTCTGCGGAGAGAGGCCTCCTCCCCACTGCTAATTATTCTGGGTAGGAGGAGGCCGTTATCATTGCCTGCAACCATTACTCCTATTATCCTCATGTCAGCTATGGTTGTCTCAACTATGCGGTCCTCGTCGAGATCTAGGGCTTCGCCTATGATCCTCCTAGTCTTCTCCTCTAGGCCTGGAGGTATGAGTGCATAAGTATCTGTGGCGAACAGGTAGACCCCTATGTTCGGGTTCCCATAGATGCTGAGCCTCTCAAGGGGCATGAGGCGGCGCCCCGCTACTCCTCTTCCTCTGGAGGCTCCTCGTCGGGGAGGAGGACGTACACGTATTTCTCCTCCTCTTCCCCTCGCCTCACTATCTTCACCCTTATTCTCCGAGGAGGCTTCTCCAACCCCCTGCTCCATATCAGCTTGTTAACCTTATCGCTTATTAGAACCCTGTCTACTCCGAAGTGCCTGGACGCGAACTCCCTGACCAGTCTTACAGCCCTTGGAGCCCTGTTCCTCCTCCTACCCCAGTAAACCCTGTCTAAAGGTATGATGTACTCCATGCTGTCCTTCTCCTTCACGGCTGATCCCTCACACCTTAAGCTTGCTTCTACGCCAGTTCCTTATATGCGGGTGGAACCTGAATTTACCGAGGGTTCTTATGACTACCCATAGGGGTACGGGGCTGTTCCTCTTCCACGCTCTCGCTAGACGCATCTTCCTTGCATGAGGCTTGTTGCGGGCCATGCTTCTCCCTCCCTACTTCTCCCTTATCCTTATCCTTATGTCGCGGTGTGTCCTAGAGTAGAGCTCGGCTAAAAGCTCTTTGACAACCTCGTCTGATATGGGTAGGGGTATTCTGCCCGACTGGGCTAGAGCTATGAGCTGGTTTTCAACTATGCTTGCAAGCTCTGGGCGGACTAGCTTGAGGTTAGCCAGTCTTTCACGGGCCTTCGGCTCAAGTATGCTTCTAAGTATCTCGTTCTTCCTGGCCTCGGCTTTAAGCTGCTCCTCCCTCCTCCTCTGCTCCTCCAATCTACGCTGCATTTCGAGGAGTTTCCGCTGCCTTATCAGCTCCAACTCCTCATCATAGCCTTCTTCCGACATCCCTGTTCCCTCCAAGTCTATGTTGACATGAGGCTTAAATATAGTGTTAGGTCTTTGAGGCCAGGTATTTGGCGAGCTCGGGGTTCTTCTCAGCCATGCTTCTGAGAACGTTGAACGCCATGTTGTCGAGCAGGCTTACACCGGCTGGTGTTAGACGCCTCCCCCTGCCTGGAACCTTCTCCACGAGGCCTGCCCTCTCAAGCTGCTGGAGTATCTCGCGTACCACTGAGCCTGAACCCTTAACGAAGTGTTCTGGAGCAGCCCCCCTGTTAAGCCTGCCCCCATAGGCTGTTCTAAGCCTCTCTATGCCTACAGGCCTCCCAGCTCTGTAGAGCTTTCTGAGCATGGATGCGGCCCGATAATACCACCAGTCTGGCTCGGTGGGCGTGTGCTCCTTATGTACACCTGTCTTGGCGAGCAGCGCCCATGCCGGAGGCCTTATCTCGGTTACCCTTGTCTTAAGGTATTCCGCCACTGCTTCTATCAGCTTGTCTGCGGGTGCGTCCAGCGCTGTGACCATGACTCATCACTCATGATTGACTTGTCCTTTCAGGGGAGTCGCCGGGTCTTTTAATAGCTTTACGGCCTGGCCTGTACAGTATGAATGTCCTTCCCCTAACCTCGAGCAGCGTGGAGCCAGTTGCCTCAGCCGCCCTGCGTGCTATCTCCCTCCTATCAGCGTTCTCCGCCTTCTCGGCTGTTCTCAGAAGCCTAACCTTTATCACCTCCTTGTCCTTCAGCCTGCGCTTAAGCTCCTCCACTATGCCTCCGCTTAAACCCTGCTTACCTATTATCACGTCCGGGCTCCTTTGAGCCACCATGCTTTTCTTTAGCACTTCTCCTCCTCTCCGCTCTCCTCTCAGGCTTATACCTATACCTGGTTATCCAGCCGCAGTTAAGGCAGGCGACACTTATATATGCGCTTCTCCCATCCCTTCTGAGCCTCACCCTGGCCGTCACACCTGGGATCAAGGGTGCATGGCATCTCCTACACAAGCCTCTCCTAATGCTTCTCGGAAGCCTGGTCCTGGTGGCGAGGGATAGGCGGATTATCCTCTCGCCAAGCCTCCTAGCCTGCTCCACATCCCCCCTCCTAGCATAGTCTAGGGCGAGGCGGTACAGTATCCTAGACCTCTGGATCACGAGGTCCCTGACGTTTCTCCTACGCGTCCTCGGCATACCGTTTATCCTAGGCTCCGCGTGACGCGCAGCCCGTATTAATGCATAGCTTAATCCATGTGACCCGTGATGATGGTTTATGGAGTCCCCAGTAACAGTTATTCTAGCTGAGTCCAGCTTGGAGCTCGTTCCCCCTGAAATATGGGGGCATCCAGCCGTATACCGTAATGCTAGGAGGAGGGGGAAGAAGCCTGGGGAAACACTGCTCGACGTCTCCCTCCACTACGATGCTATGAGGAGGCTTAGAGGGAGGGAGAAGAGGGGTAGGCCCGACATAGTCCACTTCACCCTGCTTGAACTCCTCTCATCCCCTCTTAACAGGTCGGGCAGGCTTAGGGTATACGTCCATACTATTGGAGGCAAGGTATTGTACTTCGACCCCTCCGTAAGGATCCCTAAGAACTATAACAGGTTTGTAGGGCTTATGGAGCAGGTCCTAGCTCTTGGCAGGGCTCCCCCCACAGGCAAACCCCTGATCAGGGCTGAAGACAAGTCTTTCACAAGGCTTCTAGGAGAGATCGGTGGGGGTAGGATCATAGGCCTCTCAAGGAGGGGGAGGCCCATAGGCTTGGAGAGGCTGGCCGACATGATCCTAGGGGAGCATGGAGTAGTGGTTGTAGGGGGCTTCCCCCACGGCTTCTTCTCAAAGGAGGTTCAGGAGAGGCTTCAAGAATTATACTCCATTTATCCTGAGGGCCTTGAAGCCTGGATAGTTGTATCCAGGCTTCTATGCATGCTTGAGGGGAGGCTGGGCATCCTACCCGAGAGGAACGACACACTCAAAAGAACATGAAGGAATAATGAGAAGGCATGGTTTTGATAGGCACACGGCGTCGGCTTACCTAATAGCTCTTAGAGGCAAAGAAAGACACGGTTTGATACAGAAAGCTACAACCTAGCGTTTCTGCCCCTGCTTGACAGGAACCTGTAGGCTAGCAGCGAGTGTATTGCTGCACCCATGTAGAGCACATCCTCGTCGACGTCGAACCAGGGGCTATGGTGAGGCATATTGGTCTTCTTGGCTGGATTCCCTGTTCCAAGGTTGATGAATGCTCCAGGCACCTTCTCCAGGTAGAAGGCGAAGTCCTCGCCACCCATGCTGGGCTTAATCTCGGTTAAAGCATCTTCGCCGAAGGCTTCTGCCAGCACTTTCCTGGCGAACCTCGTGGCCTGAGGCTCATTTATCGTGGGGGGAGTCCTGTCTTCAACCCTTATGCTGCACTCAACATCATAGGCCTCGCATGTCTTGCCTGCAATCTCCCTGATCCTCCT
Source organism: Desulfurococcales archaeon (assembly GCA_027083135.1). Lineage (GTDB taxonomy): Archaea > Thermoproteota > Thermoprotei_A > Sulfolobales > WAQK01 > JALWQH01. The sequence continues at coordinate 24,709 of JALWQH010000044.1, read as the reverse complement.
CCTTATGAGGCTGAGCGCCTCCTTGGTGAGGGCCCTGTACGTGCCTTTAAGCACTGCTTTCTCAGGTATCACGTTGAATGCTCTGCCTGCCTGGAAGGAGCATATGCTGACCACTCCGGGTTCAAGTGGATCCAGGTTTCTGCTCACTATTGACTGGAGGTTGGAGACTATGCTGCTTCCAGCGACTATAGGGTCTATGCATGTATGCGGGTATGCTCCATGCCCTCCCTTACCCTTAACCTCTATTTCAATAACCCCCACCGCCGCTAGTATTGGGCCCTCTCTCAACCCTATTTTCCCCGACTCTAGGAGGCTCCATACATGTATCCCGTAGATAACGTCTACATGGGGGTCTTCTAGAACCCCCTCCCTCACCATCCTCTCAGCACCGTTCCCACCCTCCTCGGCGGGCTGGAATATCAGCTTCACGTTGCCCCGAAGCCTATTCCTGATCTCTGAGAGTATTCTGGCTGCTCCCAGCAGCATGGCTGTATGCGCGTCGTGGCCGCAGGCATGCATAACCCCCTTAACCCTCGACTTGTAGGGAACATCGTTGAGCTCCTCTAGGGGGAGGGCATCCATATCAGCCCTAAGAGCTATGGTTCCACCACTATCCCCTCCCCTAAGCAGGCCCACCACCCCTGTCTCAGCAATACCCGTTGCTACCTCGTAGCCCCACTCCCTCAGCTTCCCGGCAACTATGCTGGCAGTCCTACGCTCCTGGTATGCGAGCTCAGGATGCATGTGGAAATCCCTACGCCACTCAACAATACTGGGGTTAAGCTCCCTACTCCTATCCAAAATATACTTGACAACAGGATCCAAAACCCAGCACCAATCCCATAATAATACACTACTACTACAAATAGCTTCCCAGCCAGCAGTACATCCCCCCACTCTAGGACGCTTCAGCTCAGAATATAAGCCTCAGCTATGCCGGCATTCCATGGAACAATGTTAGAAGAGCTTGGTGCCGCGGCCGGGATTTGAACCCGGGTTTCCCGCCAGGCTGGCATTACCCACGCATACCTGGACACGGGCTCGAGAGGCCCGCTGTGGGTATGGGTGGTTTAAATAGTGTTTCCCCAGTGATGAGCGGGGGCCTTGACTCCTACTATGTCGGGTTATGGGAAACCTGGTGCCTGGAGCGGGGAACCAGCCCTGAGACCTGCCATAAATACGCCGCGTATCTCAGGAGGCCCCTAGACGCGTCTAACAGGTGGAGCGCTAAGGCCTACAAGCTGTATTATAAGTGGAGGTGCCTGCAGGGCGACCAGGCGGCATGCGAGGCCTACAAGCACGTAAGGGTGCCTCAGGCTAGGCCCGACCTCAGGGTCCCAGGCCTACAAGCAATCCTAGAGAGCATCGAGGGGGCGGGGCCCTACAGGCAGGTCTACCTAATCCTACTTGAATCAGGGCTAAGGCTAGTGGAGGCCGTCAGGCTCATCAAAGAATACGCGGAGCTAGAGTGCGTGGAGCTAGGCGGGTTTAAGAGATGCCTTCTGGGCAGAGAACGGGGCAGGAAGAGGAGCCTGTGGGCCTACCACCTCACACCCGTGGAGCCCATGCCAGGCATAAGTGATAGGAGGGTGACGAGCTACGCTGAGAAGAAGAGGCTGGTGCCGCCGAAATACCTGAGGAAATTCGTGGCCACCAAGATGGCCGAGCTAGACATACCGCCCCACATAATAGACTTCATCCAGGGAAGAAGCCCAAGAACAGTGTTGGAGCAGAGCTACGCCCAGCTCCTAGGAGCAGCAGACAAACACTACCCCAGATACGCGGAGTGGCTGCGCGGGGTGAGGTCATGAGGTACACCGTCATCTTCGATGATCCCAGGCTGCTGCGCAGGCTGGCCAAGCTTGAGCGTAAGGGGAAGCTACGGATGATCAGGGTAGTCGTCATAGTGGAGGCCAGTGACGGAAGAGTATTGGGCGCGTGGTCGGCAAACTATAGGGTAGAGGTGATCCCTCATGCGAGGAATCCGATCCGCTACTTCCTCTAAACAGACTAGCCGCGGAGCATAGGCCTACAGGCAAGTAGAGGAGTCGGGGAAGGGCGAGAAACGAGAAGAGAGAAAAAGGTGTAACATGTGGCTAGCCCAGCATACCTGGAATAGAGGGGTCCTGCGAAAAAACAATGGGTTCTCAGCATGGCTGGGCGAGAAAACAGGCAGGCACAGGTATGAGGCCGCGAGAAAAATCCTGGTTGGGAAAAGGGAAACGGGAAAACAATAGTAACATGTAGGCCTAGTAGACACCCCTACTCCATCCCAGTGCTGCGGGAAAACAAGCCTCCCCGAGGGTGCATGTCTGGGAAAACCTATGCTCCTGATAAGCAACTTCGGGAAAGAGAGAATTGGAAAACGGAAAAAGGAAAACACACATAGTAACATGCTCGTGTTCACAGGTATGCCTACAAGGCCCGCCGCGGAAAACCAGGCATCTGCAGTAATTATGCCGCGGAAAAAACCATGCCTCACTATATAAGGAGCATGGAAAACAAGTGGAGGGGAGCTGGGTCATTTTGCTTCTCGTGCCAGCTTCTTGAGCCTGGCTAGGGCTTGCCTGTAGGTGAGCTTGCCGTCGCGCCAGGCATGGTAGATGCTCCAGGCCTCGTCGCCGTTGCCTGCCTCGACCACCAGGTCTATCAGTATCCCCGCCATATCCCTATACCTCCTCCACTCCTTAAGCGTCATGAGCCTATCAGCCATTAGCGGCTCCCCACACCTACACATCACTTCTACCCAGCTCCTCATAAACACTCCTACCCAAACCCAGAAGAATAGAAGAAAGAATAACCACGTATGTATAATGTTACCCCATCCTCCCACCAGAAAAGAGAAGCCCCTGGAAGAAAACATGAAGGGCCCAGGTACACTACATGTAGCCGGGGGAAGAAGGCAAACCAGCCCCTGGAAGAAAGCCAAAGAACGAAAGAACAAATACACAGCATATAATACCGAGCTATCCACCCCGTACGGACAGAAACCCCCCACAAAGAACATGGGTTACCATATACGTTCTGACCACGGGGATAGGGATCCACATAAGCGAAAATATTCTTGAAGATTACAGTCCTCTATAAGCCCAGAGTTATATAACGCACTCAAAGAATACCTTGAGGCCCTCAGGTCTCTGAGACTGAAAGAACTGAAACGCCAAGCCTATGATGCCTACAAGAAAACATGGAAGCTCGCAGCCTCAGCATAAGACTAATCCCTACGCTATCTCTCGCTATCTCTTTCAACCTTATTCCATTCTCTGACATAGTGCTTGAATCCCATACATTTGCGTTTTAAATTCTATCTTACCTTTACCTTGCTTCCAACATTCTGCATAGAAGTCGAGGGGCATTCTCTTCACAATTTTTTCTATTTTCTTACCACATGAACAAGACTTTGCCCATATTTTATATACTCCTCTTACAAAGTCGGCCATTCTTTTTAGCTCAGTTCCCCATTTCTCAGGGCTTCCCTGAGGCTCAGGTAAGAACCCTATGAATTTTCTTACTTCCTCTTCGATACGTTTGGCCATTAAATACCTAAGGATTCTATCAATTTTGGCTTCACTAGCTACATATAGCATCCCTACATGATGCATTACGAGATAGCTGAGAAAGGTTACAAAGGTCATTGCCACAAAGTCTGGCGAGACTTGTATACTGTGTTTTTCTATTTCTTCCTCAATGATATCCATCATTCCAGGAAAGGCTTTCCTGGATTCCTCGAGAATTTTGAGTGCCTGGTATTTGTATTCGAGCTGGCACTCTAAACCACTGTGCTTTGCTGATGAAGGTTCTTGTTTACAAGTAATGAGGCCCTGCTCAATGAGCTCGGATAAGCGTTTGTAGAAGGTCTTTCTTGATTTTAGTCTATATTTATCCCTTACATATTCGAAAAGCTGGTTTTTACTGGATACTCGCCCTCCTAACTCCTCCATGGCCTTTAGTATTGCTTCATAGTAATCAAGGTAGTTGTCCATTAGGCGTGGTCTACCATTCATCATGGTTGTCCACTTAGTGGTTTACTTTAACCACACATGCTATTAAGTACATCCTAGGTAGAGTCAAGTGAAGTCCCAAATACGCATAATTAATGAGACAATTGAGGTTGGCCCACGAAAAGTTACCAGGATAGGAGGCAGAGCCGCTGTCTACCTAGGTAGGAGGCTGAATTTCCTCATAGGAAGAGACGTTATCGTGGTTATACGAGTACTAGTTCAAGCGAGGTTGAAGCCGATGCATAGCCTAGGGCTTATAGTAGATAATGGCCTTAGTGCCTTTGTAGTCAATGACCTCGACAGTAAGCCTGTCTCCCTTCTTCCAACCAAGCGCTTCGACATATCCCTTGGGCACAGTAACGAAGTAAATGCTGGTGCCTGCCTGTTTGGTCTGGAGGCTAACCTGCTTAGCCATCCTCATCTCCCTGTAGATAATAGGAGAAACAGATTAAAAACTCTAGTTTCTGGCACAGATTTCTGGCACAAACTTTATATGGGGCAGACACAAATATCTACCACAGAAAAGAGGTGTAGAAAAATGGCTCAGACGATATCAAGGACGATAACCTTGGGGAGCCTTGAGGCAAGGGTTGCCAGGCTTGAAAGAGAGCTGCAGGAGCTGAGGGAACTCATTGAGAGTATTGATGGCCTGCTGGCTGAGGTTGGGGAGAAGGAGGGGTGGTGAGTGGTGAGTAGCCTCTACCTATGGCTGGGGGTGCAGGGGAATCAGTTGGAGGTGGAGGAGGTTGCGGCTCTGGTGACTAGGGCTGAGCTGGTGGGGGCTCTTCAAACAGTGTTAGCCCTGGAGCAGGCTGTGGGGCAGACAGCCGAGCACGCAGTAAACAAGCGGTTCATGGAGGAAATGCTGGGCTGGCTGGAATACAACATACTCCAAGCCCTTAAGGAAATCAGCAGCGGCATGTGGCCCTTCAGCGGAGCCTACGATGTCTTCAAGTATGATGAAAAGGCTGAGAAGGTCCCCACCCCCCAGCCCCAGAAGGCTGAGGCCAGGGGGTGAAGACCCGTGGCGACACAGACCCCCCAAACCCAAATTATTTTTTCACCCTCTAAATCCACTTCGCAGGCTTATAGGATCAGGCTTAGACGCGGCTTAGGCCTGGTTCTCACATACCTTAAGCTTCATCCTGGAGCCTCGTCTCTAAGTGCGCGTAGAGTTGTGAGGAGCCTGGGCCTCGAGGGCAGGAACGCCTACACTGAGGTGGGCCTAGCGTTACATCACTTAGCTAGGCTGGGCCTACTAGTACCCTGGCGGAACTCGAGGCCTCACCTATATCTTGTACCCCAAGAGCTTCACGAATTCCTCGAGGAGCATCCCTGCTTATCCTCATGCTTCTCAGACTCGGGGGTCTGCGGCCTCTACGGCACCGAGGGATGCCCCTTCCTACAGGGTTTGAGGTGATAGACGTGGCCGAGCTGACGACCAGCGTAGTGTATAGATGGTTCTACGAGATGGCTAGAAGCAGGGCTAGGCAGTATAGGCCCAATATTATCCATGTGAGCGAGGCCACGGGGTGCCTGCGGAAGGCCTGGTATGAGCGCAAGTATGGCTTATCAGAGGCTCATCCACGCTTCATAGTCTACGCCATCGGTAATGGTGTTCATGAAGCGTTGCAGGACTACTTGGCTGGGCAGGGCTGGCTGAGCGAGGTGGAGGCCTACGCTGACCTCGGGGGCTTCAAGCTCGCAGGCCACGCAGACCTATACCACCCTGAAGACAACATTGTAGTGGAGTTGAAGACTGCTTCCAAGATACCTGACAGCCCTTATCAGAGCCACCGCCTACAGCTAAACGCCTACCTATACATGCTGAGAGCCAAGCATGGATACATAGTATATATTAAGAAGAGGGACGGCCTGGTCAAGGTATTCCGCCATCAATGGAGCCCTGAACTTTGGCGCCTCCTAGTGGAGAGAGCCAAGACGCTCCACCAAGCAATTCTCGAGGACAAGCCACCTAAACCTGAGCCCAGCATTCTATGCAACTACTGCCCCTACGCCTTGAGGTGTTATGCTTCCCGTCAAAGGGGTGGGAGCCGTGGAAGTGGCTAGGCCCAGCATCATTGATGTTTCGGCCGAGGTTGAGGCGATCACGAGGCGGGAGATGAAGATACGTGTAGGGGACTACGTGGTCTTCCTGAAACGCATGGGGAGGAAAACAGGCTTCTGGGTGTGGGGCAGAGGCGAAGGAACCGATGTTGTTCTCTACGGCTATGGGAGCTTCACTGATCCCCGTGAAATCAGCATGTATGAGCTTGACGACAATGTGAGGAAGATCATAGAGTTCTACGCGGCTAACTGGGAGTACTTCCTGATGAAGAGGGAAGCCGAGATCATGCTCTACGGGCGGATAAAAGTCGTGCCCAGAGAAGCCACGGACAAGGAGCTCCTAGCAATGGAGATCGCGAAGAGGCTGATAGAAGACCATGACGTGGGTTTCCTTAAGCTCAAGATGGGGGGAAGCCTGTCAAGCCTAGGCATACACTGCTACGAAGAAGGAGTGTGGAGGGAGTGCAGAGACCGCGTCAAAACACTTATCCGAGGCTACCTCGAGAACATGCAGGCCCTGAGAACAACTAAGACCGTGGTAGACGAGATCCTCAACAATAAGATAGAGCTCCTCGCCTCAAGGATCCTTGAACCAACCCATACACCCCTAATAGCATTTGAGAACGGGGTGTTTAACTGGGAGAAGTTCCTCGAGACAGGCAGCCCCCTAGACGCCCTCACAGGCTTCGACAAAAACCTATACGTGTTTCACAAGATCCCCCACCAGCTTAACACAGGGCTAGTTAAGGAGCTTAGAGAAGGATTAGAGACATACCTTGAGATAGATACTCCGCCCACAACATTCAGGCAGATAGTAGCCCTGCTGCAAGCCTTATCCCCGAAAGCATACAAGCTCCTAGAATCCTGGGCATGGTTCGAGGACATAACCCCCGAGCTCCTCGAGTCCCGCATAGCCTTCCTCCTCGAAATGATTGGACGCGCAATGCTCCCAGGCTACAGGGTATTCGGAGCAATAGTCTTCAAAGACATCTTCGCCCTACTAGGCCCGCCCAACAGCGGTAAATCCACCTTCCTCCTGAAGCTCCTCGGAGACCTCGTGCTGGGAAGAGAGAACTATGCTGCCACCAGGCTACGCTACCTGGGAAGCGCAAACGAGGAGACATTGTGGCGCACCCTAGGCAAACTCTACAACAAGCTGGCCGTTATAGCCGCAGACGTGGGCAGAAGAGACAGGGTAAGCGATTGGAGCATAATACGCAGCATAGCTGGCGGAGACATAGTGACGGGCCGCAGGCTCTACGGAAACCCCTTCGACTACTACCCAGCCTACAAGCTCTACATAGGTTCAAACGACCCGCCCAAGATCAAGGAAGAGGGAGAAGCTAGGAAAGCCCTACTCAAAAGATTCAAGGTAATAGAGTTCAAAAACACGTTTGAGGAAAAGGAGTTCAGGCTTGACAGCCTACTTGCAGAGCAGGACATAGAAGCCCTGATCATCTGCAGCCTCTACGCCCTACGCTTAGCCTACCACCGCGGCTCCTACTCATACACGGGAATAATGGATGTAGAGGATGCACTTGAACGCTACTCTAACCCATCATACGCGCTCGTCATGGAGCTGGTAGAAAAGGGCAGGCTGAAGATGGACAAAGACCTCAAAATCAAGTCGGCAGACCTCTACAACCTAGTAATCGAATACGCGGAGAAGAAGGCGAAACAGGAGCTTGGGGAAGAGGCTGAAGAAGAGGAGGAAGAGAAGCCAAGCATCACAGAGAAGATACCAGACCCCACCCAGTTCACGAAAGAGCTCAAGGCATCCCTAGCCAGATACGGAGTAAAGACCAGGCGGGAGAAAGGCTACACATTCTTCGTAGGGTTAGGCGAGCCGCGGAGGCAGCTACTATGATGCCAGCCAAGAATACTTTCGGCGAGGTAGATGGAGGTAGATGGAGGTTGACGTTTGTTGCTATGCTGAAAATTGAAAACGTGTTTCCGCGAAAAAAGGGTATGTCACTTCCATTTACCTCCATCTACCCAACTTCCCTAGTCGAAAGTTTCTGGAGGTGGCTGGGCTTTGAAGCCTTGGGCTAGGGATTTTCTGCTTAAGTGGTTTGAGGGGCCTCTGGGTGTGGCTGAGGCTAGGGAGGTTTTCTGGTGCCGCGGCCCGCCTAGGGGCTCGGGGTTTAAGCATAGAGGGCAGTACACGGTTGAGGGTTTCAGACTCCTATTGGAGAAAGACTTGCAGAGGGCCAGGGATTATACCCTGCTGCTGGGGGTGGGTTTCATTAGGCCTGAATGCCTGTTCAGCGAGCTCTCCGAGGACTGCCTGCTCTACGACACCATCCAATACGACTTCGACTGCGAGGAGGAGCCTGAGAGGGCTGTGGAGAGGGGCTTGGAGTTTGCTGGGAGCATTAGGCGGGGCTACGGTGTGGATCCAGTGGTCTACCATACAGGGCGTAAGGGCGCCAGGATCGTGGTGCCCCTATCCAAGCCCACGGACTATGAGGGCTACTCGGCAATATGGCGGGCATTGATCCAGCCCTACAGGTACCTATCCATGAAGTGCAGGGATAAGCCCCTGGTTGATCCCAGCATGGTGGAGAATTATAGGCAGCTCTCACGCCCACCCTACACCTACAACCTAAAGGAGGGTGAGAAGCCCCGCCTAGCAAGGATAATTGAGCCCAGGATAAGGGCAGAGGAGTTCGAGTGGAGCCTCCTAAAACCCCTGGATCCCAGGAGCGTGGTGGTCTACAGACTGGTTCTCCCCAAAATAGAGGCCAGGAGGCTTAGGCCCAGGACGCATGCCAAGCCCACGAAGCTAATGTTACCTCAGGACCCCATAGAGCTCGTGGACAGCGAGGCGGCTCCCCCCTGCATAAGGAACATATTGAAGACTCTGAGGGACTCTGGGGACCCAGACCACATGCAGAGGGTATGGCTGGTGGTCTACCTTAAGCGCCTAGGATACCCGCCTGAAGCAGCCATAAGCCTGTTTAAACGCTTCGCTAAGGACTATAGGGAAAGCATAACCCGCTACCAGGTCGAATACATCTACAGGAAGGATTACAGGATGCCCAGCTGCAGGAAGATGAAGGAGCTAGGCCTATGCCTGAACTGCGGCTACACCCGAGACCCAGTATCCTACACCCTCAGCCGCGCAAAACAACTAAAACCTGAGGGTAAAGAGGCCTGGAACCCCTCTAGCCTAGGCTTGGTGGGCAGGTTTCTCGAGGAGACTGGTCTGCGGGAATTCGGCTACGATGATTTTAAGAGGTGGCTGGAGTCCAAGAAGGGGGCTCTGAGCGCTGAGGAGTGGAGCAGCTACTCGAGGATCCTGAGGATGCTCGCCCAGAAAGGCCTCCTAGGCAGAAAATTCCTCGTAAATGGGAAATGGGTGGACGTAGGGCCAGGCAAAATAGAGGAACCACCCTCGAAGACCGTGAGATTCTATATATTAGAGAGGCCTCGAATTGTTTCCCCAGTAGGTATGGAGGCAAAGCTAAAACCAGGTACGGGGGAAATAAGAAGTGGGGATAAGCACTGTGTTCTACAGGGTAAAGAAGGTTAAGGGACACTACTACCTGGTTAAGGAGTGGTGGGACCCAGGATTAAAACGAAAGATTACAAAATCACTAGGACCATGCCACAAGATTGAACAGCTTGTTGAAGCAGCAAGGAATAATGAGTGGTGCCGCGGCCGGGATTTGAACCCGGGTTTCCCGCCAGGCTGGCATTACCCACGCATACCTGGACACGGGCTCGAGAGGCCCGCATACTTGGCCGGGCTATACTACCGCGGCACGCCTTCTAATCCTCAATGAGATGTGCTTTATAACTCTTTACTCCTCCTGCTCTGCTTCAACCCGGGGCCCACTGCTCCTCAGCTTCCCGTAGGCTGAGCGCATTATTCTTACTAGTCCTCTGCGGTGGATGTAGAGGAGGGTTAGGAGGGATAGCTGGGTGAAGTCGGGGGCGAATACTGTGTGGCCGTTGTAGCTTTCAACCACTATTAGGGGCCATATGCTTACACTGGCCTTCATGAAGCCCTCGATCCTCGTGGAATATATGGAGGCATAGTTGGAGATCATTGTGAGTATGAGGGCTATATCTATGGATGCAGCTACTACTGGGCTGTTAACCATGCCTTCAACTATTCCGGCCAGGATGGCGTAGATTATGAAGCTGAAGGTCATGAGCTGGAGGGAGGCTGAGCCATAGATTATTGCCGCCAGTATTGGTGCAGCCATGACTAGTATAAAGCCTACAAGATAGTATAGCAGCTGCATCAAGGCCCCGCTGGCAGCCTCTCCTCCAGCCTCTAACCCTGACACCACTCACCCACCTACACCCTTAGGGAATATATAGGTGATGCTTAGCAGTGCTGCTGGGAGGGATCTTTGAGGAGGATAGGCATAGTAGGAGGGCTGAGCCCCGAGTCAACCATACTTTACTATAAAACCATTGTAGAGGAGTATCGTAGGCTTAGGGGGGATGAGAAATATCCTGTGATAATTATTCACAGCGTCAGCTTCGGTAGGTTCGCCGAGCATGTGAGGAGGGGGGAGCTGGGAGCCGCGGCCCAGATGCTCAGAGAGGCGATCGATTCCCTTAGCAGGGCTGGAGCAGACTTCGCCCTAATAGCTGCCAATACACCTCACATGTTCTACGATGAGCTGAGCTCCGCCAGCCCAATACCCCTGATAAGCATAGTGGACGCCCTGGCAGAACAGCTGAAAAAAGATGGTGTGAGGAGGATAGGCCTCCTAGGCACCAAGACAACGCTAACCAAAAGCTTCTACAAGGATATGCTGGCCAGACACGGCGTAGAAGCCTTGATCCCCGAGCCACGGGACATAGAGGCTGTGAACAAGATAATATACAGTGAACTCACCAAGGGGATAGTCAAGCCCGAGTCAAGGCTCATAGTAGCCGAGATAGCTCGGAGACTAGTGGGCAGAGGAGCCCAGGGAGTAGCCCTAGCATGCACGGAGCTCCCCCTACTCTTCCAGAAGCCACTGGGAGACGTAAAGCTCTACAACACAGCCAGAATACACGCATTAAAAGCACTGAAACAAGCCCTACAAGAATAACCCTGCATGGTGCGGCCGCCGGGATTTGAACCCGGGATCGCCGGCTTGGAAGGCCGGCGTCCTAGTCCAGGCTAGACGACGGCCGCCGAAAACCCTGATCAAGAGGGCATTTTATAAAACCTACCCTCCAAAACACTAAGACGGGATGATGTGAAGAGGGTCTCTTGAAAACAACAGGTGAAGAGAGCCGGAAATACTGACCCTCTCTTAAGGGGCTGATATTAAGCTAGGGATCAGAGTTCGTGGAGAATAATGGCACGCCGTGTTCTGCCCCAATATCGCACCTATATTAAGGCTATGCTATATATAGGGGCTGCAGGATAAAATATAGAGGGTATAACTTGATGAAAGGATTCCTCCCCCCTCTCCTCCTCGCAGTGCTTCTCCTAGCACCAGCATTGGCTCAAGGAGCCCCCAGCATGCCGGCTGCAGGATCATATGCTAGGTACAAGATCCTCTACCTTGGGGGAGGCTCCTATATAAGGCCTGAGGCTATTGAGGCTCGTTTCGTTGGGGAGGGGGGCCTTGTGATAAGCCGTAGCAATGTACTGGTGAAGGAGCACACGATCACGTGCCGGGACATGGTTTACGAGTGGCGTGTCCTAGCCGTTAACAGTACATGGGCTGAGGTTCTGGTCAACCTAACATTCATAGATGTTAACGAGACACTGGCTTACAGGTCTCTCGGAACAGGTAGGCTTGTGAATTCCACCGTGGAGAAGCACTCCAGGCTAAGCTTTACACGGAGGATCAGTGTGCGGCTAAGTGACGGGTCATCATATATAGAGGGGCGTAGGATAGGGTGGTGGCCCTACTGGCTCCCCGGGAAGCGGAGAGCCAACACGACGATCATCATTGCATCCAACATTACTCTACCCTCAGGTCTCTCCACCAGGTTTTACGCCGCGATGGATGTACTAGGCCCTGCCGTGGGGGAAGCCCCTGCCATCAAGGTAGATGGTAAAACCCTGAAGGGAGGCCAAGTGATCGTCGCCAAGGCTTCTAAAAACTACACGGGGATCCTCCGCTTGCTCGGCATAAAGGCATCCGAGAACATAACTAGCCTCCAGGCAAGCCTAATACTTGCCAAGGCAGGCATACACATCCTAGCCCCCATAACACCTGAGGCAATGTACTATGATGCCTCCTCAGGCATCCTGCTCCAGGCACGCTACGTATTCGGCAAAGGCTTAATGGAGGGCTACATCGACGATATCCTATATAAGGCCATAGGAGTGGGGTGGCTCCTCCCCTCCACGCCTCAGGGAGGAGGAACATGGGCATTACAGCTCGTGTATACCAATATACACCTAGGGGAAAAAGCCGGAGGCACGGAGCATGCCTTAGAGAATATCCTCCTAATCCTCGCCATAACCGCCACACTAATCGCGGCAAGCCTCTACATACTGCACCGAAGGAGAACCACAGCCTCCTAGCATCCCTCTACACATAGCAGAGCCACGAAGCCTCCACCAGAGAAGCGTAGATGAGTGTATGGTCTCTGAGTCTCGGACAAGTCTTGGTGGCCAGGAGTGCCCTGTCATCATCCTCGTTGTTAAGTGAGTATATCTTTTCACCATATCTACTGTTTTCCAGTCGAGTACCAAATACTAGCATCGTTTTTCTGTCTGTCAGCCTCGATGCAAGCATGGTTGCCCTCGTAAGCCTCAGGATATGGGAGTGCACGTTCTTCCTCATCCCTGCCCGCCTAGTTATCCTCACTAATGTTATTATTTTGTGAATTGAAAGAGCCGTACGCCTCGGAGTTGATAGTCTAGAGACTAGCTGGGCTTCAGAACAATCTCTCTTAGAGTTATTTAGAATTATGCTCTTAGCTACGTATACTTGGTTCTTCTGAGAAGCCTTATTTTATTATTTCAATGTGATTTATTTCGTCTTTACTGTCAGCTTGGCTCCATACCCGTCGAACTCTTCATTACCGTATTCTCGGTTTTATGCCTTGTCTACCTCAGGCCTCCCTCGGAAAGAATCATAGTGCCTTGCTTTTGAGTATCCTGCTCTTTTCCGGGGGTCTCTGGTGAGAGATGCTTTGTGGGTGGGATGAAGCTCTTAAGTTTTGTCTGCGTATGGTTGTTGGGAGATGTTGGTTGGGGGGTGTAGCTGAGTCCAGGTTTTATAGGTCTTTGGATGAGATAGCTTCTCATCTGCGTAGGGTTAGGGAGGCTGTGGATTTCCTGTCTGTTGGCAGGGTTGTTGATGAGATTGTGTCTAGGAGGAGGGTGTTTGTGTATGGTGCTGGTAGGTCTGGGCTTGTCGCCAGGTGTTTTGCTCAGAGGCTTATGCATATTGGTGTAGAATCCTACGTGGTGGGGGAGACCATAAACCCCTCTGTTAGGAGGGGGGATGTTGTGCTGATAGTGTCTGGGAGCGGTGAGACTACTAGCCCTGTGTGTATTGGGAGGAGGGCTAGGGAGCTTGGAGCATTCCTAGTAGTGTTGACGGCTCATCCCGACAGTACTCTGGGCAGGATGGCTGACGTGGTGCTGGTGGTTCCAGGTAAGACGAAGCTTGTTGAGAGGGAGTCTTACGCCCCCTTCACATCGCTGTTCGACATTGCTGCCCTATCAGTGCTTGACAGCATCGCCTCCGAGATCATGGGTAGGCTGGGGGTGGGGGAAGAATTAATATCTATTCGCCATGCAAACCTTGAGTAATGGGTGTTAATATAAGCTCCAAGAGCCTCGATGTGGTTGGCTTAGGGGAGATATGCATAGACTGGATCCTAAAGGTCGACGGGTTCCCGGAGGTTGATGGGAAGATTTTCTTCAGGGAGTCAGGCAGGTTTCCAGGAGGGGTTACAGCAAACTTCACGGTCGGCATGGCTAGGCTTGGCGGCAGAGTAGGCTTCATAGGAGGCGTGGGGAGGGATGAGCATGGCTTAATGCTGCTGGAAGCGTTGAGGAGGGAGGGGGTAGACGTGGAGTACGTTAAGATCCATGAGGATAAGCCTACAGCCGTCAACTTCATAGCAGTGAACCATGAGGGGGAGAAGATGATATTCATGGATCCAGCGCTCAAGAATAATGTCCCCGACCCAGACTACATTGATGGAGGCGTCGAACAATATATTCTGTCAGCCAAGGCCCTGCACACCTCAGCCATAAAGATTGAGACAGCCGTGAAGGCTGCGGGGATTGCTAGGAAGGGGGGGCTTACAGTCTCCTTCGACCTGGAGAAACACGTGGTCAACGACTACGGGCTGGAGGGGCTGAAACCAATGCTTGAACTCACAAACATACTTATGCCTAACAAGCTGGGCATAAAGACCCTTACAGGCAGGGAGAATCTGCTCGAGGCTGCTAGGGATGCTCTTAGATACGGCCCGGAAATAATCGTCATAACACGCGGCGATAAGGGGAGCATTATAGTAACTGATAGCAGGGTTATAGAGACCCCTGCCTTCAGCATAGAGCCCATAGACACCACTGGCGCTGGAGATGCATTCAACGCGGCCTTCATCTACTCCTACGTCGTCAAGGGCCTCAGCCTCAGGGAGGCATCCATAGTAGCCAACGCTGCAGCAGCCCTGAAGTGCCTCAAGCTAGGAGCCCAGACAGGGCTACCCCGCATAGATGAGCTTAGAAGCTTCCTCAGGAATCATGGATACAGGATAGAGCTGTAAGCACGGCTACACGGATCACCGGAGACGTTGAAGCTCCGGATACTGGTACTAGAGCCTGATCCCCCTCCAAATATCGTCAACCTGCCTCATAATCGCCTCGGTTAGCTGTGACTCCATAAGCCTCCTAAACATGGAGTACTTAACGGTGACGGCATCAGCTCCAAGCCTATAGGCCTCCACAACCTGCCCGGGGCTACGCATACTTGCAGCCAGGATCATGGTATCAGTCCTCTGAGCCCTATAGATCTCTATGATTGTTCTGAGCAGTTCCATGCCCCCGTACCCAGCCTCATCAACCCTCCCCACATATGGTGCCACATAGTCTGCGCCTACCAGTGATGCTAGTATAGCCTGGGAAGCCGTTGTCACAGCGGTGGCTGTCACCCTCACCCCCCTCTCCTTAAGCTGCCTCATAGCCTTGAAGCCCTCAGCGATAGCAGGTATCTTAACCACTATTTTCCTAGGATTAACCTCATAGACCATTAGGGCATTATCCACGAGCTCCGAGTTCCTCCTGCCGGGAACCTGTACGTGGAGCTCGTTCCTAACGTGGGGTTCAAGCTCCTCTACAAGGCTTCTAAGACTCTCCACCCCTCTCTCAGCGTAGAGGAAGGGATTGGATGTAACGCCATAGACAACTCCGCTGCCCATAGCTTCATCTATTTCCCGGGGATCCACAGTATCCACATACAGCCTCATAGCAATCACAATACACAAGCACTCCCCCTAAAATATAAACACCTTACCCATAGTTCAAGGGACGGCTAGCAGTGAGGGGGGAGACACTAACAGAATGCCCTATGGCGGTTTATCTTATTGGTAGGGCTTCATCAACATGTAATGATGCAGCCTTTGATGAGGCTTGGATGCTATGGAAGTAGGCCTGCCTCAGCATAGGCATCCATGTATTTCACCCCTGCTCCCGTGTTGATCAGCACTATGCTTTCATCCCTGTCTACTAGTCCTTGATCTATGAGTTCACGTAGCCCTGCAAGCGTTGCTGCTCCCTCCGGGCATGGGAACACACCTTCCGTCACTGCCATCTCCTTTGCAGCTTCAAGTATCCTCTCATCGCTTACACTCACCGCGGTTCCCCCGCTCTCCCTGAGGACTCGGAGTATAAGGTAGTCTGCATAGGGTGCAGGCACCCTTATTCCCGCAGCTATTGTCCGAGGGTTAGGGTAGGGTTCGGCTCTGCTCAGACCCTTTCTGAAAGCCTCTACTATGGGTTTGCATCCCTCGCTCTGAACACTGATCATTCTAGGCATACTGCCCTCAAGTATTCCAGCTGATACTAGCTCTCCCAATCCTTTCCATATTCCCAGCAGCCCTGTCCCTCCCCCAGTAGGATATACTATGACGTCAGGCATCCTCCAGCCAAGCTGCTCTGCTATCTCGAAGCCCATGGTCTTCTTACCCTCAATTCTGTAGGGCTCCTTGAATGTGCTTAGATCGAAGAACTCCACTGTCTTCTTAAGCTCCATGAGCATCCGGCCAGCCTCAGTTATGCTGCCCTTAACAAGGATTATCTCAGCTTCATAGGCCTCAGCCTCCCTTACAATGCTCCTAGGAGTATCTTCAGGCATAACTATTACCGCCTTGACACCAGCCCTAGCAGCGTATGCTGCTAGGGCTGCGCCAGCATTGCCTGCCGACGGGATCCCCACTGTATGCACGCCTAGTTCAAGGGCTTTTGAAAGGGCTACTGATATGCCCCTAGCCTTAAACATGCCTGTAGGGTTGAGTGACTCGTCTTTAATGTAGAGGCTTCTCAGCCCGAGCTTGGAGGCCAGCCTTGAAGCCTTTATCAGAGGCGTGCCGCCCTCGCCTAGGCTCACAATGTTCTCTGGATTCTTGATGGGCAATAGTTCATGGTGCTTCCATAACCCCATACTCCATGGCCTCCCCTCGAACAAGCTCCTGGATACTGGTTCTAAGTCGTATTCGGGGTAAAGCACCCCTCCACAGGACGGGCATACCGTGTTAAGCCTGCCTGGATCATATGTGCGTCCACACCTAGTGCATCTAAGCCTCCTAAGCATAGAGAAGCCTGGAGGAACATACAGCACACATCACCCAACATCCTACAGACAGCATTGAAGATAAAGTAACCCGCCGTCCCATAAACATTCATTACAGATATATTTCACATCTCCTCAGGGAAGAATTATATAGAATAAAACTACTTTATTGTTATTCAGAGTGGGTGGTATAATAGTGGTCTCCTCAAAAGTATTCGTCACAAGCCTTGTAGTAGTAGCTATAGTGTTGTTCTTGGCCGGCTACTTCATCTACCCCTTCGTCCATCCTTCAGGCACCTCTAAGGCTCAGACAACGTGGGATAAGGTTAAGAAGAGGGGATACATTGTTGTCGCAACTTCTCCTGACTGGCCCCCCTTCCAGTACATTGATCCTAAGACAAACCAGATAGTGGGATACGAGGTCGACCTCATGAACACTATAGCACAGAAGCTGGGGTTAACTGTTAAGTGGAAGCCCATGGGCTTCGACTCAATTATCGCTGCAGTTAAGAACGGGGAGGTTGATCTGGGGGTCAGCGGCTTCTCCATAACCCCTGACAGATGCAAAGAGGTGTCATTCACAATATACCATGACGTGACACAGGTTCAGCTCATAATGACTGCAAGCAGGGCTAAGAAGCTGGGTATAACTAGGCTTAGCTCCCTCTCAGACATAGCTAAGTATAAGATGACTGTGGGCACGGGTAGCGGTACCACAGAGTTAAAGGAGTTGTTAGACCTCGTCAAGAAGGGCGTCATATCATCCTCCCAGGTTAAATCCTACCCTGACTTCGGAGCAGCGCTCAAGGACCTTGAGGCTGGAAACATTGACGCAGTGTATGCTGAGACCCCTATAACGACCTGGTGGATCTCAACGGAGAAGGTTCCACTAGTAGTGGTCTACGGTAGATCCTACTGGCCCGTTGCATTCGTAGCCAATAAGAACTCCCATATACTTGTATCGAAGATCAACGGCGTCCTGGCAGAGATGATAGCTAACGGCGAGCTAGACCAGATTAAAGCCAAGTGGAATGTAACTACTCCTCCGTAACTCTGGGAAGCGCTGCTGTAGCCTATGAGGTGTGAGGATGATCTCAACCTCAGACTTCATTTTTCTGCTACGTGGAGTGCCTGCAACACTATCCATATCCTTCATAGCATTCATCATAGGCTTCGCTATAGGGATACCCCTAACAATGGTTAGACTCTATACTCCGAGAATATATGCATCGATGGCAAACGCGTACGTCAAGGTTTTCCTAGGCGTACCTGTTCTCGTCATAATGCTGTTCTTCTACTTCGGCCTTGGGAAGTATCTCCCTCCCTTCAGAAGCCCCTATATGAGTGCCATAGCTGCCCTGGGCTTCAGGAGCGGGGCCTACCAGTCCCAGATATTTAAGAGCGCTATGAACAGTGTGCCTAGAGATCAAATATTGGCGGCGCGGTCCCTAGGCCTCACCAAGACCCAGATAATAAGATACATAATCCTCCCACAAGCATTCATAGTTGCCCTCCCAGGCCTTGGAAGCGAGATAGCCCTCCTCATAAAGGACTCAGCATACTCCTTCATCCTCGGAGTACTGGATATAACCATGCATGCAGATATTCTCAGGAGGGCTCACAAGCTTTTCCTAGCTCCTTATCTAGCCGGAGCACTCCTATACATAATGATGACATTCCCCATAGCAAATTATCTTGACAGGCTTGGATCAAGACTTAAAGACAGGTATGGGTTAAGGTGAGAAGATATGAGCGGGGAAATAATACTTGAAGGGAAGGGCTTGTGGAAGAGGTATGGAAGCCTAGACGTGTTGAAGGGAGTTGATATAAGCGTTAGGAAGGGTGAAACCAAGGTTATCATAGGGCCAAGCGGCTCAGGTAAGTCAACGCTGCTCAGAATTCTAGGGCTGCTTGAACCCCCCACTAAGGGTGAAATATACTTCAGAGGAGAAAACGTGTATGCCGGCAACCTGAATCTCAACAGGATTAGGGCTAAGATAGGATTCGTCTTCCAGGAGCCAAGTCTCTTCAGGCATCTCACAGCCCTAGGCAATGTTAAGCTAGGCCTCAAACACGTGTTGAAGATGAAGGATGAGGAGGCTGAGAAGAAGGCAATGGAGATGTTGAGGCTGGTCCACCTGGAGGAGTGGGCTGATCATTATCCAGCACAGCTGAGCGGGGGGCAGCAGCAGAGGGTGGGGATAGCGAGAGCCCTAGCCATGGATCCCGACATAATACTGTTCGATGAGCCTACAGCGTCGCTGGACATAGAGCTTACATGGGAGGTCATAGAGGTGATGGAGGAGCTTGCAAGGAAAGGTATAACAATGCTCGTGGTGACGCATGAGATTCCCTTCGCCAAGGAGGTTGCAGATGAGATATGCTTCATGGAGGAAGGCTTGATAAAGGAGTGTGCACCCCCTGAAATAATGCTTAGGAATCCTAAGACCCCTAGGGCCAGGTCATTCCTCAAGAGGCTTCTCGGAGCATATGGGGGAATATAGGATGCTGGGCTTCGGCTATCTATCCTACTGGACCAGGTTCATCGTGGAGGGCTTCATAGTTACACTTGAGATGACGGCGCTCGGTTTAAGCGGGGGATTCATCATAGGCTCCCTCCTAGCATTAGGCGACGTGTATGGGGGGAAGCTGACCCGAATACTCATCAATACTTACGTGGAGTTCTTCAGGGGGAGCCCCCTGATAATCCAGCTCCTCCTCTTCTACTATGGTATACCAGCGTTAACCAACTATAGGTGGAGCGCGTTCACTGCTGGAGCACTAGCATTAATGCTGAATAGCGGCGCCTATCAGAAGGGCTACTTGAAGGGGGCTATAGAGGCTGTACCTAAGGACCAGTTACTGGCAGCCAAGTCCCTAGGCCTCAGCTTCCGGCAGACCCTCGCTTACATAGTCCTGCCACAGGCGTATAGGATAGTCATACCAGCATGGACCAATGAATTCGTATCCCTGGGGAAAAGCACCGCTGCCCTGCTTATAATAGGGGTGAGGGAGCTGACATCAGTGGGCCAGACAATCTCTTCCCTGACATTCAGGCCTTTCGACACGTATCTAGCCATAGCTGTGATATACTTTGTCTGGATATACCTGTCCCTAAAGCTCACGGAATACGTGTATGATAGGCTCAAGATACCGGGGCTGGGAGAAAGCATCTGAAGGTCGAGCCTTAAACTAGCCGGGCAGGCATAGATGGGTAGGCGTATATACTGGTTAGGTTTATTAGGCTTTAAAGTAGGGGTTTAAAGGACGCGTAGCAGAGGGGCGGATTATGCGGTTCTGTCCTAAGTGTGGCGGACTCATGGTCCCTGTTAAGAGGGGAGGGAAGATAATCTACAAGTGCACTAAATGCGGATACGAGATGGAGGCTAAAGGATCCGAGAAGGGATACAGGGTTGTAGAGAAGGTGGGCGAGGAGGAACGCGTGGTGACAACGTCGAAGGTAAGTGAGCCTGCTAAGAGGAAGCTACGCACCAAGGAGGAGCATGAACAGGAGCTTGAAGAGTACTATGAGGTTGCCCTGGAACTACTCCAAGAGGAGTTTGAGGGAGGGGAGGAGGGAGGCTAACAAACTATATATTCCCTCCCCTCTATGTTTGTCAAGGGCTTTTATGGAGAGGCCTCACATACATGTGATTAACCACCCATACGTCCAGGAGCTTCTCACAGTGCTGAGGGATAGGGATACTCCTAGAAGCGTCTTCAGGCTGGCATTGGAGAGAATAGGTGAAGCCATAGGATACGAGATAGCCAGGTCGTTCAGCACAGGAGTAGTGGAGGTTACAACTCCTCTGGGAGTGAAGGCTGAAGGAAGAGTGGTTGCCGATGAACCCGTGATCATAACCGTCCTCAGGGCAGCGGCGCCGCTTGTTGAGGGCATGCTTAGATTCATGCCTAGATCCCGCGTCGGATTCGTTGCTGCGAGACGGGTTGAGGAGAAGGGCATGCGGGACGGGTGGTTTGAGGTGGAGCTCAGCTACACCAGGATCCCTGAGGTAGGCTCGTCTCCCCTCATATTGGCAGACCCCATGGTGGCTACAGGCTCCACTCTCGTCAGCATTCTCAAAATAATGCCTCCTAGGGGGAGGACCATAGTGGCAGCAGTGATAGCAACGCCGCTGGCTGTTAGGAGGATAAGTGGGGTTGAGCCTGAAGCAGAGTTCTATGTGGCGGCAATCGATGAGGGGTTGAATGATGAGGGATACATAGTGCCGGGCCTAGGAGATGCTGGCGACAGGGCGCTCGGCTAGCATGGCAAGCTCTCTTGCAGCCTCCTCCACATCCTTATAGGTGTCTATGCTCTTCCAGAACACGTCTTCGTAGCGCACGGCTCCCAGCAGGTTCTCGGATGCCAGCTTCGGGAAAGCCGTCCTCTCAATATCTCCTTTCACTGGGAGGTAGTCGAACACTTTAGGCGTCATGGCATATATACCTGCATTTATCCAGTACTCGGTTAGCACGGGCTTCTCCCTGAAGCTCTGAATCCTGCCCTCACTATCTATCTCCAATACGCCGTAGGGGCTTTTAAGAGGAACAGTGGCTATGGTTACAGCTTCACGCTTCTCCTGAAGCCTCTCGACAAGCCTCATAGGGTTAAGATTTGTTATTATGTCGCCGTTCATAGCTATGAAGAACTCCTCGTTACGCAGCACTGGTTCAGCATTCTTGAGTGCTCCTCCAGTGCCCAGAGGCTCGTCTTCAACTATGTATGTGGCTCTTACACCCAGCCTTGAGCCGCTTCCAATATAGTCTATTATCTTCTCCCTCAGATACCCTACTAGGAGGACTATCTCGTTGAAGCCGTACTTCTTCAGCCACTCTATCTGCCATACAAGTATAGGTTTGCCTGCAACCTCTACGAGGGGCTTAGGCTTCTCAGAAGTGTATGGTCGAAGCCTTTTCCCGAAGCCGCCTGCAAGTATAACTGCCTTCAATTCACAGCACCCCTGGTAAGTGGTGCCGCCGCGGGGATTCGAACCCCGGACCACCCGGTCTTCAGCCGGGTGCTCTCCCGCTGAGCTACGGCGGCATCAGCTAAGCAGCACTTATTTCCAGGTGCTCTTTAAACTTGACGCAGATTAATGGAGGAATGGTTCTTGCTGGTGGTGCTGGCCAGGCTTACGAGGATCGAGGACAGCGTGGTTGAGGAGGCGTCAAGCATGCTTTCCAGATGCCTGGGGATGGATGTCCTAGTGGACCTCGAAGTAATCCAGCCACCCATGGTGTTCTATGATTGGCGTAGAATGCAGTATAGGAGCGACTATATTCTCGGATGGCTTGCCGAGCTGCATGGGAGGATGCCTGGAGACCTGCTGGTCGCACTGGGCGATATAGACGCATATGTTCCAGGCCTGAACTTTGTATTCGGGCACGCTGATCCTGGAAGAGGCGTGGCATCAGTTTACCTGAGGAGGCTTAGGCCAAGCTTCTACGGGGTTAGGGGAGAAGCATTCGAGGAGAGGGTTGCCAAGGAGGTTTTACACGAGATAGGCCATCTCCTAGGCCTCGGACACTGCAGTAATAAGAGATGCGTCATGAGCTTTAGTAACAGTATAGATGAAGTTGACTACAAGGAGCCTGCCTTCTGCAGGAAATGCGCATCCACGCTTAGGAAACATGGAATAAACGTTGGATGCATCATAGACTAAGCACCGTGAAGTGTGCCTCAGCCCTCATTCCACAGCCTATGGCTCCCCAGCGTGAATAAGAATACATCATAAACGCTGCGCGGCTGGTAGCACAGGATCTATTCCTAGAGGTCTGCTAATGCTCCTAGTCTATATGTCCACGACGAAGCTGGCCTTCCAGGCATCATTGATCTTCTTAATGCTCATCTGGGCGTAAGTCATGGCTTTAACCATGGTTCTATACTCATGCCTACTCTCATCAAACTTCTCCCCCCTAACAGTAGCTTTAAGAACATAATCCTTGCCAACCCTCCTAATACTGTGAACCTTGAAGTAGCCTAGGACCAGTCCCTCAGTCTCATGAATATACAGTAGATCCTCTATCCACTTGTAGAGGAGTTGCTCTAGATCCATCCCCCTGCTCTCAACGCTTCTCTCAACCCTTGGTTCAACCCTGCTGGTATCAGTTATGACCTCGAAGACCCCGCGCGCCGCATTCTCAAATAATTCCTCGAGGCTTCCACCATAAGCGACTATAAGCACATCGGCAGTATGCTCGAGATGCTCGAAGGGCGGATACTCATCCATACAGCCATCCCCTATACATCATGATCCCAGGGGAATATTCGTGTTGCCCAGGGCTACGGGGAGATCAGGGTTTTCCAACACTATGCTGCTGGAAGCTGGATCGTAGTGTAGGGATAATGCCCTTACACCTACCCCTATGCTCGCAGCCTCTGAGAGCAGTCTAGCTATCTTGGGGTCGCCTTTCTCATAGGGTTTAAACCCCTTAGCGCCAGGTATAGCTGCGATGAAGACGAGTAGTGTCCTCTCACCATTTAAGGAAAGATTCATGAGTTCTAAAATATGCCTACGACCCCTAAGGCTGGGGCAGTCAGGATACATGGCGTATCCTCCAGGCCCCCTCATAGCTGCGCTTTTAACCTCAATCCAAACCCTCTCTCCGCGGCATAGTGCTAGGTAGTCTAGGATCGAGCCACCCACACGCGGGTTCCTCCGAGCTATGCTACACCCCCTCATCCATGGCAGCATATCATCGCTAACGGCTTTTTCGAACCCTCTCATCTGAAGCCATGTATCTATAAGGGCTGCTAAGCCCTCCTCACTGACCGCGAAAAGCCTGTAGGGTAGACGCCCCTCCCTCTTAGCAGTACAGTAGGCTAGTCTTCCAGGCACCATGTATTCGAATAAGCGTCCAGTATTATTGATGTAGGCTTTGCTTTCCCCCTCCCCCTCAACAACCACAGCTACCGTGAACCTATTATCCCTCCCCAAGATCCTGCATCTCCGCACATCACTAAGCCTAAGCAAAGTGTAAGTCATTTCCACACATCCGGTTAATTATCCTCCAATATTTACTTAAATTTCTAAGCTTGTATTTTAGCCTTACAACAGGTTTATATTAGGAGAGTAAAAGAGAGAAATACAGGGTGCCTCGTGAAATCCGTGTGCCCTAGGGAAGCGTGTGGTGAGGTTGATGGTGCCTAGGCATGAAATAATGAGGGAGGAGTCTGGGACTACATGGCTGCTGAGAAGCCGTGAAGAGGAGCCGGGTTTAAAGAGGATGAGGGGTTCTAGGCTCCCCGCAGGCGCCGCGCATCCGGGGTGATAATATGAGGGGTGCCAGAGGTATGGGGCTTGACGATAAGGATAGAAGGCTCATAGAGATGCTTATGGAGAACGCTAGGACGCCTTACACGGAGCTTGCTGAAAGACTCGGCATAAGTGATGTAGCTGTTATTAATAGAGTAAGGAAGCTTGAGCGCATGGGGCTTATCAAGAGGTATACCATACTGGTGGATCCAGGCAAGCTTGGCTACAAGGCTGTATCTTATACTGGAGTGGACGTGGAGCCCGAGCATCTATTCGACATCATAGCATCCCTTAAGGATAAGGGGTATGTGAGGATGCTTGCAATAACCTCGGGGGACCACTCGATCATGGCGTTGATATGGGCCTCCAATGGAGAGGAGCTGGCGAAAATACACGACGAGATATCCAGGATGCCTGGCGTGAAGAGAGTGTGCCCCGCAATAATTCTTGAAATGGTTAAGGAGTAGCCTTACCTCAGCCTATATTTATACCTAGGATGATGGAGGCAGCCTTACCTATAAGGAAGGTCAAAGCGGCTGAGCCAAGCCCCGCAGCAGCAAGCTCGATCATCTTGTACTTGTAGTTAAGCCCTGCTGACACTGCTATTATGAAGCCTGTGGCTGCAAGCATGATGCCTGCAAGGATGAATGATAATGGCGTG
>JALWQH010000043.1 GCA_027083135.1 Desulfurococcales archaeon | reverse complement strand
AGCTAGGCGTCACATATCTCGGGTGATTAGCCTTAACCATGTCTAGCCTGCGTACCGATGTGTTCCTAGGAGCCTTCCTAGCCTCCTCTGCAGGCATCTCCGCTATCCTTCTGAGGACGTCGGCATAGAAGTCTATATTCTCCTTGGTCTCAGACTCCGTGAACTCTACCATTAAGGCCTCCTCAACTATTAATGGGAAGTATATTGTAGGAGCATATAATCCGTGGTCCAGCAGGTTCTTCGCAACATCCTCGGCTGTAACATGCTTCTCTCTAACCAGGGGTTTAGCGCTTAGAACTACTTCATGCTTCCTAGGCTTGGATGGATTGTAGGGCAGCATATATCCCTTAACCCCTCTCATACGTGCTATGAAGTAATTAGTATTCAGCGTTGAGATCTCGGCCACCCTTCTCAAACCCTGGGCTCCTAGACTAGCAATATATATGAAGGCCTTCACCAGGGGAACGATGTTGCCTGTGAAGGCATGCATCCTCCCTATACACTTATCACACTTATAGTCCCAGTAGTATTTACCATTCTTCTCAGAGATCAAGGGGCGGGGCAGGTAGTCCACCAGCTCCCCCTTAGCGCATAGAGGCCCTGCCCCGGGGCCTCCGCCGCCATGTGGCGTGGAGAACGTTTTATGAATATTGATGTGCACTATGTCGAACCCCATGTCGCCTGGACGCGTCACCCCGAGGATGCCGTTGAGATTGGCTCCATCATAGTATAGTAGTCCTCCCGCATCATGCACAAGGCCTGCTATCTCAGCTATCCTGCTCTCAAAAACTCCCAACGTGTTAGGGTTGGTAAGCATTATTCCCGCTGTCCTAGGGCCCACGGATGATCTAAGGGCATCTATATCCACCTCGCCGTCACTATTGCTGGGAATCTTGACTACTGTAAAGCCCGCCATGGTGGCGCTGGCAGGATTGGTGCCGTGAGCTGAGTCGGGGACAAGCATCTCATCCCTGATTTCACCGCGATCCATATGGTATTTCCTTATCATCAAGGTGCCTGTAAGCTCGCCTGCAGCCCCTGCAGGCGGCTGTAGGCTGCATTTATCCATGCCTGTTATCTCCGCCAACCATCTTTCAAGCGTGTAGAGTATTTCTAGAAGCCCC
Organism: Desulfurococcales archaeon; assembly: GCA_027083135.1. Lineage (GTDB taxonomy): Archaea > Thermoproteota > Thermoprotei_A > Sulfolobales > WAQK01 > JALWQH01. Next base: position 125,118 of record JALWQH010000043.1, on the reverse strand, counting down.
TGAACAGTATCCTCGTCTTGAAGCGGGTGTAGCAGCGATAGCCTGGGATCACCTGTCAGGAACTCTGAGATCTTAGGATTATATTTCATGGTGCATGAACCAAGAGGCACGGGACCATTATCGACTCCATAGCTCATCTCAGATAGTCTTAGGAAGTGGCGCGCCACCTCCACCTCCGATAGCTGTGGTAGCGGAGGCTTACCAGGCCTCCTAATATTCCCTGGAACCTCAGGCTCACCCTCTATCCTCGCCTCACGGGGGATAATATAGCCTACCCTCCCCTCATGCCCCAGCTCATATATTAGAGGCTCATCCCATCTAGACTGCCTCCACACGGCTCACCGCCCCCTATGAGACATGTATTCCTCGACCAGCGAGGCCAGCATGTCTATGTCTTGCTTCCCGTGGAGCTCGGTGACGCAGAAGAGGGCTGCATTACCTAGTCCTGGAAACTCCTCTCTCAGGCTATGTCCCCCTAGCACACCATTATTCAGCAAGTATTCATGTATCCCACGGTAATCCTCATCAAATATTACTGTAAACTCCTTGAAGTGAGGCTTGTATAGAGGAGATGTAACACCTTCGATCTCTCCAAGCCTCCTCGAAGCATATTGCGCCCGCCTAGCTATCTCTTCAGCCAGCTCGCATATACCCGTAGATCCCAGCAGGGAGAGATGTACTGCTGCAGCTATGGCCATTAGGGATTCATTAGTAGTTATATTGGAGGTTGCCTTCTCCCTGCGTATATGTTGCTCCCTGGTTTGAAGAATCATGGCGTACCCCCTCCTGCCTTCAGCATCCTCTGTTAGGCCTATCAGCCTGCCAGGCATCTGTCTAACCAGACGCCTATCCCATTTTACAGCGAATATTCCTAGGAGAGGCCCCCCATAATTCAGGCCTAGTCCCAGGGGCTGCCCCTCCCCAACAGCTATGTCGGCATCATATGATCCAGGAGGCTTTACCAGGCCTAGGCTCAACGGCTCTATCCCCGCTATAAATAATGCGCCGTGCCTATGCGTCTCCGAGGATATCTCATCCACCTGCTGTTCATAGAAGCCTAGGTACCCGGGGTTCTCCACGTAAACCGCTGCAACATCGCTGCCTATCTTGCCTCTAAGATCACCTAGATCCATCATGCCTGAATCCCTGAGGCTCCTAACCTTCTCCAACACTATTCCCTGGCCCTGAGTTATAGTGCGTGCAACCTCCAGATGCCTGGGATTCATGGTTTCAGGCACAAGTATTCGTTTACGCCTAGTAACCCTTGCAGCCATCATGAAGGCCTCCGCCACCGCTGTGCTCATATCATACATGCTTGAATTAACCACATCCATTTCAAGCAGATCAGCCATGAGGCTTTGATACTCGAAGAGAGCCTGCAGCAGGCCCTGCGATATTTCCGCCTGGTAAGGCGTGTACGCTGAATAGAACTCAGCCCTCCTCAACACCTCCCATACGAGGCTCGGCACATGGTGGGGGCAGACTCCTCCACCCATGAATGGAGGAGGACTGGTGAAAACCTTGTTCCTGGAAAACTTCTCATGGAATATCCTTGTAACCTCAGCCTCGCTGAGAGGCTTGCCGTAGCCTACGTTTAAAGGCCTATGTAGGCGGAGTTCCTCGGGAATATCGGAGAACAGTTCCTCTATGCTTTCAACACCTATGGTTTTCAGAAGCTCCTCCTCGATCTCCCTTGCAGAGTTCGGGATCCAGGGGTAGCTCAACATGCATCAGCCACATAGTTCTAAGGAAGCCAGAGCATAAAAACAGGACTATTATACAGGGTTATGGAGATAATTTTATTCTGCTGGGAAGAGAATAATTTATAGGGTGAGAGTTATGCCACGCCGCATTACCGGGCTTATAGTCACAATGCTTGTAGAGAACTACGCAGGGATCAGGGGGCTGCTAGCCGAGCACGGCTTATCAGTGCACCTAGACTTAAAGTTCGATGACGGCTCATCGGCAAGCATCCTCTTCGACACGGGGCAGACTGGAGAGACCCTAAAACACAATGCGGAGAGGCTTGGAGTAGATCTAGGAGGCATAGATGTAATAGTGCTTTCACATAGACATTATGATCATACGGGAGGCCTCCTCCACGCTGCAGAACAGATGGCTGGGAGGAAGAGGCCTATCATAGTAGGCCATCCATGGCTGTTTAAGCCTGCCTTATATGTGGGTGAGAACAGGGTTAGCTTGGACATAGGCATACCGTATTCTAGGGGTGATCTGGAGAGACTTAACGCCAAGCTTCTGTTAACAAGGGCTCCTCTTAAAGTAGCTCCAGACACATTTTACCTAGGAGAAATAAAGGGGGATATGGATGTCTCCCAGTATAGGAGGGGCTTCTACACAATCCTGGAGACAGGGGAGGTTGTACCCGACGATATCCCTGACGATACGGGGATAGCTGTCAGGGTTGAGGGGCTGGGCGTAATAGTCGTGGGGGGATGCAGCCATTCAGGCATAGCTAATATTGCCTCCCATGCATCAAGGCTGTTCAACGATAACGTATATGCAGTGTTAGGAGGATTCCATATGCACTCCTACAAGGAGGAGGATATTAGGGAAACCGCCGAGAAGCTGAAGGAACTAGGAGTGGAGAAAATATATCCTGGACACTGCACGGGCTTCAAGGCTGAGAAGATGCTTAGCGAGGAGTTCGGGGAGGGTTTCGAGAAGCTTTATTCAGGTATGAGAATAGTATTTAAAGCTAGAAGCTAGAGGTGCCTTGAGATACAGCGTGATAACTGCATACTACTACTCCTATCAGCATCAATGATCCTTATAGCAGCCATAAGCCTCTCCCCATTTCTGCTAGGTATTGCTGAGCGTCTTGAAGCATGTGTTGAGAAGGCCCTCATAATAGCGTCAGCGAACACGTCAACAGCTACGGGTTTCTCATTATTTATAGCGTTGGGTGCGCCCTGCATGGATAAATACAGTGACGCCGCAGTAAGGCGCATAGCCCCAGCCTCCAGGCTGCTGATCCTCGAAAGCCGCGATAAAAGGGTTAGAGAGGCGCTGCGCCGTAGGCCAGGTCTCCTAGCATTCCCCCTAGCATTACTCATACTGTCATCAAGCATGATGGCTGCAGGGTTTTCCTCCATTACACCGTATTTAGCCCTCCTCCTATCACCCCACACGTATCTCGAGCTGCTGGGCCTCTATGCTGCCCTAAGAGGGGGAGTAGCCTCATATATTAGGGGGAGCCGCGGAGCCCTGATCCTAGGCCTCCTAGCAGCAGTGGCGCTTTTCCTTGCAGGGGGTTTTGTTGAGGTATACGTGTTTCCCAGAATATATAGTGCCGTTACATAGCATTCTCGAGCCTAGGCCCTGTAGCCGTGAACCATAAGTTGTTTATCCTCAGCGTGGAAAATCATAGTGGATGTGAGCTATGGGTTTGAGGAGGATTCCTCTTAGGGAGGTGCATAAGGAGCTTGGAGCAGAGTTCGGGGAGTTTGAGGGATGGGAAACACCCATGATTTATGAGAGCACGGTGAAGGAGCATCTAGCTGTGAGAAGCAATGCAGGGGTGTTCGATGTAAGCCACATGGGTAGAATACTGCTTAGGGGGAGCCATGTATATGATTTCCTGGAATACATGGTTCCGAAAAGTCTGAGCAAGGTTAGCGTAGGCTCGATGTCGGGGCCCACAGCGCTTCTCAACGAGAATGCAGGGTTCAGAGATGATGTGATGCTATATAATCTCGGGGAAAACGAGTGGATGCTGGTGTGCAATGCAGCCAACATTGAGAAGGTTCTAGGATGGCTGAAGTCATGGAGATCCAAGCTTGGATACGATGTGGAGATAGAGGATGCTACGGCTAAGCTAGTCATGCTTGCCCTCCAAGGCCCACGCTCCTCGGAATACGTGGAGAAGCTGGGGGCAGATGACTCCGTACTAGGCCTAAAGATGCTGAGATTCCAGCGGGATGTACGGCTCGGCGACACTAAAGCCTTCCTAGTAAGCCGCAGCGGTTGGACAGGGGAGGATGGCTTCGAAATAATAGCTGAGCCCAGAAACGCCGCAGTGGTGCTTAGAAGACTGGTGGAGATGGGTGTGAAGCCTGCAGGCCTTGCAGCAAGAGATACCCTTAGACTCGAGGTGGGATTCGTGCTTTACGGCCACGACATAGATGAGGAAACCAATCCCCTTGAGGCTAGGTACTGGGTATATACTCCAGGCAAAACCAACTATGTTGGATATGAGGCTCTCCGCGAGATCATTAGGAAGGGTGTGGAGAGGGTGCGCGTAGCTGTGAAGATGAAGAAAGGAGAGAGAGGCATACCCAGAGAGAATTACAGGATACTGGTTGAAGGAGAGGAGATAGGGCGTATAACCAGCGGCAACTACTCGCCTGTGCTGAGGCGGGGCATAGGGATGGGGTATGTTGAATCCAAGCATGCATTAATAGGCCTTGAGGTGCAAATAGATATTAGAGGCAGAGTTCAGAGGGCAAAAATACTTGACTTCCCATTACTAAAGAAATAATATGGTGATATGTTTGGAGGAGATAAAGGTCAACGGATACCTAGTGCTTACGGATAGAAGATACACGGAGAGCGATGAGTGGGTTAAGCTTGAAGGAGAGCTGGCGAAGGTGGGGATAACCGACTACGCGCAGAAGAAGCTGAAGGACATAGTATCAGTAGAGCTTCCTGAAACAGGCTCCGAGGTAAAGGCAGGGGAATCCATAGCAGTCGTAGAGTCAATAAAATCAGTAGCCGATATCTACACTCCCCTTGACGGTGTAGTCGAGCTCATTAACGAGAAGCTTCTAGATCAACCTGAACTAATAAACGATGACCCCTATGGTGAGGGATGGATATTCGCGTTAAGACCAGCTGATAAATCCAAGTATGATGAACTGCTGACACCCCAGCAATATGCTGAGAGGATACGGAAAGCTGAAGGAGGGTGAGGTGCCCTTTGAAGAGGCCCATTTACACTGAGTCGTATGATGGCCTCGCCATCCATGAATACAAGGAGTACGAGCTAGAGAAACCGTCATTCCTAGTACTAGGCCTCCCGGATACTGGGCTGGTGGGCCCCATAGCTACAAGCCACTTGGTAAGAACCCTTGGCTTAGAGGAGATCGGGGGAATAGATTCCGATAGATTCTTCCCTCCAATGATAGTTGTCCATAAAGGCGAGCCGAGGCTTCCTGTAAGGCTTTTTGCCAAGAATAATGTGTTAGCCATGGTTTCAGAAACCGCTATGAGCCCCTCCGCCATATACCCGTTATCCTATGCTTTAGTCGACTATGCTTCTAAGAGAGGCATAGACTATATTGTATCACTCCTAGGAATGGCTGTCCCTAACAGGCTGGAGTTGAAGAAGCTTAGAGTATACTGGATAGCCAATACTGATAAGGCTGTAGAGCTGGGAGGAAAACTGGAGGCGGAGAGATTCGTGGAGGGCTTCCTCGTAGGCCCATATGCAGCAATACTTAAGGAAGCTAGCAGGAGGAGAGTGAACAATATAATAATACTATCGGAATCCTTCCCTGATTTCCCCGACCCCGAGGCTGCCGCACAGGTTCTCCAAGCCTTATCAAAGATCATTGGCGCCGAGATAAATGTTAAAGCACTGCTAGACGAGGCGGAGCTTATAAGGATAAAGACAAGGGAACTCATGAAGAATACGCGGAAAGCTTTAGCCCAGATGCAGAAAGGCTATGAGCAGCAGATCCCCCTAATGTATACCTGAGGTGGGGGGATCAGCTATGAGCCTCATAGATGAGATTAGGCGGAGAATAAGGAAGGAGTTTGAACGCATGGAGAAGGAGATAGAAGATATGTTCAGCGAGGCTGAGAGGGTATTCGGGCATGAGGAGCCGATGTGGGATGCTTCAGGCAAACTTGAGCCCCTCTACTCCATATATAAGGCTCCTGAGGCATATGTGCTGAGATTTGATCTGGCTGGAGCTGATCTAGGGACCCTTCAAGTCGAGGCTAGGGGAGACAAGCTGGTGGTTTCATGTAAGCTTCAGACAAGCATAAAATTCGAGAAGTGGGGCACAATTCAGAGACACGTGTCTTTCAGCGAGTATAGGAAGGTCATACCTTTGCCTCCAGACGCTGATCCAGCAAATATGAAGATCAGGACACATGACAAGATAGTTGAGGTAATAATCCCTAGGCGCTGAGTATTCCGGAGAGCATGCATCATTACACCTATCCTCTAGCATGTATTTCCACTATATCTCCATCCATCACCACATGGTCCATTCCAACCCGCTCGCCCGGATACTTTGCTGAGGGACCCCATATTTTCGCAAACCTGAAGTTTCTGACAAGCCTGCTGTGGACAGCTCTGGCAACATCCAGTATTGTGGCGCCCTGCCTAAGCACTAGAGGCCTGTCTGCCACCTCTCCGTTGGGCTGCTTAGTATAAACGCGTATTAGGCCTAGCACATTAAAGATGGCTTCACCTACTACTTCGAACCCCTTGTTCCTGAGCGCTGAGACAGGGATCACTGGGATTGTAGGCGGAACCTCTTTTTTAAGCCTCTTAAACCTTACGGCCGATCCCGGCAGGTCAGCCTTATTCGCGAGAACGATGGTGGGCTTATAGGAGGTGTTTTCAAATATGGCTTTCTCAACATCGTCAAGCGTCGTCTCACCATAGATTCTGACAAGCGCACTGTAGACCCTGTAGCTGCGTAGCAGGGCCTTAACATCGCTTACCGTGTACCCTATCATCCTACCTGAAACAATGACCTTTACGTCGCCTGCTCCCCTCATACGTTCCACCACGACTCTCCCCTTAGGCTTCCTCACAACTATGTTAGCCTCCTCTAGTTTTCTGACTACAAGCCTGTATTGCTCTAGGAAGCCCTCATCCAGCCCGACAACTATTATGATGCCGTCCGCGTTTCTAGCTAAACCTATGATCCTGGAGTTCAGCCCTCCACCCTCCTCTGAGAGGGCAGGGGTATCTATAAGCTGTATCTGGACGTCCTTATAGGTAAGCATGCCGGGTTGAGGTTTAACAGTAGTGTAGGGGTAGGATGCTACGAGGGGCCTAGCATTGGTAAGCCTTGCAAGAACACTGCTCTTACCGCTGTTAGGCGGGCCTAGCAGCACCATCTGTGCTGCCCCCTCCTTCTCAACGAAGAAACTATAGCCTCCCCCCCTCCTCCTCTTCCTCTCCTCTATTTCCTCCCTTAGAACCGCCATGCGGCGCCTAGCCCATAGGACGAGGTTCTCAGTACCCTTATGTTTGGGGACAGCGGATAAGAACTCCTGGAGCGCCGCTAGTTTCTCCTCGGGGGTTTTAGCCTCCATGACCTTTATCCACTTAGCCCTAGCCTCGGCGGGGAGATTGGTGACCATTTCCCCTAAACCTCGCTTACACGCATGGGGGCAATTAGTTCTAGAGGTTATCTAGGCAGCCTTCCTAATAATAAGCTCTCCCAAGTAACAAGTAATCTATTGAGGTATGCATCCAGCCCTTCTAACAGCTTTTCTAACCAGGTTCTTAAACCATCTTTTCTTAACAAAGGGTATTATCATTCCCAGCAGCCTGACATGTAGGGGCATGGCCACCATGGCCCCCGAGGCTGCCGGATGGCCTCCTCCCCCCAGCTCGACGGCTATTCTCCTCACATTTATCCTCCTGGAGCGTAGTGACAGTGAGGAATATCTACGCGTAATTACAGCTATATCAGCGCCTGTACGTGAGAGAATATATGCCGCTAAGAGGCTGTTGCCTGGCGGGCCTCCAAAGCCTGCCAGGATGGCTACCTTGCAGCCATTAACCGTGAGAACCTCTGTTCTTGCAAGCCCTTTCACATATCCCTTTAACTCTAGATCAACATATTCCTCGAGAACCTCTTGAAGCTCATCGCTCCACAATACGCCCTGCGCTAAGAGGCTGAGGATACGCCTATTCCATTGATCACCCTTAGCTCCCCTATACCGGCCTATTATCCTGAAGAGCTTAGGTGCGAGAGGATGATCCCACAGCCACATGTCGGCGGCACACGTGGCCCTCACTATTTCAAGCGTAACCTCGTCTACATCAGCACCCACATGTCTTGCAACCACGCCTGTAGCACAGGTATCCCTGTCGACATAGAGCTTCACGCCTAACTCCTTGATCCTCCTCGTCCACTCCTCTTCCCATACGTGATGGTCAAACCACCGTACTTCAGAGGCCTTATCCACTATTCTTCTAAGGGAACCAACAATGTTTTCGAAGCTTTCGGCATTAGGCCCTAAGTCTGATATAACCAGTGTTTCCCCATTGATCCAGCCTGCCACTTCTCCAAGAACTCTAGGCAGGGTTTCAGGCTCCGCGAACATTATTCTGGCCTTATCAGGCCTGCATCCCTTAAGCCTACAGTATACTGCCGCTGCAGCCACGCCGTCTAGATCAATATGGGTTATTATTATCGGGTTCTCCAAGGCTTCCACGCAGAATTATTGAATTCTACCTAGACGACCCATATTCTCTGAAGGCTTGTAAGAACCTCTGACCCCTCCTGCCTGACCAGCACCATATCCTCAACCCTTATGCCTAGGAGGCCTGGAACATATACTCCTGGCTCAACTGTAACGATCATCCCCTCCTTAAGCGTATCCTTGGAGCCTGGGGATAGCCTCGGAGCCTCATGTACATCCACCCCTACACCGTGGCCTAGGGCATGGATGAAGTATTTTGAAAGCCCGTATTTCTCCAGTATCCTCCTCGAATGAGAGTCCACCTCTGATCCTGTTTTCCCAGGCCTGATCGCGTTGATCCCCTCCTCGACAGCCTCGACTACCGCCTCATATATCTGCCTAGTCCTCCTAGCAGGTTCTCCGAAAACTATCGTCCTCGTCATGTCACTGCAATAGCCGTTGATCCTTGCCCCCAGGTCAACTAAGACTAGGTCTCCTCTTCTAAGCTTCCTTCCAGAGGGTGTTGCGTGAGGGTAGGCTGCATTCTCGGAGAATGCCACTATGATTGGAAACGCGTATTCCTCTGCCCCATTCATCCTCATATAGTATTCTATGAGTCCTGCAAGTTCAAGCTCGCTTATACCTTCTTTAAGCTCGCCTATAGCCTTGGATAATGCTTTCTCAGCCACTCTAGCTGCATTCCTCATAGCTTCAATTTCATCAGGATCCTTTACTGACCGCTCCCTAGCTATCTCCTCGGCTATGTCTTTCTCCAGCCTGTTGCCTAGCCTGGCCTTTACTCTCTCGGCGTGTGCTGCTGGAGATGCCGATAAATCACTGCCGATACGCTTAGCCCCTAGCTCTTCAACCACTGTTTCCAGGGCCTCGTAAACTCCCTTCCTAATAAGTCCTGGAGCCTCGAAGCCCTTAAGATTATACTTATAGTAGGGACGTATCTCCAGGTCTCTAAGCCTTGACAGCCTCATAGCCCTGTGATACTCTAATGGTGGGACTAGGAGCTGCGAGCTGCCGTCCACCGGGGTTACCAGTATGCTGCCGCCCACGCTAACCCCTGTGAAATACTGTATGTTTGAGGGGTTAGTTATGACTGCAGCATCCAGGCCCTCTCTCTCAAGTATGCTTCTCAGCTTATGGAGCTTGGGTTCCACCATTTGCTCCACCTCAAGTATCATTGCTGTTCCAGCTATTTTAATGAGGCATGCCGCTATAAGTTTCACCTGCCTTCACAGCGATCCTCCATTTCTCCTCGTTGAACGCTACTAGTAGGCTGTTTATCCTGCTCATCTCTGTTACAGGAGGATTGATATCAATCCCCCTTATATCGGAGACAGGTGAGCCGCAGAGCCTGGCGAATGCTGTAGCGGCAGCTATGTCCACTATGCGTAGCCTTGCCCTAGCATCCATGAACACCTCTGCTCTTCCCAGAGCAGTATATATTATTTCGAGGGCAGCGCTTCCAAGGCTTCTAACAGGGCCCTTATGCCCTGTGGCGGCGCGATAGAGTTCCACTATTCTGGCTACTCCTGGAGCCTCAAAGTAGCTGAATATCATTGGGAGAGGGTTTTCAGGCCTTCTCACAGGCCTCGACGCCTGGAAGCATCCTTCATCCACGGAGAAGCTGTAGGGAGGCTCCTGGAATACAGGTGCCACGGCGCCTGCAACCACGCTGTCCAGCCGTGTTCCACGAGTAGTATCAGCCACAGCTATGCTTACACTGGACCATGGTATTCCTGAGAGATAGTTTTTACTGCCGTCTAGAGGGTCAACTATGAAGATCAATGGGCCTCCGCCTAGATCCACTTTACCCCTCTCCTCGGTAAGCATCACGCCTCTCAGGCCCTCCGATCTAAGCCTATCTATAATTAGCTGCTCAGCCTCCCAGTCAGCCCTTATAGTTGTATCATCCACGTTCCTCGTCCCCTTTATGATCTCAGAATATGTTGATGTGCTTCTAAGATCCCTTAGAAGACCTGCAGCCTCGCCTGCTATTCGTAGAACTATTCTCCTCAGATCCTTGGGGGAAGCCACGGCTAAGACGCCTCTCTAGGACTGCTGGATACATGTCCGTAAGCATATATTTCAAGATACCTGCCCGTCCTCTCCACAGCCTCGGCCACAGTGCTTCTAGGGATGCCTGAAACACCTGCACCTACTATGAGCACCCTATGCGTGGATTCCCTGATCATGGTTTCACGTGAATCCCTGTAGGGGTATACGTGAAGCACTTTTCCCTCATCATCAACTAAGACAACCTCGCTTCCAGTGAGCCTTTCACCATGCCTGCCTATAGGGTTGAAGGCCTCGCCTCCACGCGCGAATCTCAGCTCAAGGCTCCCTGCAACCCTATCCTCATCGTATAGGCCTAGGGATACCAAGGTCTCCACGCTTGCAATATTCCCTGTGTCAACCACGTTGTTTATGTGGGGGAATACTCCGTGCCTCAGGATCCTTCTCACCAGGGCTTCGCTGCTAGGCCTTATCTTAGTGGGATCTATGCCTATCCTCCACATGAAATCCCTATATGCCCTTATGATAGGGTTTAGCCGCAGTGTTTCAAGAGTATATGTCAGCCTAACCATCTCTACTACGCGGCGGCCATGCTCCCTCACATCTATTCTACCATGCTCTACGCGCACCCCCTCTACCTCGGCGTATACCACGTATGCTCCCAGCCTCCTAACACCTGCAGCCACCCTTATCTCCGCAGGATCATTATTCAAGCTCCGCACCAACCCTGCATAGTAGCGGCCAATATATTTAGATTTAAGCATCGTAGTATGTGGAGGGCTGAACGAACATGCTGCGGGTAGCTATTTCAGCCTATAGTGGCAGGCCTCCCCCAAGCCTCGAGGAGGAGGCTAGGCGCTTCATAGGCTTCCTGGCTGAGAGGTGTGGTGAGCAGCTTCACCTATACGTAGGCGGCTATAGAGGCCTTATGAAGACAATAGTTGATGAGGCTTTAAGGCAGGGGCTAACAGTGGTGGCCATCATACCTGTAGAATACGAGGATGATGATTTCCCCAGAGAGCTCATAGTTGTTTCAACGGGGATGAGCTTTAAGGGGAGGAATGTCGTCCTGGTGAGAAGCGGCGATATCCTTGCAGCAATGGGTGGGGGGGCTGGCTCGCTTATGGAGATACTTGCATCCTATGGTCTAGCCAGGGAGACTCACATCATGGTTGGATGGGGCCTGCCTACCGATAAGCTACGGGTAGCCTACCCTGATGGCAGGATAGGAGGTGGGCCGAGGCTCCTCATTTACCATGAGAATGCTGAGAGCATGGCGGATGCAATATGTGGGAGGCATCGCTGAGCAGTCTATGCATGAGGAGGGCTTCCGAGGCAGCTGGAGTAGTGTTAGGCGGAGGAGTTGCTAAGAGGTTTGGAAAACCTAAGCAGAGGCTACCCATAGATGGAGTCCCGCTTATAAGGAGAATAGCTCTTGCCCTAGCCTCCTGTCTTCCAAGGACATATATATCAGCAGCAGATCCCCTCACGGCATCGGAACTCTCAGCTATTTCCGGAGGCTTCCCGGCCCTAGTGGATGAGGATATGTCTTGCGGCGGGCCTCCACGTGCTATGGCTACTGCTTGGAGGGTGAGATACAGGTATGTAGTGCTGGTGCCGAGCGATATGCCGAGGCTTTCAGCATCAATCATCTACAGTCTCATCTACTATACGTTAAGTGGAGAAGAGGTGGACACCTCAATAATTATGTGGAGTAACGGTAGGCTGGAATTCCTCCTGGGATCATACAGCACAGAGCTTCTGAGAAAGCTTAGGAGAGCCTGTATGATTAAGGCTGATATGCTTAGGGTTAGGGCAGGTGATGCGGCTAGGCTTGCCTCCACTCTGAGGCTTGTTCCAGCGGAGCTTCTCTCCAGGGATCCACGCAGCCTCACCCATCTTACTAGGCAGGGAGACGAGTATAATCCCAGGGTTAGGGGGAAGCAGGGCTTCACTTACACCCCTACCACGATTATTAATAAGGGAGTGAGAGTTTATGAGGAGGCTCTAAGAAGCCTTGCTGAAAGGGATTTCAATGGGGCCTATTTATTATTCCTGGAGGAGTATAGGGTGCATGTTGATCAAGGGTTGCTCCACCTTGCAGCTCAGGCTGCAAGTGATGCCGCACGTGTTGCTGAGTTGATGGGAGCTGATCAGGCTGACGCGTTAAGGCTTGTTAGTGAGACTTATCATCGCTTGGAGCGTGATGAAAAATAGCTGGGCAGTAGTATGAGTATTACTGCGAGGAGGCTTAATATTATGATCTCCATGGCTGAGAACACGGCTCTCAATGTGAGGAGAAGCATAAGGGCTACTGCTAGAAGTATGAGGGAGACTATATTGGAGATTATGCGGGGACCCTTAAGCAGGAGGGCAACTATGAGCAGCAATATTAGGAGTTCCAGCATTCAAGCCACCCTTAACATGACCTATGCCTCACATCACTAGTGTTACGCGGGTGGATTTATTGATGATAGTTGAGGAGAGGGTTGCCTGTCTCGCCAGGGCTGTGTCAAGGCTGAGTTTAGAGGTGTTTCTCAGAGTGGAGGAGCATGACCCCCAGTTTAAAGCCGTCTCAACACTGGTGCTAGGCCTAGGTGATCAATGTAAAGCCGCCCTGCTCGCCGTGGGCAACGCCCTTATAAGCTATAGGCTCAGCAGGCCCGGGGAAGAATATTGGGAGGAGTTCAGCAGGACTGCTTTAAGACGGTATTCGGAGAACCCTGATCTCCCTCCCACCGTGTTCTTCGAAGAGTTCCTTCAATCATCCCGTGGTAATAGGATCGGCGTGGAGGCTAAGCTGAAGAGGATTAGAAGGATGAGCGTGGCGGTCACGCCTAGAGATGTATGTATGGCTTGCAGTAACCTGGAAGACCTGTGGCGTAGGCTTTCAGCAGTCATGGGGGCTAGGCCCAGCGCTAAGACCATAGTGTTCGCTGTTAAGATGGCTTATTATGCATGCAGGGCTATGGGGCTTAATCCCACCATACCCATGCATATAGACATACCTGTTGACAGCAGGATCTCTATGCTGGCGGCTACAAGCGGTATAGTTAACCATATGCCGTGGAGAACTGTCTGGAGAATAGTGTATGAAAAAGAGCCTGGGGTTGCTAGGCAGGCGTGGCGCCTGGTAGCCGATGCCTCAGGTATCCCTCCCCTACACTTAGACGCTGTTCTATGGCTTTCAGCTAGATCAGCTAGGGAGGCTGGGTATAGGAGGGAGAAAGCCATCAGCCTAGCATATAATTATCTCTCCATGTATTCAGGGATGCGTGGCGAGGGCTTAATGAACCTGTGTAGGGAGCTCTTCTTCAGGATGCAGTGATCAATGCTGCCTGCCTTCCCTGGAATGCCTGCCTGGTCCTACATGTAGTCCTCTTCCAAGCCTCCTATGAGCCTCGGCTAAATGCCCTGCAGCAAGGGCTGCTAGGAGGTTCAGCTCTCCTGCAAGCACAGCCCCTGCAATTATTTCAGCCAGCCTGCCTGCATTGACGCCGGGGGGATCACCTCCCCCTGCAACACCCATTATGCTTAGAGCCTCCCTCTGGGTTGGCAGCCTTGTCCCTCCCCCCACGGTGCCTATTTCAAGGCTGGGCAGAGTGACCGATATGTATAGATCCCCGTCTTCCGTGAGTTCTGTCCAAGTATACCCTAGGCTGCTCTCGACGATCTGCGCAGCATCCTGTCCTGTGGCGATGAATATTGCTGCCAGTATATTGGCGTAGTGGGCATTGTATGCGGGGCTTCCAGCCCTGGCTGATCCCAGCAGGTTCTTCCTGACATTAACCTCGTGGATCAAGCTGGGCTCGGCTTTAAGCACTTTTAAAGATGCTTCCCGCTTCACTATTGCCTCGGCTACAACGGTCTTACCCCTACCGCAGAGAGCGTTGATCAGGGCGGGCTTCTTATCGGAGCACATGTTGCCGCTTAGTGCGATGCATCTCGCAGCCCCAGGGAAATTATCCTCAATGTATCTGCATACCTTGTCTGTAGCTATGGTCACCATGTTCATACCCATAGCGTCCCCCGTATCATAGGAGAAGCGTAGCCATACATTGTTGCCCGTTATAAATGGCTTTACCTCTAGAAGCCTGCCATGCCTTGTAGTAGACTCTGCCACCCTTCTAATCTCTACGAGATGCTCGTCCACCCATGCTATTAGGCGCCTAGCCTCACCTATGCTTGGAGTCCAGAATAGCGGTGATCTAGTCATAGCGTTCCTTATAATTGCTGCATGCACGCCGCCGCTCATATTTACAGCTTTGCAGCCCCTATTGATTCCTGCCACCAGTGCTCCTTCAGTAGTGGCTAGTGGAACATAGTATTCTCCGTTAGCATAGTCCCCTACCACTCTTAGAGGCCCGGCTATGCCTAAAGGTATCTGCACAGCTCCTATAGGGTTCTCAATATTCCTCCCTACAAGCTCCTCGAAGTCAAGTATAGTTGATGATATGGCTGTAAGCAGCACGCCTGTCTTCTTCTCTATAACCCTCCTCCTAACAAGCGTGGCATTGTTACTATTGCCTAGTGCTTCATCCAGCCTATGCATCTCGAGTTCTCCTTTAATCACGAGGTCTGCCAGGTGTTCAACATACTGGGAGGAATGCATAAAGCCTCCCCTAAACTATTTGATAAAAATTAGGGGTGTTGGGTTTCATGTTATTCCTTTCTGCCTCCAGGCCTGTGAGGCCTGAATTTCAATGCATAGTGTATTAGGCCGTACTCCCCGTCCACTTGTACTCTCCTCAGCACTGCTTCAACCCTCATGTTCTCTCTAAGCTCCTCGGGCTTAGTGTCAGTCAGCTGTGAGACTAGTCTAGTTCCATCGTCCAGCTCTATTAGTCCCAGCATTACTGGAGCATACTCGCGGAATCCCTCAGGTATAGAGTAGGTTATAGTGTAGCTTAGGAGCCTTCCCGTCCTAGGCAGCTTCACTCTCCTAACGTTGCGTGAGCCGCAGTGGGGGCATACTGGTGCTGGAGGATAGCTACGCTTACCGCAGTCCAGGCACTCTATTCCCTCAAGCCTATAGTACGCGCCCTTCTCACGCCAATGCCTTGATATGGAGAGTCTCACCATTCTGCCTTCACCTCCTCATAACTATTATGGAGGCAGTGGAGCCTAGGCCTCCTAGGCCTAAAGCCAGCCCCATCTCGGGGTCCGGCGCCCTCCTGCCAGGATAATCCCCTCTCAGCTGTAGGGCTATCTCCGCCGCCTGGTAGACGCCTGTAGCTCCTGCTGGATGGCCTCTAGCCTTAAGCCCGCCGCTCAGATTGACGCTTGGCTTGCTCTTCGAGGAGAATTCTCCCTCATCAACCATTACTGCAGCCTTTCCGCGGGGTGAGAGTCCTAGAGCCTCCAGCCCCAGCAATCCTAGGATCGTGGTCGTGTCGTGCAGCTCGACGACGTCTAGATCCCTGGCCTTTATTCCCGCCTTCTCATATGCTGTGCGCGCAGCCTTCTCTGCTGCAAGTAGTCTAAGGGGATCTTCGCGGTAAGCTATCCCCACGGTATCGCTGGCCTGAGCCACCGCAGCTATCTCAACAGCATTATTCCTGCTGCCAGCAGCATCGCTTGCCGCAAGCACTATGGCGGCTGCACCGTCGCCTATTGGGCTGGAGTCGAGCAGTCTTATTGGGTCGGAGACCATCATGCTTGATGCAACCTGCTCTTTGGTTACCTTGAATCTCAGCTGGGCATAGGGGTTTTCAGAGGCATTGCTGTGCATTAGGACAGGCCATGCCGACATAGTGTCCCTATCTATCCCATAGGTGTTCATGTATAGCCTCATGAGGAGCGCCTGGAGGCTTATGAGCGTTGCCCCGTGGAACAGCTCGTGCTGCGCGTTACAAGCCTGAGATAACGCTCTTATCGCCATTGCCGACGGGTACTCTGTCATCTTCTCCACTCCTGCTACAAGCACTGTTTTCGCAAGGCCTGAGGCTATGAGGCTGTAACCCTTGATCACTGCTGCTAAGCCGCTGTTATCTGCATCCTCCACCCCTACAGCCATTTTCCCTCGGGTGTATGGGAGGCTCTGAGCTAGGAGGGATGCGAGGCTGCTCTGCTCGTTATGTATGCTTGGAAGCATGCTTCCAACGACCACTGCGTCTACTTCAGGCCATCCGGCATCCTCTAAGGCTTTAAGCGAGGCCTCGGCGAATAGGTCTGTAAGCCCCTTATCGTAGAGCCTGGCTATGCGGGTTAGGCCTACCCCTATAACATATACCTTGCTCTCCACAACTATCACCCCGTGATGCGTCTTATTATGCCGCGGTACTTCGCGTAGAGCCCGTAATCTATGTATACCTTATCGTCAATGTACTCCTGAACCATGGGGGCTAGCCTCTGCTTCTCCTCCACCCTCTCCGTCACAACTATGCTGTATGCATCGCTTCCAGCACCGCTTCCAAAGGGTGCTACAAGGATCCGCTGCCCCGGCTTAGCCTGGTCTAAGACCTTGGCTAACCCTATGAGGGCTGAGCCATTATAGGTGTTCCCAATCCACGGTGTTACTAGGCCTGGCATTATCTTCTCCTTAGGGAAGCCTAGGCGCTTCCCAACTCTAAGCGGATATTTCCCGTTGGGCTGGTGGAAGACAGCGTAGTCGAAGTCGTCGGGCGTCAACTTAAGCTTATTGAACAGCCCCTTCACGGAGTTTATTATATGATTGAAGTATGCTGGCTCCCCTGTAAAGCCTTCTCCGTGGAGAGGGTAGTGGCTATGGGCTCTACGCCAGAAGTCAGGGGTATCCGTAACATACGTGTAGGATCCCTCAAAATACGCTGCAGCTTCTTCTCGAGGCCCAACTATGAATGCCGCTCCCCCCGACGATGCTGTGAACTCCAGCACGTCTCCGGGATTAGCCTGAGCAGTATCGGCGCCTATGGTCATAGCGTATTTAACCATGCCTGAGGCTACCAGGCCTATGGATGCTCTAAGCCCCTCACTGCCAGCCCTGCATGCAAACTCCATGTCGGAGGCCATTGTTACAGGTGTTATGCCTAGGGCCTCAGCTATGATCGTTGCACTTGGCTTAACGGCGTATGGCTTGGATTCTGTTCCGAAGAAGACTGCGCCTATCTCTTTGGGATCTATCTCAGCCCTCATCAACGCGTTTCTAGCAGCCTCCCATCCAATGGTTACTGCATCCTCATCTGAGCCTCCAACAGCCTTCTCAATTATGAATAACCCCTTAGGTACGGTCTTCTCGAAGCCCCATATCCTCACAATCTCCTCGGCTTTAAGCCTGTAGCGGGGAACATAGGCTCCCCACCCCACTATACCTGTCTTATCCTCTGGGTGCACTTACCACCCCTCCGCAACACCGATGCTTAATAGTAGTGAGGATAGTTTAAAGTCTAACGTTAGCCTAAAATGTGTTTAGACTCTAGACGAAGTATGCGGCGTGAGCTTGATTAAGCCTCGAAGCCTCCTCTATGGTGGGGATACTATGCGGCTTGTGGGGAGCGGGGAGCCTAAGCTTAGAGAACCCCCGGAGAATTCTAGGACGCTGTGGATACCGTTTTACAATATTCGCTATAGGCTTCCGGGAGGCAGAGGCCTGATGGATCGCTGGATAAGCCTGGATGCCTACTTCTACAAGTATGTTAAGGGGGATCACCTAGGCTTAGTGCTTAGGAAGCCTGCAGGCAGGCTTAGCCAGGGAGTGCAGGCCGATGTATCCGACATCATCCTTAAACCCCTTGTCGCTGATCCGAGGGAGGCGTTCCTAGCGATCTACGGCCTCTATGAGAGAGTCCTGCAGCGTAGGAGAGAGTTATGGGAGAAGATTAGGGTCAGCCCGCCTACAATGAGCTTCACCGATAGACTGAAGGTGTTGATGAGGCTTAGAAACCCTCCTCCCCCTAGACCTGAAGTGGCTGAGTATAGGCAGCTTGGATTAGCATTAGGATTCTTCGAATATGTTTTCGGCAAGGAGGGTAGGCCTCAGGTGATGGACTACCAGCTGTTCTGGAGGCCCTATGCGTTCAGGGAAGGCGTGTTCTACATGCTCTTCGAGAAGAAGCTGAAGGTAGATAAGGTGTATATGGGGCTATACAAGGAGGATGATGAGTTCAGGGAGAAAATAGATAGACTAGTCTACTCTAACTCTTCTTAAACGTCTCGTATAGCCAGCAGGCAGCATAGTGGTTCTTATCCACTTCTACCAGAGGGGGTTCGTGAACAGGGCACATGTCTTTAAGAGCCTCCTTATGCTCGTCGAAGGCAACGCATCTAGGATGGAACCTGCAGCCTGGAGGTATGTTTACAGCGCTTGGCACTTCTCCCTTTATTGGCACAACCCTCATTCTAAGCCTGTTGCTTGGATCAGGTTCAGGTATAGCTGCTATTAACGCCTTAGTATATGGATGGTAGGGTTTCTCTATGAGCTCTGTACCTGAGGCCAGCTCCACTATCTTGCCCAGATACATGACTGCTATCCGATCACAGATATATCTAGCCACTGCGAGGTCGTGTGTTATGAATATGTAGGTTAGATTCTGCCTCTTCTGAAGCTCTATCATCAGGTCAAGTATCTCCGCCCTGATCGATACGTCGAGCATTGATACAGGCTCGTCGGCCACTATGAGCTGGGGGTTAAGTATAAGTGCCCTGGCTATGGCTACACGCTGCCTCTGACCACCACTGAGCTGGTGGGGATACCTGTTCATGAAGTCCTCGGGGGGGACTAGTCTAACTGATTCTAACGCCTTGACTATCAGCTCCTCCCTCTCATCCCTGGTTGAACCTATCTTATGTATTAGCAGCGGCTCCTCTAGGATGGTCTTTATCTTGAAGCGCGGGTTAAGGCTGCCGAATGGATCCTGGTATATCATCTGCATCTCCCTTCTAATCGGTTTAAGCCTCTTGTCAGGTATGGCTGTAACCTCAACAATATCGCTGTGCACCGCTGAGGGCACAGTTTTAGCCAGCTCCTCTACGGTCTCAGGCTTCGCCCTATAGAATGTCCTGCCACTATGAATATCGACCAGCCTGAGTATAGCTTTCCCCGTAGTCGTCTTACCGCAGCCGCTCTCGCCGACAAGGCAGAATGTCTCACCCCTCCTTATATCGAAGCTTATGCCATCCACTGCCCTCACATAGCGTGGAGGCATCCTCTTGAGAACCTCTGTAAGGCTTCTTCTCAGAGGGAACCACACCTTAAGATTATCTACTCTCAGTATGACGTCCGCGGCCATCTCAGCTGCAAGCTTGAACTTCTCCTCCTCTACTGATATGGATGCCATTCACGGTCACCTCTTAGCATACAGCCAGCATGAAACATAGTGCTCTTTACCTATTTCAATCATTGGTGGCTCCTCCCTCCTACATATGTCCATAACCTTAGTGCATCTAGGGTAGAAGCGGCAACCAGGCGGAGGTGCAACGAGGTCGGGCGGCGTGCCTGGGATCCAGATGAGCTTATCTATCGGGCCGCGGAGCCTAGGTATTGCTCTCAGCAGAGCCTGAGTGTAAGGGTGCTTAGGCTCGGTGAATATCACGTCTGCAGGACCCCACTCCACTATCTTGCCTGCATACATAACTGCCACCTTGTCAGCCAGCTCAGCTATTATGCTTAGATCATGAGTGATGAGAATTATGCTCATCTTAAGCTTACGCTGAAGCTCCTTGAGCAGGTTGAGGATCTGCGCCTGCACTACGACGTCTAGCGCTGTTGTAGGCTCATCGGCTATCACTAGGTCGGGGTTCAGGGCTAGCGCCATAGCTATTACCACACGCTGCTTTTGGCCACCGCTCAGCTCATGAGGATATCTCTTAGCTATGCCTGGATCCAGGCCTACCAGGGATAACAGCTCCTCCACCCTCTCCATAGCCTTCTGTTTATCCATGCCTGCATGATAGATCATTGGCTCGGCTATCTGGTAGCCGACAGTGTATACAGGTGTAAGGGCGTTCATTGCTCCCTGGAAAACCATGCTTATCCTCTTCCACCTCACCTTCCTCCTAAGCTCATGTTCAGACATTTGGGCTAGATCCATGCCGTCAAGATATACGTGGCCGCCGACGATTCTTCCAGGAGGCGGGACGAGGTTTATGAGGGAGTATGCTGTTGTAGATTTACCGCAGCCGCTCTCGCCTGCCAGCCCCATAACCTCTCCTTTCCTAAGCGTGAAGCTAACGTTATCAACAGCTTTAACAACCCCTCTAAGAGTATAGAAGTATGTTTTGAGGTTCTCAACTCTTAGCAGCTCATCCGCCACTCACATCACCTCTGCAGCCTGGGGTTTAGGACTCTGTCCAGGGCATTGCCCAGGAACACGAATGTTAGGCCCACCAAGGCGATCATCAGCCCTGGTGGTAACACCCACCACCAGAGATTATTAAGTACTGCGTTCGCCATGCTTGCATCGTGAAGTATCTTGCCCCATGTTACTGCTAGTGGGTCCCCTAGCCCCAGGTAGCTTAGCCCAGCCTCAGCCAGTATTGCTCCAGGCACGCTTAGAGCTATTGAGGCGAACGCATATGGCATGGTCTGCGGCACAATATATCTGAACACTATTCTCCACCCGCTGGCACCCATGGCTTTCGCAGCCTCAACGTACAGCTCCTCCTTAAGCTGGAGAGCCATGCTGCGCGTAACTATTGCTATTCCAGGCCACCCGAAGGCTGCTAGGAACAGTATGATCAGCCATATGCTCGGCCTCCATATAGCTGCCATGAGTATCAGTAATGGCAGTACAGGCATAGAGTATACTACCTGGTCTAAACGCATGAGAGCTTCATCAGTCCATCCCCCAGCATACCCGCTTGCTATGCCGTAGAACACGCCGGTGAACACGCTTATCACGCTTGTGAGTACACCGATGATTAGAGCCCACTTGATCCCGAATATTATGCCTGCAAATAGGTCTCTTCCAAGAGCATCTGTTCCAAGCAGCCCGTAGCAGGAGCCCATTATAACCATCCTAGCCTCAACAACCTTGTCTGAAGGTTCAGTGAATATTATCTTGAATGTGAACGTGTATTCGCCTTTAAGAGGCGGCGTCTTACCTGCCAGCATGCCTTTACCTGCCTTAGAGAAGATTACTTGGAGGGGCTTTATGGTGGAGGGCTGCACCCCCGTAGTGTTAACATAATGTGAGGCGAATTCAAGAAGTATTGATCGTATGTCTCGACCTAGGTTCATCGAGGATAAGGAGCTGGTTATATTGGTTGTCATACTCTGCCTATTAGCCAGTTTGAGCACTGCTCCATCAGGCCTAGTTAGATATAAGTCGAATACAGGATACTTGGTTGAATTGGTCTTATGCCGTACGTAGAGCTCTAGTTTAATATTGTTCGGCGGCACATCCCAGAGATAGTTGTAATGCATTGACACATTGTAGATAGCGTATCCCCTACCCTTCTTAACTAATACTACCTTTATGTTTGGAGACTGCTTCCTAGTATCATTAGACATCCACACGTAAACGCGCTGGGGGGCATACTTCTTGGATGAGAATATTTGAACCCAGCAGGGAGGAGCGTCTATGGGGTTATCCTTCCAGTACTCGGCTAAATTCCAGTTCTTCTCATAGTCTGGGTTGACTATGAGGGGGGCGGCGACTGCTAGTACCACTAGGATTATTAGTAGGGCTAAGCCTAGGAGGCCTATCTTCTGCCTCTTAAACTCCCTCCAGAAGTTGCGGAGCTTATAAGCCCACTCAGACATGGTTACACTCATCCTGGCTCACCTCTACCCTACCTTTACTCTCGGATCCAGCAGCCCGTATATGAAGTTCAGCAGCGCTATGGTTGCGACGAAGAGAAAGACCGTCACGAAGGTTTCGCCTAGGATGACCGCTGTCTCGTTCTCCTGTATTGCTACCCAGTATACCCTGCCCATGCCTGGCCAGCCGAACACGGTCTCAGTTATTATTGCTCCTCCAAGAGACCCTATGATGCTCAAAGCACTCATGGTTACTATGGGTGGACTAGCAGT
Organism: Desulfurococcales archaeon; assembly: GCA_027083135.1. Lineage (GTDB taxonomy): Archaea > Thermoproteota > Thermoprotei_A > Sulfolobales > WAQK01 > JALWQH01. The sequence continues at coordinate 102,746 of JALWQH010000043.1, read as the reverse complement.
GCGGAGCACGTGGCCGTAGATCACCTTCCTTTCAGGCAGGCCCTTAGCCCTTGCAGCCATAACGAAGTCCTCGTTCATAACACCTAACACTATATTTCTGGTGACATAGGCGAATCCTCCAAATGATACTAGAACCACCGTGATTAGCGGCAGAGTCATATAATATATCCAGTCCTTAAGCTCTACCAATATGTTTGAGGCATGCCTTATAGCCACATAGACATCTATTGCATTGGATGGGAACCAGTTCAGCTTGTAGCTGAAGAGCAGCAGCATCAGCATCCCCACCCACCACATGGGCAGGCTTGCCGAGAGCATTGCTAGGAAGGATATGGTCCTGTCAAGCAGTTTGCCTGCAGCCCTTGCAGCCTTCATTCCCAGGTATATTCCTATAGCTATGACTATCAGTGTGGCTGTTGTGAACAGTATTATCGTGTTTGGAAGTGCTTCAAGTATTATTCTGCTGACCTTCTTAGACTGGGTTTTGAATGATGCCATGTGGTTGGCTTCACCGAAGTTTAGTTCTAGGGCGTCAACCATGTAGCCGAATACCCTCTGCCAGTAGGGCTTTGTGAGGCCCTCCCTCTCATAGAGTATTTGCTTCTGCTCCTCCTTCCACTTCTGTATCTCGGCCTTAGTTTTGAGCGAGGCGGGAGGCTTCATCTGGGCTACAGCTTCCTCTATAGCAGCCTTCTTCTCCTGGTCTGCCAGGTTTGTGAATAAGGCTGTTACTATGAAGAGAACCACTAGTAGCACTATCAACGCATTAATTATCTGGACGCTTGCGAATCTGGCTAAGCCCATGATGCTCCACCTTTTTAATGGGCAATGAGCCTCTATAATTTCTAGTACCTGGGCCTTAAAAATTTTATAAATCACGGGCAGGGTGAAGGCACTTCCACTTCAAAGAAACATTTAATATAAATATACTGCTCGAAGTTAAAAATAAAAATCTAGGGTTGTATGTTTACAATCACGCTGTACGTTTGCCTATGATGAAGGCTGCGAAGCCCACTATTATCACTACTACTATGAATACTGCTATGACCGCAGTGCTGGTCTTATAGACTGTCTGGAAGGCTGTATGCGTCAGGGTGGTGGGCTTTGCTACAGTATGAGTCACTGTAGCTGTCTTAGTAACAGTGTATATGCCTGGCGCTGTTGGCGGTGGAGCAGTCGTCGTAGTCGTCTTAGTGGTTGTAGTGGTTGTAGTCGTGGTCGTTGAGGTTGTAGTGGTTGTGGTTACTCCGGCTATTATTATGCTTAGACTACTTACACTCGGTATTCCTCCCTTAACTAGGCTTGCATGAATCTCGATTGTATAGGTTCCGTCAAGCCCCTTCGTCGCGTCTCCCGGTATGGTAGCCGTCCATGTTCCAGGACTCTTCATCGTGGCTTCAGCTGTGTAAATGGTGCCCTTAGGTCCTTTAAGGACAACCTCTATGTAGCCTTTCTGCGTAGGCTCTTCGCTGTGCTTCGGATACAGTGTCACCGTGGTCATCTTTATGGTTACAGGTATGCTGCTGCCTGCATCTATGGTTTCAGGCGCTTCTACGCTATCTATCCTTATCTTGGCCACGTTCAGTTTTCTCAGCCAGTAGTTGGGCTCGAATGGATATGTCGGATCTCTGAAAGCCTTCAGTATCAGCCTCTTAGCGGCAGGTATGTACTCCTCTAGGACGAATGGCCCGTTGCTTATTACTGCATGGCCATGGTTCTTGATGAAGTTTATGCCTGCTAGGTAGCCCTTAGCAGCCTCGCTGGGTGAGACGTAAGGCTGGAGAGGCTTGGGCACATATCTCTTTGAGTATAGTATAGCGTAGGCTGCAGCTATGTCTTTGGAGTCGTCTGGGGCTATCATGTCTATGCCCTTGAGGCCTAGGCTCTCCCTGGTCTCCCAGGCATATTTAGTGCCTGTTTCAGGACCCTTATTGACTATACAGTAGACCATTGCCTCATACTCCTGCCATGGTATGGTTGGCCACACATCATACCATGCCGCGGTGACGGAGTCCATGACAGGATCAACGTAATCGCCGTATACTGCTATTGCTGTATCATTGATCACCTGTATGCCCTTGAATGTCTCAACTGTGGGTAGCACCTGGCTGGCATAGTGGCTATCATATAGTGGATCGTTGGGTCCATCTTTCTTCGTCCACTCCCACATGAATGCAAACTCGTACAGTACATCCGCCATGGTCATTGGATGTCCGTCATGCCAGTTGCTGAACTTATAGTTGTAGATCACCTCTACAGCAGCCTTTGTTCCTTTAGGCACGTTCTCCCAGCTCTTAGTGGTGCTGTTGTAGATCATGGCCGTGGTTGGCACGTTAAGGTCTCCTACAATGTTGCCCTTCTCATCCAGATGGTACTTCTTCTCAGCTATCTTGTATGTTGTCCTCACAGGTATGTAGTTGCCTGTGCTTGGATCAGTATACATGCCGTAGTCTCTTATAACACTCCACAGCAGCATGCTGTATTCGTCGGTGAATCCTAGTACAGGGTTCCACTCGCTCATGAAGAGGGCTCCCTGGGCGCTGAACTCCGCTACCTTGGCCTTACCGTCAACTGTGACTAGAGTCCTACCCCACCAGGCGTTGGATAGGCCTGTGATAATGCCGGGCACTATCTGCACTACTCTAGCCTTGTTTGCAAGGTAGTACTGCCACTCCTCAGCTACGCCTACTCTTACACTCTCCTCTACTCCCAGTTTGACTGTCTCTTTGAAGAGCTTCCAGAACTCGTCGACGCTCTTAACCCTGCCCTGTATGATCTTCATGGATACTTCATCTATGGTCTTATTCTCATACTGCCACCAGCCTCCCACCTGTAGTCCAGGCATCCATCCTAGCCAGGGGGCATAGAACTGGGCTGCAGCCCACTTGTCCTCGCTTGGCGGGTTCTCGCTCATGCTTATCCATCCTTCAGTATAGATGTTCCACTTATAGTCGGCAGGGTTGGTTAGGTAGACTGTGTAGATGCAGGTCTTTCTGTCCCTGATCTCCTGGTCTACTTTAATGTAGAAGTAGTCCTCTATCCACTTGGATATCTGTATGCCTTCATCCTTCCTCTCATCCTCTACTCTTATAAAGAACTTTACTGTGACTGGCTGGCCGTTAAAGTACCACCACTTGTGGCCGCTTGAATCAGTCTTGAGTTCTAGTTTGTAGCCGTACTGGGCTAGCACATTGGCGGCATTCTGCATGGCTTCCATAGCCATGCTTGAAGCTTTCTGCTTGTCTCCTTCAGGCGTGAAGCCGAACTGGCTGACAAGGTCCTCTATATATCTATATGAGCCGCTGCTGGGCTGTATCATGGTGTACATGGGCTGTCCTCCACCGTCAAGGATCTTGTCTACTATCAGCTTCCTATCCAGCAGGAAGTTCATGGCGAATCTGACTTTTCTTAGGGCGAAGGGGTTGAAGTGGATGACCCCGCTGGTATCGTTCACCAGGCCTGGTAACAGCTTCCCATTGACATATACGTTTTCAACAGGGTTGAATACTAGGCTTAGATACACGTTGGCTGTCTTGTAGAGGCGTAGCTTGGAGAGCTGATCGGCTGACAGGCCTTTTATCATCTTTGGCAGCACTGACCATAGGAATATGTCTATCTTCCCATTTATGACGTCGTAGACTCCTGTCTCCTGCGAGGTTCTCACTTCAACGGTTATCTGGTCTGTTGGTGGGCCTCTCAGGGTGCCCTGAGCGTGCGCTGAGAGTGCTAGTAGGGGTGTGGCGAGCATTAAGCCCATTATCAGGGCAGCAACTAGTATTTTAAAGGGTTTCATCCAACATCTACCTCCATTTCACTTTAGCTATATATTAGTCACAACAGCCTTCTATATAGGCTTATTTAAAACTAGCGATTATATGTCAGTAATAATGCATTACTGATGCTAATAGAGAGTGAAGACTTATTCATGTTAGACGAATAGTATTACGCTGACCTATCAGTGTGCCTGGATGTAAAGCCTCATTACCCTCAATGCTACGCCCTAGGCTTGGGATAGTGTTTTGCGCGTGGTCTTCGTTAACCCCCCTCTACCCCTCATAGGGCATATAGCCTTCGGAGTCATTGACCGTGGTACAAGTGTGATCCAGGTTAGACCTACCAGTATATGCGGCTTAAACTGTGTTTTCTGCAGTGTGGATGCAGGCCCCTACTCTAAGCGTAGAGTCTCAGAATACATTGTAAGGGAGCCTGAACAGCTTGTGGAGTGGGCTGGAAGGGTAGCGTCAATTAAGGGAAGCGTTGAGGCTCTTATCGATGGGGTGGGGGAGCCTCTAACATACCCATGGATCGTGGAGCTTGTGGATGGGCTTAAAAGGCTTAGAAGCATCCGCAGCGTAGCCTTGGAGACTAGGGGGTACCTTCTAACTAGGAGGCTTGTAGACAGGCTTGAGGAGGCGGGGCTGGATAGGATTAACCTGAGCATTGACGCTCTTAACCCCGAGCTTGCCCGCAGATTAGCTGGAGTAAGGTGGTTTAATGTTGAGAGGGTGGTTGAGGCTGCAGAATATGTTGCAAGGGAGACAAGCATTGATCTCCACATTGCTCCGCTATGGCTTCCAGGACTAAATGATGATGAGATACCTAGGATCATTGAATGGGGGCTTAGGATAGGTGCTGGTAGGAAATGGCCTCCCTTCGGCATTCAGAAATACGTGGCACACAAGTATGGCCGGAAGCCTCCAGGCGTGAGGGAGGTGGGGTGGGATGAATTCTACGAGTGGCTGGAGAGGCTGGAGAGACGTGTAGGAGTGTCTCTGAGGCCTAGGCCCGAGGATTTCGGTTTCCGCAGTGCTCCCAGATATCCTGTGTCTCTTAGGAGGGGGGATAAGGTGAGAGTCGAGGTTGTTCTTCCAGGATGGATGAGGGGGGAGATGATAGGCTCCTATAAGAAACGCGTGCTCGTCACAATAGTTGGCTCCAGAGGCTTGGAGCCGGGGGATAGGGTTCCAGTGAGGATAATCAGGGATAAGGATGGAATACTGATAGGGATGCCTCTCTAATATCTCCTTGAAAGCCTTCTCACTATCTGAGGCATACCTGAAGCCGCTAATGCTGCTCCTAGAACAGCTACAGCCGCGTCAACTATGTATAGGTAGGGTGGATAGGTCTCCACGAAGAGCGTGTACTTCAATGTTATTCTGGGGGAGCCTGTATAATTGAGGGGTGCAAATGATATTCTCCATATGCCGAAAACCTCCAGGGTCTTATTCTCACCGCTGCTTAGGGCAACTATTCTGGTCCGGTTATCATACTTGAATGCTACCACTGCGCTTCCATTAACTAGTGCTGCCTCTATGAGCCCTCTGCCTGTCTCCCCCTCACTTATATCCTCAGGCATCTCTTTGGGGAGGGTTACCTGTTTTCCGGTTAGGATGCCTGCATAGCTATATCCGTATCTCATTTCCTGCGCGAATGCGCCTGTGGTTAACGCTATTCCAAGTGCCAGCCCTGTGAGCAGCAGCATTATGCCTATGATAAATACCACTATTCCAGCTTTCTCCCTTCTACTCGACATAGATCCTGCATCCCCCTCTTCTCTTCAGTGAGCTGAGGATTCTTTTAGCTCTTCTCCTATCGCTGCTTCCCTCATAGGCGCTTCTCCTATCGCCGGGTGCACGGCCCCCTATGAAGCCCTTTACCGCTACAATGGTTATACATGCTCCAAGCCTCCTAATCTCCCAGTAGATTTCACGGAGATCTTCTTCAAGCATTCTTGGCTCTACTCCAGGCACCTCGAGCACAGCCTCTTCAGTCCCCCTAACCCTATCTAACCCGTAGAGGACAACCGCCCCCCACCTGGATGCCAGGCGCTCCACAAGCATTGTGAGGGTTCCTGTCACAATGTTAGGCTTATACTCATCCCACCCTCTCTCCACGGTCATCTCTTCAAACCTGTCTAGATCCATCATCACGATAGTTCCCTCCACTAGCATCGCTTACATCACCCTTCAATACTGCTCAAAGCTAGCTGTTATACGGGAAGATTATTTTACTCCACGCCTACAATAGGCTGCCTGATGCGATGATGACGTGGGCAGCCAGGGATTAGTGACGACCCTAGTCTCACTCTGAGCATTCCTTAGAAAGATTAGGGGAGGCCGTGGGCCTCAAAACAAACTAGTACTCCCTAATGCATCCTAGATCCCTGAGCCTGCGGTAAATATTGAATACTGCCTCCTCCACTTCCTCCTCCCTCTTAGCCCCCGTTATAACCATCTTACCGCTGCTGAAGATCAGTAGGACTACGCGTGGCTGGCTCATCCTATATATGAGGCCTGGGAACTGCTCAGGCTCATACATGTTGTCCTCGAGGAGGAAGGCCGCCTTCTCCAAGTTGACCTCCACGTTGAGGTTAGCCGACGCGACAATGTTCTGTATCTGTATTTTAGGGCGGCCTGTTATGAGTATGCCGTGTCTTCTAAGAGTCCTGATGATCCTCTTAACAGCCCGTATAAGCTCCTCGGTGCTCTTAGCCCCTGTGACAACCATTTTACCCGACTTGAAGATCAGGGCTGTCACCTTAGGCGTCTCAAGCCTGAAGATCAGTCCTGGAAACTGGTCTGGATTATACTCGACGTTCTCGACGTTCCTCTCAATAGCGTATAGGTCGAGCGTTTGGTCGAGTGACACTGTGGCAACAATGTTCTCTATTCGGTAGGTGGGCCTGGCAGGCATAAGGACTCATCCTCCGCCTTATAAGGGCATTATGAGGACAATATAAAAATGCTTTTATCAGCATGCTGTCCACGAAGCCATGGCTCTCTAACCTGCCTCCAGGAGATCGGCCATGGCTCCCAGGGAGGGGAATTCAAGCACACCTATATCCTTGTCTACAACATAGGGCCTAGCATGCTCTACTAGGCCGTGCCTCCTGATTATCGGGGAGAGGTACTGTGAGCGTGCCATGCTTACAGGGTTCCCTGACTGATAAGGGCCTGCGGCAGGCATGACTATCAGCCTACCCCCAGTATCTAGAGGCACGTCTAGGAAGCATGGAAGCCGTACAATGGATCCCATGGAGTCCCTTATAACCAGCACTGGATGCTCATGGCCTATAACAATTGCTCCGCCTGGACCTGGAGGCTCAACGTACTTGTGGCCATGCGTGAACATTACGCCTAGGTGAGTTATGCTTTCCTTAAGTTCCACTCCATACCTACCCGCCACTATTGGAAGATAATTATCATGGTTGCCTCTAACCACCTCCACCTTCAAGCCGCGGCGCTTGAGGAAAGATAGGAGCTCATCCACCTCCTCTCTCTCCTGCCTAGTCAGCCTAGAGAAACTGTGCTTAACATCTCCATCTATAATTATTCCTTCAACCTTTGATCCAAGCATGTCTAGAAGCTCCTCGAGCATTGAGATAAGCTTGTTCAGCTGGATTCTAGGGAGATATACTCCTCTCTGCGCCATCTCCTCCTCGAAGCCTAAGTGGAGATCAGCTACCACTATGTATCTAAGGCTCGGCACATATAGTGCAGGATAGCCTGGCACGATCCATAGATCGCCATGTATTCTCAGCAACACTCGTTCCCATCCAACTATTCTGCCTGATCCTCCTAATCTGCCTTGCATTGATGCTGCTTGGAGAAGAAGGGTATACAGGGCTCCTAGGCTTTAGGAGACTATGCTTAGGGGTGTGGCGGGCCCGCCGGGATTTGAACCCGGGACCTCCGCCCAGGAGCCTAGGCTTAGCCTGGCCTACGGGTTAAGAGCCCGCCGCTCTACCAGGCTGAGCTACGGGCCCATCGCCGAAACCAAGTAGCCTTACAGATCCTAATAAAAATTCCCGCCTATGATCATTAATTATTACGGGATCTTCCACGCATTATCGGTGGAAGGAGAGGCAGGCTATGAAGCCCATATATAAGTGTGGCGGCAGGTACAGTGAATCCGGAGGCAGGGGATGCATACTGCTCCTCGACCCTGCCCGCAGGATACGGTTAAGCAAACTCATGTCAGCCCTCCTTAGACACATACCGGGTGAGGCAGGCCTCAAGCTAAGAAGCGGCGGCTGGATCCCCGTAGAAGAACTCGTAGAGGCGATCAGGAAGAAGTGGCGGAACAGGGATGCCTACCAATGGGTGACACGTGACCATGTGGTAGCTGTAGCACTGCTGGATCCTAAGGGTAGATTCGAGGTGAAGGAAGGATTAATCAGGGCCAGATACGGCCACACAGTACCAGTGAAGATAAGCTACCCTGAGGATACCCTGGCTGAACGGCTGTTCCATGGAACCACGGATAACAGGCTACACTTGATTCTAACCCAGGGCCTAAGATCCATGAAGAGGCTTTACGTGCACCTCTCACCGACAATGGAGACAGCCTGCGAGACTGCCTCTAGGCATAAGGGTAGGCCCATGTACCTCGAGGTGGATGCAGAGTGCTTGAGGATGAATGGCTATAAAATCTACAGGGCTTCAAGCACAGTCTACCTGGTGGGGTATGTGCCGCCTAAATGCATAGTTGATGTAAAACCCTGCATAAATGCCGGGCAGGATGCCACGAGCCCTCAAATATAGATGCTGTTAAACCTGGTATAACTTGTAGACTATCTCCTCAGGCAGCTCCTCTTCCCTTATAACCTGATACGTTATAGGGGGTTCCCTAACCTTAGGCCCCAGGATAACGTACCTCTCAGGATCATCCTCAGCCCTGCTCTTAATGACGCGTATCCTAACATACCATCCATCACTCCTCTGCACATAGGCGTATTTCCCATGCTTGCCGCCCATTATCCCAGCCCTCAGGCTAGGGTGGGCATGCAGCCCTAATAAAAACCTATCCATGCCTCAATGCTAAAAGTAGGAGCTGCTCCACCATATCTGTTATGATCTTTAGGCTGAGCTTACTTGCCCCGGCCCTACGGGTCTTAAATATGAAGGGTACCTCCGCCACGCGGCTCGGCTCAACTCTTCCAAGAATCTCTAAGAGTATCTTGAATCCTTTGGGCCTAAGCCTAGGGTCTAGGAGGAGTTCACGCCTAGCGGCGAAGAAGCCGCTCATAGGATCCCTAATGCTCCTAGCACCTCTAACCATGATTCTTGCAAGCAGTGTGGCGCCGAGGCTTGCAATATGCCTTACAATGCTCCAGTTCTCCACTCCTCCTCCAGGAGCATAGCGGCTTGCCACTACTAGGTCGTACCCCTGCATAGCCTTGAGGGCTAGGAGCCTTGCAACCCTTGGAGGATGCTGTAGATCAGCGTCCATAACAACTATGATAGGCGATGACGCCTCTCTAGCCCCCCTTATAACAGCTGAAGCCAAGCCCCTCTCATCCTTCCTGACAACCACGCGGACAGGGTATTTCTCCGCAAGCCTCCTAGCCTCCTCGGCTGTGCCGTCAGGACTGTTATCATCAACCACTATGATCTCATAGTTAAGGCCCCTCAAATACCTGTCAAGCTCCTCGACAAGTATGGGCAGGTTTTCGCGTTCATTATAGGTTGGCAGCACCACGCTTATCCTGGGCAAAGCTATGCATCCAGGTCTTCCTAGAATAGAGGGGCAGTATTATTTCCTTACCACTAGCCAGGCCTCCCGCCTCCACGCCATGCTAGAAGCCTGCTGAACACATAGTTGAACACGAATACTAGGAGTATTGCCGTCAAATACGCGTCCACGTCGCTTAATCCAAGCTCCATTAATAGGCCGTGGATCAATATTAGGAGCCCTACCCCTATAAGCGTTATAACGTTGTATCTGATGAGCCTTGAAGCTATGCTGGCAGGGCTGCGTGGAAGCTGAAGGTCGCTGAACGTCCACCACTCATTCCACGCGAAGTTCCAGAGTATTGCTACCTCCGAGGCTAGGAGGTCGGGCAGAGCGTAGCCATGTATCTCTCCAGGCCTAGCCATGTGAAACACCCTTACAAGCAGCAGCCATGCAGCCAGGTTTACAGGCACCCCTGAAGCCCCTACAACCGCGAATCTAGCCATCCTGCCTACCTCCGTGTACATCAACATGTCCACAAGGATCCTCAGTAACTCTAGGAGGCTTAAAGACAGCTTCCTGGCCTCCCCGCACTGCTCGGCCCTGCAGTCAGCTGCTATTATGCCCTCCCCAGCTATAGGTAGTCTTAGAAGCCCTGCAATCATCACTATTATTCTAGGAGCCTCCACCACTATTCGGCGGGGCTGGTCTCCCACAGCCTCCAGAACCCTCCTATCAGCCGTGTAGACCAGTATAGGTGCATTGGCCGATACTCTTACCCCCATCCTCCTAAGCTTCCCGCACAGCCTCCTAGGAGCAGCCACCTCGACCATAAAGCATCCTCCAGCCACGCCGAGCATAAAATATAGCTAGTAGATAAAATGATTCCTCGGAGAAGAATATGGATGAATGGGGTGTTCTAGAGGAGGAGATAAGGAGGTGTAGGAGATGCCCCCTCTACAAGTTTAGACGCAACGCTGTGCCAGGCGAGGGTAACAGGAACGCGGAGGTAATGTTTGTGGGAGAGGCTCCGGGAGCCATGGAGGATAAGGAGGGAAGACCTTTCGTCGGGGCTGCGGGGAAGCTTCTCACAGAGCTCCTAGAGGGAATAGGGCTTAGGCGTAGAGACGTATATATAACTAATATAGTTAAATGTAGGCCTCCCCATAACAGGGATCCCCGCGAAGAGGAGATAAAAGCCTGCCTACCCTACCTGAGGAGACAGATAAAACTGGTTGAGCCGCGCGTCATAGTTGCCCTGGGAAGACATGCCGCGCGCACCCTATTCAGCGAGGCTGGGCTTGAATGGCGCAGCATGTCTAGGCAGCATGGAGTCGCCGTGGAGGCTGTGGTTAACGGGGAGAGAGTAATATTGTTCCCAACCTACCATCCCGCTGCAGCACTATATAATCCAGGGTTGCGGGGAGTGCTTGAAGAGGATTTCAGGAGGCTGAAAAACCTCATCACAGCCAAGAGGTCTGAGAAGCCTAGGAGCCTGCTCGACTATTTCTCCCAGTCCTCCTGAATGCTCCTGCTAGAAGCACTGCCCCCAGGATCAGTGATGAGAGGGCCACTATCAGGGCGCCATACACTAGTACTTCGGCTGCAGGGCTTTCACCTTTAGGTGCACTGGTAGATGCCTGGATTGGATGAGTAGTTGTGAGGGGGGTTGGAGCAGATGCTATGATCCGCATGGAGACCAGTCTCTCTAGGACAAGTCTATCCACAGCTGATAGGAGTATTCCCAGAGCCTCCGTCGAATTACCTCTTAGAAACCAGGCATACTCTCCGTAGAGGGTGGATGATGCTGGAAGCCTCCCTAAAGACGCTAATGTTCCTCCAAGCACGCTGTAAATCTCCCATAAAGCATTGAGGTAGGATGCGCTCCTGTTGCCTGGAGCCATGGATAAGTCAAGCAGGGTGGAGGCTTTCTCCAAGAGCCCTAGGGATAAGCCGTAAACCTCCACGTATCTTTTCTCCGAATATGCTTTTGAGAGGGCCTCATACATTCTTCTAAGCGAGTCCCTATACTCCTTGAGCCATGTGGTTTGATTGAAGTCTGCTGCCACTGAGTCGGCATATCCGTATATTATGGATGAATAGTTGTATGCAACGGAGGCTGCTAGGTCTTGGCGTATGCTTGGCCCTGAAACCTTGGAGGAGAGGGTTGCCCATAGGATAGCTGTCCTAGCCCTAAGCTCAGCGTATACTGCCTGCTTGGCAGCTTCTAACGGGTTCTCTGAGACGAGGGCTTCAGCCTCATGTAGGCTGTCTTCAGCCTCATATAGCCTGTAGGACGCCTCGCTTAGAAGAATGAATGACTGGAAGCCTCTTGGAGAGGCATTACCTACTTTTTTCTCAGCTTCTGAGACTATGCTTGAAGCCTTACCTATAATTCTCCTAGCAGCCTCACCTGGGTTACGTGATGATCCAACCTTGCTCTCCACGTTCCTCCAGGCCTGCTCCACATTGGCTCTAAAGGCCAGGCTTGCAGCAGCATAGTAGTATTTCTCACGGTATGCTTCACGCGCCTCTTCCATGAGGCTTGAATTAACGGCTGATGCATTCTCCATGAGTCTACGCGCCTCTCCTTCAAACAGCTTAGAGTAGGGTGAGGGAGGGATGCTTGAAGGTAGGAGTGGAGGGGCTGTGGAGTTTATCAATATCCTATAAGCCTGGGGCAGGGATGCTGCGGGTAGGGCTAAGCTCTTGTTGGAGAGAGCATTGCCTGCAGGATAGATGAATAGGAGCCTCTCCTTACATGCAGCATCATGCTTCTCATCGATCCCGCCTACAGGCATTATTAGGAGCTCCGGCGTTATCTGGCCTGTAGCCACGTAGGAGCGGGTTTTCACTGATGATAATGCCTGGAGTATTGCCAGGGCGAAGGCTGCCCCAGCGCTGGGTCCCTCCAGCTTCCTCGCAGAAGTGTTGATCACGACTCTGACATTAATGGTCCAGGGATCTATTCCAAGCAGAAGGCCTGCATCGATCAAAGCTACTCTAAGGGAGGATAAGGTATCCCTGGCTATGCGGCAGCATGAAGTGATCTCCACCCTACCTGTACCGTTAAGATAAACCTTCACGGCAGCGTTCATGACCTCCCCTCTTCCCTTCTCAACAGCAACTAGGTGGAAGTATGATTCCTTAACGCTCGTGGAGCCTGAGTAGGCTGTAGGTATAGATGAGGACAGCACCATGAATACCAGCAGTACTGCTGGCAGGGCTGGGAACACTGCTCTCCTCATATTCTTCCACCCATCCTGCAGGGCCTCCGCCTACAGCTTCCCAGGCCTCCAAACCCTATTTTAGGCTTCTCCAGGCATATTAGTGTAGGGTTGAGGCTGCGGGGCCTTGGGTGAGGAGAGCCTAGAGGAGATCAAGCGGTTCCTGGAGGAGAAGGTGAATCAGCTTAAAAGGGAGCTGGAGTTCTATGAGCTTCTATTAGGCCTAATAGAATCAAAGGTTGTGGGAGGCCTTATGCGGACTAAGCCTGAGCCAGGGGAGGAGGCCATATCGGTTAAGTCGGGTGCAGGTGATCTGCTCGCCTACCTGTATATAGGTAGTAATCATGTGAGGCTAGTCCCCCTAATACCTATGAGCCTGAACTCCAATCTTGTGCAGCTCCACCTCGTACAGTTCCTCGAGGAGACTAAGCGGAGAATGATCGATGAGGCTGAAACAGATATCAGGGATAAGGATGAGATAATAGACTATGAGATAATAGCTGATGAGAGGAATAATCTCAGGGAACTCGTGGTGAGGAACATAACGGATGAGCTTGACAAGGATGAGATAAAGGAGACTCTTCGGAGAGGAGTCAGACTATATGCTAAGAGATACTTGAAGAAGAGGGAGTGAGGGTCTGGGCGTAGCGTCATTGTGGAACAGCATATTGCCGACTTATTCTCATCAAGGAGGACGGGGGTATTCTGCCCCCCGGGCATCGGCGTAACACTGATCATTCACCAGGATGCATTGATCCTTCTTGCCGGGTAGTCCTCATTGCCCGGGGAGCCGTGTACTCTTTTCTCAGAGAGGGGTAATTAATCATCCACTCCACCCCCCGGAGTTCTCTGCCGCGAAGGGGACGCTAAGTTAAGAAGCCTGTAATGATATATCTTGTTACAGGGTATGGAGAGTGGAGTTCGAGGTAGTGGCTGAGGCTTTCGAGGAGCTTGAGGCGGTCTCAGCTAGGACTCAGATGACCATGGTTCTAGTAGAGCTGTTTAAGAAGACTCCGCCTGAGCTTGTGGATAAGGTTGTATACCTGCTTATGGGTAAGCTTTGGCCCGACTGGAAGGGGCTGCCTGAACTCGGGGTTGGGGAGAAGCTGCTCATAAAGGCTGTTTCACTGGCTGTTCATCGAAGCGAGCGTGAGGTAGAGGACCTCTACAAGAAGCTTGGAGACCTAGGCTTAGCTGCAGAGAGGCTTAAATCAATGCAGGCTCAGAGGACCTCCCTACTAGCATTCATGGGCGGAGGCGGGGAGGAGAAGCTCACCCTTGAGAAAGTATACGAGACTCTAAGCAGGGTTGCCATGGCTACAGGTGAGGGTAGCAGGGATCTGAAGCTGAAGCTCCTTGCAGGGCTGATAGCGGATGCTACTCCAAGGGAGGCTAAATATATTGTCAGGTTCGTGGAGGGGCGCCTTAGGCTGGGCGTGGGGGATGCAACCATCATGGATGCCCTGGCAGCAGTGTATGCAGGCTCAGCTGGATTCAGACCTCTGGTTGAGAGAGCCTATAATCTCAGGGCGGATCTAGGTGAGATTGCAAGGATACTTGCATCCAGGGGGATAGAGGAGCTTAAGGGGATAAAGCCTGAGGTAGGAGTCCCCATACGCCCCATGCTTGCTGAGAGGCTGAACAACCCCGTGGAGATATTGAAGAAGGTTGGAGGGCACGCCATAGTTGAGTACAAGTATGATGGTGAGAGGGGGCAGATACATAAGAAGGGGGACACAGTCATCATATTTTCCCGCAGGCTTGAAAACATCACCCACATGTACCCAGACGTCCAGGAGTATGCTAGAAGCAGGATCAAGGCTGAGGAAGCCATAGTTGAAGGGGAGATAGTGGCAGTCAACCCTGAGACAGGGGAGTTGAGGCCGTTTCAGGAACTCATGCATAGGAGGAGGAAGCATGACATACATGTAGCCATGAAGGAGTACCCTGTGCATGTCAGGCTGTTCGACATCCTCTATGTTGATGGGGAAGACTATACTGTGAAGCCTCTGCCTGAGAGGAGGAGGAGGCTCTCGGAAATAGTCGACGAGTCAGATGAGTTCAGGCTGGCCGAGCATATTGAGACTGAGGATCCAGACGAGCTTGAAAAATTCTTCCTCCAAGCAATATCGGAGGGGGCTGAGGGGGTAGTCGTCAAGGCTACTCACAGCCAAGCCGTATACCAGGCAGGCAGCAGGGGGTGGCTTTGGATCAAGTATAAGCGCGACTATAAGAGCGAGATGATAGACACGGTGGACCTAGTCGTGGTGGGAGCATTCTACGGCAGGGGGCGTAGAGGGGGAACATACGGGGCGCTCATAATGGCTGCATATGATCCTGATGCAGACATGTTCCGCACAGTATGTAAGGTCGGCTCAGGATTCACAGACGAGGATCTAGCCAAGCTTCCAGAAATGTTTAAGGATCTAGTGGTGCCCCACAAGCATCCTAGAGTCGACTCCAAGATGCAGGCGGACGTTTGGTTCGTGCCATCCAAGGTGGCTGAGATAATAGGAGCAGAGATAACATTATCACCCCTACACACATGCTGCACAGACTCGGTTAAGCCTGGAGCAGGATTATCCATAAGGTTCCCACGCTTCATCCAGTGGAGGCCGGACAAAGCGCCTGAAGACGCAACCACAGCCCACGAACTCTTAGAAATGTATAGGAGACAGCTAAGGAAAATAGAGGAGAAGCCAGCATAACATCAACCCTTACAGGCAAATACGAAGACCAGGAAACATGGAAAGCTTAACACTAGGTTGCACCCTCTACAACCAGGTTGCAGGGATGTAACACGGCGAACTGAGCCATGCTATCCAGCCTAGCCAGGCCAAGCATAATCGCTAAGGAGAATGAGGAGTGTCAGATAATGAATCTCCTAGTAGCTGAGGCGGTAGGAGGCTTCAGACAGGCATCCTAAAACATGCATATACTACTAGTATCCACCAGCACTGGGTGCTCTATGGGTAAAGAATTATAGTTAGTTGTAGAGTTGATGTCTGCGGGTGATGGATGCGATGGTGGAATTTAGAGGGGTAGTGATGGGGTATAGGCGTGGGGGCAACACCCAGTATCCAAGCGAGGTGCTCCTATATGTTCACGGCGTGTCAAGCAGGAGGGAGGCTTCAAGACTGGTGGGGTTGAAGGCGGTATACGTTGATGATAAAGGCAACACGTATAGAGGCAGGATAATAGGGGTGCATGGAGGCAAGGGCGTAGTCAGGGCATCCTTTAAGCCACACCTGCCGGGGCAAGCCATAGGCAGGGAAGTAAGAATACTGCGGGAAGAAGAGAAGCAACCTTAGCTAGGCATCCATCCTTGCATACTTTTCACCATAAACAAGTTCTTCTAGCATGCCATGATGCTAGGAAGCATGTAAGAAACAATAGGCTGTGTAACTAGGCTTTAACCCGCCGCCAAATACTCTGGTCACACCATGTATTCAAGGCTGCCAGAGACGCCATGATAATTATAGCCAATGTTTCACCTAGCCTGCAAGCTCAGCACAGCTGAATGAAAACGTTTATTAATAACATTGTGGGGTCATTGTGGGTGCCGGTGAGAATATGCGCCAATGGGGTCTGCGCCTCTAAGGGCGCCTCAGGAGGAATCCCTTCTCCCAAAGCAATGGTATAATATTGTGCCTGACCTTCCCAAGCCTCTTCCGCCTCCAAGAAGGCCTGACGGAAAGCCTGTTAGACCCGAAGACCTAGAGGTAATCTTCCCCCGAAGCATCGTGGAGCAGGAGTTCTCCCAGGAGAGGTATGTGGATATTCCAGGAGAGCTTAGGGAGACGTACCTCGAGTTAGGGAGGCCTACACCTCTGCTCAGGGCTAGGAGGCTTGAGGAGAAGCTGGGTACGCCTGCAAGAATATACTATAAGTATGAGGGTGCTATGCCTACTGGAAGCCATAAGATAAACACTGCTGCGGCTCAAGCCTACTATAATGCACTGGAGGGTGTGGAGAGGCTGACAACTGAGACTGGGGCGGGGCAATGGGGCTCCGCTCTAAGCCTAGCGGCAGCGCTCTACGGGCTTAAGCTAAGAGTATACATGGTGAGAGTAAGCTACGAGCAGAAGCCTTACCGCAGAGTATTGATGGAGACCTATGGTGCAGAAGTGGTTCCAAGTCCAAGCAGGCTCACAGAGGCTGGGCGCAGAATATTGGAGGAGGATCCAAGCAATCCTGGAAGCCTGGGAATAGCCATAAGCGAAGCAGTGGAGGATGCTGCATCCGACCCTAATGCAAAATACAGCCTTGGATCAGTCCTCAACCACGTCCTCCTACACCAGACAATCATAGGTGAGGAGGCATTAATGCAGATGAGGGCAATCGACATGCAGCCAGACTATATTGTAGGATGCGTGGGGGGTGGAAGCAACTATGCTGGCCTAGCATACCCCTTCATGAGGGAGAAGCTCAAGGGAAAGCTGGAAGCAAAATTCATTGCAGCGGAGCCTAGGGCGGTGCCAAGCATGACCAGAGGCAAGGTAGCCTACGATTACGGGGACTCAGCAGGCCTAACCCCCCTAATAAAAATGTATACTATAGGCCACCGCTACATCCCCCCACCCATCCATGCAGGAGGCCTAAGATACCATGGATTAGCACCCACACTCACAGTGCTCGTCGAAGAGAGGCTCGTGGAGCCTAGGGCGTACCTGCAGACAGAGGTCTTCAACGCAGCAGTAATGTTCGCGAGAGCGGAGGGAATAGTGCCAGCCCCCGAATCAGCCCACGCAGTCAAAGCCGTCATAGATCTGGCCTTAGAGGCTAAGAAGAAGGGGGAGGAGAGAACCATACTATTCAACCTCAGCGGCCACGGGCTACTGGACCTTAAAGGCTACGAGGACTACCTAGCCGGAATAATGGTGAATGCTGAGCCCGAGGCAATCGATCTAAGCTACCTGCCAAGAATCAAGGGGTGATGCCTATTGTGGAGATCATTCTTGCCAGGCCAGGCGACCTACTGCCACACGAGGAGCCTCAACCTCCCAGAGTATTAGAGGTTGCCAGCAGCATTATGCGTACAGGCTACCTATTCAGGCCAATAATAGTTGAACATAAATCCCACATGATAATAGACGGGCATCACAGGGTAGAAGCGCTCAAGAGGCTGGGGGCTAAGAGGATACCTGTAGTGGAAGCTAGGTATGGAGTGGAAGTGCCCAGCTTGAAGCCTGTGCTCAGAGCCCTGCCCACAACATCTACGAGTATTCATGGAGTGGAAGGTGCCTTAGATCTTATCGAGTCACTAATGCCTGGCTCTACGCCAGCCATACTAATAGTGGGGGGCAGAGCCTTGCAGGTGAGGGTAAGCCTAGAGGAAGCCTACAGGAAGACGGTGCCCTCCGCCCCTGGCTCCAGGATTATGCTCCGCCTGCCACCCCTCCAGCCCGCCAGCATAATTAGGGCAGCCATGAGGGGGGAGCTTTACCCCCCTAAAACAACTAACCATGAGACGCCCCTCAAGAAAACTCATCATCCCGTAAGGATAGCTGAGCTGCTGTGAATGCTGCCTTAGGCTCCTACTAGGCGTCTAAACTCCTCCTCCAGTTTTCTTTCCTCCACCTCTCCTTTAGGCTTCTTCTCCCTGAATATTCTGGCCTCATAGGAGTAGAATGTTGTATTGGGATCCAGCCAGCATGTGGGATGCATGCCTGCCTTAACGCAGGTTTCAGCTAGGAATGTCTCCTCATCCCACCCGTACTCCACTGGTACTTGGGGGAGCAGGAGGCCCCTATATATGCCCTTCTCAACTATTAGGCCATGCTTACCTATAATTATGCTCTTAGGCCTCTCCTCAGGATTGCTGGGGAGAGGCTTCTTCACGGATAGTATGCTTACCTCAAATGTTACTAGGTCTAGTTCTCCCGGAGTCATCGGCGGGAATCTTGGATCATGTATTGCAGCCTCTATGGCTGCATCTATGACTGAGTCTACCAGTGGTTTCACAGGCTCTACGAATCCTATGCATCCCCTAAGCTCCCTGTGATCCTCGTCTATGAATGTTTCAATTGTGACGAATGATGCTCCAGGCCTCCTGAGGCTGGGAGGCGTGCTGCTAGGCGCGCTTATCCTCTCATTACTCCTCAATAATTGTTCGACAGCTTTCCTTGAAAGCCTCACCAGGAATACTCCCTCCTCAAACGTGACCTCGGATGGATGTATAGGGCTGCTCAACTCTCCTCCCCATTGATCCTTAGCTTCACCCTCTTTAACACCTCCTCTATCCCTCTCCAATGCCCGCCTCTCCAATACACCTTGCCGCACCCTGTGCATATCCAGAACTTGTCGTGAAGCCTGAGTATGCTTGGCGGGACTTTTCCCTCGACTTCTTCTCTCCTCGCCTCGCGTAGCGGAGCATTGCATACTGGGCACCTGCTTCTGGAAGGGTCGACCCGTAGTTCTAGCTTAAGCTTACGTGCCAGGATGTATAGGTCGTCCTCCACGCTGAACTCCCTGAGAAGTATGCATCTATACCCCTTGTTTAGGGCCCTCCTGCACAGCCCTCTATCCCTCGTTAAAAGTATTCTGCCGTCATCTCTTCCCAGCATCTCTAGGATAGAGTAGTCGCTTAGACTGCCTGCGTAAAGCGTATCGTAGCCTAGCATCCTAAGCCATCTTGCTAGGCTGCCAAGCATAGCGTCTGCTAGAAACCTGTATCTAGGCATTAGGCCCGCCTGGCTACGTATAGTGTCACCTCGTTCAGCGTTATAAGGCCTGTTGGAGTCTCCCCGCTCACCACTATAACTCCTCGATGCTTCCTCTCCCTCATCAGGCCTGCAGCCTCGCCTATGCTTGCCTCTCCAGGCATGAGTGGAGGCCTAAGCCTCATGAAGTCTGATACAAGTATGCTGTGTATCCTCTCCCTCCTATACTTGGCTGGAACAATCTCGTAGAAGGCGAATAACACGTCTGCCACCTCATCTATGCTCACAGTTCCCACAACCCTGTTCTCCTCATCGAGTACTGGTAGGAGAAGGAGATCATTGTCCAGCAGCATCTTCCTAGCATGAAGTATTGTGTCGTTTGTCCGTAGAGCCATAGGCATTGTTGCTGAGAGGGCTGAGATAGGGGTATTATCGCCCTCCACCACTCTGAGCAGCTCCCACTTGGTGATAAGCCCTACAAGCCTCCCATCCTCCAGGACAGGCAGGCCGCTGATATTTCTCTCAGCCATAATTGAGGCTGCTTCAGGTATAGGTGTGCTGGGCTCCACTGTCAGGGGGTTCATAGTCATGAAGCCTGAAACCCTCATTCTACCGGGGCTCAGCCTCCTCCTACGCGCAGCGCCTAGTTTAACTATTATATCCTTCTTGGTTACCACGCCTACAAGCCTCCCAGACTCTGTGACGAGAACTCTATCCAGCTCGTGTTTATCCATGAGCCTGACGGCGTGATGTATGCTGTCATTCTTATCCACGTATGGGAAATCAGTGATCATTATGTCTCCCACGGTAACATATACGGCCATTATTCATCACCCTGAAGCCTAGATGCCCACACCTCATCACATATGAATCTAAGCCTGGTGTAAAATAATCTATGCCTAGCTAGGCTTATTGGCAGCTAATGCGAAGAGGACGTCCCTCTCAGTTATTATTCCCTTAAGCCTCCCACCCTTGACGACCAGTAGGCTGCTGACACCCTTCTCAGCCATAAGAGTTGCCGCGTCACCTACATCCATGTCGGGCGGCACAGTGTAGAACACTGGGCTCATGACCTCGTACACGGGGACGCTCATAGCCTCCTCCACCAACCCTCTGGTCACATGGATGTATGCCTGATGTGTTCCAAAGAACCTGACTATATCCTTGGCTGTCAGCATGCCTTTAACATCGCCTGCAGGATCAACTGCTGGGAGCCTGCGGAACCTGTACTTTATCATTCTTTTAGCAGCATCCATGAGGCTAGCCTCAACATCAATTGTTACCACGTTCCTAGCCATCACCTCCGAGACCCTTACCCCCACCTTCTTCTCCATGAGCCTTCTAACAATGTCATGCTCCGTTAGAATGCCGTAGAGCCTGCCCTCAGAGTCAACTACGACGACCACGCCTACGCCTTCAAGCACCATTCTCTCCAGCACTCCGGTCAGCCTATCCATAATGGTTGCTGTGAAGGGGTGTCTATCCATTATGCTGTCTACAGGCTCCTCCATAGCCTTATATATCGATCCCCCATACCTGTTAACAACGATGTTGTAGAGTTCTCCTCCTCCAAGATAGCTTACAATATTGGATAGCTTGAGGAGGCCTGCAAGAGCCTTATCACTGGGCTGCGCTACGGGCAGGGCCCTCACATTATGTTTAGCCATGGTCTCAAGGGCCTCGCCGAAGGGGGTTGTAGGGGCCACATGGATTACGGGCCTTGTGGCGAGTATCTTAAGCTCCCCCTCCCTGCGGTAGAGGCGTGTGGAGAAGTTGGGTTTACCGTCGCTTCTAAGCCACCTTATGCCCTCAGGCCTTCTAGGAGTTCCTCTGTAAGCCATTCACACCACCCTCTACTCTAGGAGGATGCGTGCTGCATCTTCCCTGTCAAGTATGCCTAGTAATTTCCTGTCAGGCCCACATATAATTATTCTTCCAATATCCCTGTCCAGCATAAGTCTAACTGCTTCTAGGAGGCTGGCGTCGGGGCCTAGTATTATGGGGGATGCCACCATTATCTCCCTGGCTGAAGGACCCCTCTTAGGAGAGGACTCTGATTCAAGCGCAGGCCTAGTAAACCCTCTTCTTATCAGGTCGATCTGCGTTATTATGCCTAGAACCCTGCCTTTACCGTCGATGACGGGTAGGCCTGCATAGCGGTGTTTAAGCATTTTCATCCATACTCTGCCCACATGATCCTCGGGCTGCACGTAGACCACGTTTCTAGACATAGCCTCAGAGACCCTTACTTCTTCTAGGCGGCCTGGAGCCTTCTTTAAGTATAAGGCGAGAAACCCGTCGAGGCCTGCCACCCCTGCATACCTATCCCCGCTAACCACAGGCGCGTACCACTCATCTATGCTGAGCATCCTTCTCACAGCCTCGTGCAGCTCATCCTCCACGTCCAGCACTATTAGCGGGGGAGACATGAGGTTTCTGACTAGGAGGTTTGAGCGGGTAGCAGTTATTCCGAGAACCTCTACTCTTCCCAGAACACCTCTCAC
Organism: Desulfurococcales archaeon; assembly: GCA_027083135.1. GTDB lineage: Archaea > Thermoproteota > Thermoprotei_A > Sulfolobales > WAQK01 > JALWQH01. Next base: position 80,900 of record JALWQH010000043.1, on the reverse strand, counting down.
CCTGTAATCCGGGTCTATTACTGGGAGAATTCTGACCCCTGTCTCCCTCATAACTGATCGTGCATGAGTAGCAGTGTCGTCGAGGTAGACGTAGGGGTGTTTTTCATTAAGTATATTCTTAACTATAGGGATGCATGCCACCCCATATTATTAATACGTATGCACGGGAATTAAAGCATCCGCCGCTAGGGCTTCAAGGCACGGCTAGCTACTCCTTCGTACCCCTAATATGAATTAATTCTAGGAGGTCGGGGGCCACTGTAATTATATCGAACTCCGCCACTATCCCTACAAGCCTGCCCTTCTTAACTACTGGTAGATGCCCTATCCCCCTGCGAGCCATCAGCTCCGCAGCCTCCCTTAAACTCATACCGCTATCAACCGTTATGAGGGGGTGGCTCATAATATCCCTGGCCCTAGTGGTCTCAGGGTCACGCCTCGACGCTAAAACCCTCCTTATAAGATCCTCCTCTGTTATGATGCCTACAGGCTTCCCCTCATCATCCACAACGATCACGCTGCCGACTTTCTTCTCAGACATGAGTTTGGCCGCCATGTAGGCTGACTCCTCTGAACCCATCGTCACCACGTTGGCGGTCATTATGTCCTCAACCCTTAGATCCTCGATCTCGCTCATCGACGCCACACTCCAAGTATAGCTAACCAGCCGATCAGACTATATGAATATGGTGGCCTAAAAATAGTGTGTTTCCCACCCAAGCAATAATGGCATGTCTCCGCCTACCCGGCTCCTTAGCCCCCTTTAACCATACCTGAAATCATCTATTTTACCAGGATCCACTAAGCCGTTCACCCGAACCGTGTCTTCATTTATCAATATTGTATCATACCGTATCAGGCACGGTTAGGCTCATCACGGTCTCCTCGGGGCCGCCTACGGGAGCCTTCACGACTCCCCTCAGGAACCCCGAGGTCACCATTTAGATTTATAACCTCTAGAGCTTATAATTTTTTATTTGGGGAGTCCCCGATATGAATTACATGACGCTTACACTACCGTTTAATGTTGATGGTGATGAGGGTAAACGTCTGCTTAGTACTGCATGGTTGTTTAAAACCGCTACTCATAGAATGCTCTACTTGGCCAGGCAGTCTCCTATTCTTCCCGCTAGCCCTCAGAGGCATAAAAAGACCTGACTCGATACAGAAAGCTACAACCTAATGTTTCCTGGCCCCTAAGTGCTGTGCTAATCTCCTTCTAATTTCTTCTCGATTTCACCATGTCTTACTGAGAGTATTCTGGAAGGGCCTGGTATTCTTTCAGCTATTTCTCCGGGATCCATGGCCTCATAGATCATGGTGTTAGCCTTATCGATTCTGGCGAACTCTTTCTGAATCCTGCTGGCGGCATCTAAGGGTTTAAGGGAGCCTGGTACAAGTATGGCGTATACGAGTGTTCTTGTCTCTACAGGCTTCTCGGGACCTACAGTTATCCTGGGATATCCTCCATGCTCCTCTACGCCTAAGGCTAAATACACGCGTATTCCACGCAGATAGCTCCGCTTACCGTAAATCATGAAGCTTCCCTTAGGGAGATACTCGCCTGGCGGAGGGGTCTTGGATACCTGGCTTCCCCAAGCCCAGTATACGTCGAGGTATGCTAGCCCCTCTCTCCAAGCCTTAGAGTAGGCTGCAGCGATCACTGCGGCCTCCTTGAGGGTGGCTTCCCCAGGCGTCTTACCCTCTGTCTTAATAATGACTACTGGCGCTCCATGTATGTCGGCATGCATGAATATGTCGTGGGGTTCAAGGTATCTGCGCACTATGCTTTCATTTTGATCAATGTTTCTCCCCCCGATAACCAGGAAGCCCTCGCTGCTGATCATCCAGTGGTACTTCTCGTACCATTCCTTAGGCCTAGCCTTTATCTTATCCCTAAGCTCCCTAAGCCTCCTCTTCCTCCTCAGCTCCTCTAACCTATCCTCAACGCTGCTAAGTGTTTTTTCCGCCCGCTTAGCCTTGGCTTCAAGCTCCCCCGCCCTCCTATATAGTTCAAGCACATTCTTGCTTGCTGAGAGCCTTATATCAAGGATCACCTCGTCTCCGTCCAGTTCAACGTGAACTAAGCCTTTACTAGGCTCCACCTTGCTTACACCACACTCTGAAGCAACCCTGCCCCACCCCTCCTCCTTCCTCACCCTCCTAGCACACTCTAATTTCTCCTCTAATACCAGTATGTTTTGAGAAGCCTTCTCGGCGAGCCTCCTAAGCTCCACGGCTCTCCTAGCATACTCCTCGGCACTTCTCCTAGCATCCTCTAACGCCTTCATAAGCCTAGACTCCTCTTCATCTACCCCTTTAGAGCTGCTTATGAGTGAGAAATAATGGTCTAAGGCTTCGTCAAGCGTGGCGAACGACTCATATCTAACAGGCTCCTCAATGAAGCTTGGCTTGAAGGGAGCCACTAGAAGAGGCTCAGAATCCCTGTATACTATGGTTGGCTCAGGCCTCTCCAAACACTCTTCAATTATTCTCCTAGCCTCCACTACTATTTTCTCAACATCCTCTACTCTAAGACTGCTGGGAGTCAGAGTCTTACTCACCCCTGCGCGGCGCAGCGCCTCTTCGGCAAGCTCGGGAGGCCACCCAGCATTCCGTATAAGCCCCCTGACAACATCAGGCGCGCCTACCAGCCTCTCAGCCAGTGTTCCCGCATCAATGCTTCTCGGATCAAGTGCTCTTAAAGGAGGAGGCGTGTAAGGCTCACCCCTCCTCACAGCCCTATCCCTATACTCAGCGTACCGTGTAGCATAGATTATCCGCCCCTCAGGATCCAGGAGTACAGCCACCCCCCTGGGAAGAAGCTCCACTACGAGCCTCACCCCACCGGGCTTAAAGGCCAACTCAACTATCCTCTCAAACCCGTATTGCCTTACCTCTCCAACCACCCTGCCCCTAAGATGCTTCCTCAGAATCTGCGCGGTTATTCCAAGCTTCCCAAACCTCATTCTCCTACGTGTTAGATGGATCCTCCTACCAGGCTCTACCACCAGCTCCTCGGACATGCCCTTAAACTTGAATACAATTACATCCGGCCCCGAAGCATATATGTTTCCAACCCTCATGCCTATGAGCCTTGACGCCGACCCCGCGATCCATGACGCTATGTCCAGGCTGCTCATGCTTTTCTTCAAGCGTGAACCCGCGGAGTTTATAGTCCCAGCATAGTATTAAGTTGAACCGTGGAGGAGCCTTGGATATAGGGGACAAGATGTATGTCTACAGGAGTATAGCTGGAATGCTTGTAGGAGTATTCATGGCCCTAGTAGACTATCTTGTCGGCGGGCTAAGCGGCTATGATTCAACCCTCCTATCCTTCGGTGTTGCATCAGTCTTCTATACTTTCACAATACCGCTCTTCTATGGCTGGAAGGCGGGTGCAGGCTTCTCTGCAAGCTACCTTGTCTTCAAGGGGATCATAGGATACTATCTCTCATGGTTTCTCACATGGACCGTGCTATATAATTACGGCTTACATCACTAATACTTGTCCAGCCCTAATGCTTCCCCGTAGGGCATCATGTTTCTCAAATACTCCTCTAAGCCAGGGGTAATGAGAGGCCTGCCGTCAACGAGGGGGTAGGCGTAGGGCAGCCTAATGCTTCTCTCCACGCCTTGAAGCTCTGGAAGCCTTATCTCAACATCCTCTACTAGGGGTATACTGTGCAGCTCTGATCCCTGCATAACCATGTATGCAACGTAGATTGCTCCATCTATGCTCAGCTGCCTGCCTCCCAGGCTTCTAGTCGAAGAATTCCTAAGCCTGCTGGTCAGCAGGCTCCGCGTCCTATGCCTTGGAGGATGATCACCCATTATTCCCCCGACAACCACGGCGTCAACGTCCTCATAGTCATGAGGGGATAGGAGAGTGTCAGCAGTGGGGTCAAGTACCAGTAGCCTTCGCCCCTTGTAGGCTTCGGCAACACTCTCCTCCATGACCCTTCCTAAGGGTTCAAGCATCCTACGCCATCTGCTCCGAGCAATATTAGTGAAGACTAGCCTATGGGAGCCCACTATTCTCGACGCATGCCTGTATTCGAGCAGCATCCAGTGAGAGATCACGGGCTCTAAGTGCTCTATCACGAATGCTATGCTCTTCCCCACAGCTCCCGCCTCCTAGCCTCAAGCTGCTCTACAGGCCTACCCATATATTCCGCAGCGGTTAGGGCTGGAGCCCCTCCCACCAGGTACTCCTCCATATATCTCCTGTAATCCAGGTCTCTTAGGAAGTGATGGTCAACTATAAGGCTTCGAAGCGACGGTATCCTGGAAACCCTTGACATGTTTCTAAGCCCCTTCTCAACAGACTCCCTGCTCACCTTGTAGCCCGCGAAGTATGTGGGGGGCCCTCCGAGAAGAATCATGCTGGGCTTCCAGGCTGCGAGCAGGGAGTAGGCGTCATCATCTATTGGGCCTTGAACGTCAGACGTGTAGGCGAATCTGCCTTCAGAATCCTCTATGAGCACCATGATGACGAATCCCAGCTTGGTTCCAGGCTCCCCGTGGGGGACGGGATGGGAGAATATAAGCCTAGTGCCGCCGAACTCCAGTATACGGGAGTCGGCGATAATGATCTGGGAGGCCTTGTCAGCCACACCGTTAAGCTTGAAGAGCTTCCAGGCCCTTACAGCTTGGCTACGGTTAATATTATGCCTTGGATCCTTGACTAGGAGCAGCTTACCCCTATATAGCTCTGAGTCATCAGGGCTTGGGAGATAATGATCATAGTGGTAATGCGTGATGACTATTATATCGGAATCCCTCATCTCCCCCCTTATGATCTCAAGCTTCTCCTCAAGCCTCCTATACTCTGCTTCATGCGGGGGAAGCCCGTAGCGGCGTGGGGCCAAGCTTGCACCTGGATCAATCATTATCCTAGCATCCCTTGTCTCAACAACCGTGGCCATCGAGCGCACACCCATGCTTTCAGCGGCGAGCACCCTTACCATCAACACTGATCAAGACCTTGTATCAATGCAAAGCCTAATCTAATATTCGGCTCAATATAAGGGCGGTGCGGCTGCATTGAGGGTGAAGGTGCTTGGAAAACCATCCTTCCAGGAGGCTGCTGAAGCTTTGAAGAGAAGCATAGCTGAACACATGGTAGCCATAGTGGTAGGGAGATGCACCGCTAGGTATCAGGGTAGAAGCACAAGCAGCCTGGGTGAGGGGGATAGGCTTCTAATAATCAAGGAGGATGGATCCGTGCTTCTCCACAGGCCTTCAGGCTACTCCCCAGTAAACTGGCAGCCGTCTACGAGCATCATAGAGGCCATAGGGGACTCCGAGGGGCTGAGAATAAAGGCTGTGAGAAGCAGGCCCCGTGAGATACTTGAAGTACATTTCAACCATGTAGAGATGCTCGTGCTTATAGGAGGCATGGTTGATGACGCTGAGTTCATAGAGTATATGGATGAACACCTGATACGGGATCTCCTGGCAGAGGAGCCCTGGCTCCTGGAGAAAGGATTAAGGATAACTGAGAAGGAGAAGGCTGTTAGAAACGGCTACATAGATCTCTATGGAGTCGACTCTAAGGGAAAACCCGTGATAGTGGAGTTGAAGAGAGTTCGTGCAAGCAGAGAAGCAGTTATACAGCTGAAAAGATACGTGGATTATTTCTCAGGAGAACTAGGCGTGAAGCCTAGAGGCATACTCGCAGCACCCAGTATAAGCAGCGATGCCTTACGCCTGCTCAGCACGCTTGGCTTGGAGTATAAGAAGATAAGTTTGAGGAGATTATATAAGAGGGTGTGGGAGAGGAGGAAGGGAGGACTAGAGGCATATGAGGGTAAGGGAACCACAGGCGCAGCGGCGGATAATGGGAACAAGGGGCGCAAATACTCTGAGGAGAAGCGTGGAGGCTAGCCCGCTAAAGCTTTTTATAATAGGCTTATCGAAGACTTGAAGGATGGCGGTGGACGAGATGTCCAGGACACCCGTGCAGAAGACCATAAGCCCCTTAAAGATGCTGAGGGACTCTAAGGGGAACAGAATACTTGTAAAACTCAAGGATGGAAGCGAGTATGTAGGGAAGCTTGAGGTAAGCGACAATACAATGAACCTAATATTATCGGAGTGCGTGGAGGTTAAGGAGGGAGGCTCAGAGCCCATAGCCAAGTATGGAAGAGTGCTCATCAGGGGAAGCACCATACTCTACATACTCGTCGACTATACCGGTGCTTCCTAATTACTGAGAGTAATTAGATTATAGGCGGAATTGGAAAACAGTTATAACCGGTATGTATTCTTAGCCCATATGGGTATAGGCATGGGCAGCAAGAATATTTACGTGGAGCCTATTGTGAGGAAGCCTATTGAGCAGTTCCGCATAGAGTTTGTCGAGAGGAAGGGGTTAGGGCATCCCGACTACATAGCCGACTCGGTTGCAGAGGCTTCGAGCAGAGAGTTGTCGAAATATTATTTGAGCAGGTACGGGTCAATATTGCATCATAATTTGGATAAAGTCCTGCTTGTGGGAGGGCAGGCTAATCCCCGGTTTGGGGGAGGTGAGCTCATTCACCCAATATACATTGTTGTCTCAGGCAGGGCTACAACCGAGGTTATAAGGAATGGCAGAATAGAGCCTGTGCCCGTTGGACGCATAGTTGTATCAGCGGTTAAAGAGTGGATACGTAGGAATTTCCGCTTCCTTGATCCTGATAGGCATGTCATAGTGGATTACAGGATAGGTAAGGGGAGCGTTGATCTCGTCGGAGTATATGGTCTTGGCGAAGAGGTTCCGCTTGCTAATGATACTTCTCTGGGAGTAGGGTATGCCCCGCTATCCACCTTGGAGAACCTGGTATACAGGACTGAGAGAATGCTTAACTCAAGGGAATTTAAGAAAAAGGTGCCTGAACTCGGCGAGGACGTCAAGGTAATGGGGCTGAGGAGAGACAGCACACTAGAGCTAACCATAGCTGCAGCAATGATATCCCACCTTGTAACCGATGTAGACCACTACCTCTCCGTTAAGGAGGAGATAAGGGAGAGTATATTAGACCTAGCCTCGAAAATCGCACCTAACCATGATACTGTAGTATACATAAATACTGCTGACAGGCCTGAGAAAGGATTAGTCTACCTGACTGTTACTGGGACATCAGCCGAGCATGGGGATGACGGAGCTACGGGCAGGGGGAACAGGGTTAACGGCCTTATAACACCTATGAGGCCTATGAGCTTAGAGGCAGCGGCAGGTAAGAACCCGGTGAGCCATGTGGGCAAACTATACAATGTTATAGCTGAGAGGATTGCTAAGAGGATCTACGAGGAGCTTGACGAGGCAATAGAGGTGTATGTCGAGCTTCTCAGCCAGATAGGTAGACCCATAAATGATCCCCTTGCAGCAAGCATAAAGGTTGTACCCCACGACAGTAATGGTTTAAGCGCTGATTTCGTCAGGGAGGCTGAAGCCATAGCAGGCGAGGAGCTTGATAATGTGGCAGACTTAACCGAGCTATTCGTGAAGGGTGAGATAAGCATAGTCTAACCCCCCTCCACCCGGCTTCCCATGCGCTTTTTCCTTCTAACCCTGTATTCCTCGATGAGCCTTGCTAGATCAAGCTTCCTCCTCATCTCCCTCAACCTCCTCTTCTCCTCCTTCGCCACCTCCCTCACCCTTGGATCAACTAGGAGTATTGAGTCATCCATGTATACCAGGTAGTCATGTAGGGTTAGAACGGGTATTCCACTACGCCTAAGCACGTCTAGGAGCCCGCCGCCTTCAGCCTGATCCACAAGCACACCCGCTACACCCGATTCAGCTAGGCCTGCCACTGCTTCAGCCTCATAGATGTTTGGGTTAGCCACATACACTATTTCCCCCTTACCAGGCTTCCTGCCCAGGCGTTGCAGGCCCGTAGTAGTTAGCTTGTCAATCATGGTTACCGGTACGACTTCTCCTTTGGCAGTCATGGATAACAGTTCCCTCAGCTCGCCTATCTTTTCCTCTAGCTGCTTGATCTTTTCCTCTAGCTCGCTTATCTTTTCAGCCAGCCCCTTATTCCGGACCCTAAGATTCTCTATCTCTCTATCCCTGATCAGCTCTATGTTCAGCTCTCTGCTCCTCGCGTTAAGCGCTTGCTCTAGCTCCTCGATCCTCCATCTCAGCTCCTTTATCCTCCTAGCCATACTGGCCTTCTCAAGCTTCAGCCTGCGGATCTCTTCTTCAAGCCTCTGCTCCCTCCCATAATCCTCGCTTCTCGCCTTTTCCTCCAGGTGTGGCTGAACGTGATGAGGTTCGCGGGGCGTAGATGACATTAAGCGCTCGATCTCCTCCTCTAGGGCCTCAGCTATCGTCTTACCCCTTATTATCGCGACTTTGATCATGTCTTTAGAGAGATCTAGGCCTATCCTGGATAAGTATGATTCGGCCTGGGCTAATTTCTGCTCCACGCTTCTATAGGCCTTAACTGCTGCTGCAAGAGCGTCTCTCACATGTGTGTCAGGTATTTTTACACCGTACTTGGCTGCATAGCTTTGAGCTATCTCATGCTTCTCCATGGTTGAGAGATCCTGGGGAGGAGAGAATATGGGGACGTTGAATGCTGCTGCAAGCTTCTTAACAGCTTCAGGCACACTGCGCACATCAGTAGCCATAAGTACAGGCACACCGCTTCTCTCCACAACGCTTATGATCTCCGTCCTATCAAACTCCTTGTAACTTGACAGCAGCACGGGTCTTCCACTTAGATCCAGTAATGCTAGGCCCAGCGTCACGCCTGGATCGATTCCAACTATCAGGTATCCTGCCTTCCTCAAGGTCCGCGGATACTCGAATTCCAGTCTAGATGAATATATGGGTCTGACCTCCACTCTAATGTCAATATTATTCATGCTTCTAACTATTCCTTGAAGCCTGCTTCTAGGGGCATAGACTATGAAGACTGCGCGCTCCAACCCGCCCTCCGATTTCCTGAAGACTAGGTCGTAGTCAAAGCCGTTGGAATCCAATCTCCTCCTAATCTCCCTAGTCATTCTCAGAATAGCGGCCCTGACTCTGCGGTTATATCTCTGGCTGCTCATGCCTCCAGGCCTGCCTCCCCTATGCCCCCGGGCAACAATTATCCTGGTCTTCTCCTCGACAACCTTGATCCTTGAGCCTACACCCCTATACGCCAGCTCGGCGGCTACACGTGCTGTTTCGATCGAGCTTAGCTTGGCTTGAGGGAGATTTATGCCTACACGTCTTGCAGCCTCGCGTAGCGTGATGAATCCCTCAGGCCAGAGGGTAACCTGTCTGAGAACAGTGTCGGGGGGGAGGAGTGAGGCTATCCTCGCTACATCCTCCTCACTGCTTCCCAACTCATAGATATTATCAATACCTATGGTCTCAGGCCTATGCTCCCAGGACAGCCTTACAAGCCTGCTGAGCGATACAGACTCGTATTCAGCGTAAATCGAGCCTCCCTTAAGAATAACCACTGAGTATAAGGCTTCCTCCCTTGAGGAGGGGTTACCGCTGAAAATATCCACGCCCATTACTATCCTAGGACCGCCTGATGCCATTAGTTTCCCCCTTCACATATCGGAGGGCGTCCAGCTCACTAACCTGTATCTTAAACCTCCTCCTAAAGAACTTAACCACATAGTCTACATCTCTCCTCAGAAGACGTTCCGCTGAAGGGTGATCTCTGTAAACGTATTGAGGCCAGTCAATAATATACGCCTTCTCCTCAGGTGTCACCAGGATATTGTATTCGCTTAGGTCTCCATGCACTATTCCAGCCTTAAGGTACGCTATCCTCATGGTTTCAAGGATCATGGTTAACGCTGCCTCAGGATCGCTGAGGCTTCTAACCTTGTAGAGCTCCAGGCCCTCCAAATACTCCGTCACTACTGCGTGGCGGCTCCAGCCAAGAGGCTTCGGAACCATTGCTCCAAGCCTATACAGCTCCTCAAGAGCCTTATACTCCCTCTCGCCAGCTATCTTAGCCTGTATCAGCCATGATGATGGTGAGCCTCCCTCCACATACGTCCTTACCCTTTTAGTCTGCCTGAAGCTTGTACGCCCAACACGCATGAGCTTCAAGGTGGCTCTTATTCCAGTGGGAGTGAGGGCAAGGTAAACATCGCTCTCCTTCCCTACGCCGAGCTTGTCGCCTAAAGCCTCTATGATCCCCCTAGACACTAGGCTTCTAAGGGCTAGGCAGTCTAGCCCCCTAAATGTGAGCTTATAGCCCACGTAGCGGCCTGTATAGCGCTTAATGAGCTTCAGCCTGTTGAGCTTGCCTAGGGAGAGGTAGGCTTGATGCTCAGGTAGCCTCGTCCTCCCAACTATAATCTCCACGGGAACGTATTCATGCTCTCTGAGTCCTTTCTCCAGTGCACTGAGTACTTTGAAGTCATTAGCTGACAGTTGCTTGTATAGTATTGCCAGCCTCACTAGTGTACTCCCCTAGGGAATGATAGGTGGAATACCATTTATAAGTGGTTATGATACAACTTATAGTATGCCTAGACAGACTTATAAACAAAATGTTTATTAGTGAACCTGTGTTTTTAGCTTGTAGGTGGTTAATAGTATGGTAGGAGAGGAAAGCAGGGAAAAAATAGTCTATAAACCGGGGATATATGAGCGAAACGGTGAACTAATAGTTATAGGAGACACGTATATAGAGAGGGTTGCATCAGCCCTGGCAAGCCCGACTAGGCTTAAGATCCTACGCTACCTGATGAACCATGAGGCAGACGTGGGGGATGTTGCCAAGATAGTTAGCCAGAGCAAGGCTAATGCCAGCGCACAGATAAGGAGGCTTGAAGAAGCAGGGCTGCTGAAAACAATGTACAAGCCTGGGCAGCGTGGAGTGAAGAAGATCTGCACTACTACGATAAGGGAAATAAGAATAATTCTCAGCCCACCCGAGTAGCAGCTGACAGCAACCCCAGGAAGAGCGGGGCAGGCTCCAGAGGCCTGCTCTTAAACTCAGGGTGAGGCTGGCTGCCAACATAGAAGTCATGCTCCCTGTACTCAACGAACTCCACTCTCCCACCATCCTCACTAACACCTGACACCATCAGCCCTGAAGCTTCAAGCTTATCTATGAATCTAGGGTTAACCTCATAGCGGTGCCTATGCCTCTCGGCGACAAGCTCCTTGCCATACAGCCTGTATACAAGGCTCCCCTTAACGAGCCTTATAGGATAAGCTCCAAGCCTCATTGTGCCTCCAAGCCTGCTAATACCATGCTGCTCGGCCAGGAGATCAATTACCGGGTAGGGGGTATGGGGATCTATCTCAGTCGAATGAGCTCCGCGCAGACCCACAACGTTTCTAGCGAACTCCACTACTGCTAGCTGCATGCCGTAACATATGCCGAGAAACGGTATCTTATTCTCCCTCGCATAGCGTATTGAATCTATCTTGCCTTCGCTCCCCCTAGCCCCAAATCCCGGTAGAACTATGACTGCCTGGCTTCCCCTAAGCACGTCATCCACATCCAGCTTCTCGGATTCTATTCTGGAGGCCTCAACCCACCTGAAGGCAGGTATAAGTCTTAGAGAAGCGGCGGCATGTTTTACAGCTTCAACAATGCTCATATAGCTGTCCTTAAGCCTAGTATATTTGCCGACCATTGCTACTTCTACGCGTCTTGAAGCATCCTTCAATCTAGCCACAAACTCCCTCCAGGATTCGAGGTCGGGTCTACGATCCTCTAATCCCAGCTTGGATGCAGCATATGAGCCTAGCCCCTGCTCCTCTAGGAGCAGGGGAACCTCGTAGACGGTCTCCACATCATGGCTTGAAAACACAGCGTGCTCGGGGAGGCTTGAATACAATGCTATCTTCCTCTTAGCCTCAGGTTCTAGAGGACGCTTACACCTAGCTACAATCGCGTCGGGCTGTATGCCTATCCTCCTAAGCTCCTGCACGCTATGCTGCACAGGCTTGGTCTTCTGCTCCCCTGTCACGCTGAGTATGGGCACCAAGGCTACATGTATTGAAAGCGTATTGCCAGGCCCCTCCTCTATGCGCATCTGCCTCACAGCTTCGAGGAAGGGTTGGCCTTCAATGTCGCCCACTGTGCCGCCGATCTCTACGAGGATAATATCAGCACCTGTCTCGGAGGCTACTTCCCTTATACGCCGCTTGATCTCATTGGTTATGTGAGGTATTATCTGGACGGTCTGGCCCAGATACTCTCCCCTCCGCTCAGCATCTATAACTCTCATATACACCTGGCCTGTCGTAATATTATTCTTCTTCGACAAGTTTATGTGGAGGAATCTTTCATAGTGGCCTAGATCAAGATCTGTTTCCCCACCATCCTCTGTGACGTAGACTTCGCCATGCATGTATGGGTTCATCGTGCCTGCATCAACGTTAAGGTAAGGATCTATCTTAATAGCTGTGACACTGTATCCCCGCGCCTTGAGGAGAAGGCCTAGCGAGGCAGTAGTTATTCCTTTCCCAACGCTTGAAAGCACACCGCCCGTCACAAACACGTATTTTGAAGGCATCAGCCTCCCACAGCAAAGAATAGTTGCGGGTAGGGGGTAAAGCTGTTTTCGGCTAGGCCTAACATGTTAAAACCCATAGCCCCTATTATTTCATAAGAGGTGGACTAATTGCCCCGTATTGGGAAATACCCTGCCCTACAAGTAGCCCTCGACTTCACAGGCCTTGAGAAAGCCCTTGTAGTGGCTTTAAAGGTATGGGAGAATGGCGCGGATATACTTGAGGCTGGAACCCCCCTCATAAAGAGCGTTGGAATGGTATCTGTAAGAATGCTTAGAAGAATATTCCCAGAGGCTGTTATACTGGCCGATATGAAGACCTTTGATACAGGGGGGCTTGAAGCAGGCCTAGCAGGAGCTAATGGAGCAGACATAGCTACAGTCATGGGGCTGGCGGATGATGCAACCATTATGAGTGCTGTAGAGGAGGCTCATAGGAGAGGTATGCTCCTAGAAGCTGACCTCATGAATCACCCCGACCCCCCAGCTAGGGCTGCAGAGCTTAGAGACATAGGTGTAGACATAGTTGGAATACATGTAGGCATAGATGTCCAGAAGAAGCATGTCTTAACAGCGGCGGAGAAGGCAAGCCTAGTGTCACGAGTCAAGGATTCATTTAAGGGACCTGTAGCCGTTGCAGGAGGGCTTAGGGAGGATAACGTGGAAGCAGTGCTGAATGCAGGAGCCGATATAGTGGTTGTGGGATCAGCTATAACGAGATCCAGTGATCCAGGCGAGGCTGCCAGGAGAATAGCAGACATTATTGCCAAGTATAAATAGCATTGCAGAAACTATTGAGTTATATTCCTCCATACACTTGAAGATTCAACAAGCTTCATCACACACTTATAATTACTGTGAAGTCCACCTAGGCCTAGATAGGGCTCCAAGCCCCGCAGGATTCATCTTAAAAGCATTCTGTACGCCACTACTCGTGGCGGCCATTCATGAACACATAATCCTGCAGTGCTAATAACCACACGTCATCACTGCATTTAGCTTCACCCTAATATGGTTAGGGAAAGCAGTATTACAGGGAGATATACCTGGATGTATCATCTGATCTGGTAGGCCTGAAACTTAGTCCAGCTTCTTTTAACTCAACTACCCTCTGGATAACTAGTAGTGGGTGCAGGGATCCTGCCCGGTAATGTGAAGGGGGTGGGAATAATGGATGGAGAAGCTGCTGCCTCTATACTAATATATGGAGCCCTAGGCCTCATCCCCTTAATATATAACTATAAGGCTGCGAGAAAACTGGAGAATAATCGTAAGGCAGGCGGCACTGAGGCTAGGGGACTTTACGTTGTAGTTGAGCCTAGGAGAATAGACCTGGAGGAGCTTGAGGCGCTAATAGGGGGGGATAGCATTGTAGGCGTGGTGAGCCGTGCAGAGGAGGCTGAAGCATAGAGGACTCGCCTATATACTGGGGCCTGGACTATTCTCAGCTGCCGCAGGATTCGAGGTATCTAATCTCAGCATCTTTGCATTGGCAGGCTTGCTTCACGGTGCCCGTATGCTGTGGGCTGTGCTCCTATCACTCATGATTGCCTCAATAATGCAGCAGATGGCTGCAGTAGTGGGGATTAAGATTAGGGGTGGAGGGCTTTTAGAGGAGATCTACAAGCAGTATGGGAGGCTGGCACTAATACCTGCGTGGAGCCTATATGCAGCTAATATGGCTACAGCCATCATGAATGCTGCAGGGCTGGCAGTACTTCTCGCAGTATTCGCTGGAATAGGGTGGAGGCCTGCCCTGCTCATAGTCATGCTGGCTTCATGGATCCTCACATACTCTGCAGAGAACCGCAGGAACGCTGAGAAAATACTGCTAGCTCTAAGCATAGTGCTCCTAGTATTCGTGGCCGCAGCTCTCAGGGATCCGCCCAGCCTCCAAGAAGTCTTAAACGGGCTGCGTGTAAGCCTGCCTGAAGGCCGTGATGACGCCCTGCTCATCATAGCTGTATTTGGAGCCTCAGCCGCCCCTTATAGCCTCGTACTTCAAGCCGACAGCCTGGCCACAAGTAGTGGAAGCGATGTTAGGGCAGAGATGCTTAACGTCGGCGTAGGCATGATGTTCTCCCTGCTCATAGGAGCCTCAATACTCCTAGCCGCACCCTCCATGATAGGAGGGTGTAGAAGCCCATTATGCCTTGTAGGCAGAAGCGCAGCAGGTTTGCCTGGCTCCTCGCTCATAATGATAGGAGTAATGGCTTCAGGGCTGCTGGCAATCACGGCTATAATAATGGTTAACGCGTCCTTCAGGCACCCAGCAGTTGAGGCTGAGGCATCTAGTTATCTCAAGCTAAGTGGACTAATGTTAACGGCGATTTACATGGCTTCTCTAGCTATGCTGAGCGTATGGAGCCCCACTAGAATCATTGAGGCCGCCTCTATAGTTGTCAGTATGACTGCATGGATACCTGGATTAGCAGTCTACCTGCTATACAGGGAGAATGCTGGGAAAATAGCAGGCCTGCTTGGAGGAGCAGCAGTTGCCGTCATGGCCGGCGTCAACCTGCTTGCATTAACACTGCCCTAAGCAGTCACTTCATCCAGAGTTCCTCGTATTTCCTTATATACGCGGTGCTCTGCTTAACATCCGTGAAGAGCCTTCTAGCCTCCTCCACATCCTCCGCTATTATTGCATCCCTATTATTGCGTGACGCTATTATGCGGGCAGGCTCTAGGAGCTGGACAGCGTATCTCAAGCTTGTCTCCACACCTATCTTCGTGAGCTTCTCCAACGCGTCATCCTTCATCTCTACTCCCTCCTCAGCCGCCCTTATCTTAATGATCTCCCTTATCTCATCCTCAGTGTACGGCCTTGTCGGTATTATTAGGAGCCTGTCAAGCAGGTCAAGCGGCATACCGTGAGGAGACTCTATGTCAGCGCCCCGTATTTTGGTTAGGCCTCTATTGGTTGCTAGGATCACTATGGGTGCAAGCTCGCTCTCCATAGCTCTTGTAAGGAAACTATAGGCCTCTAAGTCAAGCATATGTGCATCATCTATGAAGAGCACTCCTGGCACGATCTCTGCTCTTCCCTCCTCAACCCATTTCCTAACCTCTCCGTCAACTCTCTGCCTCACCTCAGGGCTTATCTCACGTTCAGCGAAGAATCCTAGGAGGGCTGTTATAGAGCTCTGCTGAGCTGCTATATCGAGATCATGGAGGGTGAACACCCTCACTATCTCCTTATCCTTCTTAACCGTGCCCTTAGGCATCTCCACGTATCTCTCAGCCTCCACGTCATAGCGTCTAGCCTCCTCGAAGCCACGCGCCCTACCCTCCCTGTAAACCCTTCCGGTCTCAGCGTCTATCCATATTACATCTCCCTTCCTGACACCCATCTGGAGGAGCTGGGCAGCTATCTCTTCACCCACACTTATGGTAAGCTCATCGTCCCTTGTCGCCAGGGTTATTCTTGCCTCGCGGGGTATAAGGACGTATGGGTTTAGGGGGTGTCTAGCCCTCCTAACTTTAAGCTCCTTCACCACGCCTTCATATACCTTCCTATGCTCCCTTATCCTCACACCTATGGACTTCCTGACAGCATGCATTAAAACCTCGGTTTTCTTCACCTCTGCTGAATAGATCTCCGAGCCGCTTAGCGCTACGAAGGGAGTATCCTCGCCGAGCTCCTTGGCTATGGCTACAGCTATAGCTGTCTTACCCGTGCCTGGAGGACCTACAAGCAGTATTCCTCTGCCAGCCATCCTTCCCTCCCTGATCATCTGCACGACTATTCCTGCAGCCTCTCTTGCCTCCGTCTGGCCTACGAGGCCTGCCCCAATCTTCTTCGCTTTCCCCTTCTCATCTAGGCCTAGGCCTCTTATATGGCTGTGAGCACCTATCCTCCTGAAACCCGCGGTAACCTCCCTTATCTCAGCCATGACGTACACCATTCATCCTAAAGAACGGGGAGAAATATTAAATTACACGGGGCTTCAGCCCTGAGTGACGAGTGTTGGGCAAGAACATGGATCCCGCTGCAAGAGATGCGATAAGTATTTGGGAAAGAATCGTCAGCCTCACTTATCTTACTGCAAGCCTCAGCATGGAAGACGAGGTTACAGGGAGAATTATCTCCTCTCTCCGCGAAGCCTCCTCTACAGCATCCATATGGGCTAGCCGTACACCGCCATCACCCACTATACGCTACGTGTTGTCGAGGCTTAGAGGATGGGTTGAGGAGGCGTCAGGAAGGCTTAAGGAGGCGTTGGAGGCTGGAAGGGCATCTGAGGCCAGGCAGTACGCCGAGCTCTTATCAGCCACGCTTAGAAACACTCACACCATTCTGCTTGAGGAGGCGTCTAGGTATAGGATCGGCTTCCAGGCCCCGGTGATCATAGCTGCTCTAACAGTATCTGTGGCGGCTTTGCTGAGCACTAGTAGTAGTCTTTTAGGAATGCTTGCCTCAACATTAGGCTTCGTCTTCCTAGCTTCAGGGGCTGCAGCATCCTCTCTCTCGCCAAGACTGTCGCTGGCATCAGTGATCATCGGTGGATGCATAATATTGGCGGCTTTCCCTCCACTAAGCATCATGAGTATTGATGGGGCGGGGATGCTTGCAGCTCTGCTGGCATATCTGGGCCTATCGTCTAGGAGGGTATCAATCATGCTTCCCCAGCTTGAAGCCATGGGGAGGAGGGCCGAGGTTGAAGCTATATCTATGAGCGAGGATGAGCTTTTCTCCAAGCTTAGGGAGAAGTATGTGAAGCTATACGGTGATCACTGGAGAACCATGCTTGAGTATGATATAAGCACGCTTACACGTACAGGGCTCTCAAGGAAGGAGGCTATGATGCGTAGGCTCCGCGAGCTTGGAGGATAGGTCAGGCTTGCTTTAAATAGAGCGGCTTCCCCTCATATTCTGAGGTGGTATCATGTCAAGCCAGCAGGGTAAAAGCGGCAAGGAGCTTAGAATAGTGACAAGACATCCCATAACGCTGGACGATATAAGGAGAGATGAAGATAAGGTAAGGCTTCTCCACATCATAAGGCTATACGGAGAGATAACTGAGAAGGCTCTTCAATACCTTGTGTATGAGCTTAAGCAGAAGGGCTTCAACATAGGATACGAGTTCAGCCTTATAGGAGGAGTTCCTTCAAGCAGGCCTCTGAGGGACAGCCTCATAGCATTGCTCTACACAGGTCTACTTGAAACCAACCCTAGGAACAAGAAGCTACGGCTCACCAGCACCGCCCTAGAGGAGTTCCTTCCATCCGAGAAGATCCCCGAGGAGGAGGCTGAGAAGCTTAGAGAACTTGTAGAAGAACTTAGACCTAAGATCTCAGCCATAGACGCTGAGGTGGAGCTGGCTACAATGCTTGGAAGAGGGGGTAGGCGTAGGCGTAGGAGATTCTAGGATAAGGCTAGATAGTGGTTGTCGGGAGAACCTGTTTGCCCCTCTCCTTCTTCTCCTGCCTCCATGTAACCAGGGGGCTCAGCTTACCCTCCCTTGCAAGCTTCTCGAAATGCTCCTTGAACCCGCTTGTATGCCTTATGTCAAGCTCTAATACAAGTCTGGCTGCCTGAAGCATGGTTCCCCACACGTCAACCAGCATTTCACGCGGCATATGGCTGGTTATCACGGGATCCTGGAGCCACTGGTCGAAGGCCTTCAATGTTCTTATCAGATGCTGGAATACTGCTCTAGACGCAACTATTAGTTCTAGCCTATCCCCCTCCCTAAGCTTCACATCCATGTCTTCGAGGGCTCTCAGCACCCTTCTCTGCATCTCCACCCATTCATCAAGGTTACCCATGAATCCTGAAACAGAGGACACGGATTCCACCGCCTCTCAGGGTAGGTTCGGCTCTAATTAACATATCCTAGGATTTCACGCTGAGGATCTTTCTCCTAATATCCTCTGGTATTTCTTCGAGGTGTTTTTCAAGGAAGCGTCTGAACTCCTCCTCAGGTCTCAGGTCGTCTGGAAGCATGCGCGGTATGCCGTTCATTATCGGGTACCATCTACCGCAAGCCGGGCAGTATAGAAGCCCCTCCTCCACATCGTGTTTTATGCATTCTCCGCATGGAGGCTTCTCCCCCATGTCTTCCAGCTTCTTCCCCCTGTAGGCGCAGTATATTTCGCAGAGGGGAGGCTTGCCTGGAAGCTCGGCTCCTTCATCTATCCTCTCCTTGAATACTATGAGCTTCAGGGGGAAATGCCTGCACATGGGGCATGCTAGGAGGTCGAGAAGCCTGTATCTCACCGAGCCCCACCTAGAACTATTTTCTTAACCTCCTCTACGATCCTCTCCACCTTCTCCCTGCTCTTAGCTTCAGCCATTATTCTTAGAACAGGCTCTGTGCCGCTGGGCCTCACAAGCACCCAGTAATCCTCGCCTATTATCTTAACTCCATCAATGGTTATCATCCTCTCACCCTTATAGGCCTCTCTTACACGCTCTAATGCTTCGAGGGCCTTCTCCCTGCTCATAGGTATCTTGGTTTTAACCGGATAGTATTTTGGCAGCTGGTTGAAGAGGGCTGATGCTGGCAGATGCTCCTCGCTCATTAGTTCCAGCATTAATGCGAGGGTTGCTGAGCCGTCTCTAACTGGCTGGTGGGCAGGGTTCATGAAGCCGCCGTTCTCCTCGAAGCCGCAGAGCCCTTTCTCCTCTACTAGGCGCCTAGATATATCTACGCTTCCAACCTTCATCCACACTACCTGTATGCCCCTGGGCTTCAAGTACTCCTCGACAAGCATGCTGCTTGAAACCCCTGTATATATTCTGCGAGGGTAATCCCTGTGCTTCTCCGCAAGATATGCTGCAAGCAGGGTGCCGCTCCTATCCCCCCAATGTATCCTCCCCTTCTCATCTATGAATATGGCTCTATCAGCATCTCCGTCGAAGCCTACTCCTAGGTTCACGCCTAGAGCGACAGCTACTCTAGCCGAGGGCATTAGGCTGCTCGTCGTTGGCTCAGGCTCCCTGCCGGGGAAGCCTGGATCAATGTGCCCGTTAAGGGTGTAGGTTTTCACACCTAGTCTCCTGAGGACGAGCGGTGCTGCCAGGGCGCCTACACTGTTGGCAGGGTCGACTAGAACGCTGTAGTTGCGGGATGCGATTCTATCCTTATCCACTATGCCTACAATGCCATCAACGTATTTCTCCAGGGCCTTCTCCTCCCTTCTAACTCCTCCAGCCAGGCCACGCCAATCTACGGGTCTAACTCTATTCTCAAAGAATATTGCTTCTATCTCAGCCTCAACGCTTCTAGGAACCTCTATCCCATCCGCCGCTATCACCTTGATGCCATTATACTCTGGAGGATTATGGCTTGCAGTCACCATTACGCCGCCATCGTATCCTAGCTCACGTACAGCGTATTGGAGGGCAGGTGTGGGCAGCATTCCAGCATTCCACACCCTAACCCCCATGCTCATAAGCCCTGCGGCAAGAGCGCTGACCAACATTTCCCCGCCGCTCCTAGCATCCCTCCCCACAAGCACCTGGGATCCAGCGCCGAGATATGTGCCTATAGCTGAGCCCAGCCTTAACGCCAGCTGCGGCGTCATCTCAACGTTCAACACTCCTCTAACACCATCGGTGCCGAACAGCCTCCCCATGAGGTGCACGCTCACCGCAGAATACGTATCCGCGTATTTTAAATGATGAGCCAGCCTAATATGGATGCAGAGGCACGCTATATACTCGTGGTGAATAGCCTTGGATCTAGGTGAAGAGGCACTGTGGCTCTTCTACGGTGTGGGAATAGCAACGGTGATCTATGGTATATTTGGGTGGAAAGGGTGGAGAACCCTTCTCAGAATAATTGCAGCCCTAGGTGCAAGCATCCTTCTCATAATCCTCCTCATAAGGATTGCATATAGTGTAGGCCTCCTCTAAAAACACTGGCAGAGATGTTTTCAAGCATAGATCATTAATAGCATGAGCATGAAGTCATACCTGCTCCTCAGCCAGGTCGTCGAATAATGCCAGGATATCATACCTGGCTCTCTCCAAGCCTTCGGCAAGCATGCCGTGCTCCTGTGACAGCTTAACCGCGCATCTAACCATATCGTCGATCATCTCGTCGAGAATATCCCTAGCATCCTCCTCACTGTCCTCTGAGTCTAGGAGTTCTTGAATATAGTCTTCAATCCCGTCATCATACTCCAGGGTTACAATGCCGTTCTCCCTATCCACCTTCACCCAGAGAGGAGCTGTGGGATGCTTGTATAGGGTTACCCCCTCGTGATCCTCTCTTACCAGCCATTCGCAGGCCTCCACCCCCCATCACACCATAATTTAATACTGGTGCTGGGCGATTAAGTGTTTCCGGGAGTGGTTAAGATAGGAGGGCTTGCATGGATAGATGCCCAAACACCTAAGCAGGGGCTGCTCGCAGCAAAGCTTGCCGATAAGCTTAGGGAGGCAGGCATAGATGCTGTAATCACATGCAGGGACTATGACTACACTGTGGATGCTATTAAGAGGCAGGGCTACGAGCCTGTAATCATAGGTAGGCATGGGGGAGGAAGCCTGAGGGGGAAGCTTGAAGCCGATATTGAGAGGATGAAGGGGCTGCTTGCATGGGCCTCTGCCACGAAGCCCGGCGTGCTCATAGCTTATCCTGACCCGCCTGCAGCAAGAGTGGCCTTCGGGCTCAGGATACCTTACATAGCTTTAAGCGATTCCCCCCACTCTATTCCCGCCAGCAGGCTTTCCATCCCCCTAGCAGAGGTGCTCATATACTCGGACCTCCTTCCCCACGGCCTCATGGAGAGATATGTTTTGAGGGAGTGGACGAGGGTGAGGCTCTTCCACGGCGTTGACCAGCTCCTCTGGATAAAGGGGTTTAAGCCTGATCCAGGCGTGCTTGAAGAGCTAGGAGTAGATCCAGGCTACATCGTGGTCAGAGCGGAGGAGAGCAAGGCCTCATACTATGAGTGGAGAATCGATCTAGTGCTCCTTGCATCCAGGCTTGCGTCCAAAGGATACCCCACAATATTTCTCCCCAGGTATCATGACCAGGCTACACGGGCTGCCGACGCTGGCCTCAGGGTTCTGGAGAAACCTGTTGACGGTGCAAGCCTAGTCTATTATGCCTCAGCCGTTGTAACAGGGGGTAATACCATGGCTGTTGAGGCAGCGCTCCTAGGGGTTCCGGGAATAACCTTGTTTCAAGGCCTATTACCGCTCAACGAGAAGCTGAGCAGCATGGGGTTCCCAATCTACAGGGCGCGCAGCCTCAAGGAGGCTGAAGCCATGGTCGAGGACTTCTATAGGAGGGAGGTTAGAGTGGATACATCCAGCCTGCTGGAGACACTTGAGGATCCAGGCGGCATCGTCATTGAGGAGTCTTTAAGGATCCTGAAGGGAGGTTAATGGTATAGTATGTAGAAGTCATTATACTCGCCTGTAGCTTGCTCCCACTCGACATCCACCTTCTCAACCCTGGCTAGCCTGGGCCCCCTGTAAGCCCATTTAACCAGCTCTAAAACCTTGCTCCGCGGCCCCTCGATCACGGCTTCAACGCTTCCATCGGGAAGATTTCTAACCCAGCCTGTAAGCCCAAGTATTCTAGCCTGCTCCCTCATATTAGCCCTGAAGAATACTCCTTGAACTCTACCATAGATCCTTATATGCGCCCGCACAGCCTCCATCATGGCCTACCCCCTCATCATATAGTGAGAGAGCCGTTAAATTTGTAAGGTAGGAGTTATCATGCCTCCTATATTCCTGTAAGTCTTTTAGCAATACTGTATAGGACGAGTATGTATGGGAGTATTTCAAGCCTGCCTAGAAGCATGTCTGCTATTAATACGATCTTAGCTGGGTCGGCTAGAGTGGCGCTGGTGATGCCTGCTGATAAGCCTACGGTGCCTACAGCAGACGAGGCTTCAAACAATGCGTCCATGAAGCTGTAGCCTGGAGCATAGAAGTATATGATCATGGCGCTGATCACTGCTGTAGCTATGTAGAGGAAGGCTATGAGGAACGCTCCTACAAGTATCTCCTCGCTTACAGCGTATCTGTCAAGCTTGTAGCGGGGAGTATAGCCCTGAGGGTAGAACATCTTCTTAACCTGCATCTTAAAGGCCTCGAAGCCTAGGGCTACTCTGAGGAGCTTCATTCCTCCAGCAGTTGAGAACACTGAGCCTCCTATAAGCATGGCTATGACTAGCAGCATCTTGAACGCCTCGTTTGACAGGTGAATATTCATTGTCTGGAAACCAGTTGTTGTGAGGGCTGAGAAGAACTGGTAGAACATGGCCCAGAGCTGGGAAGGCTTTGCTGCCCCTACCCATACCATCCATTCTATACCAGCGGTTCCTAGAATCATTATCCAGAAGAACGTCTTGAACTCGACTGATGACAAGAACCTCCTAATCTTTCCTGTAAGCAGGTATTTATGGTCGAGGAAGTTTGTAGCGCCTATCCACATGGTGAAGAGCGTTGCAGCCTCTATGATCCTTGAGCCATAGTAGGCTATGCTTTGATCTCTGGTTGAGAAGCCTCCCGTAGCGACGCTGGCGAAGGCATGATTAACAGCGTCGAACAACCCCATCCCAGCTACATATAATGCTGCTATCGCTATTGCTGTAAGAACAATGTATAGCATTAGGAGCTCCCTTACGGTTCTCCTCAGGCTCGGCTCAAGACGCTCAAATCTTCCCTCAGCATAGTAGAGGGGCATGACTACTCTTGGATGAGCGAACACAGCTATCATGAACACTACTATTCCAAGCCCTCCAACCCATTGACATAGGCTCCTCCACAAGAGTATTTCTGGAGGGGCCTCTGAGACATGGGGGACGTATAACCCCTTATCAAAGCCTCCTGAAAACACTGAGAGGCCTGTGGTTGTAAGGCCGCTTACAGACTCGAACCACGCATCGATCACTGGTATGTGTATAGCGAAGGCTACGGGGAGAGCAATGATTATTGGGACAAGCAGCCATGTAGCCACTGTAACATATACTGCGTGGAGAGGGCGTAGATGCGCCTCTGTCCTAGTAGCCTCCCTTATAATAAGGCCTGCAGCCAGGATCAGGGAGCCCGACATGAGCAGCGTGGCTGATATTATGTCTAACATACCGTTACGTGCTAACCCGTAGAGGGCGGGCACTATGAGGAGGAAGGAGGACATGAATGTCACAGTAGTAGTGGCATAGTGTATGAGAGGTTTCCAGGAGGCCTTCCCTGCTTCCTGCTTCTCCGCCAAAATGCCCGCCCCTTACCAGGGCTCTAGTAATCCTCATACATGTTAATTCCCCTTACAAAGACTCCACGTACCCCTAGCATCTCGTCGAGCACAACGATGTCTCCCCTGCATCCAGGCCTGAGACACCCCATTCCCTCTAGGCCTAGAGAACGAGCAGGTGTCAGGCTAGCCATGGTTAAGGCATCCCTAAGGCTATAGCCTAGAGAAACAACGTTTCTAACAGCCCTGTCCATAGTTAGAGTGCTGCCTGCAAGCACACCGTTATCCAGCCTGGCTATCCCCTCTTTCACTGTTACCCTTAGTCCTCCGAGAGAGTATGTGCCGTCAGGTAGGCCTGTAGCGCTTATCGCGTCTGTTATAAGCATGGTTCTACTAGTTCCAGCATAATCTACTACGAGGCGCAGTGTAGGGGAGGCTAGATGTATGAGATCCGCAATTACTTCAATGTAGACGTGGGGGTTCTGAAGGCATGCTACAGTGATCCCTGGATCCCTGTGGTGGAACCTCCTCATAGCGTTGAATATATGGGTGGCCCTGGAGGCTCCAGCCACTATGCCTCTAACAGCCTCCTCGTAGGTTGCATTCGTATGGCCTAGGCCCACATGTACGCCTAGGCTGGAGGCATATGAGATGAGCTGAAGGGCCCCCTCGATCTCGGGGGCTATGTCCATTATAACTAGTTTTCCCCTTGATGCTTCAACGTATTCCTGGAACTCTTCTAGGCTGGGCTTCCTTATATGCTCTGGATTCTGCGCCCCCCGCATCTCAGGGTTTATGTATGGGCCCTCCATGTGGAGGCCTATGACCTCTGCTCCGAGAGGCTCTCCTTCAGCCTCCTCCATGTAGGCTGAAACGCTCTTAGCTATCTTGAGCAGCGTTTCGTGATCCGCTGTGACGCTGGTTGGGGCAAAAGCTGTTACCCCATGCTTGACGAGCTCTTCAGCCATCCTCCTGATATCGGTTGTGGAGGCGGAGTTAGTGTCATGGCCGCAGCATCCATGGATATGCGTGTCTATGAAGCCTGGGGCGATAACATAGTTTTTCAGGTTTAAGGCCTCTATCCTCGAACTCCACTCGGATTTGAGGCTGGTTACCACGCCGTCTCTCACAACTATGGAGGCTCTCCTAATAGTTTGGAGGGGAGTGTAGACGGCGGCTGCGTTGATTATTATCTCCTCAGGCAATGCTTAACCCCCGGGGAGGTTAGAACAACCTTATGCGTGGACGATATTTTTCTATTAGGCCTGCGTTATGCTCCCTTCCGCCAGGTAGATGTATGCTCATCCAGACGGGTGGTTTCTCTCCTCTTTCAGCAAGCTTCATGGCTGTGAGGGCTGATATGCTGTGAACTATGAATGAGTTAGCTATGGTTGATACGGGGGCTACTCTGACAGGCACCCCCCTAATATCTAGGGATGCGTCGCCTGGGGGAACCTTGTTATCAACCGTTACATCCGCGACCTCGTAGAGCCTTTTCCCATAAGGGTTTCTGGGCTTAAGGCTGGCTGAATAATCCCTGGAAGTCACGGCTATCACCCTGCATCCAGTATTCTTAGCATAGACTGCTGCCTCCACTGGGAAGACGTTTACACCAGAGGTTGACACCACTAGCACTGCATCGTTTTTCTCCAAGCCCTGTGAGTGTAGGAGGGTTTCAGCATATCCTTGCAGCTTCTCTAGGGCTGAGGCCCTGCTAGCACTCCTATGGACGGAGATGTCTGAGTCTATTAGGGGGTTTATGAAGGCTAAGCCTCCCGCCCTATAGAACATTTCCTCACCTATGATTGCCGAGTGCCCTGCTCCCACCACGTGCAGCACCCCGTTATTAATATAAGCGTCCACCAGTATGCCTGACGCCTCCTCGATGGAGGCCTCCTCCTCCAAGGCTATGCGTTCGAGAATGCTTTCCACAAGCTCCAGGTATCTGGACACTATGCTGCTTGGCTCTTCATCCATAAAACCAACCCCTATAGGCATACGTATAGGTGCTATATTAAAATAATACTGATGAATGCATGGAAAATAAGAGTGGTATGAAGTGTCTCCACACATGTTTAGGGAGAGGCTCCTCGAAAAACTACTTGAAAAATACGTTGGTGTATCTTATGCTGGAGCGGTGCTAGCAGTATTATATAAGGGTGAGGCCAGGCTATTATTGTCGGCTGGATACGCTTCCCTCAGCCCTGAGGAGCCTATGAGCACTGACACATTATTCGACCTCGCATCGCTGACTAAGCCTCTCTCACTAGCCTCCGTGGCTGCTAGGCTGGTAGAGGAGGGGCTGCTCGACCTGCAGCAGCCTGTAGCCAGCATTATACCCGAGTTTGCAGGGGGGCCTGGAGGCCCGAGCCCTGTTAAGGAGAAGGTGAAGGCATGGATGCTGCTGACGCACTCCTCAGGCCTGCCGCCATGGGCACCCCTATACAAGGCGGCTGGGAATAGGAGGGAAGTATTCGCAGAGGCGTTTAAGCTGCCTCTAGTAGGTGAGCCTGGAGCCAAATGCGTGTACAGTGATATAGGCTATATTATAGCTACAGCCATGGTTGAAAGAATAGCTGGGCAGAGGCTTGACTCCTTATTCGACGATATGGTCTCCTCCCCTCTAGGCCTCAAGGCAACCATGTATAATCCCCTAGCCAGAGGATACTCTGGAAAAATAGCTGCAACTGAGCGTGACACTAGGCGGGGAGGAGTGATTAGAGGAGAGGTGCATGATGAGAACGCGTACGCTATGGATGGGGTGAGCGGCCATGCAGGCTTATTCTCAACAGCCGAGGAGGTCGGCCTAATAGCGTGGAGCATTGCGGAATCGCTTGAGGGGAGAGGGTTGCTGTCAACACCCATGGCTAGAACAATGCTCTCACCATGGGTTGAAGGCCCCTGCACCTATGGGCTTGGATGGAGATTGTATAGGCGTGGATACAGGCATGCAGGCGACCTCTTCTCCCCGAAAGCATTCGGGCACACGGGCTTCACAGGAACCTCGGTGTGGGTTGACCCATCCTACAGCATAGCCGTGGTGCTGCTGACCAATAGGGTTCACCTAGGCAGAGGCACACCTATAGCGGAGGCCAGGGCCAGGATACATAACGCTGTGCTCGCCTCCCTGAGGTGAAGAGAGGTTTGTCTAGGAACCCATGGCTTGACTTATTCAGCAGTGATCAAAGAATGGTTGCAGGCCTCATGTCAGGCACCAGTATGGATGGAGTGGACGTTGTACTAGTAGAGCTGAAGGGATCTGCACGGAGGCTCAGGGTGAAAGGCTACAAGTATCATCTTAGACCATACTCCGAGGAGCTTAGGAGAACACTGCTCAGAGCGGCTGAGAGAGGCTCGACTAGGATGACATGCCTGCTGAACATGGCTGTAGGGAAAGTATTCGCCGACGCATTGCTCAGCGTTTTAGAGGAGGCTGGAGTGGATCCCAGAGATATTGATCTTATAAGCAGCCACGGCCAAACCCTATACCATGCCCCCAGACCTACAAGTATAGCAGGCGTAACCGTGAGATCTACTCTGCAGATAGGCGAGATAAGTATTCTAGCGGAACGTGTAGGTAGGCCTACGGTAGGAGACTTCAGGGTCAGAGACATGGCTGCAGGGGGTGAGGGAGCCCCCATAATAGCATATGTAGACTACATATTATTCTCCTCTAAGACTGGAAGAGCCGTACAGAATCTAGGGGGAATAGCAAACGTAACAGTCCTCCCACCCACACCTAGCATAGAGGAGGTATACGCCTTCGACACGGGTCCAGGCAACATGCTGATAGACGGCGTAGTATCAATCCTAACCAGAGGGGAGAGGAGGATAGATGTTAACGGGGAGATGGCTGCTGAGGGAAGCGTGGATGAAGTCCTGCTTGAGTGGCTCATGAAGCATCCCTTCATAAGGATGCCGCCGCCCAAAACAACGGGGAGAGAGGAGTTCGGATTAAGGCTAGCCAGAAAAATAGTGGAGGCCGGGAGGAGGAGAGGATTATCGCCGGAGGATATAGTAGCCACAGTAACAATGTTTACTGTTAAAAGCATAATATACAATTATGACAAGTATATCCTGCCAAAGGTAGGAATCAACGAAGTCATAGTTGGTGGAGGAGGAGCCAGGAATAAAACCCTTATGGGAATGCTGCGGGAGGAGCTTAGGTCCAGGGGCATAAGGCTGTCCTTCCATGAGGATTACGGTATAGACAGCAAGGCGAAGGAGGCGCTCGGCATAGCTATACTGGGCCACGAGGCTGCTAACGGTGTGCCGAACAATGTTCCCGGCGCGACTGGTGCCCGTAGAAGGGTGGTGATGGGTAAATTCGTGCTATGAGTAGGGGGTTATAGTGGTGAGGCAGGTTTCTGG
Organism: Desulfurococcales archaeon; assembly: GCA_027083135.1. Lineage (GTDB taxonomy): Archaea > Thermoproteota > Thermoprotei_A > Sulfolobales > WAQK01 > JALWQH01. The sequence goes on along the minus strand of JALWQH010000043.1, from coordinate 52,881 downwards.
GGGCCGAAGAGCAGGTCTCTGGCACGCTCCCTGTAATCTGGGGACACGTATATTCTGAGGACATTATAGTATCTTGGCAGATAGAAGGGCAGGGCGTCAAGCTCCTTCGAATCCACTGACAGCTTCCTCCCTCTAACCCTAATGTATACGGGCTTCCTCCTGAATACTGGTATGGAGTCTGCAAAGAGGTGGATGGACTCTCCAGGCACTGCTCCTTCAAGCCTCTCCCGATAATTCCTGAGCTCCTCATAGTCGCTGGGGGAGGGAGGCTTCATGGATAGCCTTGAAAGATCGACGAGTATGCGGGGCCCATTCCTATCCAGGAAATCCCTGATCATCTTCTTAACGTCGCGGCTCACCCTCTCTGAGCTTAGAGCCACGTAGAGCCTTGAGAAAACCCACTCATCATCCCAGTACACTATGTCCCCTGTCTCAACTATCTCCCTCAGCCACCTGGATGAGAGGGTCTCAGCCACTTCAGGCAGCTCCTCCATGAGCCTCCTATATATGAGGCGGAGGAGAAGCTCGTAGCCTATTATGGTCTTATGATAGTATACTGACTGATACATGTGCAGCCTGGCCACGTAGAAGTTCTCAACCGCTCTCAGCCCCTTTATATCTACAACCATGTCGCCGTTCTCGTCGAGGCTTATGGTTTCAAGAAGCCTGTCAACATCTATCATCCCATAAGCCACTCCTGTGTGAAGAGTGTCTCTTCTAAGATAGTCGAGCTTCCTGACGTCAAGGTCTCCGCGTAGAAGCACGGAGTACCTGGTTTTCCCCTCGCCTTTGATTAGCCCTATGATCTCGCTGGGAGTGTAGCCCCAGTCTGAGAGCACATCCCTGATCTCCGTTTTCTCCAGTATGAGGGAGGCGAGATACTTGTTGTCAAGCTCCTTATCCATCTCCAGGTAAAGGCTTTCGAGGGAGTGGGCGAAGGGGAAGACACCAATATTGTAGAGGAGTGCTGCAAGGCTGAGCGCCTCGGCTTCATCCCGTGGAATATAGCCCTCCTGGACAAGCCTTGAGGTAAGCTTGTTCATTAGGTGCATGGTGCCTAGGCTGTGGCTGAATCTCGTGTGGGTTGCTCCGGGGTATACGAGGTATGCGGCTGAGAGCTGCCTAACCCTGCGGAGCCTCTGGAAAACAGGAGTATCAACAACCCCCAAAACAACGCCTCCAAGCCTAATAAAACCGTAAAGCTCATCATACACTCTTTTGAAGCCCTGCACAGCTCTTCACCCCATTGTAACAGCTTTTGTAAGATACCTCGGCTTATCTACATCCAGGTTCTTGGCTACACCCAGCCTGTAGGCAAGGTATTGTAGGGGCACTGTCAGCGCTATGGGGGCTAGATGCCTATCAGTCCGCGGGGCCTTTATCACTAGTGCTTGAGAGCCCAGTTCATCTAGGCGTGGATCACCTTCAAAGCCAACTATTGTCACAGTAGCCTTCTTCTCAACAGCGGATTCTATGAGCGGGTAGGTCGCCTCCGCTGCCTGGCGCTCCACGGGTGTTATGAATACTGTGAAGAATCCTTCGTCTAGGAGGACTATGGGGCCGTGCTTAAACTCACCTGCCTCCATCCCCTCAGCGTGAACATATGCGGCTTCCTTCAGCTTCAATGCCCCCTCCATAGCTATAGGATACGATATTCCCCTCGACACTACGTAGCCGCTTCTACACCCAGCTATGTGCTCCGCCGCCTTGGCTGCCGAGGAGTCCATCCTACTCATCTCGGAGTGAAGCCTGCCTGCAAACCCCTTGATCCCTGCTATCCTCTCCCTCACCTCTGAGGGCCTAAGCCTGCCGGAATCCTCGGCTGCGCTTAGCGCTATGAGATACAGTACGAGGAGGCTTGAAGTAAAGGTCTTGGTTGCCGGGACAGCTAGCTCGGGCCCCGCACCCATCGGTAAGAATAGGTTTGAAAGCCTGGCAAGCCTTGAGCCAACATGATTAGTTATCCCTAGAATAGTGGCGCCACGCAGCTTAGCCTCGTACACGCTGTTTATGACGTCGCCTGTCTCGCCGGACTGGGATATAGCTATAACTATGTCTCCAGGGCCTACGTTGGAGGCATGGTATAGGGGGAACTCGGCGGCGCTTACTGGGAGGGCGCTCAGCCCAGTCAGGTCTACCAGGTAGTAGTTGCTCACGAATCCTGCGTGAAGGCTTGTCCCATCAGCAACAACGTATAGGCGGCGGGACTCGCGTATAAGCTTTGCAGCCAGAGACAAGTATTTTCTCTGAATGGTTGCAAGCGTTCTGAAGAGAGCATACGGTATCTCGTAGATCTCCCTTAACATGTGGTGAGGATAGCCGTCCTTCGCCAGCAGGCTGGGATCAATGCTCAGGAGCTTAAACTCGGCTTCAAAGGGCTCGAGGCTTGGAAGCCTATAGAACTCCACCCGCCTAGAGCCTGAAACCACTATTAGAACCCCGCCTGGAATCTCAGCCACCTTGCCCGCGTATCCGTGGAGAGCGGTCCTAGTTGAAGACACGTATACTCCCTTACCCCCTATCCCTACATATAGGGGCTGCATATTGGAGTATGCCGCCATCATCTCTGCATCGGCGTCGAGGATTATCATGGAGTAGAAGCCGTCCAGCATTCTAACAGCATCTGCCAGCGAGTCTATGAGGGATGCTTCCGAACGCCTGGATTCAAGGAGGTGAGGCACTACCTCGAAGTCACACCTAGATATTATTCTATGCCCCGACACCATGAGGCTATCCCTCAGCTCCTCATAGTTCGATATGGCTCCATCACCAACCACGGCTATCCTGCCCTTGCAGTCCAGGTGTGGGTGTGCGTTCTCCCTGTGAGGCCTGCCGTGAGTTGAGAACCTAGTGTGCCCTATGCCCATGGTTCCTGGAAGATTGCTTAAGCTAAGCCTAGATTCAACTTCATCAACACTGCCACTATCCTTCCTGACTATGAGCTGAGAGTCCTTGAGGACAGCTATGCCTGCACAGTCTCCTCCCCTAAAGTATTGGCGCCTAATACCCTCCACTATTATGGGTGCTGCATCAACCCCCCTAATAGTGGATGCTGCGAATAGTCCGCCCATCAATATTCACCTTTAAGGCCACCATAGATTATGCGCCACCGCCTAAAAGGAATGCCGCAAGCGTATAGGATAAATACCCTTAGATCCCATCATATGGAGGGCGGTTTGCTTAAGGGTAGGGATATAATATCCATACTTGACCTCAGTAGAGAGGAGCTTGAGGAGTTATTCTCAACTGCGAGGCGTATGGAGGGCTATAGGGGGAGAATACTTGAAGGCTGGATTGTTGCCCTAGCATTCTTCGAGCCCTCGACTAGGACTAGGCTGAGCTTCGAATCCGCTGCTAAGAGGCTTGGAGCCTCAACCATAGGGTTCAGCAGCGCTGAATCCACCAGCATAGCTAAGGGCGAGACGCTGAGCGATACTGTGAGAATGCTTGACTCCTACGCCGACATCATAGTTCTGAGGCACAGGTATGAGGGGGCAGCCCTGCTGGCAGCAAATATAGCAAGACATCCAGTCATAAATGGCGGTGATGGAAGGCAGCACCACCCAACCCAGGCGATGATAGACCTATACACGGTTGAGAGGATTAAGGGAAGCATAGATGACCTCAACTACGCTGTGGTAGGTGATCTGAAGCATGGGAGGGCGGCCTCATCATTCATATACGGTCTCACAATGTTTAAGCCTGGGCGAATATACCTGGTATCCCCTCCCAGCCTAAGGGCTAGGCCTGAAGTAATACGTGTGCTCAGAGAGAGGGGAGTAAGGTATACTGAGACGCAGTCTTTAAGCGAAGTAATAGGCGATGTGGATATAGTATATATGACGAGGGTACAGAAGGAGAGGTTTAGAAGCCTGAGAGAATACGAGGAGGTTAAAGGCTCATACAAGATGACGCTCGAACTCGCTGAAAACAGTGGTAGAGACCTAATAGTACTGCACCCTCTCCCAAGAGTCGATGAAATTGATCAGAGGTTGGATGAAACAAGGTATGCTGCATACTTCCAGCAGGCGGCCAACGGCATACCTGTAAGAATGGCTCTCCTATCACTGATAGCGGGGGTTGAGCCGTGACAAGCATTAGGGTTGAGGAAGGCTTCCTACTAGGACCCCTAGAATACAGGGATGCCCTTCTACTAGCATTCGCAGCCAATGGCGCACAAGTCGTATTCATGGATGACGGCTACTATCTAGTCCTCCAGGACAAGCCTGGAGGCAGCCTATTAGCCTCTGCAGCAGTTCTGAACCCCGGGATCATTCTAAGGAGGGCTGGGAGCAACGCTTATGAGAGAGTGGCGGAGAACCTGCCAGGAGAGATTGAGGGGCTTGCACCATGCCCTAATCCCACATGTATAACCAACCAGCCTAGGGAGAAGGCTGCCAGGAGGTTCCGTGTACTGGTTATGGAGGGTAGAGTAGCAATGCAATGCGTGTATTGTGGAACACTGATCATGAGGGACGATCTGAGGAGAATGCTGGCCGCATCATTGAGGGTGGAAGCTGATCACAGCTAGCATTAATTAGCCTCCAATAATAGTTCACATATTATTGGCGGAGCCCCATGCCTCGGGAAAAGTATTTTCAGCGCACACTGAGCCGCGAAGAGTATTTGAGGCTGGTGGAGGAGGCTCTAGGCTATGCAGGCTTAGAAGCTGATCCCAGTGGGATTCTAAGGGAAGCTGAGGGGAAGGCCAAGAGCCCTGGAGAACTGGGAGACGCATTGGAGCATGCGATGGCTTCAAGAAGCCTCGATGATCCCAGGTGGCTGGAGGCTGCCAGGGAGTTTCTCCTAAGACGCATCTACCTTGAAGCAGGCCTAAACCCTGAGAGCATAGTTGAAGAGGAGCGTAGAATAGGGTATCAGGGCCTCAGACTACTCTATGCAAGGTATCTTCTAAGAGACCATCAGGGCAGGATCACCGAAACCCCCTCCCACATGTTTAGAAGAGTTGCAAGGTTTATCGCTAAGGCCGAACTAATGCATGGCGCCAGTATGAGGGAGGCTGAGGAGTGGGAGGAGAGATTCTATAAACTCATGTCTGAGCTGAGGTTTCTACCCAACTCGCCCACCATGATGAACTCTGATACAAGCATGCCGCAGCTGGCTGCATGCTTCGTAGTACCCGTGCATGATGACACCGACGCCATCTTCGATGCTGCCAGAGTATCAGCACGGATTCAGCGGACCGGCGCGGGAGTAGGCTTCGATTTCAGTGAGCTTAGGCCTAGGGGAGAATACATTGCAGGCGTAGGTGGTTTTTCAAGCGGCCCCGTATCATTCATGGAGATCTTCGATACTGCGGCCAGCGTCCTGAAGTCCGGGGGTAAGAGGCGTGGAGCCATGATGGGCATACTGCATGCATGGCATCCAGACGTGGAGGAGTTCATAGAGTCTAAGTGCTCGGATAAGCCCAGGTTCCAGAACTTCAATATTAGTGTCGCAGTCTACGATCAATTCATGAAGGCGGTGGAAAACAAGGAGAAATGGCCCCTCATAAACCCCCATAAGTGCCCAGTCATCCTCGACTCAAGGGATATACTGGGCGTGGCGGAAACCTGCAGTGCTGAAAGACTAGTAGACGCGGCACACGTGTTTGAGAAGATAGTGAGATGCGCCTGGAGGTCGGGTGATCCAGGCCTAGTATTCATAGACACTGTTAATGACCACAACCCTACTCCGAGCCTCGGGCTCATAAGGGCTACAAACCCCTGCGGCGAAACCCCGCTGCTCGGCTGGGAGGCATGCAACCTGGGCAGCATAAACCTCGGGAAATACGTTGTGAATGGTGAACACGTGGACTGGGAGGCCCTTGCAAGCGATGTTAGGGTAGCTGTAAGATTCCTTGACGACGTTATAGATGTAGCGAGGTACCCTGACCCGAGAATAGAGCATGCTGTTAAGCGTACCAGGAAGATCGGGTTAGGCGTGATGGGTTTAGCAGACATGCTCGCAGAGCTTAAGGTGAGATACGATAGCGATGATGCATTATTCCTTGCAGACAAGGTGATGGAGTGGATAGCCTATAATGGGAAGATCGAGAGCATAAGGCTTGCGGAGGAGAGGGGACCCTACCCAGCATTCTGGGAGAGCAGGCATAAGGATGGGTGGCTTAACTTTGAGCCACAGGTTCCTGCAAACATGATATACGATGAAGGAAGGGTTTCAGGGAAGGTAAAGAGGCTGGTGGAGGAGAGGCCTCCAGTAGACTGGAGCAACATTAGGAGGGAGATGAGGGTTAAAGGCATAAGGAACGCCACGGTGACAACCATAGCCCCCACGGGCAGCATAAGCATAATTGCAGGGGCTTCAAGCAGCATAGAGCCGTTCTACTCGCTAGCCTACATAAGGCTGTCAACCATAGGCAGATTCATAGAGGTTAACAAGCACCTGTCAAAAATACTGTTGGAGAGGGGGCTTAGATCAAGGGAGCTAGTACTGCGGATAGCTGAGAAGGGAGGCGTGGAAGAACTGGAGGAAATACCAGGAGAGCTGAGGAGTAGTCTCAGAACAGCGCTTGAAATAAGCCCTGAATACCATGTCCGCATGCAGGCAGTCTTCCAGAGGTGGACGGACAACGCAGTGTCTAAGACTGTTAATTTGAGGAGTGATGAGCCTCCTGAAACCGTGTGGAGGGTGTACATGCTTGCATGGAGGCTCGGATGCAAGGGAATAACAGTATACAGAGACAAGAGCAGGGAGGATCAAGTACTGGTGCCCGGGGAGAGGCTGGAGGAATTCCTTGAGGGCAGGCATCGTAGGGTGAGGCATGGAGACGCCATAAGGCCCCGCACAGTAAGAATATCTGAGAGGGAATTCCACGCGGCGGTGGAGGAGTATTCGGGGGGATGCCCAAAATGCGATATTTAGCTCAGGGTTCACACTTGTTGAAAGGGCTTTAGAACCCTATGAAGTCGTCTACTCTCGGCGGGTTGGGTGGCAGGCCCTTACGCTCCCTTATCTTCTTTATGAGGTCCATTAGCATGCTGTCAGGCACCGGAGCCCATCTGCTGAACTCTGTTCCCCAGAACACCTTGCCTGCAGTGGCGCTTCTAAGCTCCGCTGCTAGGTTGAAGCTCTCAGCCACAGGGATCTCCGCTGTTATCCTCATAAGCACGCCATGCTGGGTTACATCGATTATCCTGCCCCTCTTCCTGGAAACTATAGCTGTCACGGCGCTGAGATAGTCTAGCGGCACCCTTATGTCGAGCTTCTGAATAGGCTCTAGGAGGGTGGGCCTCGAGGTGAGTATTCCAGCGAAGATGGCGTTTCTAACTGCAGGGTAGATCTGTGCGGGCCCTCTATGGGCTGGATCCTCGTGTATCACGGCGTCGTGGAGGACTACTTTAAGCCCCCTCACAGGCTCGTGGGCTAGGGGACCGGCCTTCATGGCTAGCCTGAACCCCTGGATCATCGTGTCCTTCACTTCCCTTAGATGCTGTATGCCCGTCGTCTTATCAACGAATACATTTATGTTGTCATCTATGGCCCAGATGTTCCTAGCCTCATCTGTCTCCCATCCAGCCTTGTCTCTCAGTATCTTCGCTCGCTCACGCCAATCCATATCCTCTGCGACTACTCCCTCCTGGATCAGCTTGATGGTCTCATTGTTGAGGGGCTCCACGCTTATGTAGAACTTGTTATGCTTGTTGGGGGATTTGCCCTCGAAGACCTGGCTGGCCTTCCTTATACTCTCCCTGTACACGACTATGGGCGGAGATGTTATCACCTCTATGCCGTAATTCTCCTTTAGAAGAGTCAACGCTATTTCCAGGTGTAGGGGCCCCATACCTGAGATCAGGTATTCGCCTGTCTCCTGATTGATCTTTACGACTAGGTTTGGATCCTCTATGCTGAGCTTCCTTAAAGCCTCTATGAGCTTGGGGAGATCAGTTGTGGTCTTAGGCTCGACAGCCATGGTTACAACGGGCTCGGATATGTAGTGCAGCCTCTCGAATGGAGCCATAGTATCCTTGAAGGAGAGGTCGACTACTGTTTCACCTGCCCTAGCCTTATCTAGGCCTAGGACAGCGGCTATGTTGCCTGCTATTATTCTTGGAGCTATCTCCCTCGTCTGACCCATATATAGGCTTACCTGAAGCACCTTCTGCTTAGTCCTAGTGTTGACAAGCCATACCTCCTTTCCAGGCTCCATGGTGCCAGACCATATTCTACCCGTAGCCACGAAGCCTGCATGAGGATCTATCCTCATATCATTGATCAGCATTACTAGGGGTCCATTGGGATCAGCGTTCCTCATAGCCTTGCCTATCTCGCTGTCAGGATCTCCTCTCCATATCTTGGGTATCCTGTAGGACTGGGCCTCCCTGGGGTTGGGTACGAATTTAACCACCATGTCTAGGAGGGCTTCTGCTAGAGGAGCAGTTTTAGCGAACTCCTCTATGCCCTCCTTTCCCTTCTTATAGGCTTCAAGTATGTCGCTTATCTTTATGCCCTTCTTAACAGCCATGGGTATGGTGAACCCCCACTTCTCCTTAGCTGAGCCGAAGGCAACCGTGCCCTCCGTTGGATTAACCTTCCACTTAGCTTTAAACTGAGGCTCCCCGTAAAGCTCTATCAGATTGTTGAACTCCCTGATAATATCCACGAATCTCTGCTGAATCTCCTCCGCGCTGAGCCTGAGCTCCTTGATCAGCCTATCAACCTTATTTATGAATAGGAGGGGCCTAACCCTCTCCTCCAACGCCTGCCGCAACACTGTCTCCGTCTGAGTCATAACGCCCTCCACAGCATCAACCACCACTATGGCTCCATCCAGAACCCTGAGACTCCTAGTAACCTTGCCTGAGAAGTCCACGTGGCCTGGAGTATCTATGAGGTTAATGACGTATGGCTTACCCCTATATTCGTGGTACAGGCTGACGTTAGCCGACTTGACAGTTATACCCCTCTTCTGTTCAACGTCCAGGTAGTCGAGGACAAGGGCCTCCCCAGCAATCTTATAGGATATTATGCCTGCAGCTGCAAGCAGGGAGTCAGTAGTAGTAGTTTTACCGTGATCAACGTGGGCTATAATGCCTATGTTCCGCACCTGATCCAAGTTACCCATAATCTTCAGGATCTCCTCAACTACCTTGTACTTAACCATTACACCTCACCATCCATGCTCACACCCAGCTAAAAGCAGGAGGCTTATAATACTTATGGGTAGTTTACAAAACACCATTCCACAAGATAATGCTCCCACAAATAGAAAAATAAAGAGAAATGTGATAGTTTATTTCAGTGTGCTTATAAATCAACATTAACCATTCTTCTAGCAGATTTAAATGATATGCTAGGTTCTAATCAAGTTTCCTAAGCTTTATTCCCTTTTTATGCAGTGTGTTTTCAAGTAGTTTGAGGAGTATGGAGAGCGCTTTATCCAGATCTCCTCTACCCGTAGCAGCGGCTGCGGCGTCATGCCCTCCCCCTGTTCCTCCAAGCATGCTTGCTAGGGGTGCCATTATGTCTCTGCCTAGGCTTAGCTTCAGGCTTCTCAGAGCCTCGTCTCTCGCCCTCCCCACTACTCTTAGCTCACCCTTGTTCTCTGAGGCTACTATGGCCATGTCGGCCCCCAGTTCTAGCAGGCTTCTCGCCACGCTTGACTCGTAGGCGCTCACATGGGTTACTGCTACTAGGAGGCTATCCGCCCGGTATAGCTGTAGCCTGGAGGCTGCTTTAAGCCTTGCAACCCTCTCAGAATAGTCTGGGCCCTGCGTTCTCATGGCTTCTATAACAGACCTATAGTCGCAGCATTCGTACAGCATTGATGCTGCCTTAAAGGTCATGGGCCCTGCTATTAGGAACCTCCTACTATCATGCAGTATGCCTGCCATCAGCGCGTTACATGTACTGCTGCTGGGCTTCATGTTGAGGGAGGCGTAGAGTAAGGCTACTATCTCGGAGGCCGATGACGCCTGCGGGTAATATATGGCTAGGAGGGCGTTCTCCGCGAGGCTGTTCTGGGCATGGTGATCTATAACGATGTACTTAGCCTTCTCCAGGAAGCCTGCCGTGAAGCCAAGCTGGCTTGGCGAAGCTGTATCCACTAATACTAGGAGATCAGTATCCTCCAACACCTCTGATAAGCACTCAACCCTTAATTCAAGGCGCTTGGCAAGCGTCTTCGACGCCTGGCTTAAACCCTCGGGGAGTATGCAGTAGGCTTTCCCACCCATCCTCGATGCTAAATCCAGTATTCCCAGGATCCCTGCAAGGGCGTCTGGATCAGCATTCCTATGTGAGGCTACGCCTACTAGGCTTGATGAAAGCAGGTGTTCGCGGAGTCTAAGGGCTTGGGCTTCAAGCCTGCCCAGCTCCTCCAGAACTCCTCACCCCTTGAAGCATCCTGTTCTTCCTAGCGTTAACCAGCTGCTTGATGACACGCTCTGCCGCCCTTATGGCTTCATCCACAGCTTCCTCGACGAGCTCCTCGTAGCTTAGTGGGCCTAAACTATAGCCTGAGGCAGCCACGTCTACTGAGAGGGTTATGGTGTTATCGGCTGAGCGCTGTATATCCACGGTGACCAGTGTGTCTCTAACCCTCCTCCCAGCTTGTCTAAGCCTAGCCTGAGCCGCATTCTCTGCGGCTGAGGCTATCTCTTCAAGCTCCTCCTCGCCTAGATCTATGTCCGCTACACCTATGTTGACCTGTCTGGTAGGCATTGCGACCAGCTTATCCTGCGGCTCTGCCTGCTCCCAGGCTGTAGCTCCTAGCGGTAAGCTCCTTTATCTTATCCTGCACCTTCTTTATCTGCTCCTGAAGCAGCTTCTCCTGTTCTTTAAGCTTGTTAAGCCTTATCTCCAGGATGTCTTTCTTATCACTATACTCCTTTGCCAGCTCATCCTTCGAAGCCTTGACGAAAACAGTGCCTAGGCTCCTGTATACAGGGTCGCTTTCACCCAGCTTCTCCAATGCTTCTAGAACCCTCTGCGACTCCCGTAGCTCTGCTTCAACTATGCTTCTCTCCTGGACAAGCCTCGTGTATTGATCCTGTAGCTGCTGGAGCTTTATGAGCTGGTGCTGTAGTTCAGGTGGTATTTGCTCGGTCATCACCCGACACCTCTCCTATAGATGATGTAATGCCTGCTATCCAATAAAGATATGAGTTAATAAGTGCTCTTGCAGCCCCCGGATCACTAGCCTTAATGCCTACTTCAAGCCTACTGCCACTGCATGAAAGACTAGCCTCCCCCCTCTCCGATAACCTCTGAGAAGCCTCTGGGCTGAGAGCCCTGCACACAGCTTTAATTAAAGCCTCATCCTCTGATTCAAGCGTTATTCTGACGCTAATCCTACGCATCTTCTCACCGAGGCTACGCGTATTATGGGCCCGCATATCCTACCCTCACCGTCTAGGAATACTAGTTTGATGATCCTTCCCCTAGGTATCGCTGCCACGTATATGTCTGCCTTCTCACCCTGTAGGATGAGGCGGGCTGCAAGAGACTCGACTATCAGGTCGAGGACCTCTTCCCCCACTCCAATAGACCTCTCTAATAGGAGGCCTATGCTTCGAGGATTCTCTGGGAGGCATCCTCCCACCTCCCCTGCGAGGGAAACACCGCTCACCCTGAACTCCGAGATCCCTATAAGCCCCCTCTCCCCCGGTACGTAGAATCTCATCAGCCCTGGATTCCCCTTACGTTCACCTATAATCACTATCCTCTTAGCCTTAAGCTCCAATGCATCGTAGAACAGGTCTCTAAGAGTCTTCTTACCCCTGTTAATCCTGACTCCTCCAGGCAGAATCCGTGAGAAATCCTTGGCGAAGCTGCGGGTACGCCTTGAAGGCCTGTGAGATGTTGTGACGATATATGTCATCCCGCCCTGCAGCCTACTCTCCACGCACTATTATTTTCGGGAATCCCTTGCTTAGGCCTGAGCGGGGAACATAGGCTGCGCCCGCCCATACTGCGCCGCATTTCTTGCACTTCCATATGCCTACGCTCACCCTGACAACCTTCCCCTTAGCACCGCAGAAGGGGCAGACATGGGGAGCATATCTTTGCTCCAGTATGCGTTTAACCCTCTTTCTAAGCGTCGACCCGTATCGGGGGCCGTAGCGCCCAGCAATCCCCACAGTCTTCGTTCTCCTAGTCATTGCTGTTTAGCCCCGTAGCGTTGGGTCAACGGCCGGTATTTTTAGGTTTTGTCCTCCTCCCAGCCTTCTCCTCAGGCACGGCTTTAGCCAGGATTCCGTGAAGCTCCTCAGCCTTCTTTAACGCTATGTCTCTCGCCGCAACTATCTCCTCCATGCTGAAGGGCCCCATACCCATCTTCTGTATGCCTGCTATGCGGCCGTCGCCTGACACTGCGAAGGCTATTCTACCATCAAGTATGGATTCCTCCTCGAGGTCAGGGTCTACTAGCAGATAGTTGTTCACCTTGCCTATAGTCACAGTGACTATTCTGTGGTTTACTGGTATGGGGTTCACGTATTTACTTCTATCAAGCACTACATCCTCCCCCTCAATCTTCGCTTCAGGCATCTTGGCTGTGAGGAGGGCGGCCATTGCTGCAAGCATGCTGGCGTCAAGCAGGTTTCCATTATGATCCAGCACGTAGATGTCGATCCACACCAGCCATACCTTCTTGCCTGGAATTATGGCTAGCTTCTCGAGATCCACTGCCTTTATCTCTCTTAGACTCCTATCCACAACTCTGGCAAGCTCTAAGGCGTTCTCGTCGGGGGGGCCTGGCTCGAAGCTGGGTGAGGCTAGTGGGACGAACTCAGCGTTAACCTGTAGTACCCCGCTGTTCGGCGTGTCTGGGAAGGGTGTGCCTACGCCCGTCTTAACGCCTGCAAGCACCATGGTGTCACCTATCTTCACCAGGGCTGATCCCTCAGCCTTTTCAACATAGTTTGTCTCAATGCTTATGGATCTATATTCGTCTAGCCTGCGTCCATCCCTCCTGTGACCTTTCTCGAGGAGGGTTAGCATGGATTTCTTCTTTATTGTAGGTACTATCGGGTAGACTGAAGGTGTTACAGACATGGCTTACTCCTCCTGCTCGGCTATGGGTTTATACTTGGATAAGAGGGCCTCGCGCTGCGCCTGATAGAGCTCCATTATGCCCTTCTCAGCCAGCTTCAATGCCTCTTCGAATTCGTCTGGAGATAGAACGCCGTTAAGCTGGAGTAGGGTTATCTTCTTGAAGGAGGGCATCATGGCTACAGGCATGTCAGCCTCCCCGTACTCGTCTTCAAGCTCATTTATATCCAGTACAAGCATTCCTTCAACCTTGCCTACAGCTACACCAGCCACTAGGTCCTTCATAGGTATGCCTGCATCTGCTAGGGCAAGGGCTGCGGCAGTTATGCCCGCCGTCCTCGTCCCCCCATCCGCTTGGAGAACCTCCACGAATATATCTATGGTTGTACGCGGATAAAGCTCTGTTAAGACCACTGGCTCTAAGCCTTCCCTTATAACCTTCGATAACTCTATCTCCCTTCTACTGGGGGCGGGGCTCTTCCTATCGCTCGTTGAGAAGGGTGCCATGTGATACCTACATCTTATGACGGCGCGGTCTGGAAGCGCTATGTGTTTTGGATGGGCCTCTCTAGGCCCATACACTGCTGCAAGCACGTGTGTACCACCCATCTCCACCAGGGCTGAGCCGTCTGCGTTGCTTAGGATCCCTACAACCATTCTGTAGGGTCTAAGCTCGTCGGGCTTCCGGCCATCTGTTCTAAGCCCATTCTCCAATATGAGCTTGGGTTTCTCAGCCTCCATCTCCACCAAGCCTCTTCTTCTCATCCTTTATGAAGGCCTTAACCCTGTCGGTCAGGCCTGTAGTATGCGCCTCCTCCTCTATGAGCCTGAGAGCCCTAATAACTATGTCACTCATACGGGGGTCACTGCATGAGAACCATATTCTACCGTTAACTGCTACTAGGAAGACGCAGCCTGTCTCAGATGTCAGCACGTCGAGCATTGATCCCTTCTTCCCTATAACCCTGGGTATTCGGGGAGGCTTTATCTCAACCACTACTCCCTCAGTGATCTTGCCTAACCCCTTATCCCTAATGGTTAGCACAGGGTTCTTCGTCCTATCGAAGGCTACAACCTTGGCTACAAGGTAGTCTCCAACATCATAGTATCTTCTCAGATCATCTTGAACGGGGTTGAAGGGCTTTGGAAGAGCCTCGCTGGCATATAGTATTCCCTCATAGGGTGCATTAATGTTCACAGACCAGTAGGTGAGCCCAACATCATCGATCACCCCTATAACAGTGTCTCCAGGCTTAGGCATGTATGCTCCCTCTAGGGGCACTATGCCAAGCCTCTTCTCCTTCTCATCAACTTGAACTAAGCCTGTGATAACTGAGTAGAACTTGTCATCTGACCGATAGATTAAGGGGGTTGTAACAATTATGCCCTCTCCCTCCGCTAGAAGCTGTCCTGGGAGGACTAGCTGCCTGTTGGACACGTGGAATACGGGCACAGCTATCTCACCACCCTTATTTGAACTTCAGCCTCCCCTCTGGTAGCCTTGTTTATCTTGTCGATGACCTCCTGCTGCATGCCTGCAGGGATCTCGAGTTCTGCTGTGAGGCTTCCATCGCTGAGCCACTGTGTTCTCTTAACCTCGCCTAGCCTGTGCAGCTGGCCGTAGATTCTGCCAGCGTGTCTCGGGGGGACACGTATTGAGATGAGTGCACGTGCAACCTTTATTGGGAGGAGCCTGCTTATAGCCCTGATTATATGCATGGCCTGGCTCTCCACATCTTTGTATGGATCAATCCCTACTCTAGCCTGCTCCATTGCAAGCTCTATTCTCTTAGGAGGTATGGGTAGGTTGGTCTTAGGATCAACAGCGTTGCGCGCTATGAATGATATTATCTGTCTTTTCTTAGCTTCGAGGAGAGCCCTCCTCTGCTCCGTTGTGAGTTGGAGTTCTCCCCGCCTCACAATCTCTCTAGCCACTTTTCTTATATCAGTGGTGCCGAAAACCTTCTCAACGGCTTCAGGCGATGCTTTAAGCCCCTTCCTAGCATCCCTGTACACTATGTCTCCTACGAGCATATCATCTATGCTTACCTCTTCGCCTCCCTTAAACCTGAATGCGAGCTCGGGATCAACAAGTATCTCGAATCTATGTCCCTGTGCTTCAAGCCTTGCTATCACGTATTCCCGCTTCATTTCTTTTCTTCCCCTAGCTCCTCGAGATATTTCTTTATCTCGTCTTTCCCAAGCTTCCTGAACTTCCTGGTGTCAACATCTATGTATCCCACCTCAACTCTATGGGCATCTATCTTCTCCTCTGAGACCTTCATGAGGGCTTCTATTCCAAGCTTTATGGCTTCATCGCTCGATAAATCAGCCTTGTAATGCTTTGATAAATAGTCGTTTATTCCCTGCCCACCTATTCCTATTCCAACAGCATAGTAGCTGAAATACTGGCCGCTGGGCTCAGTCATGAATAGTCTGGGGCCCTTATCGTCGAGGCCGGCCACTATTAAGGCTACTCCGAAGGGCCTTACCCCGCCATGCTGGGTGTATAGCTGCTCCAGGTCTCCGACAAGCTTGGTCAGATACTCGACGTCTATGGGCTCGCCGTAAAGCATCCTATGCCTTATGGCGGCTAGCCTAGCATAGTCTACTAGTACCCGCCCATCGAATCCGAAGCCCGCGAAGCTCACGCCCACGTGTTCGTCAACTATGAGTATCTTCTCAATGTTGTCTATGTCCATGAGGGGGGTTAACAGCCTCTTCTCAGCCACTATTACTGAGGCGGTATTGGTTCTTATGCCTATGGTGGACCATCCCTTACGCACAGCCTCGAAGGCGTATTCAACCTGGTACAGCTTGCCTTCAGGCGAGAATATCGTTATGGCTCTATCATAACCCATTGCAGGAGGACCGAAGCTCATATACTGCCACCCACTGCTTTGTTCAGCATTCTACAGCACCTGAATAGGCAGGACTCCTAAAAACCTTATTTATGTGGTGCTAGCGCTTAAGCCCTGCAGTCTGCCTGCATATCTCCCTAGCCTTTCTCAAAGTACCAGTAGTGCGTGTAGGGGCAAGGATAACCCTCCTATCCCTCAGTCTCCTCACAAGGCCTAGAACACCTATAAGGTGGTTTACATAAGTATGCCTAACCCTAACTATACCGCACTTAAGGCTGGGGTCAAGCACTATGAGCCTAGGCTTAGCTAGCTCCACGCCCCTCTCACCGAAAATATCCCTATACTTGGCCAGTATCTCCTCTTCAAGCCTTCCCCGATCATCATCCCCAATATCCCCTATATAGCTGAAAACAATGTATCTGCGCCTAGGCTTCGACCTAACCCGTGAAAGTCTCTCCACACCCCTCCGGTATTCTAACACCCTGCTGAGCAGCCTACGCGTCTCAGCCACCCTTCCCCACGCCTCCATGGCCTTAAAGACAGCGTATACTGATAATGCCAGGCTTGTAAGCGAGGCTGTGAGAGCGATGATTACATAGGTGTTCAAGCTGAAACCCTCCATGGATTAATGTAGACGGCCTCTACGCCCAGCCTGAGGGGCACTGAGGCCAGGGCTGAGATAGAGGCGGCTGAACGTGGGGGCCATAGGCTCCACTCATCCTCAGCACAGCTGCTGAGGACTAGGGGTATATTGTTAGCGGCGCTTAACCTGAGGAGACGTATAATGTAGCCTATATCACCATGCAGCAGGCGGGAGAGATCAGCTTCTAAGGCTCCTCCCCCTACGCGTAGCAGTCTTCGCTGCGACCTATCCACGTATCTCGAGGCCTCGTAGCCTACAAGCAGCTTGATCCTTGAATCCCTGCCTGCAAACCGTGCGGCATCTACTCCTAGGGGGCGTAGCGCTATTATTCCAGCCGATCCTCTCACCTTTCTGAGGATCCTGCGCGCCTCCTGGGAAGTCGAGGCTTTTATGGTGATTCTTCTAATACACTTTAATCCAAGCTCCCTACATGTCGTTGAAGCCTGCCTCCAAGCCTCATCCGAAGCCTCTACTGCCAGCAGCCCGTAGCCTAGTCTCGCAGCCATTCTAACAATCTTCCCAGCAATGCTTGGATCAGGGGGTCGGAGGCAGAGGTCCCCTGGCCTACTGCTCAATGCTGGCAAGCCTCCTAATAGCCTCTATAGGCTTGCCGCGAATGGATGCTGCAAGCCTGACAACGTCTCCGCCACCTGTGATTCTGACTCTACCCATATAGGCGTCCTGCTTGTCAAGCCTTAAGTATAAGTGGCCTCCCTTATCCATCCTCCTCTCAAGCGATAGCTCCAGCAGCCTTAGGTCGTCTCTGCTCATCTTCGAGAACAACCATTTCAGCGTTCTCTCAGCATCATTCTCGGCTAATATTATTCTGAGAAGCCTTATCGGGTTTCCATAGTGGCCTTTCATAATGGTCTCCTCCACATTCGCCCTGCCTCTCAGCTCTTCTGGGAGGAGGTTGAGCAGAGCCTCTCTAACTTTCTCGGGAGCCTCCGTGGCATGGCATAATGCCTGCAGCTCCAGCCTCCTAACCCTAGGCCTAGCCAACTATAAGTACACCACTAGTGAAGCTAGTTTAAACAAGGCTAAATAGTTGTGCTACTGGAGATCCTTGTGGTATCTCTCCCTTATCTCGTCGGGTGCTATTAGCCTGGCGCCCCTGCTGGCTTCATGGCGTCTTCTAAGCCTACGCTCCTTCTCCTTCTTCCTCCACTTATACTTATGGGTTCCCTTTAGGCCTCTGCTCTTCCTCAGGCCCCTCATCTTCCTGCCAGCGCTTGTAAGCCCGCGGAATACTCTCCCCCTATTCTGCTTTTCAGCTATCCATTTTATCTCGGGATCATTCCTCACCGCTGGGTGATGTGGATCAACCATTATGACCTCAAACCACTTGTAAAGGCCGTCCTCACCCACATAGTAGCTGTTCAGAACCTCCATGTTGGGATACTTTCTGGCAGCCCTCTCCTCAGCTATTAGTCTGAGGCTCTTAGCAGGGGAGAAGCCGTAGACACCCATCCTCTTAGGCCTTCTCCCCTTATTTGGCCTGGGTTTCCTCAAGCCTCCCTTCCTGACACGTACTCTAACCACTATGAAGCCCTGCTTAGCCTTGTATCCCAGGCTCCTAGCCCTATCAGGCCTGGTGGGCTTCTCTACTCTAACTATGCTTGGCTGGCGCCTCCACATCAATATGCGTGAACGCATAACCTCAGCCATCACACCGTCATACGGCCTCCTCCACAGCTGGGCGATGTAATGGTACATTGATCTAGCCATCCCTAGACACCTTCCAGCCTCACGGAGCATTGGGATTCCAGGTAGGATTAAAATGTTTACCGCTCCCTTGTGAATTATGAGAGGTGTCAGTGTTGCCTGCACCCCAGCCTCTAGTAGGAGTAGTGGGCAAAACCAATGTGGGTAAAAGCACCTTCTTCTCCGCAGCCACGCTTATACCGGTGGAGGTCTCCAACAGGCCTTTCACAACCATAAAGCCGAACATAGGGATAGCGTATCTGAGGAAGAAGTGTGTGCACGAGGAGTTCGGAGTCAAATGCAATCCAAGGAACTCTCTCTGCATAAAGGGGTATAGGATGATCCCTGTAAGACTGCTGGATGTTGCAGGTCTGATTCCAGGCGCCCATAAGGGGAGAGGACTTGGCAACAAGTTCCTCGACGATCTAAGGCAGGCAGACATGCTCATCCACGTTGTAGACGCTTCAGGCTCAACGGATCCTGAGGGGAACCCCGTCCCTCCAGGAACACATGATCCCGTGGAGGATGTGGAGACCATTGAGAAGGAGATAGACGAGTGGTTTCATAGAATATTGTCAAGCGATTGGAGCAGGTTTGCGCGAACAGTGGATACAAGTGGCGAGAAGGTGGAGGATGCCCTTACACACAGGCTCTCAGGCCTATCCATAAGGAAGGAGCATGTGGTAAGGGCTTTAAGGGAGACAGGGCTTGAATCCCAGAAGCTGACGTCCTGGAGGGATGAGGAGTTAAGGCTCTTCGCATCCGCGCTGCGACGCGCCTCAAAACCCATGCTCATAGCCGCCAATAAGGCGGACCTACCTAGCGCTGAGAATATAATAAAGGAGATGGAGAGAAGGCTTAAGCAGAGAATAATAGTTCCGACAAGCGCAGTTTCAGAACTAGCCCTACGCAAGGCTGCTAAGAAGGGCATCATAGATTACCTGCCAGGTGATAGTGATTTCACCATACCGGATGAATCAGCACTTACCCGCAGGCAGCTTGAAGCCTTAGAGTATATACGTAGCCGTGTGCTCAGGAAGTGGGGCTCCACTGGGGTGCAGCAAGCCTTGAATAAGGCTTTCTTCGAGCTGCTCGACATGATAACAGTGTACCCTGTTGAAGATGCAGGCAAGCTGACGGATCATGATGGCAACGTCCTCCCAGACGTCTTCCTTGTTAAGAGGGGGACGACGGCTAGGGAGCTGGCATACATGATCCACACGGATTTGGGGGAGACCTTCCTCTACGCTGTGGATGCCCGCACTAAGACGAGGCTCGGCGAGGATTACGTGCTTAGAGACAATGATGTGATTAAGATAGTGGCAGCTAAGGCCAGGTAGAATCAGCGTTTACATGCTGACAGATGGGCCATATACTGCTCATACCCCCTTCTCAAAACCTCTTCTGGAACCAGCAGATCCACTATACTCCATGGAGTAGGGGCTTCGAGCTCAGGAGGCCTAAGCAAATCATCCTCCCCTACACCGGCCTCACGGAGGCTTTTACGCCAAGCCCCCAGGCCTCCTCCCAGAACCCCCCATCGAGCCAGTATGGGTGAAAGCCTCTCATCACCCCTACTTATAGCAGCCTGGATCCTAGCCCACCTCGGATCATATTCACTATACTCTACGCTTCCAGCCAGCATTCTCCTAAGCTCCCTCAGCTTTGCTCTGAGCTCCTGCAGGGAAGCCATGGGAGCCCATTGCAGGGGGGTATGAGGCTTAGGTATGAAGGGGTTGACAGATACTTTGAGAACTATGCTGCCTAGATTTTCCCTGAAATACATGATATCCTTGGCTATAAGTTCAGCTATATTTCTAGGCTCCATGGGAAGGCCTACCATGTAGTATAGCTTGAACATCCTTATCCCAGCGTTTACAGCCTTCCTCATCTTCCCCTCAACCATGTCCCTGGATATCAGCTTATTCAAGGCTCTTCCCAGACATTCATGAGGGGTTTCAGGAGCTACTGTCAGGGTGTGTTGGCCTCCTCTAGCTATCAGCTCCAGGTGCCGCGGGGTCAGTGCGTCTACTCGAAGCGATGGGACCGAGATCTTGAACCCCATATCCTCGACCAGCTCCTCCAGTATCCTGGCGGAGTCATGGTGGTCGAGGAATGCTAGGTCGTAGAAAATGATCTTGCTGGCATTGTTAGCTGCAGCCCCTTTTTCAGCTAGCCTAGTGATGACTCTTAGGCTGCGCTCCCTCCTCGGAAGAAATATGTGGCCCTCCATGCAGAACCTGCATCCTCTTCCGCAACCCCTCCCGCTTTCAAGCATGTATCCCCTCCCCCATACAGGCTCCCTATCCAAAGGTTGTATCTGCCTTACAGGGTGAAAGGCCTCGTCAAGTATTGGGACATAGGACTTAACAACGCGTTTAGAAGAATATTCAGGAACATAGATCCCTCTGCTTCCAGCCAGGTCCTCTAGGAAGCATTTCTTATCGCTGCACCTAAGCCATGCCTCAATCATTCTCCTCAGCACGGGTTCAGCCTCACCTATAACCATCGCGTCGAATAGTCCGGCATAGGGCTTCGGGTTCGCTGTTACCGGAGGGCCTCCAGCAATGATTACAGGCTTCCCTTCCCTCCTCTTTCTCAGAGGGTTTATTCCAGCGGACCACAGCATACCTACAGCATCTGCTATGCCGTTCTCATAGTGTAGGAACACGAGGATCAAGTCGAAGAGCCTTAAGCTTAAACCCGTCTCCAGGCTCCGCGGACCCTCGCTTAACACGACTCTCTCAGCCATGACTTCAGGGTACGAGTTAAGAGCATAGTATATCATCTGGTAGGCCAGGCTTGAGATCGAGACCTCATAGGTTGACGGGTAAAGTAAAGCTATTCTCACAAGGCCTTTAACCCGTCTTTTCAAAACTATATTATACTCTCTTAGCATTGCTAGTATTCCTTACTCTTCCTTTAATGCCTGCTCGGAATCTAGGCGGAGAGGCTTCACCTCGTAGCTGCGGTAGCCTCTGGACTTATAGATGCTCCTAGGCGGTACGTCAGCCACAACTATTGAGCCCGGTATTATCCACGAGTATGCTCCTATCTTTACCCCTGGAAGTATTGAGACGTTTATACCTGTCTTAACGTATCCTCCGATGAATGCTCCCAGCTTCCTCCTGCCACTTGAAACTACCTGCCCCTTAACCCTGACCTTCACATCCTTGTCGTCAAACCTGAGGTTAGCTGTTATTGTCCCGGCTCCAAGGTTAACATGTTCTCCCACCACGCTGTCGCCAACATAGCTTAGATGGGAGATCCTGGAATGCTCCAACACTATGCTGGCCTTAACCTCCACCGCATTACCTATTCTAACATCACGCTCTATGATTGTAGGGCCTCTAACATAGCAGTTAGGCCCCACCTCCGAGCCTTCCCCCACATATACTGGGCCCTTAATGTAGGCCCCGCTTCTAATAATAGCGTTAGGAGCTACGTATATTGGGCCTTTAACCCTGGCTCCGGGTTCAATCTCTCCTTCAACCACCTGTCCACTAAGATCCCCTAGGATGCGCTTGGCAGCCTCTAGTAGATCCCAGGGGTACCCTATCTCAAACCACTCGTCCCTATCCAGCTCTACTACTCTGACTTCCCTCTCCCTGGCCATCATTGCCAGGGCATCTGTAAGCTCCAGCTCGCCTCTAGGGGAGGGTTTAAGCGTATCTAGGAAATCCAGTATTTCCGGGGTTAGCCTATATACTCCTGCATTAACCAGGTTTGATGGTTCTTCGCCCCTAGGAGGCTTTTCAACAATGTTGATTAGCCTTCCCTGATCATCGACCACTAGGACGCCATAACGCCATGGCTCCTCAACCCTTATAGCACCTACTATGACGTCATGCTTAGAGGAGGAAACTTTGAGTAGGGCTGGCTTCTCAACCATGAGGTCCCCATAAATTAGGAGGAAGTCCTCGTCGATGAGGCTTGAAGCAGCTTTTAAGGCGTGGCCTGTGCCTAGAGGCTCGCCTTGATCCACCAGCCTTACATGAAGCCTCCCCTCATAGCCTTTAACAGCGTTTCTAAGAGCGTTGATCATGTAGCTCCCCACTATTATAGCCTCATCCACACCGATCTCAGCTAGCTTCTCAAGTGTTCTTTGTAGGAGGGTCTTACCCGCAATGGGTATGAGGGGTTTAGGCCTAGTATCAGTTATGGGTTGAAGCCTCTCACCCCTGCCTGCCGCTAATATGACTGCCTTCAAGCATCATCACCCAGCCTGTCATGGATGAGCGTGGTGAAAGCCACCAACGCCGCAACCGCGGCATACTCTGTGGATATTGTTATGCCTGGCGCCACATCGACTACGAGATCCGCGAACCTATATATCCCTGAGGGTATGCCCTCCCTAGAGCCTACAAGGATATTCACCCTTCTCCTACCCGTAAGCAGTTTATACAGTTCTTCTCCAAGCCTGGAGGCAGGCTCGCCTTCAGGTTCAAGCACTATTATAGTCTCATGAGACCTGCTTCTCACAAGCTGGTAGAGGTCCTGCAACCTGACCTTCACCTTATGGACTTCGCGTCCATAGCTTTTCTCCTGCACCCTGTACCTCGACTCAATGCCCTCGAATAATCCGTCGAGGAAGCTTTTCAGCTCATCAGCGTTGATTAAGCCTATTGGAGCTACAACTAATTCCCCTACTTCGAATGTCTGCACACCTCTGCCTATCCTCCTCCCAATATTATGGGCAGCCTCCAGAGGACCGAGATACGGCATCTGAACCACGCTTAGCTTTCTGAAAACCCTGTAGACGGGGTTCTTACCAGGCTTCATCTTCTTATGGAAGTAGGAGCCGCTGAGCACTGTTATGTAGGCTTTATCCTGGATTATCTCTACTACAACCACCTTGTCAGGGTTGGATAGGTCTACTGTGGCTCCAGTAGCTTTTCTCACAGCATCTCCTGCAGCCACATTTACATCGATACTGGTGTAGGTGTGGTGTCCCCGCCTAGTAGTCCTCACAGCAAACGTCTCTGAAGAGCTTATTCTTTCCGAGGCTACCTTGGCTGCAGCCTCGCTTATCTCCTCGACATCCGCCCTGACACAGGCCTCTGCAGCGAAGGCTTTCTCAACCTCCGGCACCTTCTCCTCTATCAGTCTGACAAGCTTGGCGGGCTCTATGCTAGTATCCTCCACTAATACTAGTCCTCTGAATCCTCTTGGAGATGCCGTGATCTTTGCCTGGCTGTCAAGCTCTGATACAAGGCTTGCGGCAACACGCTCCATTCCCAGGGGGATTTTAAGCAGTACTACTCTGCAGGACAAGCATGTCAGCCTGAATGATGATATGCTATGCGTGGTTTAAAGAATTCTCTGAAAACTACTTCTTGAAGGCTAGCGGGGAGATTACTACTGCTGGCTGTGGTCCCTGAGGGCCGGGTACTGTGAGGAGCTTGGACTTATAGATCTCCACTTTTCTCAGCGGATATATTTTCTTAGCTTCTCCGAAGATCTCCGTGGATAGTTTGCCGAATAGCATGGCCTGCACGAAATCGTCGAGGGAGGATTCTCTGGCATGCTTCTCCACAACCTCCTTCATCACTCTTCTTATAGCCTTCCTATGCGATGTCTTACACCTGTACGATGTGAAAGCGGTGGCTGTAACCCTTAAACCATAGCCGTCCTTAGTCTCCACGTTAAATATTCCCTGAACCTTGCTGCTCTTCCTCCTTGTAAGGCTCTTCATATAGTCTCTGGCAAGCTCATGTCCCTTGAACCTCGTGTACGCCTTGTCTCCCTCAACCTTGATTATCTGGAAGTAGAGGTGGACGTGAACCAGTGTGAAGTCTCCTGTGAGATCATAGAGTGTTGTCTCCATAACCCTGCCTATAAGCTTTAACGGATCGTCGGCAGGCGTTGTCCCTACAACTGCTTCGCCGAATATCTTGGGGGCCACTACGCTATACCATTTCTTAAGCCTCCACCTATCTCTGCCTGATACTCTCGGCCTAGGCACCGGCATCGCCCTATAGCCCGTGGAGACAGAGTATAAATAAATATTACCGTCTGCCTGTACTGATAGCCTTCTCAGCTAGTTCTATGGATCCCAGTATATCGTCAAGCGTGTTTCTAACCTTGAGTATAAGTGCTGAATCCCCGCTGGCCTTGACGATATAAATCACTGTGTCTCCCTCAATCATGCTCTGCAGCAATAGTTCTCTTGGAGCAGTGTCGTCTGGTTTTAAGGCGCTGTGAATAGCCTTTGCCCTCCTATCCTCTCCTTCCATTACTCTTAGCTCTGCCTTGATGCTAATCTTCAAGGCATTCACCTATCTTGATCCATGAGCCTCTGAGAGCATGGCTTGAGGCGCATTCATCTGGCAGGGGCCATAGCCCTGTTCTAAGAGCCTCGTCTACAGGTATTGCTGGAGTTTTACCAGCGATCACAGGCTTATTGCCCTCTATTACACCCATCATTCTAAGCGCTTGTGCAGCTATTGTGAGGGGATCCCCTATATCTGCGCCTACATGGATCCATGCCTTCCTTCCAGCCAGCCTTGCCTCCCTCAATGTTCCAGGCTTCGTCCTAGCATCCTCTACAAGCTCCACTACTCTTGGGAGAAGCCTGGCTAAATACTCCCTGTAAACACGTCTCTCGGCTTCCAGCATGGTGTACAGCATTATCTGCTCGGGGCCCCATGAATAATGCGTTGCTTCAAGCACTACTGCTAGCTCACGTGCATCCCATAATATGTGGGAGCCTAGGTGATAGTAGTTTATCCCTGCTATGAGGCTTCTAGGATCACGTGGCCTGCTCTGATACTCCTTTGACACAAGGTCTATGAGCAGGTTGAGGAGGGATGATATGGTGTCTCTATCCTCTATTCTACTGTAAACTGCATCTGGATCTATGGATGCCTCCCTCAACACTCTTCTTGTGCTCTCCTCGCTGCCCGTCAGGCCGGGATAGTAGGGTAGCAGTGTTCTTGCTAGTGAGGAGGCTAGAGGCTCCCGCTCAACCCTATAGGCAAGCAGCGTGAATTTTCTCCCTATATCCCTAGCCTTGGCTGCTGCTTCCCTGTCGAAGCCTACTAGATCCCGCCTCTCCCCCTTATCTCTACTCATAATGTAGGCTGACGCTATTGCTGCTAGGCGTGCATAATCGTTGAGCGGGGCTATCTCCCCCAACAATAATACGAGCAGGCTCGGCAAGCCGTTCTCCACTCTTATGCTCCTAGACGCGTGGCTTGGAGGCTTACCACCCATGTATAGCTCGTTTCCCAGGCCCTTCGGCTCAACATTTATGTATACTGCTGGTATGCTTGGAGTGCTGGGAGCATTGTGTGAGGGGTAAGACACTACACGTATGCCGCTAGCCTCCAGGGAGGAGGCAAGAATAGACGCTGCAATAGTGTTTTCAGCCGACGGCAGATAGACGATGAATATTGTTCTCCCCGGGGTGCGTCGAGCCTCCTCCAAAAATTCCAGCATCAGCTCCCTGTACTTCGAGATCTGAGCCTCCCTTAGACTATCAAAATAGTTTTTCTCCCCCATTATCCTAGGCACCATGCCGTGCTAGAGTATAGATGTATAGGCAGGGTAAAAAGCGATACCAGAGGGTAGAGGAGGCTAGAAGGTGCCAGCGACGAGAAGCCTCGCCTTCTCAGGCTCATACTTCCAGTCGGGAGGCAGTTTTCCAACCCTCTTATAATATTTTACAAGTCTCCTGATCTTGGATTCCAGGTCTATGAGGCCCTTCTTAGCAGCATAGTCTTTAGGATGCTCCTCCAAATGCCTGCGTAGATTAACGCTCTTCTTTATCAGCTGGAATAGGTCTTCGGGTATCTGAGGAGCCAGGCCGTTCTCCTCGAGAACCTGGGTTATCTTCCTGCCTAGAATATACTTTGCCAACGGTATGCCGTACTGGTCTCTAAGTATTATCCCGATCATTGATGGAGAATACCCTTTGCGCGCCAGCTCGACTATAAGGGCCTCTACCTCCTCAACGGAGAATCTAAGCCACTTGGGGGGCCCTATTCTCACAGGACGCGTAGAGTGTGATTGTCCTTTCTCCCTCTTCTTATTCACTTTCCTTCAGCCTCCCTTCCAATCCCGCTTTATCGGGTAGTTTTATAGGGTTCTTTAAGCTTTCCGTCTCCCAGCCCTCCTAGCTGCTCTCCTCCTTTCATAGCTCTAAGCCACGCCCCTAGCCTGCGGAATGCCCTAGCCCTATGCGAGTACTTGTTTTTCTCCTCAACGCTCATCTCAGCGAATGTTTTGCTGGAGCCCAGCGGCCTGAATATAGGGTCGAATCCGAAGCCCCTGAAACCCCTGGGCTCATCAACTATTATACCGTCCACTCTTCCCGTAAACACCTCCTCGTAGGGGGGGCATATGCATGCCACTGCTGACAAGAAGTATGCGGTACGCTTGTCTTCCCCCTCCATGAGTTTAAGGATGCCTTGGTTACCTATGGTTCTATACGCGTAGTTTGAGTAGGGGCCTGGAAAGCCTTTAAGAGCATCTATGAAGAGGCCTGCATCCTCTGCTACTAGAGGTGCCTGCAGCTCCAGGTAGGCGTGGCGTGCAGCCGTTAATGCTATTATGCTAAGGGAGTCGCTTTGAACTTCGATCTTAGCGACTCTTCTAGGAGGAGGGGTAAGCACTATGCCGTACTCGCTTAGTGCTAGTGAGGCTTCCCTTATCTTATGTTTATTCCCTGTTATGAAGTACAGCTTCAAGGCTTGACTGCCTCCTCTCAGCCACGTAGCGTCCCCTCATCCTTATCTCCCTGACCTTTTCAGCTATTTCCTCAGCTATGCTTGCCCCGGCCTCCTCCCCATACCCCTCCAGGAAGCTCTTATATGCGTGTTCCGCAGCCTCGGGGACGGTGCTTTCAAGCGATCTCAGGAGGACATGCACATCTATCCCCCTATCCTCAAGCCTCCTAGACTTAGAGGAAAGCCCGAAATCTATGAGTACTAGTCTACCATCCTTCGTCACAATGATGTTTGAGGTTGTCAGATCACCATGGATTAAGCCTGCTTCATGCATTCTCCCCACTATTCTTCCCAGCATGCGGAACAATGCTTCCAGCCGCCTGCCTGATACGTGTTCTAAGATCTCTCCTAGTAGTCTTCCTTCAACATGCTCCATTACTATTAAGGCCTCCTCAGGCTCTACTAGTAGGACTGCTGGTGCAGGGATCCCATTTATCCCCGCATCCATGAGGGCCCTAGCCTCCCTAAGCGTTCTATACGCCCTTATCCTTGCATCAAGCTGTGGATGCCTATACTTCTTCGGAACCCTGTACTTATACACAGCCTCTACACCGGCATATATGCCTCGGTAAAGCTTTGCTTCAGCACCCATGTGTATGAGGGTTAATCCTCCTCTAACCATGGTGTGTCCGCCTCCTCTGGACGCCACCGCTGCCTGATGAAAGCCTTTTCAACATCTATTGTCACACCGTGCCTATAGTATAGGAGCCCCGTCCACGCTATCATGGCTCCATTATCGCCACTATACTCAGGCGGGGTTAACCCTACCCTCACGTCTCCCCGCTCCTCAGCCATCATCCTAACCTTATCTCTGAGAGGAGGGCTGGCAGCTACTCCTCCCACAAGCATAATGCTGCTCTTCCGGGTGTGTGCTAAGCCCCTCTCAGCAGCCTCCACTACTGAGGAATACGCTATTTCTCTAAGCGTTAGACATACGTCTTCAAGCTTCCCTCCTGCCCTCAACGCCCTAATAGCGGCTGTAAGGAGGCCTGAGAAAGATACGTCCTGCCCCTTAACAATGTAGGGCAGGTCGAGCAGCCTCTCACCTCTCTCAGCACATATATCAACCTGGTGTCTCCCCTTAACGACGTAGGGGGGAGCTATTCCCACCTCTCTTGCAAAAGTGTCAAGCAGGTTACCTAAGCTTATGTCAAGCGTTTCTCCAAAAACCCTGTATCTACCCTTAGCTGATGCCAGTATCATGGTGTTACCGCCTGAAACGAAGAGCACTAGAGGATCCCTGAGGCCTGTGGCAAGCCTCCCTATCTCAATATGGGCTATGATATGGTTTACCGGGATAAGAGGCTTCCCATAATATGCTGCCAGCGCCCTGGCTATCGTGGCCCCTGTTCTCAGACAGGGGCCGAGCCCCGGCCCCAGGGCTACTGCTATTGCATCCAAGTCGCCTATGCTTACACCTGCCTGCCTTAAAGCACTGCTCAGAACGCGTGGCGCATTGGCTGCCATGAAGCGCGAGGCTTCACGCGGATGTATACCTCCTTTCTCAGGGACATATCTTGCATAGGTGTTGGCAAGTATGTAGGGAGGCTTATCAGAAGCAATACCTACTCCAAATGTATGGGCTGTTGACTCTATTCCTAGGATAATCATCCTTCTACCTTCTAGGCTTCTTAGTTATGAACTCCGTGTAGCCGCATTTACCGCAGTGCCATCTCTCAACAGGGTATTTATGGTAAGCCATTATGCTTCCGCATCGCGGGCACTTCTTGTTCTTAAGCCTTATTGTCCCCTTCTCGTAATCATACTCGTATAGCTTATGTACATGCGCCATTCAATAGCACCCCGCTACTCTAAGGGCTGATTCCTATCTATTATGTATTGGGGCTCGAAGAGCCTAGCCTCTTCGGGAGAATCATAGACATGTACTAATGCTACTGTGCGTCCCATCCCATACTCGGTGCTCAACTTCCTCACATACACGTTTTCCACTCCTACTCCAAGAGCCTTAGCTACAGCCTCCCTGACAGCATAGCGGCGGGGGGTCCCCCTACCCGTATGCATTATCACCACTTTGATCTCATGTCTCTTGGTAAGAGGGTTGCGGCGCGTCTCAACTACGCTTGCCTCGTATCCTTCCCCCAGCATTATGCTCTGGCTCTGAGCCGGCAGACTATACCACCAGGCATGCACAGGAATAATCCAGGCAATATAAATTTACTTACTATTAGAATGGATCCTGGTTCTAGACGCTATAGGCTTGAAGCTGGCTATATATAGCTCCAGGAAGCTTTGAAGCCTCTCATCCACTCTTAGTACGACAATGCCCTCGCCCGGCTGCCCGTAAACCACGTATGATCCAGGCTTAGAAGATATTGCTGCAGGCACTACTAGGAGATCCTCTTCCCCCTCAATGAGGATGAAGCCTGAAACATTGTCCTCATAGAAGAATTCCTGCACCTCCTGGGATATGCTTGACCTCTTATTGGCGAGGACGGCGTCAGGCTTAACTCCCCTCAGAATCAAGGCGTCATAGGAGCCGCGTCTAGTGGAGGCGTCAAATACTACTAGTCCTGGCTTAATATTTGAGGCTAGCAGGGTTTCAGCAACCATGTCTCCTACAGCTATAAGAGGGGGAGACAGGTATTTTTCAAGAATAATGGGGGGGATCTCACGTCCCTTGAGGAGAACACCTTTAGGCTCCGCCAGCTCCTCTCTGTGGTGTTCATCTATGTATAGGTCAGGCATGACTCAGCCTACCTTAGCTTAACAGCATAGCGTCCAGGCTTAGTTATGCCAAGCATCCCTGCAACCTGGCTTTTCTCAACATCCAGCACTATTACTAGTCCTTCCCACTCATAGGTGAAATCCTTTGAGCCGCATATAGGGCACTGCTCAGCATTACGTGGGACTAGGGCTTTGCATCTGCGGCATGCTTTAAACGGCTTCCTTGACTCAGCTCCCCTCGGCACTTCCACCACCCCTGCTTCTCTCCACCTGGCGTCTAATCCACTCCACCTTGCCTAGGTAGGGCTGCCTCATGGTTAACCCTACCTTCACGGCATTTGTGGCTGGAGCTATGCTTACAGATGCTATTCTCGCCCTAACCACGTCTCCCTTCTCAACGATCATCCTCGTCTCCTTGCCTATCAGAGCCTCCCTCGACGCATCATACTCCATGTAATCATCTATTATCTGGGAGCGGTGTATGAGGCCGTCTATGGGGCCTATCCTGACAAATACTCCGAAGTCCTTAACCTCTACTACTGGGCCCTCCACAACCTCGTTTCTAAGAGGCGTGAATGCCAGCAGCTTAAACGTAGCATTATGGTATGTTGCCCCGTCCCCCGGAATTATTCTTCCAACCTCTTCAACCTCAACATCCGTGACGGCTAGGATTACCCCGAGCTCCGGGTCGACTACGCCTTCATATCTTTCCCTAAGGGTCTTCTTGGCTGCGTCGACTAGAGGTAGGCCGAACTCCTCTGGAGGTATTCTGACAACATCTCTAAGGGTATAAAGGATATACAAGCCTTCATCATCCCTCCTACACTGCTTGGCCTCACCTATATATCCATTATGCGGGTGTTAGACCAGCTGGATGCGTTTAATGCTACTTGAGGTAAGTTAAAATACTTTCTCCCACGTAGGCTACAGGTACGGGGGCTTGAAGCTAGCCTCCAATATTCCTTCCGACTCGCGTAGATGTATCTCCGGTACTCCCAGCCTTCTAAGGGTTCTGCGCAGCTCCTTATCGTTAGTTGCTACTAGGCAGCCGCGGGTTCTAGCATATAATGCTATATCAAGATCAACCGTCCCTGTAGGTCTAGGTATGCTTATTATTGAAGCCTTCTTCTCACCTATTATTCTAAGAGCATTCGCTGCGGCTCTGCGTTCGGAAGGAGTGCCTCTTGAAGCCAGCTTCTCAAGCTCCTCTATCACAGGCTGTGGAATAATGAACTCTACGCGTGCTTCAATAGTCTCCTCTATGCTGTTGAAAACATCTATTCCTCGGTGAAGAAGCATAAGCATGTTTGTATCAAGTATAACGCATACTCGGCGTGCATTTACTCCGAGATAACGCCCCATCCAATCAGCCTCCATCTACCTAGAACCTGCCTGCTTATAGCTACCCTGGCACCCTTCCAGGCAACTACAGGCCTCTTCAACACTACATCAACAGTATCCGAAGTCACGGACAGCGTTATTCCGAGGGTTATAGCTGTACCTATGGTCAGCATTAATGGTTCCCTGGGCTTAAGCGGCGTAACCTTGACCAGCTCTCTCGTACCTACAACTCTTTCCAGCAGCCTATACTCCATTCTTATCCTATCATATATGGGTGGCAGTCTTCCAGGCCTTCCTACAACATTGCCTACAAGGTTATCCGACTTGGTGAGCGATGGGTCAAGCCTTGTACCTATGGCTACTAGTCCTCCAGGCCTAGCCTCCTCCACCTCTATGTCTCCGAATCTCAGCGAGGTTATTTCAGTGTATAGGGGTTCATACGTGTAACCTGCCCTAGACTTGGGTATCCTGGCTCCAGGCCTTATCTCTATCTCATCGCCTACTCTAAGCACTCCTTGACTTATGCTCCCCCCAATCACTCCGCCACGCAGCTTGTCGGGAGGTGTTCCAGGCCTGTTGACATCGAAGCTTCTTGCAACAAACATCAGGGGATCCTTAGAAGGATCTCTCTGAGGTGTAGGTATGTATTTCTCAATGGCTGCTAGTAAGACGTCTATGTTCGCCCCTCTCAACGCGCTTACCGGTATTATTGGAGCGTCCTCAGCCCACGTGCCTCTCAGGAACTCCCTTATCTCCTCGTAGTTTTTCCTGGCTTGCTCAGGTGTTACAACGTCCACCTTATTCTGCACCACTACCAGGTTTCTCACACCAGTAATATCTAGGGCTACGAAGTGCTCCTTGGTCTGTGGCTGCGGGCAGGGCTCATTGGCTGCTATGACTAGTATTGCCCCATCCATGAGGGTAGCCCCGGAGAGCATCGTTGCCATTAGAACCTCGTGGCCTGGGGCATCGACGAAGGAGACCCTTCTCTGCAGCACCGGCTCAGAGCCTTCACCGCAGTGACTGCAGTCAGGCTTACTAGTATAGGCTTCAGGCTCAGAGCAGTCAGTGCACTTATATATGTCTCCCTCAGCATATCCCAGCTTAATGGTCATTCCCCGCTTAAGCTCCTCTGAGTGCCTCGCCGTCCATACTCCTGTTATAGCTTGGACAAGCGTTGTTTTACCGTGATCCACGTGGCCCACTACACCTATGTTTACCTCGGGCTGCCTCGCCTTCTCCACAATGTACACCTTGCATTACAGGTGTTATTGGAGGCTAAATATTATGTGTGCTGCTTCTCCTCGTATACTATCTTAGCGTTAACCTGAACTATGTCTGCCGTAATAGTATTCCCCCTAACCATCTTCCTCCTACGCTCCCCCTTCTCCCTTGGATGGAAGCCTGGGGGGCCGGATATAAGCACCCTCTTCTTTACTCCTCCATGCACGTCAGGTCTCATTGGGAATCCACTATTATCGCTTCCACCCCTGATTTCAAGTCTTAGTCCAGGGAGCCCTACTATGCCTCCATCAAACTCCTCACCTATTCTAAGACCTACTAGACTAGAGGCGGCGGGATCAGATACTACTACTGTCCATGCCTTGGAGCGGAAGGCCTCCGCCTCAGCCTCCTCAGCATCCATCTTCTCTATAAGTAGCTCCGAGCTGACCCATACCTCGTTTTCAGGCACAGAGCTATCTTCAACCACCCTGAACGTGAGGTTGGTTTTCTTACCCTCGCCGCCTAGTATTCTTAAAGTCAGCATCCTCGTCTCCTTCAACCCCAGCTTCTCGGCCAGTGAAGGGTTTATCCTGGCTGCAGGTATCTTCCGCTTCTCCAATTCCTCCTTGCTCACCTCTATTTCCTCCTTGCCAACCACCTTAACCCTAGCTATAGGGGCGCTGCCCGCCTTAGGATCCGACACCACCACTCTGAACTCAGGCATTCATACTCACCCGCATCATCACAACTAACGCTGACAATCATACTAGGCTTTATATGTTTTCAGCCTGCAGGAGCTTCGCGGAAGGAATTATTATGCCTCGCCTCACTCCCCTTCACCAGGTGACAGGAGTGCAGGCGAAGCCTAGGCTAAGGCAGCCAATAGTAGTCGTGCTGGGCCACGTGGATCACGGTAAAACAACGCTCCTAGACTATATTAGAGGGACAACAGTGGCTAGGAGGGAGCCAGGCGAGATAACGCAGCATGTGGGTGCAAGCATCGTGCCCGCACATGTAATAGAGCAGATAGCGTCCCCGTTAAAGAAGCTGATACCCATAAGGCTGAGGATTCCAGGCTTATTATTCATAGATACTCCGGGCCACGAGATGTTCTCTAATCTGAGGCGTAGGGGAGGCAGCGTAGCGGATTTCGCTATACTTGTAGTTGATATAAATGAGGGATTCCAGCCTCAAACATATGAGGCCCTGGAGATACTGAAGCAGAGGAAGGTTCCATTCCTAGTGGCTGCTAATAAAATAGATAGGGTTCCAGGATGGCGGCCGCAGCCAGGCCAGCCCTTCATATATTCCGCTAGGAGACAGGATCCAAGGGTTCTTGAAAGACTCGACGAGATGCTTTACAGGCTTGTAGGCCAGCTATCCACGCAGGGGTTCATGGCTGACAGGTTTGACAGGATCAAGGATTTCACCAGGACTGTTGCAGTGATCCCTGTGTCAGCTAAGACTGGTGAAGGTGTGCCTGAGCTCCTAGCAGTACTGGCAGGCCTGACACAGCAGTATCTCTCGAAAAGACTGATCTATGCTGAAGGACCTGCTAGGGGAGTAGTACTGGAGGTTAAGGAGGAGCCCGGGCTCGGCACAACTATCGATGTAATAATATATGATGGCATTATCAGGCGCGGCGACCTAATAGTTGTCGGAGGCTTAAGCCAACCCATAGTGACGAGGATTAGGGCGCTTCTAATGCCTAAGCCTCTTCAGGAGATAAGATCCCCTGAGGATAAGTTCATACGTGTAGATGAGGTATACGCGGCTGCAGGTGTCAAGATCGCTGCCCCTGGATTGGAGAAAGCTGTGGCAGGCGCCCCCCTAATAGTTGTACGGGATCCCGAGGTCTTAGAGGAGGCTAAGAGAAGAGTCATGGCTGAGGTTGAAAGCCTACGAGTGCAGAGGGATGTGAAGGGAGTGGTTGTCAAGGCTGACACTCTTGGCACACTTGAAGCCATAGTGGATTCCCTGAGGAGGAGGGGGATACCTGTTAGACTAGCAGATGTAGGGCCTGTTGCCAGGAGAGATGTGGTGGAGGCATCCATCACAGCTCGGGAGGACAAGTATCTGGGAGTCATACTAGCATTCAATGTGAAAATTCTGCCTGAGGCAGAGGAGCTTGCAGGCAGGGAGGGCGTTAGGATATTCGCTCACAGCGTGATATATAGGCTTATGGAGGAGTATGAGGAGTGGGTTAGAAGCGAGAAGGAGAGGGAGAGGAGAAGAGAGCTGGAGAGGATTGTGAGGCCAGGTAAGATAAGAATACTGCCTGGATATGTTTTTAGGCGTAGTGATCCAGCTATAGTTGGCATAGAGGTTCTCGGAGGAATAGTGAAGCCAGGGTATCCTCTCATGAAGAGTGATGGCAGAAGAGTAGGCGAGGTAATGCAGATACGGGATCGCGACAAGGTGCTCCGAGAAGCCAGGGCAGGTCAAGAGGTAGCTATATCCATCAGGGGTAGAGTAATGGTTGGTAGACATATATTTGAGGGAGACGTGCTTTACACCGATATCCCATCAGAGCATGCAAGGCTGCTGCAGTCCAAGTTCGCCGGCGATATCAGTGATGATGAGAAAATAGTGTTAAGCGAGATAATCAGGATAAAAAGGAAGAGTAATCCTCTCTACGCCTTCTAGCATCACTCTACATCGGGGAAGAATATCACGTGCTCCCTCTTATAGCTCTCAGGAGAGTCTGAGGCATGCACTATGTTTTCCTGTATGGATAGGGCGAAGTCGCCGCGTATGGTTCCTGGAGGAGCTTTACGCCCATCAGTTGGCCCTATCATTATCCTCACGACATCTATGGCGCTCTCACCCTCCAGTATCATTACCACTACTGGGCCCGAAGTTACAAAGTCAACCAGGCTATTATAGAAGGGCTTGCCCCTATGCACCGAGTATAGTTCCTCCGCCTGCTCTCTGCTCATCCTCAGCATCTTTAGGGCAATTATTCTAAGCCCCTTCTTCTCAAACCTCGAGATCACTTCTCCCACAAGCCCTCTGGCAACTCCGTCTGGCTTCACCATCACGAATGTTCTCTCAACACCCATGATTCATCACACTGAAGGGGACTGTGAGAGAATAATTAAAGTGTTACCTAGAAGTGATCCTACCAGATATCCTTTCATGCTTAGCCCACTTGAGTTTCCTGGGATTCCTCCTAAGCTTCAAGGCGTTTTTAAAGCACTTGCTGGAGCAATACCAGTGTATGGATCCATCGTTCTTAACGTACATTATGCCTGTGCCAGGCTCTATTACACGCCCGCAGAACTCGCATCTAACTATTCTAGGCATACCTGTACACCTCTCCGGCCACGCCGTCGCTTCTCCTAGAAGGGATTCGGGTTTTTAAGTCTCACTATCAGGCAGGGCAAGGTTTATAGAGTGCAGGATGCTCGTCTAGCCTGGTGTTAACTATGAGCCGGGTGAAAGAGGAGGACAGCATAGTGGAGAGCATAGGGTTCCCAGCAGAGGTTATACAGATTATAGGGCGGACAGGGGTCACAGGCGAGATAATACAGGTGCGTGTCAGGGTGCTTGAAGGTAGGGATAAGGGCAGAATAATAACGAGGAATATTAAGGGGCCTGTGAGGCTGGGAGACATAGTCATCCTCAGAGAGACTGAGAGAGAGGCGCGGAAACTCTCTAGGAGAAGGTAGAATATTAGATGGAAAAAGCTGTTATAGATGCAGAGCGCTTATACTGCTCGGCGCTATTAGGCGCTCTTCGTCTTCAGCTCGTTAACCTTTCTCACAATGTCTTCTAGGAGGCCCCTGGCTTCCCCAGCGTCCAGCACAGCTACGCTGGCTGCAGCTACTTCTATTCCTGCCGCCTCGCCTAGCCTCTTCTTGCTTGGCACGTAGGCGTAGGGGATTTTCTTCTCCTCGCAGAGGAGCGGTAGATGCGCTACAATCTCAGGTGGATCCACGTCCTCAGCTATTACTACGAGCTTAGCTATCCCCCGTTCAACAGCCTTTGTTGTCTCATTGGTGCCTTTCTTCACTTTCCCTGTCTCCCTAGCCTTAGCCACAAGCTCATATACTTGTTCAGCTAGGTCTGAGGGCATTTCGAATCTCACATAGAATGGTTTGCTCATGGTCATCCTCCTCCCATATAGGTCGTCGGAGCATCCTAATAGCCGAGGATTATTATTGTTTTCTGCTGGTTGTGCTAGGGATGGGTATAGTATGCTTCAATGATGTCTGATCTAATGCTGCTGAGCTTGACGAAGCCGAACCTGAGGAATTGGATCTGAGCGCCGGGAGCCAGCTTTGCGAGGTGATGCTCGCCTAGCCCCCTAATTCTAAGCAGCCTGTCCCCAGCAGGCTTCTTGACGACTACGGGGATAGAGGAGTTCTCAGGCACCCATTGTACTATGGGTGCATTATGCCTCCTAGCCTCCTCCAACGACCTGCTATGAAACCTGCATACCACGATATTCTCCCCGATCTCTATGGGTGTGACATTGCCTAGCTCCATGAGCCTTACAAGCTTGTGTGATTCAAATAGCCTCTTATCGTTTGATGAGATGTAAATGGGTTCCCCTGCATGTACGAGTAGCCTCCTTCCCCCCTTCTCAGGTTTTGATGGATGATAGGGGATCCTTGCTTCGAGGCTTGGAGGCATGTTTTCCACTACTAGTTTAACTGGATTGCTTACAAACATGTATCTGTCAGCCAATGGATCCAGGATTTTCCTATTCATTGCAGCCAGGTTTTCGAAGCTTATGGTTGCATCCACGCCTTTTACTCCAACATGAAGTATGATTCTCCTAATAGCTTCTGGTAGGAAGCCTCTGGCCCTAAGCGCTGCCAGGGTTCCGAATCTCGGGTCACTGAACCCTTCATATTCTCCAGGCCTTGATTCTAGAAGCTCCCTTATCCTCGACTTACTCATCATGAAGCCTTCCAGCCGCAGCCTCCCAAAATGAACAGTCTCAGGATACCTCCATCCTAGGTGGCTGTAGAGGAATTTCTGCTTAACAGTGTTTGTCGCATGCTCCTTTCCACGCAGAATGTGGGTCACACCCATGAGGTGATCATCAACAGCTGCGGCGAAATTGTAGGTCGGCCACACAGAGTACTTGTCTCCAACCAGAGGGTGAGGTGTACGGGAAGTATCTATTATTCTGAATGCCACCCAGTCGCGGACAGAGGGATCAGGATAGTGTAAATCAGTTTTAACTCTGAGAACAGCTTCCCCCTCACCATAATTGCCTGAAAGCATTTTATCCCAATCTTCAAGCTGCTCCTCTACGCTTCTCTCCCTATGCGGACACGGCTTACCTGCAATTCTATATTTATTGAACTCATTGGAGCTGCAGGTGTCTACATATGCTCCTCCACGCCTTATCAGCTCAGCCGCTATCCTATAATAGATGCTCATTCTAAGAGACTGCACGTACTCTTCATCCCATTTTATACCCAGCCACCTTAGATCCTCTTTTATAGCCCTATATGATTCGGGTAGAGGCCTCTTAGTACGAGGATCAGTATCCTCGAATCTCAGCACCATTGAGCCTTTATACATGGAGGCATACTCGTAGCTCAGCACTGCAGGCCTAGCATTACCAATATGTAGGACGAAGTCGGGATTAGGCGCAAATCTCGTTTTAACATGGCCTGGCACAGCGTTGGGTAGTGGTGGGAGTTCAAGCTTCTCCTCTGATCTCACCTTTCTCCTGCCGAGCAGCTCAGGCCATCTTTCCTCCACTATTCTTCGCTGTTCCTCCACACTCATAGCATTGACTTCCCTTACCACCTGGGCCACTATCTCAGCTATTCTCCGCGCATGTATTCTCAGTTCAGGGCGCTCGGCTATGACCTTGCCCATAACAGCTCCTGGAGATGCCTTGCCTCCATGTGCAACAGCATTAGCCAGGGCATGTTTCAACACTAACTCCCTGATATTCTCAGGGGATACCTCGCTGCTAGGCTCTGCATTCATCTACTCCCACTCTCCATGCAACTATGAATTCAACCTTCCTTGCCCGGAGTATAAATAACCCGTGGACAGCAATTCTAGTGCTCCCTCTCCACAACGAATAACGCCAGCTCCTCGAGCAGCTTAAAGGCCTCTTCATCCCTCACATTTATTCCTCTAAGAGATGATAGGGCCTCTTCAACCAAGCTTTTAGCCAGCCTTCTAGCATAGTCTAGTGCTCCGCTCTCCCTTATGAGTTCTGCTGCCGCCTCGTACTCGGAGCGCGATGCGTCTCTTCTCCCCAGCACGCGTCTCACGTGCTGCGCTCTATCCTCGTCGAGATGCTTTAATGCATATATGGTTAGCAGAGTCTTCTTCCCCTCCCGTAAATCACTGTAAACGGGTTTTCCAAGCCTCTCCTCGGATCCATATATGCCTAGAATATCATCCTGTATTTGGAACGCTACACCTATATTCATACCATAGGCTGAGAGCCTTTCAACATCCCCTCTACTAGCGCCGCAGGCTAATCCCCCTATGGTGGATGAGGCCTCTATGAGGGCTCCCGTCTTCCTACGTATCATATCCATGTATTCCTCTATGCTTACATCTTCACGCTTCTCGAAGAGCATGTCTAAGGCCTGCCCCTCGGCAACAATTGCAGTTGCCTTGGCCAGCCTCCTCATAACTTCTACTACTCTGGATGCATCTACTCCTCTCTCAGCAAGCCCTGCGGCTGATTCTAAAGCCTTGGCAAATAATAGATCCCCTGCTGTTATAGCCATCGGCTCCCCCCATACAACATGTACTGTAGGTACACCTCTCCTCATATCATCTCTATCCATAATGTCGTCGTGGATTAATGTGAAGACGTGTATGAGCTCTAAGGCAGAGGCCGCGGGGATCACTGTGTCCTCGCATCCTCCTACAAGCCTACATGTAAGTGCAGCTATGGTTGGCCTCAGCCTCTTCCCACCAGCCTTAACTAAGTGGAGGGATGCCTCGTAGAGCTCGGCAGGCCTGCCCTTAACGAAGGAGTAGATGTACGAGTCAACCATGCCTGCCACGTGCCTGGCATACTCGCCTATCCTCATGCATGTCACCACTCATTATCCGGGGATGCCTTGGAGGGCGGGGCTAAATCTTTTGTTGTTTAACCTTAAGGTAGTGGCTCCATGAAATCCCCCTAGCCTCCAGCCAATCCTTCAGATTCCCCTTAACAATGATTCTACTAGTTTGGCGGAGACAGGTGGGCGAGCCGCATCCTGCAAGGAATACTGCTACCTTGAGCCCATGTATTATTTCACCGAGATAATCTTTGAGGGCTTTCTCGCCGCCCATCAGTAGTCTCCTTAAAGCCGGCAGAGCTAAGCCTGCTATATCTGCCCCTAATGCTATAGCTTTCGCTGCATCTATGCCTCTCCTTATCCCCCCGCTTCCTATAATGGTGGCTGAGGGGGCAGCAAGCCTGGCTTCAATGATACTTGCAGCTGTAGGTATCCCCCATTCAAGGAAGGATTCAGCGGTCTTGGAGTAGAGGATGTTGTTCTTCCTCCTAGCCCTGTACATCTCGACGGCTATCCAGCTTGTACCCCCCGCTCCACTTACATCGAAGTATCTTATACCGCAGTTCCAGAGGCTCTCCACATCCTCTCTGGATAAGCCTGCCCCTGTCTCCTTAACTATCACTGGTACTTGAAGCATGTCCGCCAGCTTACATATCTTTGAGGTAAGGCCTCTGAACTCAGTGTCCCCTTCAGGCTGGAAGGCCTCTTGAGCCGCATTGAGGTGGAGTGCTAGGGCATCGGCTTCAAGCATTTCAACAGCTCGCTCAGCTTCACGTATCCAGTATCCCTTGTTAAGCTGCACTGCTCCTAGGTTTGCTATGAGCGGTATTGTAGGGGCATTCTCCCGGGCAACCCTGTAAGTGTAGGAGAGTTTTGGATCCTCTATGGCTGCACGCTGACTGCCTACCCCTAAGGCTATCCCCATATTCTCAGCAACCATTGCTAGGCCTGCATTTATCTCAGCTGTGTTGGGGTGCCCCCCGGTCATGCCTGTTATCATTATGGGGGCTGAGATCCTCTTGCCTAGAAACGTTGTAGTGAGGGATACTGTGTTAAGGTCTGTTTCAGGTAATGCTTTATGCGCAAGTATAACGTCTCCTAGAAGGGTGTCGGCAAAGCCTTCAACCCTCTCATTCATCACTACATCTATGTGTTCAAGCTTTCTCCTAGGAGTCTCCAATAATCACCACCCATTCCTGCATGGCGCAACCATGCTGTACTGCTGTAAGGTATTGGTTAGCGCCATATAAAATGAGCCTCGTTTAAGGCCGTTGAAGAATATGGCCTTTACACCCCTCGAAGCCATTTCAGCCATTACTCTGAGCTTAAGTGCTATTCCGCCTGTAACATCTACAGGCGCCTTATCCTCTGAGAAACCTGAGGCTAAGGCCTCTGCTTCCCTAGGGCAAATCGCCTTGATTAGACGTGCGCCAGGCTCCGAGGGCGGGCGGTCATAAATGCCATCCACGTCGGATGCAAAATAAGCGGCCTCTGCTCCTAGGCGGATTGCAGCATCCCTTACCAGTATGTCCCCTGAAACTATCTTGGCTTCACTCTCATCTATTACAATGTCCCCGTAGAGTACAGGTATTACGCCAAGCCTTAAGGCATACGTTAGCGGGGCTGTATTTAAGCCCTCTTTACTCCACAACGCATGCGTCGAATACACTGCTGTCCTGAGGCCTGATGATCTTAGGGCATCACTTATGGTAAGGGATAATTCAAGCATTGTGTCGGCTATGAGTGAGAATGCCTCGCCATCGTATCTTCCCTTCTCCTTCAAGTGCAGTGATGCTACGTAGTGGCCGTATGATCCGCCGCCATGAACTATTACTAAACTACTGCCCGTTCTTTTCAAAGCCTCAGCTATCTCTCCCCCTATCTCCACTAAGCGGCTCAGCCTTAAGCTGTAGGGCCTCCTCTTATCGGAGAAGAGGCTTCCACCTATCTTAAGTACTTTTAGGCTCTGAGACTTCAATGATGCAGGCACCTCCAATATCAGGAGCTGTCTTATGGTTTCGGCTAGGCATTATACCCCATAGGGAGTACCATAATCCATCCTCCATACGCCAGTATTCTCTAATAGCCTCCAAGTCATGCTTCCTGAAAGCCTCCGCTGTTTTCAATGTGAGTGTTCCTGATAGATGTGTCACAGCATTGGCCAGGCTTTCATCGGGCAGGATGGGAGGCTTATCTACGGCTATGCATTTATGCGCTGCTGCATTTAGGAGTCTTGGAAGAGCTATGCTTCCCTCCCCCTCCCTATATATTAAAGGAGTCTTAAGCACAGCTGACTCCCTTACTGCACGTAGCAGGGAGGAGGGCCATCCCCGATAACCGGAGGATGCATCCAGTATTGATGCGTAGCTAAGCTTCTCTTCGTCTGAGAAGCTGTACCCTGACTCTAAGCCCAGGGCTTCTATCATAGCTAACGTGAGTAGGGCTATCAGCGAGGAACGCGGCATCAAGCCTGCAGCCTCAGCTTCAAGGTTCATGCCTATTCTAGCTCCTAGGGCCTCCTCGAGCCTGGCCTTATACCTGCATATAATGCTGCTTAATCCTGGGATCACTGCTCCTCCCACATTGCAGCCAGCATTCCCAATGCTGATTTTCACACGTAGCTTCAAGGAGGCATGGATCACTAGGAAGGGATTGTTTCTTCCAGGTATAGGTATACCTGAAAACGGTATGGGGGCGGGGTACTCTAAGCTTATCAAAGCCTGCACCTTGCATTCTAGGCTGGCGCCTCTATGGATGCATAGCCGACAACCATGCCCTTATCGCCACTAGTATCCCCTGACGTAGCATATTTGAGAAGAGTGGCTCCCGCTCCCCCGTAATGCTTGGCCAGCAATATCAGTGTGGCTACGGGGCCCGGCCCGCACATGGAGATCTCGTATTTCTCCACTGCTTCGAAGAGTCCTGGTGCATCCAGCCTTATTATAGCGTCTATTGCATGCTTGTCCCGCCTATATGCTTCGCTATGCGGCACGTAGTGGCTGAAGTCGCTGCTGGCTATGAATACCATCTTTCTCCCCGTCTCATCTGCCGCCCTTATAATCGCTGATGCGAGATCCTCCGAGGTGCGGAGCATCTGTGTAAGCATGACTATAGGCACTATTCTGAAACTATCACCATATATGTATTGTAGGAAGGGTATCTGAACCTCAACTGAATGCTCATGGATATGCGCCCTAGTGTCAGGGTCAGCATATCTGCTATGCTTAACCAGGGCTTCGGCGAACTCGCTGTCTATCTCAACTCTCCCTAGGGGAGTCATCCATGAGCCTTCCACCATTACTGATACCATTGAGCCTAAGCCTGTATGATTGGGGCCTGCTATCACTATGGTTTCAGGTACGCCTTTCTGAGATAACTTGTAGTAGCTGTGCGCAGCTACTGGACCACTATACAGGTATCCCGCATGAGGTGAGACGTAGCCTACGAACCCGTGGAGGGGATGCACGGGTTTCTCGGGAAGCTTGCCTGGACCCACCGGGTGCTTGAAGCTCCACTCGATCTGCTGTCTTAACCCCTTCTCATCAGCCTCATAGAACATTCCTGCAACAGCTGGATAACGGGTTATCCTGGACTCAGCTGCCACGGCTGGCACCATGGATATATGAGGAGGATGGGAGGATAATAAGGGCTGTTTCATCGGCTAAGCATGTATGGTAGCCTTGTTTTAAGACAATGTTGCTTGATGTTAAAATAATATCTACGTGGATTGCAGGGTGCTCAGTCTTGTTTAAGGCTTTGCCTCGAACTCCTCTACAGGTACGGGGAGTTCAGCGTCAGGCGCCAGCTCGCCACGCTCTCTTAGAACCTGCCGTGCTAGTAGCCAGTATATTAGTGCTAGGGATTTCCTACCCTTATTGTTGGCAGGTATTATGAGGTCTATGAACTCGATTTTATTATCCGTGTCTGCTAGAGCCACCACAGGTATACCCATCTCGGCTGCCTCGCTTATCGCCTGGGCGTCAGCCCTAGGATCAGTTATTATCAGGAGGTCGGGCTCCACGTAGTATTGAAGCCTGGGATTGGTCAGTGTTCCAGGTATGAATCTTCCAGTTACAGGTTTGCATCTTACTAGGCTGCAGAACTTTTCTACAGGTCTCCCGCCATACTGCCTGACAGATACTGCTAGGATTTTCTCGGGATCGTAGCGTGATATGAAGCGTGCGGCTATCCTTATCCTCTCGTCAACCTTCCTTACATCCAGCACGTAGAGCCCGTCGGGCCTAACCCTATAGACAAATCGCTCCATGTATTTATTACATATATGTGTACCTATATGTACGCCTGCAGCCAGGTACTGCTCTAAGGGTATGAGAAGCTCTATTGTTTTGGGCTTAGCTTGCTCCGACTCTTCTGCGGACATGGATACACACCTCATGCAACTCTGGATAGCCTAGCTATCTCGCGTATCAGTTCTATATGGGATATAAGCGTCTTTCTGCAGCAGTATCTCTTAACCCCTAGATCATCCAGCACTTTCTCAGGATCCTCTCCTGCATCTACTCGGCGTTTAAACTCCTCCCACTTATCTGCTAGTGGGGCTCCGCACGTGAAGCACCTTATAGGCACCATCAATACTGATCACCTATACGACTTCTGCTTACGCCTCCTAGCACTATATCTCATCCACTTCTTAGGCTCTGTTTGCCTAGGATCTCCTGCTAGGAGGACTCTATTATAATCCGTGTATATGGTCTTAAGGGTTTCATTATTATTGGTGTATGCTAGCAGGCCTCTAGCTATAGCGATGGCTGCGGCTTCAGCCTGGCTCATATATCCTCCTCCACGCACATTCACCTTTATATCCACATGTTTCCTCAGCTCCCCTGCTAGGAGCAAGGGCTCCATTATCTTCATGCGTGCAAGCTCTATTGGATATACTTCAAGCGCTATTCCATTCACCCATACTCTCCCCTTACCAGGTTTTATGATAGCCCTAGCCCTGGCGGTTTTAC
This sequence comes from Desulfurococcales archaeon, assembly GCA_027083135.1. Lineage (GTDB taxonomy): Archaea > Thermoproteota > Thermoprotei_A > Sulfolobales > WAQK01 > JALWQH01. The sequence goes on along the minus strand of JALWQH010000043.1, from coordinate 8,706 downwards.
GCCTGCCTGAGGAGATTACTATGCGTGTTGTCAATGCTGGCTGCACCTCCACCCCATTTCACGGGCTATGTCGCCCAGTAATACATATTTCCTACCCAGCCTTGATGCTTCAGCTTCAGCAAACCTCACAGGCTTCTCCTCCTTGAATTCTTCAGGCACACCTACATAAGCTCTAAGCCTCTTAGCGGCATTCTCTCCCCTCCTATTCTTCGGCAACATGTTCTTGACAGCGGATTTGAATAGCCGTACAGGTGTCCGAGGCCTTCTAACACCTGTTCTCTCAGGATTCCTATGAGTTGTGGCTTTGAATAATGCTTTATATGAGTCTACAACCATCCTCCTCTCTCCGCTCACCACTATTTTCTCCGTGTTTACTACTACTACTCTGTAGCCTAGTAGAAGCTTCTTTGCAACTAGGCTTGCAAGCCTCCCTAAAATCTGGTTTTCCCCATCAACTACTAGTGTTTTTTCAGGCATGGCTTACACCATTATTTTCACATTTCTCCCCTTAGGGTTACTCTCAACTAGCTCCTGGATTGAGAGGGCCTTACCGCCTGCAGTTTCTATTTTCTCTAATGCCTTCTGAGAGAAAGAAAGGGCGGCTATCACTACAGGGTGCCTTAGAATCCCTGCTCCAAGAACCTTGCCTGGAACAACAACAGTATCCCCCTCCTCAGTATACCTGTTTATCCTTGACACGTTGACTGCTACTCTCCTCCTCCTAGGCCTGCTCAGCTCCTCCGCTACTGCCCGCCATATTGGGGCATCATGCGTCCTGGAGGCTTTTATAAGGCTTCTAATAAGCCTGCGTATAATTATGTTTGTAGATCCTGTTCTCCTCACTTCTCATCACCTTTCAAAACTTTACCCAGCTCTTCGAGGAGGAGTGACGCCCTCTCCTCCAGGAGCTTGGAGGCTTCTATAACTATGCGTTCAGGTGGAAGGGCACCCGTGGATTCCACTTTAAGTATAAGTCTGCCTGGATCCCTCCTAATTCTCAGGATTCCTTTACATGCCTCCCTTTCACAGTAATCATAGATTGATGTATTTATATCCTCCAGTAACACTATTTCCCCTCTGCCTCTACTACGCAGCGCTTCAATCACTTCTCTTGATCCCCCTGAGATGCATTTCAGGCATTGTTCTAGGTTCCTGTCTTCAACTAGTCTGGCATCATATTCTATTACTGGGAGATACTTGGATACCGCGATCCCAGGCATCCACTTAGCATGCTCCTTCCCGTATCCTAGTCTGGCCCTAGCCTCCAATGCTATTTTCTGGCCTGGTGCGAGATAAACTATAGGCATATTATCGTACACTGGCTTGACATCGGGATCCTCGCTTACAAGGTTGCCGCTGTACACTATTAATGGCTCTCCACACTTCTCTTCCCCGCATTCCTCGGCCTTAGCTTCCGCCTCCAAGTGCAGCATAGTGTAGCATTCAGGCTGATTGGGCTCAGCCATGCATTCTTCGGGCCTCTTATATTTCTCTAAGGCTTTCTCTGATGTAAGTGGTATGAGGCCAAGCCTATGGGCAAGGATCTCATCGTACATTGCACTATTATTTTCAAGGAACATGACTTCATCTACAGCCATTACCGGTACATTGGATTCAGCCAGCCTACGTATAGCATTCACAAAGCCTGGTGGAGCATTCTCCACAAGCAGCCTTATCGTAAGCCCTCCTTTATCAAGGATCCTTATCCTCAACACCTCGTCACCCACTGCTCACACTCTTCTTCCACGGCGTCCGCCAGGCCTCCTAGTAGTATCGTGTGGAATGGGGGTCACATCCTCTATTCTCCCGATGATGAAGCCCGCGCGTGCAAGTGCTCTTATGGCTGCCTGTGCTCCAGGGCCCGGAGTCTTGGGCCCGTGTCCTCCTGGAGCCCTTATCTTGATATGTATCGCAGCTATGCCTTTATCCATGGCCTCCTGTGCCGCCCTACTTGCAGCTATCATTGCTGCGTAAGGTGAAGGCTTCTCCCTATCCGCCTTCACAACCATTCCGCCTGTGGTTCTAGCCACGGTTTCAGCGCCTGTGAGATCAGTTATATGGACTATGGTGTTGTTAAGCGAACTATATATGTGCGCTACACCCCATTTCAGCTCTCTGGGTGCGAATGCCATTTAACACACCTCCTCACACCTGCTCCTCTGCAAGCCTCCTAGCATAGTAGGGGCTTGTAGGCGAGTAGCCTATGTGTTCCTCCTCATCCCTTGCAACAAGGTAGCCTGGTATGTCGACTCTACGTCCCTTTATGGCTATGTGTCCGTGGACTATTAGCTGCCTGGCTTCGTAGATTGTTCTTGCAAGCCCTTTACGGTAAACAATGGTTTGCAGCCTCCTCTCCAAAATGTTCTCCACGGTTAGTCCTAGAATATCATCCAGCGTTGCGTTTTCAGGCAGTAGTCCCATATTGTATAGCCTGCGTAGAAGGGCTTTCTCCTCCCTAGCTCTAAGATGCTCTGGTAATGCTAGCAGTCCTCGGGCCTGGTGCCTCAGACGCCTTGCAAGGGTCCTGGCACGCCATAATTCCCTCTTATTGCGGAGCCCGTATTTCCCTAGGAGGACGAGCTCCTCCTCTAATACCTCCTTGCGCCACGGATGCGAGGGGCCCACCCATTTCTTACGCTGCCTCTTCGGATCACCCATGATTTCATCACCTCTTCTTCCTTACTCCAACAGTTATTCCTAGGCGCCCTGTGGTATGCGTCCTCTGGCCGCGGACCTTTAAGCCTAATGCATGTCTTATTCCACGCCAGCTCCTAGTCTTCTTCTCTCTTTCTATATCCTGCTTCACGGCGAATATTAGGTCAGCACCTACTAGATGCATATCTCTACCAGTCTCATAGTCCTTCCTCCTATCAAGCATCCAGCTCGGTATACCTATTGATGCTGGATCCTTCAATGCGTTCTCTATCTTCCTTATCTCAGCCTCCGTTAGAAAACCGATACGTTTCTCCGGATCTATGCCAAGCATTCTGCAGAGAGCGTAGGCTAGGTTAACGCCCACGCCCTTTACGAGGGCTAAGCCGTGAACTGCCTTAAGCTTCCCCTCTATATCCGTTCCAGCCAGCCTGACTATATATCTGAACTGCTCCTGAGTAGACATAGTGTCAGCATCCCTCTCCTCTGCCAACTCACAAGCATCACTAGACACTATATAAGCTTTAATAAAACTAACCATTAAGCCGCCATCTAAAAGGGAGGAGAGGCTATGGCCTCCCTACGCATCACTTTCTGATAGGCTTCCCACATTACGGGCCTAGGCCCACGGGATCTTTTCCTCGGAGGCTAGGCTTCTCAGAGCCTCTACTGCTGAAAGTACTGCTAAGTAGCTTGTCTTAGGATTAGCCGGGCTAGGCTTGTTTATAACCTGTATTTTCATCTTAGATGCTTTTGACTCAATTATTATTTCATGAATGTTTCCGCTTGCCATGGGATCAGCTATTACTTCCACTATGGGCTCTACACCTGACATGAGGGTGAGCGTAGCTGCAACGTTCACATTGGCTGGGAAGAGCTTTACAGCTTTGCTTGCGGGGCCTCTGAACAGTGTCTCCGGCCTTCTAATTCCCTCCAGCTTTACTCCTGCTGCTCCAGGAGCGTTCTTCAATGCTGCTGGAGGCTTCCTTGTCCTCAGGGTTACTTTATCTATGCCTGCAAGCCTTAATGCCCTCACAGCATCTAATCCGCCAATAGCTCCTGAGGGTATATGGATTCTTGCCCCCGTTCTCCTAGAGGCTTCTTCAAGCCTTGAGCGCAGCTCCTCGTCTAGAAGCGCTCCTACGCTCATTATCATGAGGTCAGCTCCTGCTAGAAGTATTTTAAGCCCGTGTTCCCTTACAGCCGCCTGGCTTGCAGCCTCAACTACTATGTCGGGCTTAGCTGCAAGCATTTCCTCTATGCTTTCCGCCACTATTGGTTTTTCACGGCTAAGCCTGGCTGCAAGTTCTATGCACTTGCTTCTAACCACATCGTATAGTGATGTGAGCCTGGCTTTTATGACCCCCCTATCAATGGCTGCTGCTAGCTCTCCGCCTATGTTTCCGCAGCCAATTATAGCTATCCTCCTTGTCAATGCTCCTTCACCTCAACTATATCTAGGCTTAAGTCTATTGGATGAGCCTTCATAGTTATGTAGCTTGTGCTTATTATGTCGGGCCCTGCCTTCACGTAAGCCTCTATGTTCTCAGGGCCTATGCCTCCACTAGCCTCGACAAGCACCTTTCCCCTCAGCCCTTTCTCCTCAAGAACCCTGATCAGCCTGGCCAGCGATTCTGGATTAAAATTGTCTGCCATAACTATATCTACTCCAGCCTCAGCTGCTTTGACTGCATCCTCCATGGTCTCCACCTCCACTTCGATCTTATGTGTAAAGCTGGCCTTCTCCCTCGCCTTCCTAACAGCCTCCTCAACGCTGCCTAGTATGACAAGATGGTTATCCTTTACGAGTACAGCATCGCTTAGGCTCAGCCTATGTGTATCTCCACCGCCTATCTCCACGGCTCTTTTAGCAAGGTATCTGAGGCCTGGAACAACCTTCCTTGTAGCAGCAATTCTTACAGCAGGATTGATCCTGCGGGCTTTTTCAACTAGGCGATGCGTGGTTGTCGCTATTCCGAAGAGGTAGCTTAAGAGGTTTAGAAGGGTTCTTTCAACCAGTAATATTTTACGCGCATCGCCTTCAAGCTCCATGATCCTATCTCCACGCCCCACTTTCTCACCGCTCCTCTTATACAGCCTTACAGATAAGCCTAGGCTTCTGAGGATCAGTGATGCTTCCTCAACGCATGCAGCTATGCCTTCCTCCCCAGCCTCCACAACGGCTCTCACAGTTAAGCCTTCGGGAATTATGGCCTCGCTTGTAACGTCTCCGAGCGGCGCATCTTCTCCCAGCCACTCGAGGAACCTTTTTTCTAGGAGGAGGCTAGCCAAGGCTAACCCACCATTCTGAAGGACTCCTCTAATATCTCTCTAACTCTCCCCGCTATGCGTTCATCCACCTTTACTACAGGCCTCATTGTCTCAAGCGAGTCTGCAATGTTCTTCAGCGTTATTTTCTTCATATCTATGCATATAGCCCTATGGTTGACAGGGTATATCTTCTTACCTGGATACATTTTCCTAGCCCTATAGACCAGTCCTTCTTCGGTTCCAAGGATGAATTCCTCTCCGCCGAGCTCGCCTATGGCTCTAAGCATCTGGCTTGTACTGCCTATGGCGTGTGCAAGCCTCCTAGCCTCCGGTGGGGCTTCGGGATGCAGTATGAGCTTTGCTCTGGGGTGCTCTTGGAGAGCCTTCATAACCCAATATTTATTGACCAGGTATTCGTGGATGGGGCAGTGTCCGTTAGGCGGGACGGGAACTATGTTTTTACCCGTGGTTTCCGCCACGTATGATGCGAGGTTCTTATCAGGGCCGAATAGCACTTCATCCTCATCCAGCTTGCCTACAAGTTTCACGGCGGAAGCACTTGTAACAATATAGTCGGCATAGTATTTTGCATCGGCATATGAGTTTATGTATAATACTAGTGGTGCTCCAGGCCTCTCCTCCTTGTATTTCCTAGCATCTCTAGGCGTTAGGAAGGATGCAAGCGGGCATCCTGCATGCCTATTAGGTATAAGGACGGTTTTATCGGGGTTAAGGATGGAGGCTGTCTCAGCCATGAAGTATACTCCTGCCAAGACTATTACATCAGCCTCTATTTTCATGGCTTTCTTGGCTAGCTCCAGGCTATCACCAACGTAATCCGCTATATCCTGTACTTCCGGGACCTGATAGTTATGGGCAAGTATGATGGCTCTCCTACGCTTCTTAAGCTCATTGATCCTCCTCTTAAGCTCCTCCAAATAATCGCTGCTCATCTCTCATCAATTTGAACAAGTGTTCAATATCAAACATAAATTTTTCTATTAGAACTAGTATAATGGTTTTTGGAGATAGTGTTGGTGAACGTTAGGGATAGGATACTTAGGCTGCTTGAAGATATTCCTGGAGGCGTGATGCAGTCATATATTCATAGGGCTCTCGGAGTATCTAAGAGTAGGGTAAGCGAAATTGTAAGGATGCTTGAAGATGAGGGGCTTGTAGTGAGGATAAGAGTGGGGAGCCAGTATCTGGTCAGGCTTTCCTCAAGCCCCAGCACTGTTAAGCCTCCTAAAGGTAAGATTAGGCTTGGATTAGTATGGTCAAGCGAGTATCCCTTCATAACACCCTTCGCCAAACTTCTTGAAAGGAGGCTTGGGATAAGGCTTGTGGTTAGGGTTTATCCAAGCGCTATTGAGGCTACTCAGGCTCTCCTGAGAGGGGAGGTTGAACTCGCCCTAAGCCCCCTGGTAACCCAGTTTTACTCCTCAATGATCTCTGGCGGAGAGGTGAGGATCCTGGGTGGAGGAGCCTATGGCGGGGGAGTTGTGCTTGAACGCAGTGAAGCTTGGGGAGGCATTGCCTCTAGTAGGCTTTCAACAATGGATCTTTGCCGCGCCATGGCGTTAAAGGAGGGGATAATCGAAGAGGGGCAGGCCAGATATTTCGACGAGCCCTGGGAAGCGGTAAGGCTTGCAGCGCTTGGGAAGCCCAGGTACATTGTAGCATGGCATCCCCTCTTCGTCAAGCTATATAGATACGGCTACAAACCCCTAGTGGGATGCGATGAGCTTGGAGCAAAATACTGCTGTACCCTTGCCTCCACAACCAGGGTTCCCCGAAGCCTCTTAGAGAAGATAAGTGCAGTGTATTCTGAAGCTATCAGTGAGTTTAAGAGGAAGCCGTATACCTGGATCGAATGGTACTCTGCCGAGGTAGGTATACCCTCAGACCTGGTTAAGGATGGCTTAAAATACTATGGCTTCAGGGATGAGATTCACGTAGACCTAGTAGAGGATACGCTTAAGAAAGCAGGTATAAGAATACCTGATCCCAGCATAAGTGTGAGGAGAATAATTCTCCAAAGCTAGGCGTTAGCATTAAACTCGTTTCAGTCTACAAGTAAGGTGGATCGCCATATTCCTTGTAGAAGCATTAAGCTTAGCCTAGGTGTGCAGCATCTACGGCTATGTTCATTATCCCCTAGGATACCTACCTTATTAATGGGGATCTATAAATGAGCGTGAAAAATAATGGAAACATCCTTGAACTAGAAGACAAGGTGTTCAAGGACATATATGTGGTTAAGGATGGAGTCTACGTGTTTAAAACATACCTGGCTGGCAGATGGGCTTCAGCTAGGAAAACAATGGATGTTCGAAGCCCAATAAACAACAGTACTATAGCCAGGATACCTAGGCTTGAATGGAGCGATATTGACGAGGCTCTAGGGAGGATACATGGTACTGGGAGGTGGAGTATAAGAGACTTGCCGGGGGCTAGGAGGCTTGAGATCCTCTCCAAGATAGCTGATTTAATGGAGGAGCACTCCGAGGATCTCGTCAGGACACTGGTAGTCAATGCGGGTAAAACCTATGCTCAGGCTAGAGGAGAGGTCAATGCCAGTATAGATAGGCTGAGAAGAGCTGAGCTTGACTCAAGGAAGATCTTCGGAGAATATGTTCCAGGAGACTGGGATACCACTACTCTGGAGACTGAAGCAATAGTGCGTAAAGAGCCTTTCGGCACCGTGCTCGCAGTGATTCCATTCAACTATCCTCTCTTCGACTCAGTATCAAAGCTTGTATACAGCGTTATACCAGGCAATGCTGTCGTCATAAAGCCTCCCTCAGCCGATCCCCTGCCCGTCCTACTCTTCGCAAAGCTAGTCGAAGAGGGCGGTATGCCTAGAGACTCGTTCGCAGTGATCACTATTCCAGGGAGGGAGAGCGATGATCTCGTTAAGGATGAGAGGATCAATGTAATCAGCCTTACAGGGAGCAGTGAGACGGGGCGGCATGTATTAAGCGTCGCAGGCATCAAGCAGTTCGTAATGGAGCTTGGCGGAGGAGATCCAGCAATAGTGCTCAGAGACGCTGATCTAGACTTAGCTGCAGATAGGATAGCTCAGGGCATATACAGCTACACGGGGCAGAGATGTGACGCTATTAAACTAGTTCTAGTTGAGGAGCCCGTCTACCAGGAGTTCAAGGAGAAACTCGTAGAGAAACTATCCTCGGTTAAAGTAGGAGATCCAAGAGAGGAAAACGTGGATATGGGCCCCCTCATAAGCCCCAAGACAGCCGACGAAATGATGAATGCTGTTAGAGAGGCGGTTAAGAAGGGAGGAAAAATACTGGTTGGAGGGAAGAGACTCGGAGAGACATACGTGGAGCCCACTCTCATAGAGGTTAGGGACAAGGATGTTCTAAGAGATCTAACCCTCTATAAGGGAGAGATCTTTGCTCCCGTGGCAATAATAACGGACTTTAAGGATCATGATGAGGCATTAAGCCTTGCTAATGGTAGGAGGTATGGCTTAGATGCAGCAATATTCGGCGAGGATATAAACACGATAAGGAAGTTCCTACGATACCTTGAGGTTGGAGCCATCTATGTTAACGACATGCCTAGACATGGTGTAGGATACTATCCCTTCGGAGGCAGAAAGGCTTCAGGAATAGGCAGAGAGGGAATAGGATACTCTGTGGAGCATGTGACGGCGCTGAAGACAATAGTCTACAATTTCAGAGGACGCGGTGTGTGGAGGTATCTGAGGAGACACGGCTAGAGTCGCGGTGAAGATCCTATTTTTATTCCATGCCTAGC
>JALWQH010000042.1 GCA_027083135.1 Desulfurococcales archaeon | reverse complement strand
TGGCTGAGCAGCTCCACCAAGTACTCCTCAACACTAACCCCCAGCTTCTCAGCCTCCTCCCCCACACGCCTCGCAAGCCAGCCGCGGAGAACGATCTCACTCAACCAGCCAACACCTACGATATAAAAATATGATTCCGCCTAAAATAAGTGTCAGACAATGGCTAGAATAGCTAGAACCAATTGTGCCTGGCTACTAGTGTAGGCCGAGAATCAGGGATACAGGGTTCTTTATGCCTCCTAGCTAGGGATTTAAGGCTAAGCTGTTTCGACTTGGCCCTCCAGTGTAGCTAGGATTCTCTGCTGCACTGATCTCCTAAAGCATATTACTTATCTACATTTTCAAGCTATGCTTTTCCCGTCCTTCTTACTGCTTTTCTCTTGCTTCCGCATAATACTAGTATCCTAGAGGCTCTAGCCCTTCATGTTCCCCAGCATAGGATGGTCTCCCACCCTCCAGCAGCGCCGCTTAGATAAATCCATCGGCGGTGCTAGGCGGCTTGAAATCATGGCTGTTTTCCCTTGCTACTAGTTTGCTGAGTGCTTCCGATACTATGAGCCTGCCCTTCTCATCTGGTTCCTGGAAAGGGTTTGCCCAGCAGTTTCACGGCATCTCTAACCAAGCCTTCTCCAACATGCTTATGCTGGTTTTATGATATGATAAGAGTTTCATCTGTTTGTAAGGGCTAAGCCTTTCACCTGGGAAGAAGACCCCAAGAGAGCTGGAAGCCTGGAGGACACTCCACCTTCCTCATAGCTGCGGTGACAGTACTACTAGCATATTTCTCACCCTAAGCCTCAATTTAGAGGGACATCACGCCATGCATGCAGCATAAGCTAGGCGTTGGATCGCCTTAGGTGAGTCGCAACTCTTAATATCCGTGATATATATATCGCGATGAGTGAGATGAGGAGAGCCCTGTACTCAGGGTTCATATTAATAGTTCTCATGGTATTGTCAGCTGTACCGCCTCTAGCAGCATATCCTGTTGAAACCTCTTCTGCAGGCATTCCTTCCCTAGGAGAAGAGGCATTGATCCTGGTGAGGGGTCAGGCTCTCAGGGGGTTGAGGAGCGACCGAATAATAGTGGGTACATGGACGAGCATAGGATGGGTTGAGCTTCCCTTCATAACCCTACCCCTAAGAAACAACACCTTCACCATGGGCTTCGACATACTATACCACGGCAAACCGCTGCGCAAACTTGATGCCGGTACAGCCAGAATATGTGACAAGTCATCTTGAAGAACTGCTTAAGAAGGGGGAGGCAAGAATACTGAACGCCACCTATACTCTCTACGCCCAGCCTAGAAACATAAGCGCTGATGAAGGCATACTTGTCCTCATACCCAGATCAATGCTGGGCAGGACGCTTAGGAAGAATGAATGGAGCCCTGAGGCCCTACACCTAGGCTACGATAAGAAATTGCTCTACACTTATAGTAACACGAGCATTGAGATATACTATCCCAGTACTCCTAAGGCTTTGAGGAGGGCTCCATCCCTCCCGCCCCTAGTGAAGGGTGTGGAGATAAGTATGTATTGGGGCGTGTGGAGCAATGGTAAAATCAGAGCTGTAAGGCTGGTCCACAACCTCAACCCTACAGCCCTCTACAAGCTTTACAGAGGTGCAGCCTCGCTGCTAGCCCGTGGAGAAGAGGAGCTCAAAATACCTCTCGCCAAGCTGAGCTCCATGGAAAGCCTATCTACAAGCAGTGATCCAGGTGATGGAGCCTACTTATGGTACCTCAGATTCTGGAGGGACAACACTCTTCACAACCAGACGGTCTCAGGCCAATCCACAGCAACCCTCACAGACTACTTTACAACCAAGAGTAACACGACAAGCTACCACCTCTCCTTCCACCTAAAACCACTCAGCAATACTGGTAGGACAGTCCACGTAGAAGCTTATGTGAACGGCTCGCTAGTACTCTACGAGGATATGCAGGAGCTTAATGGAACAAGCTATGACTACGAGGCCTCAATAACAAGCAGTGATCCAAGCGACCTTAGCAACAAGGTATGGGAGGTAAAGGTTGTTCTAAGCGGCCTAGACTCAGACGGGTCTGAATGGCTAGTGAACGTTGTCCCCACGGCTAGAGCATGGATACAACCAGTAAGCGGAGAGAACGGTGTCATAGATGCTAAGGCACACTATTATGGAACAGTATCAGTCAAATACTCGGAGGAGGAGGGATATGTTGACGGCCAGTACGAGATAAACCCTGACAGCGGAGACGCCCTACTACTCTTCACCGGGGCTGAGGACATAGTTGAGGGAGAATCTCCACAGCCAGGGTTCACAGTATCCATAACCAGCACCTCGGACCAGCTATACGATAGATACGTGGACGTCTACATTAATGACCACTATATAGGCTCCTGCCTAGCATATACGCCCGGAATACCGAACGGCACGGCTGCATTAAGAGGATGCACCCTGCAGGTCAATGATATCTCCCCATATATTATAGAATCCATGAAATTGGGTTCGACGCCCATAATACGTGTAGTCATAGAGGGCTACTCGAAGAACCCGCCATACGATTACAGGAAATGGTTTATCTCGGAATCACATACAAGCTTCTACACCAAGGCCTTCATAATCTGGGGTTCAGAGTACTCTGACTACTACATAGATCCAACAACGCCTCCAGGATTTGCCTACAGCTATGTGACTCCAAGCGAGTTTTACGTGGGAGCCTCCTACGGGTATTCCTCATGGCTGAACACGGATATCCAGCAGACCCTCATAACACTAGGCTATCCAGGAAAAGTACATGTAGGTGATCAATCAAACATGGATTTAGAAATCAATATACCTATAGGGTCTAGATGGCCTGCTGAGGGCAGCATGTCGCATAGGCTGCTTCACGCAGATATCTTGCTGGAGGGTGAACAGGCAGATAAAAACTTGGTTGTGAGCGGGTATGCCTACGTGCCTCAGGGCGGTGCTAAAAGAAAAGATGAGCTGCTTAGCATTATAAAAGCTGCCCTTAGCATAGGCTCTATGTTTTCAAACCTCGTCAGCAATATTCCGGGCATAGGACTACTGTTATCTCTTGGACTCCAAATAATAAACTCGCCGAACATCTTCTATTATGGGGCAACCTATACTCTCAGCTATACTGACCATGGTGCAAGGCTGGTATGGGATGCAGGGTATAGTGACATAGCTTCAGGGGAGTTCACCCTGAAAGTCAGCCTACTACCCTCAAACGGCTGGAATAGTAATCCCATATATATTACTGCTAGTGGCTACGTACAGGTATATTGCTCTAAGGATGCTCCCTCCTCAAGCTATGCCACACAGGATACCGTGATCTCGCTGGACTTCTCAAAAAACATAACCGTGCTCCCAGGATGAGGGTATAGGAAAGATGAGAATCAAGCTTTTTCTTCCCAGATACCTTTTATTGCTGGCGGGTGCTGTGGTTTTTGTTTTTCTTCAGGCTGCCCTGTATAGGGCTGTTTGTCCTCGGATGCTTTTAGCTGCTAATAGTAATCCTGTTCTTCATGGCGGGGTTGTTCTCAGAGGCCTTTACACTCATTTGCTGCTGGTTCTCACACTGATAATTATTCCTCCATTGCTTATGGTTCCCTACAGGGTCTTGTATTTTCATGGCCTGGGAGGGTTCCGCAGGTATTCCTCTAGGCTGCTAGGATTGGAGGCCTGGATCCTTTACGTTCCATCCCTGGTGGCTGCAGGCATAGTGGCCGCCATCTACCACTATTATTCCACTGATCTTGCGGGAAGGTTTGTCTACATGGTTTCAGCAATGTCCCTGATATTCACGGCTATCGCCGTGTATGCATCCGTGTTCGCTATACCGTGGGCTACGGCTAAGGCTCTGCTCAACCGTAGCCCTAGTGTCAGGAGGGTTCTCCTACTAGGGGCTGGGGCAATATTGGCTGCGAAGATCACGGCCCTCGTCTCCGCGGAGTTCTTGAGGCACACGTATAACCCGGTTTTCTGGAGGTGTAGTGCTAAGGCTCTGGGAGTAGATGTAGTGAATTCTAAGACATGGATGCTTGAAAAACTCTACACTGTTGACGCATCACTGGTAGCGGCTGTTTTCATTGTGACGCTCCTATACTACTATATTCTCACCAGGTATCTGAAGACCTGATGCTCTGCAGGCTAGGATGTGTTCCCCGAGGCAAGCTCATCGTGTAGTCTCAGTATGGTTTCAGCAACCTCCCTTGCCCATTGCAGGGCCTCTGCAGCATCTTCACGGTCATATATTTCCTCTGGAGGTATGCCTGCCTCCTCGTCGCCGTACATTGAGGGCTCCCTCTCCCGGCGGAGCCTCCTCGAAATCCTGGCTAGCCTGGGTATCTTCTCCTTGAACCATTGGGGGAAGCGTTCCGCCTCTCTTCTGAGAATGGGGCCTACGTCATGCCACTTGGGGGACTCTATGCCTACTAGCCTTAGGGATGCTTTGAGGAGCAGCTCCACTGCCTCCTGGCTCTGCCTAACCGTGTAGGGGTAGTTTCCAGCGCTGAGTGCTTCTTCAGCATGCTTTATTCTCTCTAGGGCCTGCCTTATGTATGAGCGCGCCATGGATATGTTGTTCAAATCTCTATCACCTCGCCTGGCCTGTACTTATCCTTGAGCACCCAGTACCATTTCCTCCCCATCCTCACTCTCCTGCCCCCCAGTCTCCTCAGCTTCTCAGCCATTTCCATTAGAACCTTCTCCATGAAGCCTCCCTTGTCATACACTATGACGGCATCGTAGAGCATGTCGAGGTAGATGGGCCTATGTTTCCCAGCCTCCTCTGGGGTTAGGAGTATGGGTGTGAAGTCCGTGTGGAAGCCCCTGCTCCAAGCCTCCTCAACCAGGCCGCTGATCAGGGACTCAGCCTCCTCGAACACATCCTGCCTCCTCATCCAAGATTCGGGGAGCCCCTTAGCCACCACAAGCAAGTCTATATCGCTATCCCTCCCAGCCTCGCCCCGCGCAACGGAGCCGTAGACAACTATGGAGACCAGCCTTGACCCAAGGATCCTTCGAAGAGCATCCGCCAGCCCTGCCACCAGGTTCCTATAAGGCTCGCGGAGATGCCCTAACCCACGCCTAATCCTCGGATACGCCTCCCCGCTCACAACCCCTAACCTACTAGTCCATAAGGACTTAAGACTAATAATAGTAGTCTAGGAGCATTCGTCAAGGTACTCCTAGTGGAGAGCAATTCATGCGAGGCCTATCTCCCGGTTTAACAAGCCTAAGTATACATGGATCCTCCATAACAAATGCTAGTGACGAGTCACGGGAAACTTGAACCCTGAACCCCCTGATATGCTAGGATGAGTGTTGCGTTAATTATATTATTTTGAGTAGCATACTTTAGAGTAGGCTGATTTAGAGTATGCATGAAGTGTTTGTTGACAGGAAGCAGGAGCTCGGCGTGCTTGAGGATCTATGGGATAGGGAGGAGCCTGGCTTAGTAGTGGTGTATGGTAGGAGACGTATAGGTAAGACAGCGTTGCTTAAGAGGTTCATGGAGGATAAACCTTCAGTCTACCTGCTTGCAGAAGAGTTGAGTGAGGCTGCGCTTGCCAGGAGCTTCAGCCTAGCGGTGGCTGATACCCTAGGCCTCGACTACTTTAAGCTGAGCCCTGCTAGGAGGATAGCTGATCTGCTTGGAGGAGTGGCTGCAGCGCTTGGAGATAGGAGGGCTGTGGTGATCATCGATGAGTTCCAGTATGCCGCTAGGTCAGGTGAAGGGGTTCTTTCATCCCTCCAGGCAGTGTGGGATGAGGTGCTTTCGAAGAGCAGGATACTCCTGGTTCTATGCGGATCTGCAGTATCACTCACAGCTTGGTCTGTGCTCTCGGAGAAGGCGCCGCTCTACGGGAGGGCTTCAGCCATCATTAAGGTCGACGAACTCTCCCCCCTCTACATCCCAGCATTCGCGCGGGGATGGGGGGCTGAGGATCATGTGAGGTTATATGCTGTTTTCGGAGGAGTGCCAGGATACCTTGCACGAGTGGATCCTGAGGCTAGTTTTAGGGATAACCTCATCAGCCTTATGCTTAGAAAGGGGTCGTCGTTCTACGATGAGGCTAAGCTCATTCTGAGGGAGGAGGTGCGTGATGTAGGCAGATACTACTCCATACTCGAAGCAGTGTCAGGAGGGGCTACGAGGTTCAGCGAGATAGCGTCTAGGTCAGGCGTGCCGAGGGAATCCCTGACAAAATACCTCTATACGCTCATGGATCTAGGGCTTATTGAGAAGGCTGCACCCGTAGTAGGGAAAGGTAAACCAGTATACAGGGTCAAAGACCATCTCCTAAGATTCTGGTTCAAATACGTGCTTAGATTCAAGCCTGCCCTAGAGCTGGGGATGCATGAACGAGTGGCAGGACACGTTGTTAGGGATATGGAGTCAAGCCTTGTGCCCGAGGCATGGGAGGAAGTAGTGGCACACATGCTTGCATACATGATTAAAAGCGGGATGATAGGGATAACGCCTACAAAGATGGGTAGATGGTGGTATAAGGGGGAGGAAATAGACATCCTGATGATAGATGATACTAGTGGAAAAACCCTGGCAGCAGAGGCTAAGTGGAGCAGCCTAACCACCCGTGAAGCACTGAGAATAGCGTACAGCCTGGAAGCCAAGGTTAAACACACACTCCTAAAGCCTGGGGAGACAATCATAGCTGTAGCGGCTAGGAATATTGATGAGCCTGAAAGGCTTGAAGAGGAGGGATACCTGCCAATAACACTAGACACCTACAAGCAGATCTCAGGCAAACTCATCTCGCAGCATAGTATCCCTGAAACCGATAAGATGTAGCCAAAGCCCCTAGGCATTCTACCCAACCATGCATTCAAATAAAAATAGCCCTAGCTTCCAGGGCTGGCCTCTGTCTTCGTGATTATGGCTTCAAGGGTTTTCAGGAAGGTGTCGGGATCCTCGGGGCTCAGCAGGTATTGCGCACCGCTCCTAGTCTTGATGAGTATTGTGTTACGCCTGTTTGTCACGTAGGCCCAGACTCTGCCGAGATCCTTGAATGTGTAGAGGCCGAAGTATCCGTAGAGGCCTCCACTACCCTCCAGTCTCAGGTGCTTCCAGCTCCACCCAGCCCTCCTAGCCTCCACTATCTCGCTGTAAGGTATCTCGAAGCTTCTAAGCATCCTCCTTACAACTATGCCGCTGGCCGTGAGCTCGTAGCCTCTTGGGGAGAAGGGGAGGGGTGCCAGCAGCGCGGCGAGGGGAATGCCCACGGTCAGCGCCAGTAGTCCTGCAGACTGCATGGTTCCCGCAGCCTCCTCCAGAGCCCTTGGCAGGATGAGCAGGATTATGGCTGCCACTAGGATCCATACTGTCAGCGTTAATGTGAGGGTTAGGGAATCATACCTCGCCCTAGACCTATATACTGTTATGGATCCAGGGGATCCTGGAGGCAGGGTTCTAGGAGGGATCCTGCAGAAGCTTAGAGAGTAGGGCATACCTCATCACTCCTCCAGGATCTTTTTGAAAAGAATGTCTGCAAGCTGGTAGGGCTCCATCCCCTCAGCCTCGGGGAGCCTGATACCCCTCTCCTCAGCCTCACCCCTCAGTATCCTCATACACTCCTCGCGGAGCGGGCACCCCCTACAGTCTCCCTTATGCCTAAACCATATCTGAACACCATTCCTAGCTGAGAAGGTAATGATCACATCTGTCTTCAGCCAGGGACTCCAGCCCACAAGAACCCCCCTCCTCGCATCAACCCTCCTAATCTCAATCTTAGAAGCCATGGCAGCCGAGATCAAAGCCCTGTAAACCTTATTCTCCACAGCCTGGAGGCCCTTATGGACAGCCTGCCTCGAAACACCCAGCCTAGAAGCAATCTCACTAGCCGACAACCCCCTCATCCTCATCCTCCAGAGAGACAGCTGCCTACCAGTAAGAGACAACATACCTTGTCAACCCTTGTAAACTATAAAGGGTTAACATCTATAAAAATATTTCTATAGGAGTAGCTGAACCATTAGGCATACCATACTGAGATGAGGATAGGGAGGAGCATAGACAATATGCTTGCCTATTCATCCTGCATACCAAAAAGGGATTAGAGGATGCTAGGGCAGACTTCCAGACTATCCGCTTCCTCTGACCGTACTGCTCTGTTTCTTCCTGGTTTCATTGTGGTGCGGCTTCGCTGGTTCCAGCCTCGTCCCTGGGGGCTCATCACTAAGGCTCATCCCCCTGGGTTCATGGAGCCTAGAAGCCCAGCGGCACCCGGGCCCCCCACCTACTCTTAACCTTGCCCTAAGGGGCTTGGAGCATGGTTCCCATCACCCTTGGGGCTCCCTGGGAAAACTATAGATGCATATAAACCCCGCCAAGCCGCAAAAGACACCAAATAATACAGAAAGCCATAATCCAATAATTCTGCCCCCACACTCCTAGCCAGGTAATACTGGCTCCCCTAAATGCTTATACTGCGTCGACTTAGGTCTGCTGACAGTTAATATTTCGCCTGAGGCTTCCTCATCTATTCTGTTTTTACATAGGTCTACTGCCACTAGGTAGTACTTGGTATGATTATCCATAGTGATCTCAGCTCTAACTATTACTAGGCCCTTATAGCAGTAGTCATAGTATACTGCTAGGAGTGCAATATCCTTGATTTCTTCTGCTCCCACTAGTTTAAGGTATTGTTTGATCAGGGGCATGGCCTCGTCCAGCTCAGGCTCGTAGTGGTGGCCTCCAGGCGAACTTATGCCAGTATCGAGGTAGGCCCTACTAGTGTTCAGATCCACTAGGACTTCCATCACCCTGGTCCACAGCTTCCTGTGGACGTAGGTATTGTTGCTTGAATGAATACCCAGATAGAAGTCCCCCTCTATCCAGACGCTTTTGTTGAATTTTAAGTAGATTTGAACAAGCCTGTGATCAGGGAACAGAGCTTTGTAGTATCTAGGTATAATGAATAATACCGTGTAGTTGCCGTTGGAGGCTTCTAGGAGCTTTTTGACTAGAGGTTGGTTCAAAGCTATGTCTAATGCCTTCTTTTTCTCCTCCTTGGTTAGGGGTGGAGGAGTCTCCGTGTTGCCTGGAACATGTTTTATTGGTGTTGGTCCAGGCACCTCAGAACTAGTATAAACCCTGTACACCGCGAAGCCTGAAACCACAGACACGATAAGCAGCATAGCCAAGACGCGGGGCGAAATCATACTCCTATGATTCAAAGGGGAGACACCTATACCATACAATATATTTAGCAAACGGGTATATATTTCTGGCTAGAGAGTATAGGCACTATCTTCCATATAGATCATAAGTAGGCCTCTAGGCCTGTTCCCCTAGACATGCTTGTATCGAGGCTATCCTTACAGGCTGGAGGGAACACCTTATCTCAAGATCCATGGGGAAGAGGTAGAACACATACTAGGTACATATCAGAGCACATGCAGACAGTACACCGTGCTTTG
Organism: Desulfurococcales archaeon; assembly: GCA_027083135.1. GTDB lineage: Archaea > Thermoproteota > Thermoprotei_A > Sulfolobales > WAQK01 > JALWQH01. Next base: position 4,039 of record JALWQH010000042.1, on the reverse strand, counting down.
TCTTCACGGTGGAGGCCTCTAGGCTATGTAGCGTTCCCTTCAATCCCAATATAATGCAGCCTCTTCCTCTCCTTACTGGCGGAGAGTAAAGAAAGGATGCTTGAAGAGTATACTGAGGAACTACAGGCATTAAGGTGAAGGAAGGTTAAAGCCCTACTGAGACTAGGGAAACAAGGCTTATAGAGCCTGCTTGAGGAGCGGGGAACTCCATGATTCTCCTATTAAACAGAATATTAGTCCTCACTCCTAGGCTGCTCTCCCGTAAGCCTGGCTTCGCGGCGTGGAGGAATGGGAACCCTGTCGAGGAACAGCTTGTAGAGTCTCAGCATGTCCATCCTATATTCCTCCTCATCCCCGTATACTAGTATTCCTTCATCAACTATGATTTTAGCCAGCATTGATGGTACTTCTATGTCTAGGACCACTAGGTCCACCTTGGCTCCCAGCTTGTCTTCCAGTGCTGCTTGAAGTCTCCCAACCTCTAGGAGGCTGCGGAGCCTGCGGCCCAGCTTGACTGCTACATCCACATCTCTGCCGCATCCTCTGTGGGCCAGCGAGCCGAAGACGATTATGTAGTGTAGCCCGAGTTCTCTTCCCAGCTCTCTTAGAGGCTTGGCCACGTCTTCTATGCAGGGGTCTCCACGCGCCGCTACCCTCACCTCTCCCAGCAGCCTGAGTATCTTGGCCTCCATGTCTTTGAAGGCTTCCTCCTCCAGCTCCCTCTCCAACCTGGCATACATGTGTATCAACTCCTCGTAGTACTGCTCGGCGAGGTCTACTAGTCTTCCAAGCATCACGGCTCTCCAGCCATGACAATCTATGTTGAACGCTGCTTAATTATACTGTGCCGTGTATCTTGAGAGATGGTGGAAGCCTTGTTAAGGATACGTGTCTCAGGTTTTCGGGAAGCCTTGGAGGAGGAGCTGGATCTCCTCGGCGTGGCCGTGGTTGAGGAGAAGTTGGGGGAGGAGCCTTTCAAGAGCCTTGCAGAGAGGTATCCAGCCCTATCCCGGGCTGCGGAGGCTGAGGGGTTTAAGGGCTCTGATGGCCAGAGCCTCCTCTTCTACCCTGACGGCAGGGGGCCTAGAAGAATACTCCTCCTAGGTGTTGGAGGAGAAGTGGATTTGGAGAAGATACGTGTAGCTGCCGCTAATACTGCGTTGAAGGCTAGGGAGACGGGGTCCAGGCGCTTCGGCCTCCTAGCCCCATGGGATGCTGTAGAGAAGCCGAGATGCTTCGAGGAGGCCAGCCTCGCAGCACACATGGCTCTATACGAGTATACGAAGTATAAGTCTGAGAAGAGCGGGGAGGGGGAGAAGCCGAGGCCCGAGGAGCTGGTGATGGTTGGCGGAGACGATGAGGCATTGAAGGCTGCTGAGAGGGGGAGGCTTATAGCTGAGGCCGTGGCCCTGGCCAGAGATGTGGGTAATGCTCCTCCAAGCGACATGAATCCAGAGGGCTTTGAAAGGGAGGCTAGGAGGCTGGCCGAGGAGAAGGGCCTAGTAGTAAAGGTGCTCTACAAGGAGGACCTGGAGAAGCTGAGCATGAATGGGATACTAGGAGTAGGCAGAGGCTCAGGAGTACCGCCCAGACTAGTAGTGCTGGAGTACTGGGGTGCGGGGAGAGATAAGCCTCCAATAGCAGTCGTCGGCAAAGGTGTGACCTTCGACAGCGGGGGCCTCGGGATCAAGAGGCATGAATCAATGATGGAGATGAAGTATGATAAATGCGGGGCCGCAACTGTGCTGGGATTAATGAAGGCTGTAGCGGACCTTAGGCTTCCAGTCAACATTGTGGGGCTCATGCCCCTAGCCGAAAACATGCCTGGAGAGAATGCATACAAGTTCGGAGATGTTCTCAGAATGTATAACGGCATGACCGTTGAGATAGGGCACACCGATGCTGAGGGGAGGCTCCTACTAGCAGACGCCCTCGCCTACGCTGTGGACAAGTATAAGCCAAGCGAGATCATAGACTTGGCAACCCTCACAGGATCCATAGTAATAGCCCTTGGAAACCATGGGGCAGGCCTATACGCGAACAACGAGGAGCTGGCGGAGAAGTTGCTCAAAGCAGCCGAGAAGACGGGTGAAAAGCTGTGGAGAATGCCGTTATGGAAGGAGTACTACGAACAGCTGAAAAGCCAGGTAGCAGACATAAACAATGTTGGAGGCAGATGGGGGGGAGCAGGCACAGCCGCAGCATTCCTCAGCAAGTTCGTCGGCGAAACACCGTGGACACACCTAGACATAGCTGGCACAGCATGGGTTCAGAAAGACGGCCCCAAGAAACCCTACTATCCGAAAGGAGCTACAGGCTACGCACTACGACTAATACTAGAACACCTGAGAAGCCAGGCATCCACGCACCACTAACTACTCCCTTGTGCTCCTGCTTCACCTAGAAGACGCAGCACTAATATGGATGAGCCTAAGCTTCCAAGCCCCCTATACCTGAATCCCGAATAATCTTTCAACATACTCCTGAAGCTGGGAGATTCAGCCTAGAAGCTTTTTAGCCTTGTAGCCGTCTCTAGATACGGGATCTAATAGATGTCGTCCCCAGATGCGGTGTTCGTGGACAGGGAGCCTGAGCTCTTGGTGCTTGAGAGGCAGTGGGCTAGAGGCGGATTCGGCTTATTCATACTTTATGGTAGGAGGAGGGTTGGTAAGACCAGGCTTCTCCGAGAGTTTTGTGGGAGGATTGAGGGGAGATGCGTGTTTTATACATGTGTACCTGGATCAGAGGAGATTGCTAGGGATGAGCTGATAGAATCCATACACGCCTCCCTTGGAGTGGAGGTTAGGGGGAGGGATGTAGTAGAGGTTGTGGAGGAGTTGTCGAGGATGCTGAGGGTTTCTGGAGGGAGAGCTGTGCTCATTCTAGATGAATTCCAATACTTGGCGTCAAGTTCCAGGAGCCTTGCTGGGAGGCTTCAACGCTCTATCGACAATGCGTTGAGCAGGGACGGCTCCCTCCTCCTAATACTATGCGGCTCGGCTGTATCATTCATGGAGTCAGAGGTCCTAGGCTACAGGTCTCCCCTCTATGGTAGGAGAACTGGATCCATGAAGCTAGCACCCCTTAAACCACTCCAGACAGCAGGCTTCTATAAGGGCTGGAGCCTGCGGGGCATTCTCCAGGCGTACGGCGTCCTAGGAGGAACACCAGCCTATCATAGGCTCTTCGATCCTAGTAAAGGCCTGTGGAGAAACGTGGAGGAGAGGATTCTAACTCCAGGCGAATACCTATATGACGAGGCCTTCAACCTCCTCAGGCAGGAGGTCCGTGAGCCTCGCGTCTACTTCACCATACTTTCAGGCCTTGCCCTAGGCAAGACTAGGCAGGCTGAGCTGGCAGGCATGGCGAGGGTTGATTCGAGAAGCCTGGGCAAGTATATCTCGGTGCTTGAGGGCCTCGACATTGTGAGGCGTATAGCCCCCGTGGGTAGGAGGAGGCCTGTGGAGCTGAGGTTCGCTGACAACTATTTTAGATTCTGGTTCACTCATGTTAAGCCCTACCTAGGCCTCCTAGAGGCAGGCCTGCAGGAGGAAGTTCTCAGCGCAGTCAGGTCTACATGGAGCAGCTACATGGGCATAGTATTGGAGGATGCTCTGAGAGACTCTGTCGTGGAGCTTAGGAGGGCCGGGATCATTAGGCCGAAGCCTGTGAGAAGTGGGAGATGGTGGTATAAGGGGGAGGAAATAGACCTGGTGGTATGGGACGGCGAGGCAGCACAGTTTGTGGAGGTTAAGTGGGGCGTGGTTTCAGCCAGGGATGCTGAGAGGATGCTCAGCAGGCTTAGGGAGAAGTCTAGGAGAACAGGGGTAACAGCGAGGAGAGAGTACTATACACTCATAGTGGGGGGGCTGAAAGGCGAGCCTAGCCTGGAGGAGGGGGAGGAGATCCTAGGTCTAGATGAGGTTGGGGGGAGACTGGGGATTAGGGGGGAGGAGCCGCAGGACTAGATGCCGGCTTCTCACTCCACCATGAAGCCCTTCTTCCTGAGAAACCTCTTAACCGACAAGGGGAGCTTAGG
>JALWQH010000041.1 GCA_027083135.1 Desulfurococcales archaeon | reverse complement strand
CCCTCCTCCATGGCTTTCATCACTGCTTCATATATTCTTGAAAGAGCCATTTGAAGAGCTATGGGGCTGCTGAAATCCTCAGGCCTAAGCTGGAACTGGGCTAACCCTCCCATAACCTGCCCTATCTTAGCCTCTCCTTCAAATATGCTTATCCTTTTCTCCATACCTATCCCTAGCCTTCTCTTCTACCGTGCTTCTAAAAAACTCCTCGTCTAAAGCTATTATAACCGCGGACAGGAATTCTCCCGGCAGGCCATCCATAACTGTATGTAGGGTTATGCGTGGATCGCGATCCAGGGGATAGCTTGAGGCGCATATGCTTGCAACTGATCGAATAAGCTTATCCAGGGGAATAGATTCAGCAGGCACACGATATTTGAAGAGGGATAGAGTGTAGCGGAGAACCCGTAGAAAAACCTCTCTAGTATGATTGTAGGGCTTGCCTGCCAGGCTGCCGCTAAGCAACCTGTTACTCGGCCTTCTTAGCTATGGTTATCTCTATTGTGGATACCCTGCTGGTGCGGCCGTCAGGGCTTGTAACTGTCTGGCTGCCAATGTTTATCGACTTAACATCGATCTTGCCGGGAAGGAACCTGTTTCTCACTATTTCAACAGTGTCGACGGCCTTGCTTATGGCTCTACCCCTAGCCTTGACTACAACTTCGTCGACGCCCTGGTTCAGCAGGGTCAGGGTTGCCAAGACATAGTTCATAACAGGCTTTTTACCTACGAGAACTACATTACTTGGTGTTGGAGCTGCCTCCATCTCTGACTACCTCTCTGCCTTTTTAGGCATGCTTCCATGCCTCTACTAGCTTATATAAATTTTTTTATCATTACGTGCCTCAAAGTGCTTCGACAGAGGCTCCATTAATATTCCAGGAATCTCCTCGAGAAGCATTAACGGTAATGCCGCTCCTCTCCTCCTAAGCGAGAGTTCCCCTGCTAAGCCATTAACATATGCTGCCACACATGCAGCATCGAAGGCGCTGCTAGCCCGTGGCACTATCCCTCCTGTTAGGCCTGAGAGTACATCTCCTGTACCTCCAGCGCTCATCTCGGGCACGCCTGTATAGTTAACCCTATATTTCTCACCATCAGCTATTACATCCACCCAGCCTTTCAATACCACTATGCTCCCATACTCCGCCGAGATTCTTTTAGCTGCATCTATTCTTGCCTCCAGGTTATCCTCTATTTTCACGCCTAGGAGGCGAGACGCCTCCCCTAAATGCGGCGTCAATATGCTTGTTGACTTCAGTTTAGGCTTCTCCTCTGCAACTATTTTCAATGCATCAGCATCTATGATTACAGCCCCAACATTGTCCAGGTTTTCAAGTAGTGTTGCCACCGCGCTTCTAGTCTCCTTCGCCAAGCCTATGCCTGGACCCAGCACCACGCTGTGAATAGTTCCAAGTTCCTCTAAGGCTCTGAGCACTATGTCTACATGGCGTTCCTCAATTATATCGCCTCGAAGAGGATATGCTATTACTTCCGGGGAGAACCTAGCCTGCACGACGGGATCCACGGAGAATAGGAAGACTAGATCTGCACCTCCCCTGAGAGCAGCCATTGATGCCAGCCAAGGCGCTCCCACATACTTGTAGGATCCCCCGATGACGGCTACTCTTCCCCCAACACCTTTATGGGCTCTCCTAGGCCTAGGCTCAACCCGAGCTTCAACGTCCCCTGGCCCCACTCTTATCCAGGCTTCAGGAGGTATACCTATATTGGTAGCCACTATTCTACCCACATAGGGCTTAGCCTCCTCTGATAGGAGTCCTTTTTTAACGAACTGCATGGTCACAGTTATATCGGCCTTAAAGGCTGTTCCATGAACTTTCCCTGAATCAGGATCAACTCCCGTAGGCACATCTACAGCTATCTTCAATGCATTCTGGGATGATGCTTCTTCAACGGCTCCCCGTATAGGGTCCCGGAGATCCCCCCTAACACCTGTACCGAGCACTGCGTCTATGATGACATCGTAGCCGCTTAGAGGGGTGGGATACCTCTTAATAGAGACGCTATCCAGGCGTTGGAGAATCTTGAGGTTAAACAATGCATCCTCGTGAACCACTTGTTCGGGCCTAAACAGCATGACTACGTCCACTGAGGCACCCATACCTGCTAAATGGCGGGCTGCAACAAAGCCGTCCCCTGCATTACCCCCCTTGCCTGCTAGAACAGCTATCCTCCTATCCTTAACTCCGCCCAACTCATCGTTAATTATCCTGGCCACACCTGCCCCCGCATTCTCCATGAGGAACCTGAGGGGCAATCCTAAAGCTATAGTGTTTACCTCGAATGCCCGTACATCCCTCGTGGATAGAGCAGTCTCCACGCATATTCACCCAATTATACTATCACGTTAAAATAGAATAGAACGTTAACTGAGGTTGAAGCAACCAATGTGATGCGGGGTCTCAGACAATGATCCGCTTCATCTGACTGTATCACTCCATGGTTTTGTTTCATTGTGATGCGGCTTCGCTGGTTCCAGCCTCGTCCCTGGGGGCTCATCACTAAGGCTCATCCCTTGGTTTATGGGGCCTAGAAGCCCAGCGGCACCCGGGCCCCGCATCTACTCTTAGCCGGGGGCTCGAAGCAAAGCTCCCATCGCCCCCTGGGCTTTTTTTACATCATTAGATATGGCTGAAAGGCAACCCATATAGATCTTTCCTCTAATCACCAAATATTTTCTGCCCCCATAACTTTATAAGTAACACTTACTGCTAACCAAGCTTCTTCATTAGGGAGGATAATTGGCGAAAGCAGTGTTCAAGGGACTTTGCCCTAACTGCGGAGGCCCCATATGCTCTGAGAGGCTGGAGAAAGCGCTTCCATGCAGCAGATGCCTGCCAACACCCCCCCAGGAACTCCCTGAGGATAGGGGGAAGCTTGTTAAAGCTATAGGTGCGAGGCTGCTGGAGGAGGGTAGACTATCAGCATACTGGGGTATGCTTGAAGTAGAGGAAGAACTGGATAAGTTCTCAGAGTTCTTCATGAAAGCCACGGGCTATAAGCTGTGGAGCGCTCAGAAGACATGGGTCCGCAGGCTCCTAATGGATGAGAGCTTCGCCATAATAGCTCCCACAGGGGTTGGGAAGTCAACCATACTGGCAGTATACGCATTATATAAGGCTTCCAAGGGCTCCCGCATACTCCTACTAGTACCGACGGAAAACCTGGCGAGGCAGAGCGTGGCTAGGCTTAGAGAGCTAGCAGGGAATGCAGGGGTTAGTCCAAGCATAGCGTACTTCTACTCCTCTCTCCGCCCCCGCGAGAAGGCTGAGAACCTAGCCCTAATAGAGTCGGGGAAATACGACATCCTAGTGGCAACAGCTAGCTTCCTTTCAAGGAGGTTCAATATGCTTGAAGGACTGAGATTCGATCTCGTTGAGGTGGATGATGTCGACTCCCTGCTTAAAAGCTCTAAGAATATAGATAGAGTGCTCCTCCTCTTAGGCTTCACTGAGAAAATAATCGGCAGCGCCAATGATCTAGTCTTAGCGAAGATAAACGCTATGCGTAGCAGACTGGCTGGAGACAAGGAGAGATATGAGAAGCTGGCCGAGAAGATTAGGAGCCTGGAGGCCGATATAGCGGGCTTCATAGCCTCCAATAATGTAGGGCAACTCGTCATAGCCAGCGCTACAGGCAGGGCGGGAGGCATAAAGGCAAAGGTCTTCAGAGAGCTGCTTGGATTCGAGGCTGGCGGTATACACGAATATCTGAGACGCATTGACACATTCTACATTAGGATGAGCGATCCTCTAAGAGATGTTGAGAGAATTGTAGGAGAGCTAGGAACAGGAGGCCTAATCTTCGTTGCCAGGGATCTCGGCAGGGGAACAGTGAAACAGCTTGTAGAGTATCTGAGGAAGAGGGGAATAAGGGCTGCAGCAGCCCTTGCTGGCAGAAGATTCCTGGAGAAATTCGCTGAGGGGAAATACGATGTCCTGGTTGGCACAGCCACCTATTACGGCGTTATAGTTAGAGGAATAGATCAGCCTGAACGCGTCAGATATACCGTGTTTGTAGGGGTACCGAGATTCAGAATACCCCTAGACTCCACCCTCCGCAATCCTGTGAGGCTCCTCCAATTCCTACTATACTTTTCAGAAAAGGGTGATGAGAAGGCTAAACAATACTTCTCAAGGCTTTCAAAAATAGTGGAGAAGCTGAGCTACAATGAGCTCCTAGTGCTTAGGATCTCCCTCATGAATAATGAGAGCCTGGCAGGCTTCCTGGAGAATACCAGGATCCTCGTAGACGAGGCTGCAAGACATGTAGCAGGAATCTTGGAGAAGGAGCTTAAGCCTGGGGACACGCTCATCGTGGGGAGCATGATGGTTAAACGGGGGGACAGAGGCTTCAATGTACTCATCCCTGATGCTATGACCTTCATACAGGCCAGCGGCAGGGCCAGCAGGATGTATAAGGGTAAGATGACCTACGGCCTAGCCGTAATATTATACGAGGATGAGGAAATCCTAAGGCTGCTTGAGAATAGGCTGAAATACTATATGGATAAAGTGGTGTTTAAGCCCTACAGTGAGCTGGATATACCTAGAGCCAAGGAGATGATGGAGGAATCGAGGAGAGGGGAGGGTGATGGAGTCAAGGTTAAGAGCCTGCTCTTCGTCGTGGAGTCTCCAACCAAGGCTAGGACGATAGCAGGGTTCTTTGGAAGACCGTCCAAGAGGAGGCTGGCGGGTATAACTATCTACGAGATACCGTTCACGGATGCTGATTCAGGTCTCACATACCTTCTCACAATCACTGCTACTAGGGGGCATATATTCGACCTGGTTGTAGATGAGGGTATGCATGGCGTGAAGAAGATCAACGGCAATTATATTCCGGTATACGCTACCATTAAGAGGTGTAGGAAATGCGGCTACCAGTTCACAGGTAATGAGGAGAGATGCCCTAGATGCGGAAGCCTATCAATACAGGATCAGAGGACAGTGGTGGATGTTCTACGCAGACTTGCCTTAGAGGTGGATGAAGTCCTAATAGGAACAGACCCAGACACAGAGGGAGAGAAAATAGCATGGGATGTAATGCTGGCCGTCAAGCCCTATAATACTAGGATACGTAGGGTTGAGTTCCACGAGGTTACTAGGAGGGCTATACTCGAAGCCCTCAGAAACCCGAGAAACCTAAACACAAACCTAGTAGAAGCACAAATGCTGAGAAGGATCCTTGACCGCTGGATAGGATTCGAGCTGAGCAGGCTTCTATGGAAGGTTTATAGGAGGAACTGGCTTGGCGCAGGCAGGGTTCAAACCCCGGTACTCGGATGGATAATAAACAGGTATGGTGAGTGGAAGGAGGGGAGAGGCTTCATAATTGCCGCAAAGATGCCTGGAGGAGGAGCCGTGAAGATCTTCGTTGAGGCGAGAGATGAGGCTGAGGAGATCGCCAGGATACTATCTGAGCATGGTTTAAGGATAATTGAATCTGAGAAGACGGCTAAGGAGATTCCCCCTCCCCCACCCTTCACTACTGACAGCCTGCTTTTCGAGGCGTCTGTGAGGCTGGGGTTCACGGCATCCAAGGCTATGCGGATAGCCCAGGAGCTGTTTGAAAGCGGCCTCATAACGTATCATAGGACGGATAGCGTCTATGTGTCGCCTGTAGGCAGGGAGATAGCTAGGAATTACCTTGAGGGTAAGGGCCTTGGAGAACTCTTTGCCCCAAGAAGCTGGGGGAAGGAGGGTGCACATGAATCCATAAGGCCTACCAGGCCCGTTGACGCTTCTGAGCTTAGGAGACTCATCCTAGATGGAAGCATAAAGGTCTCGGCAAAGATGACTGAAAGCCATTATAAGTTATACGACCTTGTTTTCAGGAGGTTCGTTGCAAGCCAGATGAAGGGCGCTCTGGTAAGGCATGCAAGGATTGTTCTCAGCGCTGGTGATAGACAGGTGGAGGTTGAAGGGTATGATGAGGTGTTAAGGCAGGGCTTCACAGCCTTATGGCCTCCTAAAATCTCTCCCTGGATGAGAGAGGCAGCTCCAGGAGCTGTGGTTAAGCCTCAGGAAATCCGCGTATATAAGGGATCTAAGACGAGGCTGTATCTCCACGGGGATATCATAAGGCTGATGAGAGATAGGGGTATAGGGAGGCCAAGCACCTATGCAAAGATCCTGTCATCCCTGAGGAGGCATGGGTACATAATAGAGTCAGCTAAACGTAAATATGTTGTTCCAACCAAGATGGGGATTAAGGTTCACGCGTATCTAAGGGAGGCGGCTCCAGGTCTGGTATCAGAGGATACCACTAGGCTCCTTGAGGAGAGGATGAGGCTAGTGGAGCAGGGGAGAGAGAAGCTATACAACATGCTTATTGAGGCTGAGGTCATGGTGAGGGGAGTTGTGGAGGCTGCACTTGCATCCATGCTCGCCAGCGGGGAGGGCTCCGAGGCTAAGGCTGAGAACACTTAGATTGTCCGCTTAACTTTTATCTCAATGTAAGATATTCTCCTCGACCCTGCCTTATCGCTCCCAATATTTACGTCCACGAGCTCTATGCTTGATCCCAGCCTCTCGGCAAGCAAATTATATACATCTACGGCCTTATAGATCAAGTCTCCCTGCCCTCTAATGACAGCATAGTCTGCTCCCTGATTCAGCAATACTATGGCTGCTAAGACGTAATCATCCCTCGGCTTCCTGCCAACAATAATGGTATTCGGATCCCTAATCATGCTGTGCCACCTCCTTGCCAAGCTAGCCTTGTTCTATGACGCTAGTTATATAGATTACCATGACCTGTTCTCCAATCATTCCAGCCCTGATCATATTAGCCTAACGATCATGAAGGAGGCTAGAATAACAGGGATCAATGCCATTCCCACACACCATACTACGACATCCTTCATCACCCTTCCTCTAAGGCCTGCGCCTCTAGCGTATATGGGCTTGTTGAGTGCCGCGAAGGCTGCGGCTATTAGGACGCCTGAAGCTAGGAGCTTCTCATTTGAGACCACGCTGAAGAGTGAAAGTATAGTAGCCCCCGCGTTAGCCAGCCCTCCAAGCATGCTGAAGGGAATGAGGCTCGCGGCGCCTGCTAGATCCTCCAAGGCTATTGCTATCAACATGAGCACAACGTATATGAGGGCACCCCTAAACGCCACTGAGAAGTTAAGGGGGTTCTCAAGCGTTATCTTATGCTTAACCACAGGTGTCCTCGTCCTATGGCTCAGATAGGCGAAGAGGAGAAGACCTGCCAGGCTCGGGATCCCCAGACCCAGGGCTATGTATGGTGTTATGTAGAGCAGGGTGCTTTTACCTAGGAAAGTATACGCTGCGGCTAAGGCTAGGATTATATTTCTCAGATACATTGCAGTGTTATCCAGGATGGTTACAGAGACTATGCAGTTTCTCCTACTTCTTTCCCCCAGCTCTAAGCATAGCTGAGAGGCATTGACAAGTGTTGCCTCACTGTTAACGAAGCCTCCTAGCAGTGCAACATAGTGTATGCCCTCCGACCCCTTGATCCTGACTGCAATATAGCTTCCAAAAGATATTATGAGTATTAGTGTGAAGAAGACATAGAAGCCCCATAAGCTAAGCTTACCTATGGAGAGGCCTGAGGAGTAGACCATGGGTCCCAGTATAAATACTATTAAGCCTAACTCGAAGGCTGATAGAAGCTCGCTGTAAGATACCTCCTCTATAAGCTTGCCTAGAGGCATCTTGGCTGCAAGGAGGAGGGCTGCGGCTATGGCTGTAGCCATGGATTCGAAGAATAATCCCAGGCCTGCCAGGTAGCCTAGAGCATAGGTTATAGCCATCACAGTATACGTTGTTATGCCCCCCTTCCGTAGGAGGAAGGTTCTATACACCATGTAGACTGTTAGAAGCGCTATGAAGCCCGCTATGAATAGGAGTGAAAGATACACCCCGTACATCGGCTCAGCTATCCAGATATAGGATGATAGAGCCCCATACAGGCCTAAGAGGCTGAAGCTCCTTATACCTGGAAGCTCCTTCGCATAGCCTGTCTCAGCGCTCTTAGCACGCTCTCTCTCAATCCCTATGAGGGCTCCTGCAACCAGGCCTGCAACTATCCTTGCGGAAAACTCAGCAGCCACGTCTACATTGAACACCATTAGCGCCACCCTCTAGGCCTCTACGGTCAGACGGGATTCCCTCTCCCCATACATGGTCGGGGGATAGGGTAGTCATCACCCCTATTTTACTTGAATACAGCGTAGAACGTCATCCCTAATATTCATAAATCTTAGCCTAGCTGACTCGAGAATACTGCTTGACAGCTCGGATACACTAAAGGTGAAGAGAGAGGGAGGGATCTGTCCTGGCTGAATCCCGTAAAGCATTGTTCTACGCCCATATTTGGCAAGCATCCTACCTGGAATTATCTCTACCAGGATAGATGAATCATTAAAGGCCCTGAAAACAAGGATTCTGCGTCCATGCCTAGATACAGTGTAGCCTTTCTCCTCCAAGCATTTTCTCATAGGTATTCTTCTGGGCAGCGGGGTGCCAAACTTGATCTCAGCTGAAAGACTGCTTGCAGCATGTCTAAGTATGGAGGAGGCCTCGGATACATGGCTTAGAGGAACCTTAACCACTATCCTCCTATTCTCCTCATCATGGCTTACAATGCTTGAATGATTCTTAAGCTCCCTTAACACACGTACATATGAGGCCTCCCTACTTATCGTGGCAATAAATAATACATAGCTTCTCCACTCATGCTTCTGGTCAGCCGGGGATAACGTCCTCACCCCCTCAGACTACTTCGATCTCGTCATCCCTATACCCTGCCATGAGCCTGAAGCCTCGGTAACACGAGCCTTTATCACCTGTCAATCCGTGGCTTATCCTCATCGGCCTCACTTACGGGATCGCCCTTCTGCTAATTAAAGCTGGCCTACATGAAAATATATTGTAGGAGGCATCTCAGCCTACATGCTTTCCAATTGCTTCGCTAGTTGTATTCCTTCAGCTTCTGGAGGAAGGCTGCACCGTTAAGCGCTATGTATGGTATTATTTCCCTTGGAACATGATAGTATTTTGGAGCCAGGCTTTTAAGCAGGGAATCGGCAAGAGGCATAACCTTTACTTCATGGGCTTCATCCACAGGTATTTTCCTAGCGAATTCCTCCATGTTCCTCATAATATCCTTCGGCGTGAAGATTATATTATAGTAGGATTCCCCCGCCATGGGTTTAACCATCAGGACGAATGCCTCATCATAATCCATGGGCTCGAAGGAATCCGAGAATTCTTCACTACTGAATATTTCATGCGCATCTTTGACCAGCCCCCACCGCCACTCATCAAACGATAAATCTATGAATTGGAACACTCTCGTAGCTGTTCCAGGCTTCCTAAGCTCCTTAAGCTTAGATTCTATGGTTTTAGGCGGCAGGTCAAGGATCTCAGCTATCTCATCAACAGTGAACGCCATTCCCTCAAGGCTCTTCACTATTAATGGGGTTGCATCCCTGGCCCAGGGCTTAATGAGGGGTAAGCGTCTAAGCTGCAGGCTTAGAGGTGAGGGAGGCCCGCTCCTCCTGACAATAACCTCCATTCCGCCTCTCCTGAGATCCTCTATGAATTTCCTGGCACCTTCAATGTCGAAATACGTGTCGATGAGCTGCTTCACTGCCTCATCGTAGATCAGCTTGTCCTCCTCGAGGTCAGGCCTGCCTATCTTCCCGAGGCTGAGCTGAATATCCCTTATCACGGCTCCTAAGAGCGGTGATCTTAAAGCAGCCTTACGGGCCAGCTCTTCTACCTCCTCAGGCTTTATGCTGAGAAGTTCCTCTAAGGGATCTATGCCCCTAGCCTTCAAGGAGAAGCCGTAGTATGATGCTCTGGCGGCAACATTGAGTCCTGAGGTCCTGGAGGCGAGGTACATTAATATGTGGGCTATGGTTTCAGCAGTATTCTGCCCTATGAGCGTTATGAAAATATATTCGTCGTCTATGATATCAACTATTACTCTTCTAGAGGATGGTAGCGGTATGCCTTTAGACCTATGCTCCTCGACAAAGCGTATGAGGGCTTTTTCAGCCTCAGGGTCTAGGCTAACCCCTCTGGGAAGCAAGGGCATACCTTCTCTGCAGACCTCCTGTATTATGCGTGAAACCTCCTCAGCGATGCTTGCACTCCTCCTTATCGTCTCCCCTCTCCAGAGGGGGATCTCCCCCTCACTGCTCTTAGCAGGCTCCACGTCTATCCGCATAAGCAGGTCGTCTATCCCAATTATCCTCCAGGCGCGTCCTGAAAGCCTTAGCACATCGTTGACCCTGAGATACCGGTAAACATACATGGCGTCTAGGTCGCCTATGGGGATGCCCTTATGCCTCACAGTGAAGCTTTCACGCTCCCCTATCATTGAGAAGAACTCCGTGAAGCTCCTATGCCACCATCTCTTACTCCTATTATCTCCTCTATCAGTATCGAAGCGCCAGATCTTGTAGAAGGATGAGCCTAGCTTCAGCCTGCCATCCCTGGTCCATGAAAGTATCCCGTTCTTAACCAGATAGTCAGCCAGCCTATGCAGATCTTCTTCTCCTAGATCCCTGTAGAGGCAGCTGCCTCTAATCACGTTAAGCGCGTAGGATAAGGATATCCTCTTGCACTGGAGACACATGCCTATAAGCTCTCTGGCAACGACGTCGAGGGGTTTCCTCGGTATTAATGGTGGTTCAAGCTCCCTCCTCAAAGCCAGCCTAACTGTAGCGAGGTTCTCAAGGAGATCCATTATCCCTATGCCGATCACACCGCCCTTAGGGTTGCCTTCAAGGCTATGGCCGCTTCTACCTATTCTCTGCAGGAGGGATATTGCTGAGCCGGGAGGCCTGAAAACTATGACGCTCCTTACTTCGCCTGCATCTATTCCCAGCTCAAGGGTCTTAGTACATATTATTGCCCTAAGCTTCCCCTCCCTAAGCTTCTTCTCAGCCTCCTCTCTCTTAGCCCTGGCTACCGAGGAGTGGTGGACGAAGACATCCTTAACACCCAGCTTCTCTAAGGCCTCGTGGAGGCGTTCAGCAGTGAAACGGGAATTAACGAAGATCAGGGATGGTGGGTCAAGCTCCTCTACCACTGTTCTCGCAGCCTGCATCCATGCATCCTTATCCTCGGGGACGTATCTGACGTGGAGTTCAATGTCTCTCTCGATCTGCGGTGAAATTATTATTGATGGGCGCTTAGAGGAGCCAAAGATCATTCTGGCTACTCTGTCAGGATTCTCAACGGTTGCTGAGAGCCCTATGACCTGGAAGTCTCTGCCAACATAGCGTCTAAGCCTCTCCAGCAGTATGGATAGCTGTGCTCCCCTCTTAGAGGCTACGAGCTCATGGATCTCGTCCACTATGACCCATTGCAGGTTCTTGTAGTGCCTCCTAAACCTGGAAGCCCAGTCGAGATCTATTTCAAGGCTCTCAGGGGTTAGTATCATTATGTGCGGTACCTTTCTCAGCCTCCTAGCCTTCTCTGACTGAGGTACATCGCCATGCTTTCTAGCCACACTTACACCTAGCTTTGAGGCCCACCACTCTATTCTTGAGGCAAGATCATTGATCAGGGCTTTAAGGGGGGTTATGTAAAGTACTGCTACAGGCTTGTATCCATCCGTGCTTAGAGCGTCGAGTATGGGTAGGATTGCCGCCTCGGTCTTACCGTAGCCTGTGGGAGCTATGACCAGGGTGTTATAACCCTTAGCAATATATGGTATGCTCAGCATCTGTGCCTGGCTCAGCCTACTCCAGCCCCTCATCTTCATGAGCGTCCTTATCTTGTTTCCCAGGATCTCTCCAGCATCATCTATACGCATAGCAGCACACCGCTTCCGTGATGCTACAGATTTGGCTGTGAGCCGCTATTGTAACCAGTCGTTCTAGATTGCTGGATAGATTAAAATGGTTTCGTTCCATATTCATCGGGGCGGAATGCATTATGGCTCGTGAAAGGCTTACCTGTATTGTATGTGGACGTAAGTTTCCGAGAGGTCAAGGCATAGTGTTGAATATTGGGGGAGTTGAACTTGACTTCCATAGTAAGAGATGCGCTCTCAAATTCCTCACAAGCCTGCTGGAGCATCTCGACCAGGATCAGCTTAGACGAGCCGTGAATGAAACTGTAAGGGAGTTTGAAGAGGCGCGTAGGCTGAGGGAGGAGGAGAAGCGTAAAACTATAATTTAAGGCTCCTCCAGCCCTAGGACTTCATGGAATGTATTCTTACCACACTTCCTACAGTAGTGGTATATTTTACCCATCTCCTTCAGGTTGAAGCTGACTTCAAGCGTCCACTCCGAGCCACACTCCATGCACCTAAGCCTCCATTTAGCCATCCTTCATCCCCTCCATCACTCGTCAGGGAGGCTAAATATGTTTATCATTGTCCTCCACCTTTAGTACGCCTTCCCGTATAAGTGCTGTGAGAGCTCTGCGCAGGGCCCTTCTAATAAGGTATCGTTTACTTATGTCGCCGTATTTCTTCAATGCTGCTGCACGTATACTATTGCTCCTCGTTAATTCAAGCAGTATTTCCTTATCGCTCTGTGAAAGCCTGTGGGCCAGGTATCTTAGCGCAAGCCTAGCAATATCCACGGGCTCTAGGCCCATGTACGGCTTACTTGCATCGAGTTCTGAGAGCTTCTCTGTAACCTTGAACTCAATGATCGTGACAGTGTCATCAGGGTTAAGCCTGCCATAGGCATCCTCTAGTTCCCTCATGAGTTCCTTAAGCGTCTTGAAGCCATCCTTTAATGCATCATTCTCTGTAAGCTCCCTCAGCCTCTTATATCTGACTGAAACTATGGTGGCCTTAGCCACAGGCCTCCCGCCGCCATGTATTATTATCTCCCTATACCTAGGCTTAACTATGCCCAGCCTTATAGTAGTAGTTTTAAATCCGCCCACAATAGCCTCCACGTATTTACCCTTAACCATCAGGTGTCTTCCAAGATACCTGGCCAACGCTCATCGCCCTCACAGTTTAATCTAGGGGGGAGAGGGAGTAAGTAAAATAACGCTCAGCCCTCTTAACAAATCCTAGGCGATGATGGTTTTCCAGGACCCCCTAGCAGACGGGGTCAGCGTTGACCGATGATAGGGGGCCAAAGCGCTGAGCCTCTAAACCTAAAAAACCTAAAACGCAAACCAATGCCTTCTAAGATACGCCTAGCGGCTCAGGGGGCTCCTAAGTCCTCACAGGGCATTATCAGTGTCCGCCACAGTCCTCATCGCCGCTGTGCAGGCAATTATTCCCCTGAAGTCTAATATGTGTGAAGCCTGTATGCTAATGCATTGTTACCCGAGAGCTAAGGGTTCAGCAGTAGTGTTTACAGAACGGATAGGTTTATAGAACCTGGCCTTGTGTTTAGGATGCCAGGTGCTGGCAGTGAGCGTACCGTGGGTTAGAGTGATGGATCTGCTGCGAGGCGGATATGAGGGTAGGGAGGTTGAGGTGAGAGGCTGGGTTCACCGTAAACGGATAGTGGGTGGTAAGGCCTTCATAGTGGTTAGACAGGAGGGCGAGATCATTCAAGCAGTGTTCAATAAGAGCGAGGTGAGCGGGGAGATTTGGAGCAGGGTGGAGGAAGTCACAGTTGAGAGCAGTGTGAAGGTTAGAGGTGTTGTTAGAAGTGATCCCCGGGCTCCTGGCGGATACGAGATTAGGGGTAGTGACCTCACCGTTGTAGGGCTTTCAGACGTGTTTCCAATTAAGGGTAATGAGGGCATAGAATACCTCCTTGATCAAAGGCATCTCTGGCTCAGATCTAGGAGGCTCACCTGGATTATGAGGCTTAAACACAAGCTCCTAGAAGCCGCACGCGAGTATTTGTCGAGGAACGGCTGGTGGGAGGTGACACCCCCCATTCTAACAGGCTCTGCCGTGGAGGGAGGAGCCACGCTCTTCGAGCTCAAATACTTCGACGCTAAGGCTTACCTCAGCCAGAGCGCTCAGCTCTACCTGGAGGTACTGATATACTCCCTGGATAAGGTGTGGTCACTTACCCCGAGCTTCAGAGCCGAGAAGTCTAGGACTAGGAGGCATCT
>JALWQH010000040.1 GCA_027083135.1 Desulfurococcales archaeon | reverse complement strand
GCTTAGATAAGCTTGAGGAGGCTTTGAAAGCATCGCTGTAACGATAAGTTAGGCCCGGCCTATAGTAAAGGCCTTGGGGGCAGCTGGTAAGGCATGGTTAGATTAATTACTCCGTATAATCTCTACTTTGCCGAGGTGCCATGGATGTTCGAGCTAAGATTAGAGGAGGAGAAAATAGTATATGAGGGGGAAAACGAGCCTCCACACTACGAGCTAGAGCTTATTGGGAGCTTCACCTGCAACGAGTTCTCAGAATGCCTCGACAAGGTTGTAGAGCTATATGAGCCTGAAATGACTGTAACCATAGTGGAGGTAGGCTCCGAAAAAACCATGCTCAAGGTAGTAGGCGAGAAGTTAGTATACCTGGATAGACGGTTCATGAGGGAGGCTGTAGAGAAACTGCCTGTAGAGTTCTTCGAGCCTGATGAGGATGAATTAAGGATTTGCAGAGAGGAGGATAGGTCAAAGCTCCCCTCCACCCTAATTAATGGTAAGAAGTTCTACGACCAAGGTTCATTCCTCTTCTCAGACGATTGCTCAATGGTAATACGTGTAAACTGGCCCTGAACACCCCATTATTTAAACCTGTAGATACGTATTGTAACCATGGTGTCCTTGGAGTTGATGGCTAAGCACCCCCTAGATCTAGGAGACAAGAAGCTGAGCAAAGAAGAATTGGCTGACGCCCTACGATTATCAATAATAGCTGAGCTAGACGCAATAAACCTGTATCTACAGCTAGCCAGAGCCACGGATAATGAGAATGCTAAAAAGGTTTTCCAAGACATAGCCAGAGAGGAGAAAACACATGTAGGTGAGTTCCTAGCACTACTCAAAAGCATAGATGCAGAGCAGGTGGAGGAGCTTAAAAGCGGAGCTGAGGAGATCGAAGAATTAACAGGTATAAGGACAGGGAACAGCGACCCTGATCCCGAGGCAAAAGAACAAACACCCGAAATCTTCAGTGCTGACGAGTGGAGAAGCTTCCTAGAAGCCTTTAGGAAATCTGTGGATAATACGAGAATCCTGCGTAGATATCTTCCTGTATTCAAGGTTGGCCGAGGCGTTGATGCAGTAGTTGTGGAGAGAGTCGGAGCAAAGGGAGGGAAAATAACTCTAGAGAGCAGGAGCATAATACCATTAGAAGAGCTGAGCATAGAGTTCAAGGTTGATCAGAGAAGCATAGATTACTCGAAGAGATATGGTGAACCCTCCTCGTTCCCCGCAGCCCTACATGCAGCTGCTAAGCTGGGATTCATGGAGGATGAATACCTGTTAAAGCAGATACTAGGATGCAGGGAGGCTGCGCATATGAGTCTCAGCAGCTGGGATCAAGGAGGCGCGGCGGTGAGCGAGGCCTCAAAAGCCGTAGGCATACTGGCAGGGAAAGGTGTACCCAGACCTTACATACTACTAGTAGGCCCTGAGAGATATTCGAAACTCGTCTCAGTTCATGAGAGGACAGGAGTCATGGAGCTTACACGGCTGGAGAAACTGGTGGATAAGGTTGCAATGGTGCCCCAGCTTCCAGGAGATAAGGCCATAATGATTTCAAGCAGCCCCGCAGCACTTGACATAACATTAGGAGCAGACACCATAGTAGACTACCTAGGCCCCGAGCAAGATCAGCACATATTCAGAGCCTGGGAGACAATAGCCCTCAGAATAAAGAATCCTGAAGCAATAATCATCATGACACAGGAGTAACATCCTCTCCCATATATAATCAACTTGTTTTCCAATAGTTCTAAGATATTCCAATACAGTTGAAAACACCTTGAAAAATAGAGGAGAAAACATGTTTTCAACTGTATTATAATGGTATCCCACAGTAACGACAACAGTTATATACGTGGCTGTTATGCTAGCGGCTCGGTGCATAGGGATGCGCCTGAATATAGTATTACTAGTGGTAATAATATCAGGCCTAGTGCTCTCCTCATCTGTTGCAGCTGTTGCATCATCTCTAAGCAGAACCAATATCTCGGCACAGCAGTCCTCCCAGATAGTATGTCCGCGGAAAGGCGGCACGCTAGTGGTAATACACTGGGGTGATCCCAAGAGCTTCAACCCTGACTCGCAGGTCGACGACGCCTTATACGCCATAGCATCCAATATCTTCAACAAACTGGTGACCCTGGATGTCAATTACAAGGTTATACCTGACCTGGCAAAATCATGGGAGGTATCATCTGATGGAAGGACATTCACATTCCATCTGAGGAAGGATGTGAAGTGGCATGACGGTGTTCCCTTCACAGCTAAGGACGTATTATACACCATTAATGCCATAAAGAAGTACAAGGGCATAGCCTACAATCTGCTTAAGCTGAGCGACCTCGAAAACCTCACAGCCCCTGATAACTATACTGTTGTATTCCACTATAAGCATCCGTTCCCAGCCTTCCTAGGCTTCCTAGCATGGTATGGTACATTCATACTTCCAGAACACATATACAATAAGACAGAGTATAAGGACTGGATGGATCCAAAGATACCTGCTCTTAGGAAGCCTGTGGGCACAGGGCCCTTCAAGTTCGTGGAGTATGTTAAGGGAAGCCACGTGATTCTAGAAGCGAATCCAGACTACTTTAAAGGCAGGCCATGTATAGATAGGATAGTATACAAGATAATACCTGACGCCACTGCGGCTCTCCAGACATTTCTAGCAGGTGAAGGAGACGTCCTGAACAACAGGCCTCCACTATCAGAGATCCCTAGGCTCAACTCTACTCCAGGAGTAATGGTTGAGATGAGGCCTGTTCCGAGTAGATGGTACATAGGCTTCAACCTGCTGAAACCAATATTCCAGAACGTTAAGTTCAGATACGCTATAGCCTACGCGATCAATAGGAGCGAGATAGTGGATAAGGCTCTGGATGGCTACGGCTATCCTGCTGAGGGCATGTATACGCCGGCCATAAAATGGGCCTACAACCCCAATGCTACGCAGCCACCCTATAATCCTGAGAAGGCAAAGCAGCTGCTGGACGAACTAGGATACGTGGATAAGAACCATGATGGGTGGAGAGAATACCCCAATGGAACCAAGATAACTCTCCGCTTCACCATATTCACAGGGGCTGAAGAAGAAGCCATAGCGACAGTTGTCAAAGAGGATCTAAAGAAAGTAGGCCTAGACGTGAAGATAGAGGAGTACGAGATAGCCACCTGGGAGACAAAGGTGGTTAAGCAGAGAGACTTCGACATGGCTCTATGCGACGGCTTCGAAGGCCCAGACCCAGACAACATGAGGATAAGGTTCGGCCCCGGAGCATACATAAACTTCGCCAACTACTCCAACCCAGAGTTCAAGAAGCTGCTAGACGAGGCCTCCCAGGAGCCGAACCCTGAGAAGAGGAAGGAGCTGTACTGGAAGGCAGAGGAAATAATGGCTAAGGATCTGCCATACCTTATACTAGCAGACTTAGTAGGCTTCGATATCTATAGGACCCAGTGGCATGGATTCTGGTGGCAGCTACCTGGAGTCGTAGGCATAAACTCCTATGAAAGAGTATGGTGGGAGAAAGGCAAGCCAACTGGAATGACCACGACAACAACGTCAAGCACTACAACTACAAGCACCACTACGACATCCACAACCAGCACTACAACTACGACCACCAGTACTACGACCACTACGAGCACGGCGCCTCCTGCTCCAGGGACATCGACGGTTACTGTGACTAGGACTGTTGGTGTTACTAGTACGGTTGTTTCGACTACTACTAAGACTGTTGAGAGGGGTGCTTCTACTGCTGGCCTCTGGGCTGCAACCATCATAATAATCATCATAATACTAGCAG
>JALWQH010000039.1 GCA_027083135.1 Desulfurococcales archaeon | reverse complement strand
CAGGATAGAATACTATAAGGTTATAGGCGACTCATTCAGAGGCATGATAACACTATGGTCACTACTCATAGCTTTAGACTACATAGTCTCCACCCTGCTCCACTTACCTCCTCCTAAGACAAGCCTCTTAGAGAAGCTTATATTTATAGCAGGCCTTCTATCAGCAACCCTGTTCTCAGTCAATATAACGGTAGGCATAGTGGAAGTATATGCTAGGAAGTATAGGGGGGCTTTTCCCGCGGCCAGCATTCTTAAAAACGTGGTTAAGGCAACGGTGCTGACCATAGGATTACTCATACTCCTAGATACACTTGGAATATCAATAACCCCTCTTATAACCGCTCTGGGCATAGGTGGATTAGCAGTAGCCCTAGCTATCCAGGACAGCCTCAGCAACTTCTTCGCAGGCCTACACATAGTGGCTTCAGGCGAGGTTAAGATAGGGGACTATATAAGGCTGGAGAGTGGTGAAGAAGGCATGGTTACGGATATAAACTGGAGAACAACTACTATAAAGACCATCCTAGACACACTGATAGTCGTTCCTAACTCCAAGCTAGCCTCCTCAATGCTGGTTAATTATCATAGGCCTGCCCGCCCCTACCTCGTGGCAGTGCAGGTCGGTGTAAGCTATAAGAGCGACCTAGATAAGGTGGAGAAAGTGACTATAGATGTTGCAAAGGAGGTTCTCAGAGAGGTTCCCGGAGGAGACCCATACTTTGAGCCTTACCTAAGATACACGGGTTTCGGAGAGTCAAGCGTGAACTTCAAAGTATATCTGAGGGTGCAGGGATATCCTCTCCACATACCTGTGATCCATGAATTCGTCAAGAGGCTCCATAAGAGGTATGCTGCAGAGGGCATAGAGATCCCATATCCCACTAGAACAGTATACATTAGAGAAGAGCATTCTCCCGAATGATTCCCGAATGGTTCCCGGCATCTCCCTAATTTAAAACCCCTTCTAATATGATACGCGGTGGAAGAGATGCAGGCAAAAATGTATCTTGGAGCAGTAGGGCTGGCTCTCCTAGCATTAATGATGGGATCCATGGCTTGGCCCCTAGCCTATACGGCGCAGCCTGTAGCAGCGTCCAGTGGCAGTGAGGCTCAGAGGGAAGCCGCACTCATATTCGTTAAGCTTGCTAATCAGACGGTAAACAGGATCCTGAGGTTTGCCGAGGCAAACAACATCACAATACCCAGCAATATGGCTGGCAGCATTAATGAAACGCTTAGACTGCTAAGCCAGGCCTACGGGGAGGCTGAGGAGAACCCCTTAAAGGCTGTTAACATTACCCTGAAGGCCCTAGAGATCTTCAGCCCTGTGTCACGCTATGTGCTAGGCAAGCTAAGCATAGGTCCTAGTGTCAGCAGGCAGGCTCTCCTAGAAGCGCTGGAGAGGCAGGTGAAGCTTATAGAAAGCATGGAGGAGAAAATCAATGATACAGCTGAAAAACAGGGCCTGACAGTGCCTGAAGGCATCTATAATAATCTCACAGAATATAAGAACACGCTGCTAAAGATTAGGGAAGAGCTTAAGGCAGGGAACATTACGGTCTCCCAGGCTGCTAGAAGCATAGGTCTAATAAGAGTCATGCTTGCAAAATCAATACATAAGGTGTACGGCAATATATCTAGGGAGGCATTCAAGCACAGGAGCATTGGCCTTGTGGTTGATAGGATAGGAGCAGCAGTAATAGCTGTCGAGAAGGCAGTCAACATGACTATAGAGGCCCTGGAGAACAATAGGACAAGCATGGCTGAAGAAATGCTGAACGCCTCTATAAGGGCTGTTGACAGGGCTATTAACACTTCCGCTAAGGTAGAAGTATTTGTAGGGAAGCATGGCATAGACAGCAGTGCTTCAAACATACTTGAGAACGTCAAGGAAAGCCTCAGAGAAGTGAAAAGCCATCTAATAGCGGCTAGGAACTACCTGAAAAATGGCGACAAAGCAAATGCTATAAGCGAGCTCGAAGCAGCCCAGGAGAAGCTGACACAGCTGGTAACCTACCTTAAAGACCATCTTAGCAGCTATCATGGCAGACTGGTCGGCATGCTACACCGCTGCAATGCTATGCATGAGAGGCTGGAAAGAGCCGCCAAAAAGCATGGAGCGCATAGAGGCAAACCGCCTAGAAACGGCTGAAGCCAGAACTCCTAAGCAATTTTTCCCGCAGCCTGTAATCCACACTTATTTCCCAGGGTCAGCGGGGTCGGGTTGAGGCCATCTACAGGCCATGCGATGACGTATTCATCATCCCAACTCCTATTTTATGGCTTCACCTATATGTTATTACCTAGGAGCCTGCGATGCTGATCATGGTGCGGTACGGTGAGATCTCGGTTAAAGGACATGCTACTAGGAGGAGAATGGAGAACCAGCTCATACGTAACATTACATGTGCGTTGAAGAGGAAGGGTTTAAGGCATGCTGGGATCACAAGGACTAGAGGGAGAATATATGTCTATATTAGTGATGAGGGGCTCGAAGAAGCTCTGAGAGCATTATCCAGGGTCTTCGGAATTGTATCCATATCACCCGTGATTAAAACGGGTTTTAGGAGCCTGGAGGAGCTAGCTGACAAGGCTGTAAAGCTTTTTGCCAGCAGGGTTGAGGGAAAGGCTTTTAGAGTTAGGGCTAGGAGGACAGGCATCCATCCCTTCACAAGCAAGGATGCTGAGAGAATTCTGGGTGCAGCGCTGCTTAGCTACGCGCGTAGAGTAGATCTAGACAGCCCTGATATCACGGTATACGTGGAGATTCGAGGCTGGGATGCCTACTTTTACACGGATGTTATTAGGGGGCCTGGAGGCCTCCCCCTAGGCACTGAGGACAAGCTTGTAGCTTTATTCTCAGGAGGCATAGATTCACCCGTAGCGGCTTGGAGAATGATGAAGAGGGGGGCATGCGTGGAGCCTGTATTATTCATGCTTTCGGAAGGACAAGTGGAAGGAGCGTTGAAGGTGGCCAGCCTGCTTTACGGGGATTGGGGGTGCGGGTGTGACGCTGGGTTCCATGTGGTTGACTATAGGCCTGTTAGGGAGGCGATAGCAGGGTTGAAGAATAAGCGTATATGGAACACTCTGCTAAGACGCCTCATGCTGCGGGGCGCAGAGATCCTGGCGGAGGAGATAGGCGCCAAGGGGCTTGTCACAGGTGAAAGCTTAGGGCAGGTGTCCTCTCAGACTCTTCAAAACCTCCTGGCAGCAGCGTATCCCATAAGGCTCCCCATATATAGGCCGCTCATAGGGATGGATAAGGATGAAATAGTTGCTGAGGCTAGGAGAATTGGAACATACGAGCTGTCAGCCAAGATGTGTGAGGCATGCGTCATCCTACCGGAGAAGCCTACAACCAGGGCTAGGATCGAGGATATTGACAGGGCGGAGAATGAGATAGGGCTGGAACTCGTAGAGAAGCTTGTAGCTTCACGCAGTGTTCTCAGGCTTCCTGACCCTACTATGCAGCCTAGCCTCAGCAGCACGTAGCGCGGCTTCAGCGTCACCAACCAGCCATTGAAGCCCAAGCTCCTCCACTGTTTCGGGCAGAGGTGATCCTAGATCCTGGTGCCACCCTCTAATCCTATAATATTCTCTTATAGCGTCTCTCATATCATCGTAGTCTATGAATGCTCTGCTCCCCTTAAGAGGGCCTTCAGGCACAGGTTCCATCCATCTTGGAGGAATAGTATCGCCCTCAGGGGCGATTCCCTCAAGCACCGCATATATTCTTGAGAGAACCTCAGCTCTCCTGGATACTAGTAGGAGATCGTCAAGGCTTCTCTCAACTCCTGTTACAAG